>NZ_JBIVKH010000002.1:0-1054295 GCF_044750685.1 Streptomyces sp. NPDC088785
TGGGGGAGGCGCGGGGTTTTACCCCCGCCGCGCGGCCGGGGCCCGGGGCCCTGCCGGGCGCGGCCCCCGCCCGCTCACCGCGGAGTGGGGGGGGGGGCGGGGGGCCCCCCCCCCCCGATCACCGCGACCGCGGTGCGACCCTGCTTACCGGGTGACCTTCTCGATCTTCACGCTGCCGGTGCCGGTGACGACACCGCGCTCGTTCAGCAGCTGCACCTGCCCGAAGAACTCGCGCCCCTCGGGAGCCGCGTCGGCCGCCGTGACCTGCGCGGACACCGTGGTGGACGCGCCGTTGGCCAGGGTGACCGGCTTCTGGTCGCCGACCGTGACCGTGCCGAGCGCCGAGGAGAAGAAGACGTCCGAGTAGTCGTACTCGGTCGTCCCCGCGGGCACCGAGTACCCGGCGACGACCACCGTGTAGGTGCCGGCGGCCGGCTTGCTGATGCTCACCGCCTCCTCGGAGTCGCCGTCCGCGGACTGCGCGACCTGGGTGCCGTTCGCGTCGTAGACCGTCAGGTCCAGGTCGGCGGACTTGTCGGACACGTTGCCGATGGCGACCGTCAGCTTCTCCGCGCCGGCGGGCACGACGACCTCGGAGGTCTGCGACGCGCCGTCGGCGATGGTGGGCCGGGCCGTCTTCGACGAGCCGAGCGAACCGCCCTGCAACGTACCGCCGTTGATCGCGGCGAAGTTGTTCGTGACCTTCCACGACACGTCGGCGGGCGTGCCCACCTTCGCCTCGGCCACCGTCTGCACGGCCGGGTCGAACGCGGTGCCGAGCACGGCGACGTCGAGCTGGTACGGGTTGTCGAGCAGCGGCGACGTGCGGCGCGCCTCGACCTCGATCTCCCAGACGCCGGCCTGCGGGTCCGCGTACGAACGCAGGTCGGGGCGGCAGCCGTTGCCCGATCCGTCGCCGTAGTTCGGGTAGCAGCTCGGTGTCGAGGTGTCGTCGACCGGGACGCCGTACGGGTGGATGGAGATGAACCGGGTCTGGCTCTTGTCCTTCAGCCCGCTCATCCGCACCTGGAGCGCCTTCGCGCCCTCGGGGACCGTCAGGAAGTACGACCGGGTGCTGTTGCGCTGCACCGAGCCCTTGCCGGTGAAGGTGTACGACGGCTTGGCCACCGGCGTCGAGACGACGACCGTCGCCATGATCTGCTGGTCCACGCCCTCGGTGCGCGGGTCGTCGACCTGGAGGATGGCGCTGCGCAGCCCGGCCGAGTCCGGCCTGGCCCGCACCTGCACGGTGACCGGCTGGTTCAGCGGCAGCCACACCGTGCGGGAGCCGACGATGTCGAAGGTGTCACCGGAGTTGTTCTTCAGCGACAGCTCGTGGCGCACCGGCTTGGCCGACCCGGACGTGCGGGTGACCGTCACGTCGTAGGTCTTGCGCTGCTTGGCCTTCAGACCGCCCTCGCGGTCGTAGATGCCGGTGCCGAAGCCCGGCGTCGCCAGCGCGTAGTCGATCGCGGTGTCGACGGGCGCCTTCACGGTGTACGTGTGCGCGCTCGCCCCGTGCCGGATGGACTTCCAGGCGCCCTCGATGTCGATGAGGCCGGAGCCCTCGGCGTACGCCTGCTCGCCCTTGATGTGGTCCGCGGTGGAGGTCAGCGCGGTGCGCAGGTCCGCCGGGGCCAGGTCGATCCGCTTCTGCTTGGCGGCGCTGAGCAGCAGCGCGCTCGCGCCCGCGGCCTGCGGCGAGGCCATCGAGGTGCCCTGGAGCATCGAGTAGCCGGCCGGCAGTGGGTAGCCCGCCTCGGCGACCGGCGAACCGGGCAGCCAGGTCTGGGTGGTGTTGATCGACGCGCCGGGCGCGGTGATGGTCGGCGTGAAGCCGCCGTCCTCACGCGGGCCGCGCGAGGAGAACGGCATCATCGCGTACGACTTCCGCACCTGGGAGCCGTAGTTGGAGGCCCAGGTCTCCTTGGAGATCGAGGCGCCGACCGAGACGACCTTGTCGGCCAGGCCCGGGTCGCCGATGGTGTTCGCGCCGGGGCCGGAGTTGCCCGCCGAGATCACCAGCTGCACGCCGTAGTCGTCGATGAGACGCGTGTAGAGCAGCGAGCGCGCGTTGTTGCCGTCGTTGAGTGCCGGCAGGCCGCCGATCGACATGTTGACGATGTCGACGCCGCGCTTCGTCACGAGGTCGATCATGCCCTCGGTGAGCGCGATGTTGGTGCAGCCGCCGGTCCACGTGCAGGCACGGGAGGAGACGATCTTTGCGCCGGGCGCGGCACCGTTCATGCGCTTGTTGCCGAACAGCGCGTTGGCCGAGGTGATGCCGGCGACGTGCGTGCCGTGCTCCGACTCGATCACGCCGATGTTGACGAAGTCGCGCTTCTGGCCGACCCAGTCGCCGCCGTAGGGGTCCATCGGGACGTCCTTGCGGATCTCCACGACGAACGGCTGGCGCTCGACGACGTCGGTGGACGGGTCGTCCTTGCCGAAGTAGCCGATCTGGTAGCCGTCCTTGTACGGCTTCATGGGGGTGTCGTCGGTGAAGTCGCCGTTGTCGTTGAGGTCGACGGTGACGGTGCCCGCGGCCGCGTCGTACAGCACGCCCCACTTGTCGGTGGTGTCGCCGTCCCGGTTCGCGTCGCCCTTGGCGTCGCCGCCGGTGGTGGCGGCCTCCGCGAAGGTGCTGACCCCGTACGAGCCCGCCTTCGCCTTCCAGGTGCGGCCGGCGTAGGTGAACGTCGGGCCGGACACCTGGGTGACCATCGGCCGCCAGGTGGCGTCGCTGTCCAGGATCGGGTCGGTCGCCGTGACCCAGTCGACGATCTTGCGCTCGCCGGTGGTGGTCTTCTGCAACGCCGGGTGGCCGAGGTCGACACCGGAGTCGAGGATGCCGATGGTGACGCCGCGCCCGTCGGCCTTCGGGTTGTCCTTCACGAAGTCGACGGCGCCCGTCTCGAACGACGGGTTGTACGGGTTCTTGGCGGGCGTGTCGCGGCCCGGACCGCTGTACGAGCCCGAGGAGTGCCGGCCCGCGCCCTTGGCGGTGTCGGCCGGCGGCGTCGGGTCGTCGAGCTTGATCTCCTGGCGCAGGTCGATGCCGAGCACGGAGTCGAGCTTCTCGGCGGCCTTGATGGCGGCCTCGGCCCGGCCGGTGGGCAGCGTCGCCCGGACATAGCCGAGCTTGTCGTAGGTGCGGCCCACGGAGCCGCCCTTGACGGCGTCGAGCTGCGCGGCGACGCCCTCGGTCCTGCCGGGGGCGGTGGCGACCATGACGGTCACGTTCTTGTCGTGGTCCGCCTGGGCGGCGGCCAGCAGTTCGGCGTCGTGCGAGCCGAGCTTGTCGCTGGCGGACTTCACGGCGGGGTCGGTGGCCGGCGCGGAGTCCGCGCCCGCCGCGAGGGCCATGGGCATCGGCCCGGCCGCGGTGAGCGCGGCCACCAGGCCCGCGGCGGCCGCGAGCCGGGCCGCGCGTCTCGCACCGGATATGGGTGCGCGCTGGGGATCGGGGGTCATCAGCATCCCTGCTACGTAAGGTGACGACGGACGATCGGAATGATCGGAACGACTCCGGAATTCGGTGCCGGATGACCGCTCAGCTTTATGCAAGTGACCACGGTTTGGGGAGAGTTGCCCGAGACGGGGCATGTCCATGGCGGCATTCCGCCATACGCCATCGCGCCCAAACCCCCACCACCCGGACGGAATCGGCCGGGCCCGCCCCGCGCACCGTCCGGCACCGGGCGAAACCCGCCCATCCCCCTGCGCATCGGCCCGGATGCCTCTAGCGTTCGGGAATGCACAAAGAGCTGAGGGTGGCCGCGTACGCCGTGTGCGTGCGGGACGGACAGGTGCTTCTCGCCCGCTGGGTCGCGGGCGACGGCAGCCGGCGCTGGACGCTGCCCGGCGGTGGCATGGACCACGGCGAGGACCCGTACGACACGGTGATCCGCGAGGTCGACGAGGAGACCGGCTACACCCTCACCCCCGGCGCCCTGCTGGGCGTGGACTCGGTGCTGCGCCGCTACCCGCGCAAGCTCGGCACGGTCGCCGACTTCCACGGCCTGCGCCTGGTCTACGAGGGCGCGATCACCGGCGGCACCCTGCGGCACGAGGAGAACGGCTCCACCGACCTGGCCGCCTGGCACGAGCTGGCCGCCGTCGCCGCCCTGCCCCGGGTCGAACTCGTCGACGTGGGGCTGGCCCTGTGGCGCGAGCGCCCGCGCGACGGGCACCTCACCGAGAAACCCGAACCGGGGCCCCCGCTTCCCCGCGAGATGAACACAGAGTGACCCTCAGCGAGCGCGTCCCCCTCCCGCGCATGACAACACGGACCTGACGCGCGCCCCGGCGCGGACCGGCGAGATCCACGTACGGTGATCGGCGCTGCGCGTTGCGTCGCCGTTCACGCGCAGGTCATCCCCGATGCCAACCATCCAGTACGGAAGGGCGACGCACCACGGCGCCGCCCGGCCGCCACTGTCGACGCGTTCGCACTCGGGGAGACCGCGCCATGCCGCGCACACGCTCTGTCACCAAGGCCGCCGCAGACATCGACCGCCGCACCGTGCTGGCCGCGACCGGCGCGCTCACCGGGATGGCGGCGATGGCCGGCATCGGCTACGTCGTCGGACCCGGCGGGCACGAGGCCGCCGCCCGCCCGCTGCCCGCCCGGGCACTGACCCGCACGCTGCCCGCGGCGCCCGCGGCGCCCGGCGCCCCGTACACCCGCGGCACCACCCTCGCCTCGGTCGCCACCCCGCAGGGCTCCGGCTACCGGCGCCTGGGCGACGGCCCGGCCTGGCCGCGCGTCGTCCGCTCCGACCTGCGGGCCGCCCGCACCGGCCGCGCGACCCGCCGCACCGCGCTCGCCGCCTTCGTCCAGTTCACCGACCTGCACCTGGTCGACGTGCAGCACCCGCTGCGCTACGAGTACCTGCGCGCCCGGACATCGAGCGCCTGGCGCCCGCAGGAGGCCCTGTCGGTCGCGGGCGCGGTGGCGCTCGTCGAGCGGGTCAACGCCCTGCGCGGCGCGCCCGTCACCGCGGCGCCGCTGCGCTTCGTGATGACGACCGGCGACAACACCGACAACAACGCCCGCTGCGAACTCGACTGGTTCCTCACCACGATGAGCGGCGGCCGCATCACCCCCAACACCGGCGACCCGCGCCACTACGAAGGCGTCCAGAACAGCGGCATCCCGCTCTACTGGCACCCCGAATCGGCGCTGCGCGACACCGACAAGCGCGACCACCACTTCCCGCGCCTCGACGGCTTCCTCGCCGCCGCGATCTCCGAGGTGCGCAGCCCCGGACTGAAGCTGCCCTGGTACTCCACGGTCGGCAACCACGACGCCCTGCCCGGCGGCTGCTACGCCCCCGGCGACTCCTACTTCGCCGAACTCGCCGTCGGCGGCCGCAAGCTGATGGACCTGCCGGCCGCCGCGGGCAAGGCGATCTGGGACAACGTCAAGAAGGGCGGCGACCCGCGCGGCAGGGAGTTCGAGAAGCTGCTCCGCGCGCAGGCCCGCCACATGCGCCCGGTCACCCCGGACGCCTCCCGCGCGCCCTTCACCCCCGCCGAGTACGTCGCGGCCCACCTGGACCCGGCGCACACCGGCCCGGGCCCGGCCGGCCACGGCTACACGCGGGCCAACCTCGCGGCGGGCACGCAGTACTACGCGTTCCGCGTCTCGGACGACGTCCTCGGCATCAGCCTCGACACGACCGACCCCGGCGGCCACTACGAGGGCTCGGTGGGCACCGCGCAGCTCAGGTGGCTCACCGCCCGGCTGACGGCGGCGGCCCGTGCGGGCGACCGGGTCGTCGTCTTCTCCCACCACACCAGCAGGACGATGCGCAACCTCCACGCCGACCCCGGCCACCCGGCCGAGCGCCGCCACGACGGCACCGAACTCGCCGCGCTGCTGGCCGCCCACCGCCCGGTCCTGGCCTGGATCAACGGCCACAGCCACAAGAACGCCATCACCCCGCACCGGGGCACCGGCGGCGCGGCCGGCTTCTGGGAGATCTCCACCGCCTCCCACGTCGACTTCCCGCAACTGGCCCGCGTCATCGAGATCACCGACAACCACGACGGCACGCTCTCGCTGTTCACCACGCTCATCGAGTCCTCGGCGCCGCACCGCACCGACTTCGCCGACCTCGGCCAGACCGGCCGCGCCGCCCTCTACCGCGAACTCGCCGCCAACGCACCGGGATCGCGGGCGACCCTGTCCGGCACGCCGGGCGACCGCAACACCGAACTGGTGCTGCGCAAGTGACCGCGCCCGGCAGGTGAGCGCGTGCGAAGGGACGGCGCCGCACCCGGCCCCGCCCCTTCGCTCCCCTCCTGGCGCCGCCCCGGCCCGTCACGACCGGGGCAGCACCACGACATACGCGGCCGGATCCCGGTCGCCGGACGCCATCAGCGCGGTCCGGACGACGGCGGCCTGCTGCTCGATCGACTCGCGCAGCTTCCTCGGCGTGATGTGCACGACCGTGATCCCCAGCCGCTCCAGGTGCTCGCGCTTGCGGACGTACGCCCCCCACAGCGCGTCGTCGTCCTGCCGCAGACCCGGCCGCGGCGCGCGCGTGTCCAGCTCCACGGCGACCGCGTGGTCGGGCCAGTAGGCGTCCACCCCGCCCAGGTGCGGACCGGCGGGCAGCCGCAGGTCCACGTTCCACAACGGGTCCTCCAGGCCGCACTCGCGCACCATCGCGTACAGCCGGTCCTCGGCGATCGCCCGCCCCTCCGCGAGCAGCGAGTCCACGGCCGCCACCACGTGCGGCCGGGTCAGCAGCCGGGCCGCCGTCAACTCCCGTACGAGGGACGCCGGGTCGCAGTGGCCCCCGCGCACCGCCTCGGTGAGCAGCCGGCGCACCGCCTCCGCGTCCGCGAGCTGCGCCACGGCGTCCGCGACCGCGCGCGGCACCGGCGCCACCGGGACGCCGTCGAGCGTCACGGGGTCGGGCAGCCCCGGCGCGCGCACCAGCCGCGCGTACTCCGTCGACCGCAGCCGCCGGGTGCGCGGGACCAGGACGTCCACGTGGTCGAGGGAGAGCAGCGCGGGAGCGGCCGAGAAACCGTGCAGGGCCAGCGCCGCGAGCCCGGTGACCAGCACATCGCTGTACGGGGTGGCCGGCCCGCCGGGCGTGGCGTGCGGGTCGCCCGCCGCCGGCTGCACGGGCACGGCGCCGGCCGGGACGCGCCGCTGCGGGGTCCGCCCGGCGTACAGCAGCACCGCGTGCAGCCGCTCCTCGCCCGTCGGCGGACCGGGGTGCAGCAGGAACACCCCCGGCAGCACCTGCTGCCAGGGCCCGCCCGCCCGGCACTGCTCCTGCGCGGCGGCGGCCGAGACGCCGTGCGCCTTCAACTGGGCGCCGCTCATGACGCGCCGCTGGGTCGTGACCAGGTGGCGCAGGGGGCGGGGGGAAAGGGGGGTGTTGTGGTTCATGAGGTGGATGTGCCCATCGGCACACCCCGCGCTAACCCCTGTTACAGCCCTGTCGGCGAAACCGGACAAGCCCGCCCTAAAGTCGGCGCCCCGACCTGCCGAAAAGCCCAGGCCGCACCGGGGGTTACGGCATGCGATGCCCGCGTTCGGTAACACCTCGCCGCCCACGGCCCCCCGGGCCGCGCACGAGGGGGCGGGCGCCTGCGCGGCGCCCGCCCCCTCCCCGTCGCCGGTCGGACTCAGCCCGCCGCGGCCACGTCGCACGCCTGCGCCCGCAGCGCCCTGGCCAGGTCGTCGCGGGATTCGAGCACCAGGCGGCGCAGCGCCGGCGCCGCGTCCTCGTGGGCGGCCAGCCAGGCGTCCGTCGCCGCCAGCGTCTCCGGGGAGTCCTGGAGGTCGGGGAAGAGCCCACGCACCACGTCCATGCCGATCTGGATCGACCGCTCGGCCCACACGCGCTCGATCGCCGCGAAGTACTTCTGCGCGTACGGCGCGGTGAGGTCACGCCGCGACGGCTGCTGGAATCCGGCGATGGTCGCCTCCACCAGCGCGTTGCTCAGCGTGTCCGACTCCACGACCTGCGCCCAGGACTGCGCCTTGACCGCGGCCGACGGGCGCGAGGCCAGGCAGCGCACCTGGTGCCGCTTGCCGGACGCGGTGTCGTCCCGGGCCAGCTCGGCGGCGAGCGCCGCCTCGTCGGCGACGCCGTGCGCCGTGAGGGTCTCCAGGAACGCCCAGCGCAGCTCCTGGTCGACCTCCAGGCCGTCGATCCTGGCGGTGCCCGCGAGCAGCCCGGCCAGCAGCTGGAGATCGGCGTCGCGCGCGGCGACCGACGCGAAGAAGCGGGCCCACGTCAGCTGGTGCTGGCTGCCGGGGCCGGCGAGCCGCAGCTCCTTCAGGGCGCCCTCGGCGAGCAGCCGCCCGCCCTCCTCGCGCCACTGCGGGGCCACGTAGTGCGCCAGCGCGCCGCGCGCCCAGGCGTGCAGCATCTGAAGGACGCCGATGTCGGACTCGCGCCCGGCGAACCGCAGCACCAGGCCGATGAAGTCCCGGGCCGGCATGAGCGCGTCCCGCGTCAGGTTCCACAGCGCGGACCAGCACAGCGCGCGGGCCAGCGGGTCGCTGATGTCGCCGAGCCGCTCGCGCAGCGTGTCCAGCGACCCGGTGTCGAAGCGGATCTTGCAGTAGGTGAGGTCGTCGTCGTTGACCAGCACCAGCTCGGGCGCCTCGGCCCCGGCCAGCTCGCCGACCACGGTGCGCGGCCCGTCGACGTCGGCCTCGGCGCGCGCGTACCGCTCCAGCGCGCCCTCGGCGGTGCGCCGGTACAGGCCGACCGCGACCCGGTGCGGGCGCAGCTCGGGGTGGGACTCGGCGGCCTCCTGCACCACGGCCAGCTCGACGATCCGGCCTTCGCCGTTCAGCGTCACCTGCGGGGTCAGCGCGTTGACGCCCGCGGTCTGGAGCCAGGACCGGGACCAGGACGCCATGTCGCGCCCGCTGGTCTCCTCCAGGACGGACAGCAGGTCGCCGAGGCGGGTGTTCCCGTACGCGTGCCGCTTGAAGTAGCGGCGGGCGCCCTCCAGGAACGCGTCCCGGCCGACGTACGCCACGAGCTGCTTGAGGACCGAGGCGCCCTTGGCGTAGGTGATGCCGTCGAAGTTGAGCTTCGCGTCCTCCAGGTCCCGGATGTCGGCGGTGACGGGGTGGGTGCTCGGCAGCTGGTCGGCGCGGTACGCCCAGGCCTTGCGGTTGTTGGCGAAGGTGATCCAGCCGTTGGTGAAGCGGGTCGCCTCCACCATCGAGAAGGAGCCCATGAAGTCCGCGAAGGACTCCTTCAGCCACAGGTCGTCCCACCACTGCATGGTGACGAGGTCGCCGAACCACATGTGGGCCATCTCGTGCAGGATCACGTTCGCCCGGCGCTCGTACGACGCCGTGGTCACCCTGCCGCGGAAGATGTACTCCTCGCGGAAGGTGACGATCCCCGGGTTCTCCATCGCGCCGAGGTTGTACTCGGGCACGAACGCCTGGTCGTACTTGCCGAAGGGGTAGGGGTAGTCGAAGTGGTCGTGGAAGAAGTCGAGGCCCTGCTTGGTGATCTCGAAGATGTCGTCGGCGTCGAAGTACGGCGCGAGGCCCTTGCGGCACATGGCGCCCAGCGGGACGACGAGCTTCGAGCCGTCGTCCAGCACCCGCTCGTAGGAGTCGGTGACGTAGTGGTACGGACCGGCCACGACCGTCGTGATGTAGGTGGAGATCGGCTTGGTCTCCGCGAACCGCCAGACGCCGTCGACGAGTTCGCCCGCGCCGTTGGACCAGGCCGTCCAGCCCTGCGGCGCCCGCACGGCGAAGCGGAAGGGCGCCTTGAGGTCGGGCTGCTCGAAGGTGGCGAAGACGCGGCGCGCGTCGGCGGGCTCGTACTGCGTGTAGAGGTAGACCTCGCCGTCCTCGGGGTCGACGAAGCGGTGCATGCCCTCGCCGGTGCGCGAGTAGGCGCACTGGGCGTCGACGACCAGCTCGTTCTCCTCCGCCAGGCCCTCCAGGTGGATGCGGCTGCCGTCGAACACCGCGCCCGGGTCCAGGTCCTCGCCGTTCAGCGTCACGGCCGTCACCGACGGCGCGATCAGGTCGACGAAGGTGCTCGTGCCCGCCTCGTTCGCCCGGAACCTGACGGTGGTCACGGACCGGAAGGTGCGCGGCCCGTCACCGACGGCCCCGCCGACCGCCGAGCGCAGGTCGAGCGTGACCTCGTACCCCTCGACGGACAGCAGGCCCGCCCGCTCGCGGGCCTCGTCGCGGGACAGATTCTCTCCGGGCACGGGCGGCACTCCTTCTGACGGCGCTGCGTCCTTGTGGGACTGTGCGGAACTGATCGGCTCCCACGATCCTCGCACGGGAATGAGGACGGGTGCCGTCGCGTTGCCGCAGGCGAGACCACCCGGTGACTTCCGAGGAGAGCCATGTCCACCACGGCTGAGAAGACCCCCGTCGACTTCTGGTTCGACCCCCTGTGCCCCTGGGCCTGGATGACGTCGCGCTGGGTGCTGGAGGTCGAGAAGGTCCGCGACATCACGGTCCGCTGGCACCTGATGAGCCTCGCGGTCCTGAACGAGAACCGGCTCGACGAGCTGCCCGAGGAGTACCGCGAGATGCTCGCGACCAAGGCCTGGGGCCCGGTCCGCGTCGTCATCGCGGCGCAGGAGGAGCACGGCGCGGAGGTCCTCGGCGACCTGTACACGGCGCTGGGCACCCGCATCCACAACCGCGGCGAGGGCCCCACGAAGGAGGCCGTCGCCGGCGCCCTGGAGGAGGTCGGCCTGCCCGCGTCCCTCCTCGACCACTGGGACGGCACGAAGTACGAGGACGAGCTGCGCGCCTCCCACAAGGAGGGCATCGACAAGGTCGGCCAGGACGTCGGCACCCCGGTCATCGCGGTGCCGGGCGCCGACGGCGAGCAGATCGCGTTCTTCGGCCCGGTCGTCACCCCGGCCCCCAAGGGCGAGGAGGCCGCCAGGCTGTGGGACGGCACCCTGCTGGTGGCGTCCGTGCCCGGCTTCTACGAGATCAAGCGGTCCCGCACCCAGGGCCCGGTCTTCGACTGAGGTCACTCCGGGTCGGGCGGCGGCAGCTGCTCCCACTTGCTCTTGTCCCAGTAGTGCCGCATCGTGCGGCAGCCCTCCCGGGCGCACTTCCACCAGACATGGACGTCGTCGGTGTCCCTGAGGCCGCGCCGGTCGCGCAGCCACTTGGTCTCCTCGGCGTCCAGATGTCGGTGCGGTTCGTCGGACTTGCACGTCGGGCAGGCCCGCACGCGGATGGTCGGCATGCACCGACGATGCCCCGGAACCCCGCCCGACGACAGGCCCCCGTGAGTCACGTCCTCACGGGGGCCCGTCCTTTGTGCCGCCCGCCCGCGTGAAGGTTGAGAAGACGATCACGAGGCGGGACGCTTCAGAGCGTCACGGAACCAGCAGCAGGTTGTAGGCCCGCTCCTTGGCGGCCGCGTACCGCTTGGCCACGTCCTGCCAGTTCACGACGGCCCACATGGCGTCGATGAAGTCGACCTTCTGGTTCTTGTACTGGAGATAGAAGGCGTGCTCCCAGGCGTCGAAGACGAGGACCGGGGTCGAGCCCTGGCCCACGTTGCCCTGGTGGTCGTAGATCTGTTCGACGATCAGCCGTCCGCTCACCGGTTCGTACGCGAGGACGCCCCAGCCGGAGCCCTGCGTCGTCGCGGCGGCCTTCGTCAGCTGCGCCTTGAACCCGGCGAACGAGCCGAACGACTCGGTGATCGCGTCGGCGAGGTCGCCCACCCCGTCCGCGGCCAGCGGCTCGCCGCCGCCGTCCCCGGTCATGTTGTGCCAGTAGATGCTGTGCAGGATGTGGCCCGAGAGGTGGAAGGCGAGGTTCTTCTCCAGCCCGTTGATGGAGCCCCACTGCTCCTTGTCGCGGGCCTCCGCCAGCTGCTCCAGGGTGTCGTTCGCGCCCTTCACGTACGCCGCGTGGTGCTTGTCGTGGTGCAGCTCGACGATCTGCGGGTTGATGACCGGCTCAAGTGCCGCGTAGTCGTACGGAAGTTCAGGAAGCGTGTACGTGGCCATGTCTAACCGTGCCCTCCGACTGCTTATTGCAAGTAGTTCGCAAGTGCAGGCTAACAGCAACAGTGCCGTGCGCAACGAGAAGGACCCCCGGGCCACGCGGCCCGGGGGTCCTTCTCGTTGCAACACCTGTGCGGCTAGAGCCTGTCCGGGGACCGCTTCCGTCCGGCCAGCCTCTGGCGCGCGTACCCGACGGCCGCGAGGATCACGGTGAGGCCGCCCGCGTAGCAGAGCTGCTCGCGGGTGCCCTCCTCACGGGCCATCAGGACGAAGACGACGGCCATGCCCGCGAGGGCCACCCAGGTGAGGTACGGGTAGGCCCACATCCGCACCACGAGCCGCTCCGGCGCCTCGCGCTCCAGCCGCCGCCGCAGGATCAGCTGGGAGACCGCGATGAAGAACCAGACGACCAGGATGAGTGCGCCGATGGTCTTCAGCAGCCACTGGAAGATGTCGTCCGGGCGCCAGTAGCTGAGCAGCACGCAGACGAAGCCGAACACCGCCGACAGCAGCACGGCGATCCGCGGCACCCCGCCGTCGATCCGGCCGATGACCCGCGGGCCCTGACCGCGCGCCACCAGCGAACCGGCCATGCGCGACGCGCCGTAGATGTTGGCGTTCATCGCCGACAGCAGCGCGACGAACACCACGACCTGCATGACGGCGCCGGCCGCCGGCAGGTCGAGGCGTTCGAGGGTCGCGACGTAGGAGCCCTTGTCCGGGTCGACCAGCGCCTCGTCCGACCAGGGGATCAGCGTGACGACCACCGCCATCGAGCCCACGTAGAACACCGCGATGCGCCACATCGCGGTGCGCACGGCCTTCGCCACGCCCTGGACCGGGTGCTCGGACTCGGCCGCCGCGATGGTGACGGTCTCCAGGCCGCCGTACGCGAAGACCGACGCGAGCAGCCCGGCGATCAGGCCCTCGGTGCCGTGCGGCAGGAAGCCGCCGTGCCCGGTGAGGTTCTCGGTGCCCGGCGCGTCGTCGCCGAGCAGCCCCGCGATCGCCAGCACGCCGATGACGAGAAACGCCACGATCGCCGCGACCTTGAGGGCGGCGAACCAGAACTCGAACTCGCCGAAGTTCTTCACCGCCGAGACGTTGGTCGCGGTGAACACGAGCATGAACAGCGCCACCCAGGCCCACTCCGGCACCCCGGGCACCCAGCCGTGCGCGATCTGCGCCGCGCCGATGCCCTCCAGGCCGACCGCCACGCACAGCAGGAACCAGAAGGCCCAGCCCGCCGTGAACCCCGCCCAGGGGCCGAGGGCCCGCTCGGAGTGCACGGAGAACGAGCCGGACGCCGGGTGGGCCGCCGCCATCTCGCCCAGCATGCGCATCACGAGCATCACGAGGGCGCCGGAGACCGTGTAGGCGAGGACGATCGACGGACCGGCCGCGGCGATCGCGGTGCCGGAGCCCACGAAGAGCCCCGCGCCGATCACGCCGCCGAGCGCGATCATCGAGAGGTGACGCTGCTTCAGGCCGGGCGAGAGCGACGAGGTGTCCGCCGGCCGGTCGGGCCGGTCGGCCGGCGGGTGCGCGTCGGCCGGCGACTGCGCGGACGTCCGAGACATGGAAGTGCCCTGTTCACTAGCTGGGACGGGGTGCGACGTGCAGATGTAATGCGCACGTAAAGTCGGCCCAGTCTGGGCACGCGTTCCGCTCACAGGGAAGACGTTTCCGCGATACGGACACGACGCTCACACTCGGCGACGCCCTCGTCGACGGTCGGTGAACGCTCAGGCGCGCCGCGCGCGCAGCTCCCGCACCCCCGCCACGGCCAGCACCGCGAGCGTCGCCCCCGTCGACCACAGCAGCTGCGGGCGGGCCGTGTCGTCGGTCAGCATCAGCACGAACACCACCGCCATCGCCGCGAGCGCCGCCCAGGTCAGCCAGGGGAACGCCCACATCCGCAGCACCAGCCGCTCCGGCGCCTCCCGCTCGATCCGGCGCCGCAGCCGCAGCTGGGCCAGCGCGATCAGCGCCCACACGAACAGCAGCACCGCGCCGACCGAGTTGAGCATGTAGAGGAAGACGGTGTCCGGCCACCGCAGATTCAGCAGGACGGAGACGAAGCCGAACACCACCGACGCGAGGACCGCCCGCCGGGGCACCCCGCCCGCGCCCACCGCCAGCAGCGCCCTCGGCGCCTCGGCGCGCTCGGCCAGCGAGAAGATCATGCGGGACGAGCCGTACAGGTTGGCGTTGAGCGCGGACAGCAGCGCCACGAAGACGACGATGTTCATGACCTGCCCCGCCGCCGGGACGCCGATCGAGTCCAGCACGGTGACGTACGGGCTGACGCCCGCCCGCTGCGCCGTCCACGGCAGCACCGTGACGATGACCAGCATCGAACCGACGTAGAAGAACAGGATCCGGAACACCGCGCTGCGCACCGCCCGCGCCACCGAGCGCACCGGGTCCTCGGACTCGGCGGCGGCGATGGTGACGACCTCGAGACCGCCGAACGCGAAGACCACCGCCAGCACCCCGGACACCACCCCCTGCCAGCCGTGCGGCAGGAAGCCGCCGTCGCCGGTGAGATGGCTCAGGCCGACGGGGTCGGTGTCGGGGAGCAGGCCGAAGACCGCCAGGGTGCCGAGCACCAGGAACGCGACGATCGCCACGACCTTGAGGGTGGCGAACCAGAACTCGAACTCGCCGAAGTTCTTCACCGCCGTCAGGTTCGCCGCGGTGAACACCAGCATGAACACCAGGACCCAGGCCCACTGCGGGACGCCCGGCGCCCAGCCGTGGGCGATCTGCGCCGCGCCCGTCGCCTCGACGGCCAGCACCACGACGAGCAGGAACCAGTACAGCCAGCCGGCGCTGAACCCGGCCCACCGGCCGAGCGCCCGCTCCGCGTGCACGGAGAAGGAGCCGGACGCGGGCATCGCCGCCGACATCTCGCCGAGCATCCGCATCACGCACATCGCGAGGGCGCCCGCGATCAGATAGGACAGCACGATGCCGGGGCCCGCGACCTGGATCCCGGCGCCCGAACCGACGAAGAGCCCCGCCCCGATGACACCGCCCAGGCCGAGCATGGTCAGGTGGCGCTGCTTGAGGCCCCCGGCGAGCGGTTCGGGCGGGACGTCGTCGTGCATGGGGGGTCAGCCGATCTGAGCATTGGCGGGAACCTACAGTCTCGCTTTCGGGCGCCCTCCCGCGCAAAACGGACTCCGCCCAGTGACGAGCGTCACCCTCTGCGCGGTGTACAGGCGCGTCTTTGTCCGGAGCCCACCAACACCGAGCTCCAGCCTTTGTCGACCGGTGACCGTGATCGCCTCGACCCCCCTGGGATAGCGTCACGACGTCCCACCCTGCCCACCCACGAACCCTCGCGGAGTCCCCATGAGTACCGCCGCCGCCGTCGCCCGCCCGGGCAAGGTCCTCGCCGACCTCCTCCCCGCCTCCCGCACCAAGGACATCGCGCTGGTCCTCGGCGGCGCCGTCCTCACCGGCATCGCCGCGCAGATCGCGATCCCCGTCCCGGGCTCGCCGGTGCCGGTCACCGGGCAGACCTTCGCCGCGCTGTTCGTCGGCACCGCGCTGGGCGCCCGCCGCGGCTTCCTCTCGCTCGCGCTGTACGCGCTCGCGGGCATGGCGGGCATGCCGTGGTTCGCCGGGGGCGGCTCCGGCTGGGCGACGGCCTCGTTCGGCTACGTCATCGGCCTGATGCTCGCCGCCACCGCCGTCGGCGCGCTCGCCCGCCGCGGCGACGACCGCTCGGTGTGGCGCACCGCCCGCGCCTTCCTGATCGGCGAGGCCATCGTCTACGCGATCGGCGTCCCCTACCTGGCGATGAACACCGGCATGGGCCTCGGCGCCGCGATCGCCGCGGGCCTCACCCCGTTCCTCATCGGCGACGCCCTCAAGGCCGTCCTGGCCATGGGCGCCCTGCCCGCCGCCTGGAAGCTCGCCGACAAGTAGCGGCGGCGGGTTCCGCAGCTCCTCAGCTCCTCCGGAAGAGGTTCGCCGGGTCGTACGCGGCCTTCACAGCGGCGAGCCTCTTCCGCGTGTCCGGGCCGTGCAGCCCGTCCACCCGGTCGCCGCCGCCGAACGAGAAGTTCAGCGCGCGCCCGGCGACCGCGCCGCCGAGGGCCGCGAACGCCCGCGCGTGGTGCGCCCGCGCCGCGTCCCTGCCGCCCTCGCCCAGCGGCGACAGGATCCGCACCAGCCAGCCGGCCGACCGGTACGGCACCGCGTTCGGCGCGGGCCGCGACAGCGCCCCGCCCAGGTGGTTGAGCTGCACGACGTGCATGCCGTCGGCGGCCGGCCCCGAGCGCGCGAACAGCTCGCCGAGCCCCGCGGTCCCCGTCGCGGGAAGGAACGCGCTGTCCCCGTAGTAGGGGTGCGGGAAGTCCGGGTCGGCGTGGATGGTGTGGCTGTCGCCGTACGGCATCTCGCGCACCGAGTCCGTGACCGGCCCGCCGAGCGCGGCCCGCAGCGGCGCGACCAGCCGCCGGCCCTCGGCCGCCGTCCCGGTGGACGCGATCCGTACGGAGATCACGTACCGCCCGCGCAGGTGCGGCGGCATCGCGGGGGAGTCCGGGTGGGCCACCGCGGCGAGCGAGGAGGTCAGGGTGTCGGGGACGGTCGCGGCCCAGTCGGTGTAGGCCCGCACGGCGCCCGCCACGTCCGTGCGCCGCCCGTCGACGGCGAGCGAACCCCCGTACAGCCGGGCCACCGGCACCAGGCCGACCTCCAGGGACGTCACCACGCCCGGACCGGCGCCGCCGCCGAGCAGCGCCCAGTACAGCTCCGGGTCGCTGTCGGCCGTGACCCGGCGCCGCACCGCGTCGGCGGTCACCACGTCCAGGGTGCGCACATGGTCGGCGGTGTAGCCGAACTCCCGGGCCAGGATGCCGAGTCCGCCGCCCAGCGTGGAGCCGACCGCGCCGACGGACGGCGCCGAGCCGTTGAGCGGGGCGAGGCCGTGCGGGGCCGCGGCGCGCACCACGGCGCCCCAGGTGGCGCCCGCCTGGACGCGGGCGGTGCGGGCCGCCGCGTCGACGCGGACCCCGGTCATCCGCCGTGTGCTGATGAGCACCCCGCCCGTGGAGTCGCCCGGCCGCCCGTGCCCGGTGGCCTGCACGCCCACCGGCAGGCCGGCCCGCGCGGCGGCCGCCACGGCGCCCACCACGTCGTCCGGCCCCGCCACCGCGTGGATCTCGTCGGGGCGCAGGGTGAAACCGGTCTGGAATCCGGCGCGTTCGGCGTCGTAGCCGGCGTCCGAGGGGCGCAGGACGGGCGGGGAGTGCGGGTCACGGGTCGTCGTCATGCCCCGCACTCTGCGCCCTCAACCTGACAGGTTCCGTCAGCTTTTCAGCGCCTCGGCGCGGCCGCCTCCGCCGGCCGGCGCCGCGTCCACCACAGGCCGGCGCCCCCGGCCGCCAGCAGCGCCGCGCCCGCCGCGCCGAGCGGCAGCACCTCGTCGGCCGGGCCCGTCGAGGGCAGCTCGCCCCGGTCGCCGCCCCCGTCCCCGCCGCCGTCGCGATCACCGGCGGGGGCGGCCGGCCTGTTCTCCGTGTTCAGCAGCAGCGGCGTCACCGGCGCGTTCGGCGAGGGGCTCGTGGTGCCGAACGGCACCGGGCCCTGCTGCCAGAACGTCGTCCTGCCGTCCGCGCTCTGCACCGGCAGGCAGATCTTTCCGGTCTTCGCCAGATCGAAGGTCGCCGCCACCTTGAACGCTTTCGATTTCCCGGGCGCGATATTCGACACCGGACAGGAGAATCCGCTGTTGGAACCCTTCGGCAGCTTGTTCTCCGGAATAGGTGTGCAGCCCGGTACATCTTTCACGACGAGCCCGCCGAATCCGACGACGACCAGAGAGATCTTCCCGCTGTCCTTGGTGCCCTTGTTGCCGACGGTGGCGACGAGATCCCTGGTCTTCCCTGTTCCGCGTTCGACCGAGATCTTCTCGGGCAGGGTGGTGGTCGGCTCGACGCCGTCGGGCGCCTTGCTCATGGCCTTGCCCCCCGCACTGCTGCCCGGTCCGTCGTCCGCCACCGCGCCGGCGGGCAGGACCAGCGCCGCCGCGACGGCCGCGGCCAGCAGCGACCCGGCCGTGCCGGCCCGGCGCCGGGTGCGCGCAAGTGAACTCATGTTCGTCCCCCTTTGATGTTTCTGTTTCCCCCGTGACTGCTGCAACTGCGTTCCAATTCGCAGTACTTGAAGAGGTACCACAAGATTTCCCGCCACTATGCTGGGGCGGCGTGTTGTAGCGATTTTGTGTTTCTCTGTGTTCCGGGGGTGCAGTCGATTGCCAGGGAATATGAGCGGAGGCGTCCGGGGATTGGTGGTGGCGGGACGCTACCGCCTGGACGCATCCATAGGCCAGGGGGGAATGGGGCGGGTGTGGCGCGCGGCGGACGCGATGCTGGACCGCTTCGTCGCCGTGAAGGAGATGCGCATCGACGGCCTCGATCCGGAGGACGCCCGCACCCGCCGCGAGCGCACCCTGCGCGAGGCCCGCGCCACCGCCCGGATCGACCACCCGGGCGTGGTGCGCGTCTACGACGTCGTGGACGAGGGCGAGCGGCTGTGGATCGTCATGGAGCTGATCGACAGCCGCTCCCTGGAACAGGCGCTCGCCGAGGACGGGCCGCTCGGCGAGGAGGCGGTCGCGGGCATCGGCCACAGCCTGGCCGACGCGCTGCGCGAGGTGCACGCGGGCGGTGTCCTGCACCGCGACATCAAGCCGGGCAACGTGCTGCTGGAGCGGGCCGGCCGACGCCGCGTCATGCTCACCGACTTCGGGATCGCCAACATCCAGGACGCCGAGGCGCTCACCATGGTCGGCATGCTCGTCGGCTCGCCGGACTACATGGCGCCGGAGCGGATCTCGGGCAGGCCGCAGGGGCCGCCCTCCGACCTGTGGTCGCTCGGCGCGACGCTGTGCGCGGCGCTCGGCGGCCGCTCCCCGTTCAGCCGCGACACCACCCTCGCGACCCTGCACGCCGTCCTGTACGAGGAGCCCCGGCTGCCGCCCGGCGCGGGCCGGCTGGCTCCGCTGCTGGCCGGCCTGCTGGCGAAGGAGCCGCAGGAGCGCCCCGGCCTGGACGAGGTGGTGAAGGCGCTCGCACCACCCCCCGTCGCGCCGGGCGGCCCCACCCTGGACGTCGGCCCGCGCCGCCCGCTCCCGCCGCCCGGCCGGCCCACGGTCCCCGTACGGGAGGCGCCGACCGAGTGCGCGAAACCGGCCCACGCCACCCCGCCGCCCTACACCGCACCGCCCGACACCGCACCGTCCGGCCCGCCACCGCCCGGCACCGCACCGCCCGGCACCGCACCGTCCGGCCCGCGCCGCGGCCTGCGGCGGCGCGGCACGCCGATCGCCCTCGCGGTGACGCTGGCCGCGGGCGTCGCGACGGCCCTCGTGCTCACGCTGCCCGGCGACGACGACGGCGGTGCCGCGGCGGGCGGCGCGAGCTCCGGCGCCGCCTCCCGCGCGCCGACGGTCGAGGGCACCGCGCGCCCGCCCGCGGCCCAGACCCTGCCGCCCGGCTCGATCCGCGAGGTCGGCTACGCGTGGGTGCCGCCCCCGGGCTGGAAGCGGGCGGTGAAGACGGCGTCCGAGGTGCACTACACCGCGCCCGACGGCACCCAGGAGCTGGTCACCCAGTCCGCGCTCGCCAAGGACGACCTGCTGGCGACCTGGCGGGCGTCGGAGCGCGACGCCCACCAGGGCCGGGACTACGTGAAGATCCGGCTGGCCCGCACCACGTTCCGGGGCCGCCCCGCGGTCGTCTGGGAGTACCTGTTCACCCTCGACGGCCGCCGCTGGCACGCCGAACTCCTCGGCTTCGACCAGGAATCACGCTCGTACCAGATCGGCACCTGGTACCAGCCGCAGGTGGCGGGGGAGGCGACGGCCCGGTACGAGCGGACGAAAAAGACGTTCACGGTGCTGCGGCCGTAGCCGCGGCACCGTGAACGCCGGCCGGACCGGGCGGGACCCGTCAGCCCTCGCGCGGCACCGGCTTGCGCTGCACCCGTTCCCGTACGAGCGCGAACGCCACCACGAACACCGCCACGAGCAGCGACAGCAGCACCTGCTCGCGGCCCGCGTCGTCGGTCAGCATGTAGACCAGCACGAACGAGATCATCGCGATCGTCGCCCACGTCAGGTACGGGAACAGCCACATCTTCACCACGAGCTTCTCCGGCTGCTCGCGCAGGATCATGCCGCGCATCCGCAGCTGCGTGAAGCAGATGACGAGCCAGACGAAGAGGGCGACCGCGCCGGAGGAGTTGAGCAGGAAGTCGAAGACGGTGTCCGGCCACTGGTAGTTGAACCAGACCGCGAGGAAGCCGAAGACGACCGAGCCGAGGATCGCGGTGCGCGGCACGCCCCGCGAGGTGGTCCGCGCGAACGCCCTCGGCGCGTCCCCGCGCCGCCCGAGCGAGAAGGCCATGCGGGAGGCGGTGTAGAGGCCGGAGTTGAGGCAGGACAGCACGGCGGTCAGCACGATGACGTCCATGACCTGGCCGGCGTGCGGGATGCCGATGGAGTTCAGGGCGGCGACGTAGCTGCCGTCCTTGGTGATCGACGGGTCGTTCCACGGCAGCAGCGTCAGGACCACGAAGATCGAGCCGAGGTAGAAGATGCCGATGCGCCAGATCACCGAGTTCGTGGCCCGGGTGACGGCCTTCTGCGGGTCCTCGGACTCACCGGCGGCCAGCGTGACGATCTCGCTGCCCATGAAGGAGAAGACGACCATCAGCACACCGGTGAGGATCGCCCCCGGCCCCTTCGGGAAGAAGCCCCCGGCGTCGGTCAGGTGCCCGAGGCCGGCGCCCGGGTTGTCGGAGCCCGGCAGCACCCCGAACACGGCGAGGAGGCCGACGATCACGAACGCGCCGATCGCGACGACCTTGATCCCGGCGAACCAGAACTCGAACTCGCCGTACGAGCCCACGGCCGCCAGGTTCACGACGGTCAGGACGACCATCACGATCAGGGCCCAGGCCCACTGCGGCACCGCCGGTATCCACCCGTTCAGGATGGTCGCCCCCGCCGTCGCCTCCACGGCGAGCACCACGACCCAGAAGAACCAGTACAGCCAGCCGATGGAGAATCCGGCCCAGCGCCCGAGCGCCTGGTCGGCGTAGGCGGAGAAGGAGCCGGACGAGGGCCGGGCCGCGGCCATCTCGCCGAGCATCCGCATGACCAGCACGACCATCGCGCCGACCAGGGCGTACGACACGAGGATGGCGGGTCCGGCCGCCGCGATCCCCGAACCCGATCCGACGAAGAGTCCGGCGCCGATGACGCCGCCGATGGCGATCATCGACAGGTGACGGTTCTTGAGTCCGGCCTTGAGGCCGTCCCCCTCGGGCGGTGTCTCGTTCGGCGCCAGGGCTGACTGCGATGACATGCAGACTTCCTTAGGGTCTCGGTGGGGCGAGCCCTGGCATTCAAAGCTCAGGATCGGCCCCTGCGGAAGGGCTGACTCCGGATTGTTGTCTTTGTTACGCGGGGGAATCAGGAGGTCAGGGCCCCGCCAGCGACTACCCGGCCCGTGCCGTGCCACACTCGGATCCATGCGCGTCTACCTCGGCTCCGATCACGCCGGCTACGAACTCAAGAACCACCTGGTCGAATGGCTGAAGGCCCACGGCCACGAGCCCGTCGACTGCGGGCCCCACATCTACGACGCCGTCGACGACTACCCCCCGTTCTGCCTCCGCGCCGCGGAGCGCACGGCGGCGGACCCCGACGCCCTGGGCGTCGTGATCGGCGGTTCGGGCAACGGTGAGCAGATCGCCGCGAACAAGGTCAAGGGCGTCCGCGCCGTCCTCGCCTGGAGCGAGCAGACCGCCGCCCTGGGCCGCGAGCACAACAACGCCAACGTGATCTCGGTCGGCGGCCGGATGCACACCCAGGAGGAGGCGACGAAGTTCGTCGAGACCTTCCTCGCCACGCCGTGGTCCGGCGAGGAGCGCCACCAGCGCCGCATCGACATGCTGACCCGCTACGAGCGGACCGGCGAACTCCCCGAGATCCCGGCCCACCACCCGCAGGACCCGCAGGCCTGACCGCCGCCCGGTCGAGCCCCTTTGGCGATCGAGGAGCGGGGCCCGGGGCGGCGCCCCGTGTCCCGGCCCTCGATCGCCGTCGCCCTGCCCGCCCCGAGAGGAAGAGCCGTGCCCGAGGGCCACACGATCCACCGGCTCGCACGCGACCACGCGGAGCGCTTCGCGGGCCGCACGACCACGGTGACCAGCCCCCAGGGCAAGTTCTCCGCCGCGGCGCAGCTCCTGACCGGCCGGGAGCTCACCACCACCGACGCCCACGGCAAACACCTGTTCCTCGGCTTCGGCGAGAGCTGGGTCCACATCCATCTGGGCCTGTTCGGCAAGTACACGCTCGGCGACACCCCGCCCCCGCCGCCCACGGACACGGTCCGCCTGCGGCTGCGCAACGACGCCCACTACGCGGACCTGCGCGGCCCCACCACCTGCGCCCTGATCACCGACGCCGAGAAGCAGGCGATCCACGACCGCCTCGGCCCGGACCCGCTGCGCCCCGCCGACACCCCGGCGAAGGCGTATGCCCGGATCTCCCGCAGCCGCACCACGATCGCCGCGCTGCTCATGGACCAGAAGGTCATCGCGGGCGTCGGCAACGTCTACCGCGCCGAGGTCCTCTTCCGGCACGGCATCGACCCGTACACCCCGGGCCGGGACCTCACCGAGGCCCGGTTCACCGGGATCTGGGACGACCTGGTGGCGCTCATGCGCGAGGGCGTCCGCCTGAACCGCATCGACACCGTCCGCCCCGAGCACACCCCGGAGGCGATGGGCCGCCCGCCGCGCGTCGACGACCACGGCGGCGAGGTCTACGTCTACCGGCGCGCCCCGCACCCCTGCCACCTGTGCGGCACCGGGATCCGCACCGCCGAACTGGCGGCGCGCAACCTCTTCTGGTGCCCGGCCTGCCAGCCGGGCACCCCGTGACCCGCCCGGCTCAGAACCCGTGCTGGAGCCACGGCGCGACGGCCGAGCCGAACGCCACCGACACCTCCCCGAGCGCCCCGCGCCGCAGCTCCCGCACCCGCCCGGCCGCCCCCAGCGCTGCCAGGGACGTGTCCCCGAGATAGGCGGCGCCCAACTCCCGCACGGACAGCGACAGATCGGGGGCGTCCTCGGTCCGCGCGCAGGAGGCGCCCTTCGCGTCGCCGGTCAGCCGCCAGCGCCCCGCGTTCCACGGGCAGAAGGCGTCCTCGACGTCGAACACGACGTCCACCGGAGTGAGGTACGTACGCGCTTCGAGCGCCGCGCCCACCTCCACCAGACGTAGGTGCAGCGAGTCGCGCATCCGGACGGCGCACCGGCGGATGTCCGACACCATCGACAGCAGCGGATCGTCGACCGGCAGGTTCCGCGCCTCCACCGTCTCCGTCAGGTCGACGGAGAGCAGGAACCGCCACAGCGCCGCGTACGCCGCCGGGTCCAGCGCGCTGATGTGCCGCACCTGGATCGCGCTGGTCGGCACCGACCACGCGGAGTCGGGCTTGATGTGGAAGCGGACGAAGCCGACCGGCTCACCCGCCCGCTCGGCGAGCACGCACTGCATCGGCGAGGCGCCGTGCCGCTCCTCCGGCGGGTCGAGCAGCGGCAGCCGCTCCCAGCCGGGGGAGCGGGCCAGGTTCCCCGGCCGGGTGCCGATCGTCCGCGCGTACACGGCCTCGCACCGCTCGGCGGCCTCCGTCACGTCCACGGACCGCAGCACGACCGCGTCCGTCCCCTCCGGGGCCTCGATCCGCACCCGCGCCGACTCGACGGTGAGGGCGAGCTGCCGGGTCGCGACGCCGTAGCCGAAGCGGCCGTAGATCGCCGGCTCGGACGCGGTCAGCACGGCGAGCGCCTCGCCCCGCGCCCGCACGTCGTCGAGCTGGCGGCGCATCATCGACGTGAGGATGCCGCGCCTGCGATGGGTGGCGGCGACACTGACCATGCTCACGCCCGCCGCGGGCAGGAACGCGCCGCCCGGCACGGCGACCCGGTACGAGAACGCGCCCGCGGTGCCCACGCAGTCCGCGCCGTCCCACGCCCCGATCGACCGGTCGAGCTCCGTCAGGTCGTCCATCAACTGCCGCTCCTGCGGCGGCTCCGGCACCCCGCCGAACGCCAGGATCACCTTCTGGTACCAGCGGTCGTACTCGTCGCGGCGCACCGTCCGCAGGTCGATGGTCATCCGCCATGCCTACCAGGGCACGACGGACGGGAGCGAGCCAATTACCGGGCGCGCCCCGGCGCCGGGCGTGCCCGGAAAGGGGGACAAGTGGGACCTCCCGTGCACAGATCCGGGCCCGGTGGATAAGGTCCACGAGCAATGGCCGTACGACGAGACAGGCGGGCGCGCGAGCAGCGCGCGGCAGCCGAGACGCTCCCGGCCCGGTGGAGGATGCGCATGCACCGGGTCCGCACCGCCGTGCGCAAGTCCGGGGTGGACTACTTCCGCGGCGACGGTTCGGACTGGATCGCGCTGGCCGGGCTGCTGCTGATGGTCCCCCTGATCGCGTGCGCCACGATCCTCAACCCGGTCTGGTGCTCCCCGGCCGTTCTGGTCCTGCCGATCGTCGCGGGCGGGCTGCTGCTGCGTCCGGCCAGCCTGCTCGGCCTGTACGCGGCGGCCGCCACGGCGCTGATCGTCGAGTCCTACCGGCTCGGCCCCTACGAACAGCATCCGGCGGCCGTCACGCCCGGCACCGTGCTCACGGTCGCCGCGTGCGGGTTCTTCGGGCTGCTGATAGCGCAGTTCCGCAGCCGGGTCGGGGTGCCCTGGCGGCGCGGCGGCACGATGCTGTTCGACCTGCGCGAGCGCATCCGCACCCAGTCCCGGCTGCCGAAGCTGCCGGCGGGCTGGCACCGCGAGATGGCGCTGCGGCCGGCCGGGGGACAGTCCTTCTCGGGCGACTTCGTGGTGGCGGCCCGCACCAACAACGGCCGCACCCTGGAGGTCGTCCTCACCGACGTCTCCGGCAAGGGTATGGACGCGGCGTCCCGCGCGCTGCTCCTGGCCGGGGCGTTCAGCGGCCTGCTGGGTTCGCTCCCGCCGCACGCCTTCCTGCCGGCGGCCAACGGGTATCTGCTCCGCCAGGACTGGGACGAGGGCTTCGCGACCTCCATCCACCTCGTGCTCGACCTGGAGTCGGGCGACTACGAGCTCTACTCCGCGGGCCATCCGCCGGGCCTCCAGCTCAGCGCCGGCACGGGCCGCTGGAAGGAGAAGGCGGCCGAGGGGCCGCTCCTCGGGGTGTACGACGGCGCCGAGTTCGACGCGACCAAGGGTTCCCTGCGGCCCGGCGACGTCCTGATGCTGTTCACCGACGGCCTGGTGGAAACCTCCGAACGCGACATCTCCGAGGGCATCGACCGCCTCACGGGCGAGGCCGACCGCTATGTCCAGGGTGGTTTCCACGGTGCGGCCTGGCACTTGATCGAGGCGGTGGCCAAGGACGTCAACGACGACCGTGCCCTCCTCCTGATCTGCCGAGACGCTTAGCCCAACAGCCCAGCAGCCCGACCGCAGCCCTGTCCGTCCGTCTGCGGCCCGGCGGGCCTTCACGTCCCTGGGTCCTCGTCCGCCTGCGGCCCGGTGGGGCTTCTCGCGCAGTTCCCCGCGCCCCTGAGGCATGCGCTGCGCGCAGCCTCCCTGGGGCCTGCCGATGAGATGCCGCACGAAGTGCGCATCTCAGGGGCGCGGGGAACTGCGCGGGAAGCGGCCACCGGCGCGCGCTCGGGGAACGGGCTCCAGGGGCGCGGGGAACTGCGCGGGAAGCGGCCACCGGCGCGCGCTCGGGGGACGGGCTCCAGGGGCGCGGGGAACTGCGCGGGAGGCGGCCACCGGCGCGCGCTCGGGGGACGGGCTCCAGGGGCGCGGGGAACTGCGCGGGAGGCGGCCACCGGCGCGCGGTCGGGGAACGGGCCTAGGGGCGCGGGGAGCGGTCACCAGGGGTCAGGCGTCGGCCCCGACCCGCTCCTCGGCCGGCACCGGCACCGGCACCGGCACCCGCCCCCCGGGCAGAACCCGGGCCAACCAGGCGGAGCGCCCGGCGGCCAGCGGCCCGAGAACGGCCAGCACGAGCACGTACCCGGCGATGAACGGCGACAGCCGTTCGTCCAGCCCCGCGCCGGCGGCCATCGTGGCGAGGATCAACGCGAACTCCCCCCGCGCCAGCAACGTCGTGGCGATGTTGGCGGCGGGCCCGGCCCCGAACCCGTACACCCGCGCGGCCCCCAGCCCGGCCAGCACATTCATCACCAGGGTCACCGCGACAGCGGCCAGCACCGGCCACACCACACTCGGCAGGTCCCCGGGATCGATCGACAGCCCGAACCCGAAGAAGAAGATCGCGCCGAAGGCGTCCCGCAACGGATGCACCAGCTTCAGGATGCGCCCCCCGGACGAGGTCGACCCGAGCATGAGCCCGACCATGAACGCCCCGATCGCGTCGGCCACCCCGAACCACTCGGAGACCCCGGCCACGAACACGGCGGCGCCGAGGAACGAGATGACGAGCAGCTCGTCGTCCCTGGTGTCGAAGAGCTTGCCGACGACCCGGGTGCCGAAGCGCGCGGCGAGCGCGAGCAGCAGCAGGAACCCGAACGCCTTTCCGCCGTCCAGGACGGCGGCGGCCAGCGAGTCGGCCCCGGACAGGATCGGCTGCAACGCGGCCAGGTACAGGGCCAGGAAGATGTCCTCGACCACGATGATGCCGAGGATCGGCCTGGTCTCCGGATTGCCCAGCCGCCCGGTGTCGACCAGCACCTTGGTGACGATCGCGGACGACGAGATGCCGAGTACCCCGGCGAGGACCAGAGCCTCGGAGGTGCCCCAGCCGAGGGCGAATCCGAAGCCGAGGCCGGCGCCGACGTTCAGCGCGAGGTACGTCCCGCCGGCGACGGCCATCTTGCGGCCGCCCGCCTTGAGGTCGTCGATGTGGAATTCGAGCCCGAGGTAGAAGAGCAGCAGGACCAGGCCGAGCGCGGAGAGCATCTCCAGGTCGTGCGGGTCCGACAGGAGCACGACGCCGGGCGTGTGGGGGCCGAGCAGGATCCCGGCCAGGATGAACAGCGGGATGGTGGGGAGTCCGATGCGCGCGCCGAGGCGGGCGAGGACGGCGGCGGCGAGAAAGGCCCCGCCCATGGCTATCAAGGTGTCTGCGTGTCCGATGGGCCCGTTCCTCCTGGTACTTGCGGCTGGATGGGGGGCGATCAACCTCGGTAAAGGGATCGTCAAGAAAGCGTCAATAGTTAGCTTACCAAAGGACTCGGGGGGCGGGCCGAAGGTCCCCCGGTGGGGTTCTCCCCACCCCCGGTCCACCGGAGGCCCTCATGGCTGACGGCGCCCTGGGATCCGTACGTTCGAGGCATCGGAGAACCGGCACGGAAGAGAGGGCGACCATGGGCCTGCGCACGGAGCGCCAGCGTCATGACGAGGCGGCGCGCGGGGGCCGATGGGCCGTCGAACTGCGCGGCGTACACCGGCGGTACGGGCGTGGAGCGTCCGCCGTGCACGCCCTGCGCGGCATCGAACTCGCCCTGCCCGCGGGCACGTTCACCGCCGTGATGGGCCCCTCGGGCTCCGGCAAGTCGACGTTCCTGCAATGCGCCGCGGGCCTGGACCGGCCCACCGAGGGCACCGTCGCCCTCGGCGGCACGCCCCTCACCGGCCTGGACGAGAACCGGCTCACCGAACTGCGCCGCACCCGCCTCGGCTTCGTCTTCCAGGCGTTCAACCTGCTGCCCTCGCTGACCGTCGAGCAGAACGTGCTGCTCCCGATGCGCCTGGCAGGCCGGCGCCCGCAACGGCACCACGCCGCCGACGTCCTCGCCCGGGTCGGCCTCGACGGCCTGGGCCGGCGCCGCCCCGGCGAACTCTCCGGCGGCCAGCAGCAGCGCGTCGCCGTCGCCCGCGCCCTCGTCACCCGCCCCGACGTGGTCTTCGCCGACGAACCGACCGGCGCCCTCGACACCACGACGGCCCGCGAGATCCTGGCGCTCCTGCGCGACGCGGTCGGCCGGACGGGCTCGACCGTCGTGATGGTCACCCACGACCCGGTGGCCGCCGCCCACGCGGACCGCGTCCTGTTCCTGGCCGACGGCTCGCTCGTGGACCACCTCGACGGCGCCCCCGCGGCCGCCATCGCCGCCCGCATGACCACCCTGACGCCCGCCTGAGCCACGACGGGAGCCGCACCCGCCCCCTACCCTCGCCCCATGCTCACCCTGACCGAAGTGGAAGCCCTGGCCCGCGAGGCCCACGCCGCCCAGACCGACAAGGCCGGCCGCCCCTACACCGAGCACCTGCGGGCGGTGGCCGACGGGGTCGCCGCGCGGGGCGGCACGGAGGAACAGATCGCGGTGGCCTGGCTGCACGACGCCATCGAGGACGCGGCCCTCTCCGCGCGATGGCTGACGGCGGCCCCGCTCACGGACCACACCAAGGCCCTGATCCGCGCCCTGACCAAACAGCAGGGCGAGGACCCGGAGGCCTACGCGCTCCGCATCCTCGCCACTCCGGGCGCCCGCCTGATCAAGGAGGCGGACCTGGCCCACAACGCGGACCCGGCCCGGCTCGCTGCCCTGGACGGACCGACCCGCACCCGCCTGACCCGGAAGTACGCGACGATGCGCGCCCTCCTGGGCCTGACACCCGACCCGACGTGACCGACGGGTCCGACCGACGGGCCGACCGACGGGCCGACCGGCGGCGCCGGCGTTAGGCCCGGTGCCGCCGCCGGGCCACCTCGGCGGCGTCCCGCCGGAACGCCCACTCCATCTTCGGCTCCATCGCGAACCGGAACAGCCGCTGCACCGGCGGCGTGCAGAGCACGGTGATGACGGACGCGGCGGCGACGGTGACGACGACCTCGCCCCACGGGGTGTGCACCCAGGAGGCGTCGAACCAGCCCCAGAACCGCGACCCCTTGGCCAGGAACCCGTGCAGCAGGTACCCGTACAAGGTCCCGGCCCCGAGCACCGTGAACCACATCCGGCGCCCCGGCACCCAGGCGTAGAAGCACGCGGTGAGCACGACCGACGCGCCGAACAGCACGAGCGTCATCACGATGCCGGCCCACCACGGCGCCCCCAACTCCTGCGCGCTGTCGCGGTGGTAGAACCAGGCGGACGTCATCCGCGGCCCGGCCCAGTACGCCAGCGCCAGCGCGCACAGCGCCACCGGCACGGCGAGGATCCGCACCTCGCGCCGCCGCACCAGCTGGAAGTGCTCGGGCTTCAGGCACAGCCCGAGGACGAAGAACGGCAGGAACTGGAGCACCCGCTGGAGATCGAGGTCGTCGCCGACCTCCGGGGAGATGGACGCCAGCGCGGCGATGACGACGGCCAGCGGCAGCGGCCACCGCACGATCTTCCAGATCGGCGTGGTCAGCCGCCACACGAACAGCGCGACCAGGAACCACGTCAGGTACCAGGGGTCGAGCAGGCTGATCGGATAGTCGGGGTCGCCCCCGGCGGTCCGCTTGAAGAAGGTGTACGCGACCTCGAAGAGCACGTACGGGACCGCGACCCCGGTGATGAGCCGCTTGAGCCGGTGCGGGCTCGCGTCGAAGGACCGCGAGAAGTAACCGGAGATGACGATGAACGCCGGCATGTGGAAGGTGTAGACGACCATGTAGAGCGCCTCGGCGGCGCGGCTGCGGTCGGTCAGGGGCTCCCAGGCGTGCCCCATCGCCACGAACACGATGGCGAGATACTTGGCGTTGTCGAAGAACGCGTCCCGCTGCTTCGGCCGGGGGGCGCCGGCCGGCGCGGGTGAGGACGTCGCGGCGGGGGGACGCCGGGTCTGTGGGGACGGCACGCCGTCCGCGGGCACCGCGGCCGGGGGGAGGGGCGTGCGATGCGAGCCGTGCGGATACAGCGAGCTGGTCACAGGCCCTCCCACAGAAGACATGGGGAGACCGTCCGGGACCGCACTGCGCCGGGTGGGGTCATGGCAGTGTGGAACATCTGAGGCACCTTAGTAGCGCCCGTGGGATTTCGTGAAACCCGCAAGGTGATTCCTCCTTATCGCCTCCTGGTACCCCCGGATTCGCGGAAGTCGACATGGGTCCGTACGTCGCCGAACTCGTGCCGATCTGTCCGTCATCACCCTTTTAATCCGACTTAAACAGCGCATATCGCCCTCGGTGGACTATGCCGTAATGCCCGCTGGTGCCCCCTTCCGCATTCCGTCGCGGCGGGCGGGAATGAGCCGCCGAATTCCCTGGATTCACCTGTGCGTACGGCAAGGGGAAACTGCGGGAGAACCGGGAACGACATGCGGGGGGCATGTGTGGGCGGCACGTGCCCGGAGGGAAACGATCAAGCCGAATTCCGCCCCCCGCCGGCGCCCCCGGCGACCCCCGTCGCCCCCGCCGCGACGTGCGCCGCACCCGCGCCGGGGGTCCGCGCGGCGTGCGCGCCCCCACACGCGCGTGGCCGACGTTGCGTCACGGACCGCATGCGCGGGCCTGGTTGGTGGCACGATGGTTCTGGCGGGGGGTGTGCGGGGCTGTGCCCCCCGGGCCGGGAGAGCGGACCGACCTAGGGTGTGATCAGTGTGGCCATTTCGCTGTCAGTGGTGCTGTTGTTGGCGATCGTCCTCGTGGTGCTCATGCGCGGTGGATCGATCAAGGCGGGACCCGCCATAGTCGCGGTGCTCTTCGGCTTCTTCCTGGCGTCGACCGGAATGGCTCCCGCGATCAACAACTTCCTCAACTCGGTCGCGGACAGCATCAGCGCGATCAATTTCTGAGGCCGGGGCCGGGGACCGAGCGCCCCGGCCCGGAAGCGCCGTCGAACGCGAACAGGGCCAGAACAGAGAAAGAAAGAATCCTCTGACCTGGCCCTGCGTCGTACAGAGCGGGCGACGGGAATCGAACCCGCGTAGCTAGTTTGGAAGACTAGGGCTCTACCATTGAGCTACGCCCGCACAGTGCACCCCCCGGATCGACCGGCGGCGGCACGAAAGGCATCGTAGCGGGTCACGGGCCCCGCTCGCACACCCCCTGCGCGGTGACCGCGCCCCCCGACGCCGCACCCCCGACGCCGCACCCCCGACGCCGCACCCCGAAGTCGCGCCCCCGCGCACGGGCGCCGCACGGCCTGCGGGCATGTACCCTACGTGTCGCACCGAACGGGGTGTGGCGCAGCTTGGTAGCGCGTCCGCTTTGGGAGCGGAAGGCCGTGGGTTCAAATCCCGCCACCCCGACCAGCTACTTCACCCAGCCTCCGGCCCGCCGCGCGGGCTCCTTCAAGATCGCATTGTGGCTGGACTCCGGCGTGCCGTTACTATGCAAGCTGCATGCCCGTGTGTCTCTAAGCCGGGCAGATCCCTAAAGTCAGCCCCAAGGAGACCCAACCGTGAAGAGCGCCGTCGAGACCCTGAACCCGACCCGGGTTCGGCTCAGCATTGAGGTGCCCTTCGAGGAGCTCAAGGACAGCCTCGACGCGGCGTACAAGAAGATCAATCAGCAGGTCACGGTGAAGGGCTTCCGCAAGGGCAAGATCCCGGCCCGCGTCATCGACCAGCGCTTCGGCCGCGGTGCGGTGCTGGAGGAGGCCGTCAACGACGCCCTCCCGAAGTTCTACACCGAGGCGGTCAACGAGGCCGAGCTGAACGTCCTCGGGCAGCCCGAGGTCGACATCACGGAGCTGAAGGACGGCGAGACGCTGAACTTCACCGCCGAGGTCGACGTCCGCCCGGCCATCGAGATCCCGGACTACTCCGGCATCGAGGTCGAGGTCGACGTGGTCGAGGTCACCGACGAGGACGTCGACAAGTCGGTCGAGCAGCTGCGCGACCGCTTCGCCTCGACCTCCCCGGTGGAGCGCGCCGCCGCGGACGGCGACGTCGTGACCATCGACCTGGAGGCCAAGGTCGAGGGCGAGGTCCTGGAGGACGGCGTCGCGTCCGGCGTCTCCTACACCATCGGCTCGGGCGAGCTCCTCGACGGCATCGACGACGCCGTGACGGGCCTGGAGGCCGGTGGCGAGGCCACCTTCACCTCCGAGCTCAAGGGCGGCTCCGCCGAGGGCAAGGAGGCCGAGGTCACCGTCAAGGTCACCCAGGTCGCCGCCCGTGAACTCCCGGCCCTGGACGACGACTTCGCCCAGCTCGCCTCCGAGTTCGACACCCTCGACGAGCTGAAGGCCGACAGCCGCAAGCGCCTCGAGAACATGAAGCAGTACGACCAGGCGACGCAGGCCCAGGAGCGCGTCCTGGAGAAGCTGCTGGAGCTGGTCGAGGTCCCCGTCCCCGAGAAGCTGCTCGAGGACGAGGTCAACACCCGCAAGCACAACCTGGAGCACCACCAGCTCGGCCAGATGGGCCTGGACATCGAGAAGTACCTCGAGATCCAGGGCAAGACGGTCGAGGAGTTCGACGCCGAGACGCGCGAGCAGGCCGTCAAGGGCATCAAGACGCAGTTCGTCCTCGACGAGCTCGTCAACAAGGAGAAGCTGAACGTCAGCCAGGAGGAGCTCACCGAGCACCTCATGCGCCGCGCCGCCTCCTCCGGCATGTCCCCCGACCAGTTCGCCCAGGCGGTCGTCGAGGGCGGCCAGGTCCCGATGCTGGTCGGCGAGGTCGCCCGCGGCAAGGCCCTTGCCGTGGTCGTCGAGGCCGCCACCGTCAAGGACACCAACGGCGAGATCGTCGACCTCGAGGACGACGAGGACGAGGCCGCCGCCACCGAGGAGCAGGCCGAGGAGTCCACGGAGGCCTGATCTCCGTAGCGCCACTCCGACAGGCCCCCGGGACACCGCGTCCCGGGGGCCTGTCGCGCCTCTCCGGGGGCGCGTCCGGCCCGGCCCCGGGCCGGGGGCAACCTGCGCTCACAGCGAACAGTTCCCTTCGCGGGATTCCCCGGAGGGACCCGCGCGTTAGGGTCCATGAAGAGGAGGGCAGGGGAGTCCCTGAGCAAGGGCCCCGCCCCCAGCTAGAGACGCGAGACGGCGCGTGGCCGTCAGAGACGAGCAGGTGGATACGTGACGATTCAGATGCCTTCCGCCGCAGGCGAGCCGTCCATCGGTGGTGGCCTCGGCGACCATGTCTACAACCGGCTGCTCGGCGAGCGGATCGTCTTCCTCGGCCAGCAGGTCGACGACGAAATCGCCAACAAGATCACCGCGCAGATGCTGCTCCTTGCCGCCGACCCGGACAAGGACATCTACCTCTACATCAACAGCCCCGGCGGCTCGGTGACGGCCGGCATGGCGATCTACGACACCATGCAGTACATCCCGAACGACGTGGTCACGATCGGTATGGGCATGGCGGCCTCGATGGGCCAGTTCCTGCTCACGGGCGGCACGGCGGGCAAGCGCTTCGCCCTGCCGAACACCGACATCCTGATGCACCAGGGTTCCGCGGGCATCGGCGGTACCGCCTCGGACGTCAAGATCCAGGCCGAGTACCTGCTGCGGACGAAGCAGCGCATGGCGCGCATCACCGCCGAGCACTCCGGCCAGACCATCGAGACGATCATCCGCGACGGTGACCGCGACCGCTGGTACACCGCGGAGGAGGCCAAGGACTACGGCCTCATCGACGAGATCATCACTGCCGCTACGGGTGTTCCGGGCGGCGGCGGCACGGGCGCCTGAGCCCGGGCCCCGATCCCAGCCCCACTGCCTCCCTCCCACCAGGACGGAACACCGCCATCATGAACAACACCCCCGGCAGCGGCCTCTACACGGGCCCGCAGGTCGACAACCGCTACGTGATCCCGCGCTTCGTCGAGCGCACCTCGCAGGGCGTGCGTGAGTACGACCCGTACGCGAAGCTGTTCGAGGAGCGCGTGATCTTCCTCGGCGTCCAGATCGACGACGCCTCGGCCAACGACGTGATGGCGCAGCTGCTGTGCCTGGAGTCGATGGACCCGGACCGCGACATCTCCATCTACATCAACAGCCCCGGCGGCTCGTTCACGGCCCTCACGGCCATCTACGACACGATGCAGTTCGTGAAGCCGGACATCCAGACGGTCTGCATGGGCCAGGCGTCCTCCGCGGCCGCCGTCCTGCTCGCCGCCGGCACCCCGGGCAAGCGCATGGCCCTGCCGAACGCGCGCGTCCTGATCCACCAGCCCTCCGGCGGCACCGGCCGCGAGCAGCTCTCCGACCTGGAGATCGCGGCCAACGAGATCCTCCGGATGCGTACGCAGCTGGAAGACATGCTGGCCAAGCACTCGACGACGCCGATCGAGAAGATCCGCGACGACATCGAGCGCGACAAGATCCTCACGGCCGAGGACGCCCTCGCGTACGGCCTGGTGGACCAGATCATCTCCACCCGCAAGATGAACAACGAGGCGATCGCGTAACCGCGCGCTGTATCGTCTGCCATTCCCCGGCACGGTTCACGTCAAAGTGAACCGTGCCAAGGGGGGCCCGAACGGGGGGCCCGGCAAGGTACCGTCGGATACAGGCACCAGGAGTCGCTGAACGTGGCGTCTCCCAGGCGAAGGGGAAGCACCTCGTGGCACGCATCGGTGACGGCGGCGATCTGCTCAAGTGCTCGTTCTGCGGAAAGAGCCAGAAGCAGGTCAAAAAGCTCATCGCAGGCCCCGGTGTATACATCTGCGACGAGTGCATCGACCTCTGCAACGAGATCATCGAGGAAGAGCTCGCGGAGACGAGTGAAGTGCGCTGGGAGGAACTTCCCAAGCCGCGCGAGATCTACGAGTTCCTCGAGGGTTACGTCGTGGGCCAGGAGGCCGCCAAGAAGGCGCTCTCCGTGGCGGTGTACAACCACTACAAGCGCGTCCAGGCCGGGGAGAACGGCGGGGGCAGCAGCCGGGACGACGCCATCGAACTGGCGAAGTCCAACATCCTGCTGCTCGGCCCGACCGGCTCCGGCAAGACGCTCCTCGCACAGACGCTGGCCCGGATGCTCAACGTGCCGTTCGCGATCGCGGACGCCACGGCGCTCACCGAGGCGGGCTATGTCGGCGAGGACGTGGAGAACATCCTGCTGAAGCTCATCCAGGCCGCCGACTACGACGTCAAGAAGGCCGAGACGGGCATCATCTACATCGACGAGATCGACAAGGTGGCTCGCAAGTCCGAGAACCCGTCGATCACCCGCGATGTGTCCGGCGAGGGCGTCCAGCAGGCGCTGCTGAAGATCCTCGAAGGCACCACGGCCTCGGTCCCGCCGCAGGGCGGTCGCAAGCACCCGCACCAGGAGTTCATCCAGATCGACACGACGAACGTGCTGTTCATCGTGGGCGGCGCGTTCGCCGGCCTGGAGAAGATCATCGAGTCGCGGGCCGGCGCCAAGGGCATCGGCTTCGGCGCGACGATCCACTCCAAGCGCGAGCTGGAGGAGAAGGACCAGTTCCAGGAGGTCATGCCGGAGGACCTGGTGAAGTTCGGGATGATTCCCGAGTTCATCGGCCGGCTGCCCGTCATCACCTCGGTCCACAACCTGGACCGGGAAGCCCTCCTCCAGATCCTCGTCGAGCCGCGCAACGCACTGGTGAAGCAGTACCAGCGCCTGTTCGAACTCGACGGCGTGGAGCTGGACTTCGAGCGCGAGGCGCTGGAGGCCATCGCCGACCAGGCGATCCTGCGGCGCACCGGCGCCCGGGGTCTGCGGGCCATCATGGAGGAGGTCCTCCAGTCGGTGATGTACGAGGTCCCGTCCCGCAAGGACGTCGCCCGGGTCGTCATCACCGCGGAGGCCGTCCACTCGAACGTGAACCCGACGCTGATCCCGCGGGACGCCCGCGGCAACGACAGCGGTGAGCAGAAGTCGGCCTAGCCGCACGGCGTCCGACACGGTGAAGGGCCCCGACCGGATCTCCGGTCGGGGCCCTTCTCGCGTACCGCGGCGCGGGTCACGCGGGGACGCGGACCTCCTTGCGGAGCTTCACCGCGAGATCCGCCGCGGACTTCAGGTCCGCGGCCTTGCCGGACATCATGTCCGAGATCGTCATCGGGAGGACCATGGCGACGGTGCTGTTGTCGGCCCAGATGCAGACCGGCATGTGCACGGCCTTGCCGCTCGTGGAGCCGGCCGCCGAGCCGTCCATCTTCAGCTCCTGGCACTTCATGACGTAGCCGTCGGTGCTGTAGTCGCTGGGATCGCCGACCAGCGTCGCCTTGTCGTCGCCGGCGCTGCCGAGCGAGGCCTTGTCGAACATGCCGGTGACGAGCTTGCCCGGGTCCTCGACCTCGCCGTAGGCGCCCTGGAACTGGAGCATCTTGCCGGCCAGCGGGTCGGAGGTGCCGCCGGCCTTGTACGAGCCGCCGACGGGCTTGCCGTTCTTCAGGCCGTCCTTCTCGGCGTCCCGCATGTCCGACGCGCTGAAGCCGTCGCCGGAGGCCGCGTCCTTCTGGTACTCGGAGAGGACCGTCGCGGGCGCCGTCAGCTTGTGGGCGCCGTCGTCGGAGACGCTCGCGCTGCCGCCGTCGCTCCCGCCGAGCACGAAGTAGGCACCCACGCCGATCGCCGCGACCACGGCGACCGCGCCGATGATGAGGCCGACCTTCTTGCCGCCACCGCCCGCCGGGGGAGGCGGCGGGTACGGGCCCTGGCCGTACTGGTCCTGGCCGTACGGGGCCTGCTGCTGCGGGTAGCCGTACCCGGCCTGCGGCTGCTGCGGCTGCTGCGGCTGGCCGTACGGGCCCGGCTGCTGCGGCGGGACACCGGGGGGCGCCTGCTGGGGGTACCCGTAGCCGGGCTGGGGGGCCTGCGGCTGCTGGCCGTACGGGCCGGGCTGCTGGGGCTGCTGGCCGTACGGCCCCGGCTGCTGCGGCTGCTGGCCTCCGTAGGGGCCCGGCTGGTTGTAGCTCATTGGATGGGTTCCCTCCCGATGCTTATGTGCTCCTCACATCCTGGCGTACGGCTGTGCGGATCGGGCCGCCGGATATGGTTTCAGTACGGGACTGTGACCCCCCTAAACTGGCTGCGTGACCGAGAACTCTCAGCAGCAGCACTCAGCGCCCACCACCGAACTGCCGACCCAGTACGCGCCGGCCGAGGTAGAGGAGACGCTGTACGAGCGCTGGGTAGACCGGGGCTATTTCACGGCGGACGCCAAGAGTGAGAAGCCGCCGTACACGATCGTCATCCCGCCGCCGAACGTCACGGGCTCGCTGCACCTGGGCCACGCCTTCCAGCACACGCTCATGGACGCCCTGACCCGCCGCAAGCGCATGCAGGGCTTCGAGGCGCTCTGGCTGCCGGGCATGGACCACGCCGGTATCGCGACGCAGAACAAGGTGGAGCAGCAGCTCGCCGAGGAGGGCAAGTCGCGGCACGACATCGGCCGCGAGGCCTTCGTCGCGAAGACGTGGGAGTGGAAGGAGCAGTACGGCGGCCGGATCCTCGGCCAGATGCGCCGCCTGGGCGACGGGGTCGACTGGTCGCGCGAGCGCTTCACGATGGACGAGGGCCTGTCCAGCGCCGTCCAGACCATCTTCAAGCGGCTCTACGACGACGAGCTGATCTACCGCGCCGAGCGCATCATCAACTGGTGCCCGCGCTGCCTGACCGCCATCTCGGACATCGAGGTGGACTACCAGGACGACGACGGCGAGCTGGTCTCGCTGAAGTACGGCGAGGGCGACGAGACCCTCGTGGTCGCGACCACCCGGGTCGAGACGATGCTGGGCGACACCGCGGTCGCCGTCCACCCGGACGACGAGCGGTACGCGCACCTCATCGGCAAGCGCATCAAGCTGCCGCTGACGAACCGCACGATCCCGGTCGTCGCCGACACCCACGTCGACCCGGAGTTCGGCACCGGCGCCGTGAAGGTGACGCCCGCCCACGACCCGAACGACTTCGCGATCGGCCAGCGGCACCGGCTCGACACCATGACGATCATGGACGAGCGCGGGGTCATCACGGTCCCCGGCCCGTTCCAGGGCCTGGACCGGTTCGAGGCGCGCTCCGCGATCGTCGACGCGCTGCGCCAGCAGGGCCGCGTGGTCGCCGAGAAGCGCCCGTACGTCCACTCCGTCGGCCACTGCTCGCGCTGCCGCACCACCATCGAGCCGCGCCTGTCGTTGCAGTGGTGGGTCAAGGTCGAGACGCTGGCCGCGGCCGCCGGTGACGCGGTCCGCGACGGCCGGGTCACGCTCCACCCCAAGGAGATGGAGAAGCGGTACTTCGACTGGGTCGACAACCTCAACGACTGGTGCATCTCGCGCCAGCTGTGGTGGGGCCACCGCATCCCGGTCTGGTACGGGCCGAACGGCGAGGTCGTCTGCGTCGGCCCCGACGAGCAGCCGCCCGGCACCGAGGCCGAGGGCTGGAAGCAGGACGAGGACGTCCTCGACACCTGGTTCTCGTCCGGCCTGTGGCCGTTCTCCACGCTGGGCTGGCCCGAGCGGACGCCGGACCTGGAGAAGTTCTACTCCACCGACGTGCTGCTCACCGGCCACGACATCATCTTCTTCTGGGTCGTCCGGATGATGATGTTCGGTCTCTACGCGATGGACGGCGAGGTCCCGTTCAAGACGGTCGCCCTGACCGGTCTCGTCCGCGACGAGAACGGCAAGAAGATGTCGAAGTCCTTCGGCAACGTGGTGGACCCGCTGGACTGGATGGACAAATACGGCTCGGACGCGCTCCGCTTCACGCTGGCGCGCGGTGCGAACCCGGGCACGGACGTCCCGATCGGCGAGGACTGGGTCCAGGCGTCCCGCAACTTCGCCAACAAGATCTGGAACGCGACGCGCTTCGCGCTGATGAACGGCGCGACGATCGAGGGCCCGCTGCCGGAGCCGTCCGCGATGACGGCCACCGACCGCTGGATCCTGTCCCGGCTGAACAAGACGGTGGCCGAGGTCGACGCGTTCTACGACGACTACCAGTTCGCCAAGCTCTCCGACGCGCTCTACCACTACGCGTGGGACGAGGTCTTCGACTGGTACGTCGAGCTGTCGAAGACGACGTTCATGGCGGGCGGCGCGCCGGCCGAGGTGTCGGGCCGGGTCCTCGGCGAGGTCCTGGACGTCACGCTGCGCCTGCTGCACCCGATCGTCCCGTTCGTCACCGAGACGCTGTGGACGACGCTGACCGGCCGCGAGTCCGTCGTCATCGCCGACTGGCCGAAGGACAGCGGCTTCCGCGACGAGGCGGCCGAGAAGGAGATCGAGACGGTCCAGCGGGTCGTCACGGAGGTCCGCCGCTTCAAGGGCGACCAGGGCCTGAAGGCCGGCCAGCGCGTCCCGGCCCGCCTCGCCCTGGACGGCACGGCGCTCGCCCCGCACGAGGCGGCCATCCGCCAGCTGCTCAAGCTCCAGCCGGCGGGCGAGGAGTTCCAGGCGACGGCGACCCTGCCGGTCGCCGGGGCCGAGGTCGCGCTCGACCTGTCCGGCGCGATCGACGTGGCGGCGGAGCGCAAGCGCCTCGCCAAGGACCTCGCGGCGGCCGAGAAGGACAAGGCGCAGGCCGAGGGCAAGCTCGGGAACGAGAAGTTCCTCGGCAAGGCCCCGGAGAAGGTCGTCGACGGCATCCGGGCCCGGCTGGCCAAGGCGGACGAGGACATCGCCCGCATCCAGGCCCAGCTGGAGCGGCTGCCGCAGGCGTGACACGTATCCGTACGTGACCGAGGCCCCGGAACCGATCGGTTCCGGGGCCTCGGCCGTGCGGTGTCACGCGGTGCGCAGTCCGAGCCGGATCAGTTCCGCCTCCGCCAGGGCGTCCAGGGTGGCCGGGTCGCCCTCGCGCCAGCCCTCGGCGAGACTGCCCGGCGTGGTCCCGGGCAGCGCGTCGGCGGTGCGGCCCACCTCGTCGAGCGGCCGCAGCAGCGCCCGCAGGGCCAGCAGCTCCCGTCCGTCCTCGCTGTCGGCGAGGTCCCGGGCGGCGGCGGCCCGCCGCACCCAGCGGATCCGGCGCGGCAGCCACAGCGCGCAGAGCAGCCCGACCGGCACCACGAACACCGCGACGGCGGCCAGCAGCACCAGCACCCGCAGCGGCCCCGCGCCGTCGGGCGCCGCGCTCACGATCCGGTCCCCGGCCCGCGCGACGCCGTGCAGCGGTCCGGGCAGCCCGAGCCGGGCCCCGGCGGGGGCCGGCCGGGTCGCGTGCCCGAGGAACCGATGCGCCAGCACCGCCGCCGCGGACCACCCCGCGACCCACAGCAGGGCCGCCCCGTCACCGATGATCTGCCGAGCGCGCCGACTCGGCTGATGTGCGTACCACATGGTCCGATTGGACCCCTTGTCGCCCGTACGGGGCGCTCACCGCGCCGAACAGGGGTGCGCATTACGACAGATGGCGGTGCCTCCCACCCGGACGGCCGCGGGCCGGTACGCCGTCCGCGGCCCGGCGGCGCCGTCAGGCGGCCCCCAGCATCCGCTCCAGCCCGTCGAAGTCCTCCACGCACTTCCCGCACCCCAGGACGACACTGTCCAACGGCTCCTCGGCGACGAACACCGGAATGCCCGTGCCGGACGCGATGCGCAGGTCGAGCCCGGGCAGCAGCGCACCCCCGCCGGTCAGCACGATCCCGTGTTCCATGACGTCCCCGGACAGCTCCGGCGGGCACTCCTCCAGGGTGGCCTTCACGGCGGAGATCACCGCTTCCACGGGCTCGTCCAGCGCCGCCCGCACCTCCCGCACCGTCAGCTCCACGGTCTTGGGCAGCCCGGCCACCTTCTCCCGCCCGCGCACGGTGAACGCCCGCATCTCGAACGCCTCCTCCCCGGGCACGGGCCACGCCGAGCCGATCGCGACCTTGACGTCCTCGGCGGTGCGCTCCCCGATCAGCAGCCCGTGCTCCTTGCGGACGTGCGCGGTGATGGCCTCGTCGAGCCGGTCACCGCCCACCCGCAGCGACCGCGCCGTGACGACACCGCCGAGCGAGATGACGGCGACCTCGGTGGTCCCGCCGCCGATGTCGACCACCATCGACCCGCGCGGCTCGGCCACCGGCAGCCCGGCCCCGATCGCGGCCGCCATCGGCTCCTCGATCAGGTGCACGGCCCGCGCCCCCGAGCTCTGTGCGGCGTGCACGATGGCCCGCCGCTCGACCGGCGTGACCCCGCTGGGCACGCACACGACCATCCGGGTGCGGGGCCGGCGGCCCGGAGCGACCTTGCGCACGAAGTGCCGGATCATCTGCTCGGCCGCCTCGTAGTCGCTGATCACGCCGTCGCGCAGCGGCCGGATGGCGGTGATGGTGCCCGGGGTGCGCCCGATGGTCTCCTTCGCCTCGGTCCCCACGGCGAGCACGGAACCGTGCTTGCCGCCCTGCTTGACGGCGACCACCGACGGTTCGTTCAGCACGATCCCCTGACCGCGTACGTAGAGAAGGGTGTTGGCGGTGCCGAGATCGATACCTATGTCCATGATCGCCAAGTCTGCCGGGTGGCACGCGCGCGCGGCGGGACCAACGTCCCGATTCGGACAGGCCGAAGGTCCCGACCCGTCCCGGCGGGCGGCTTGTGCACCGCTGTCCGCACTTGTCGGCGACCTCCGTAGACTGGCGTACGTGAGTGACCTCCCCCCGCGCGACAGCGGCGACGACCCCGTCCCCAGCGACAGCCCGGACGCCTTCGAGGAGATCGTGGGCGCCGAGACCGACCGTGACCCCGACCTCGCGGTGATCGAGGCGGGCAGCCGCACCCTGCGCACGCAGGGCGGCCCCCCGCAGGGCGACGGCATCCCGGCCCGGCCGCAGGACCCGGAGGTGGAGAAGGCGCTGCGGGCGGTCGAGGCGGACCTGGCCACCCGGTGGGGCGAGACCAAGCTGGAGCCGTCGGTGGCCCGCATCGCGGCGCTGATGGACGTGCTGGGCGAGCCGCAGAAGGCGTATCCGTCGATCCACATCACGGGGACCAACGGCAAGACGTCGACGGCCCGCATGGTCGAGGCCCTGCTGGCCGCCTTCGACCTGCGCACCGGCCGCTACACCTCGCCGCACGTGCAGTCGATCACCGAGCGGATCAGCCTGGACGGCGCGCCGATCGGGCACGAGCGCTTCATCGAGACGTATGAGGACATCAAGCCGTACGTCGAGATGGTCGACTCCCAGCAGGAGTACCGGCTGTCCTTCTTCGAGGTGCTGACCGCAATGGCCTACGCGGCCTTCGCGGACGCGCCCGTCGACGTGGCGGTCGTCGAGGTCGGCATGGGCGGCAGCTGGGACGCGACGAATGTCATCGACGGCTCCGTCGCGGTGATCACCCCCATCGACCTCGACCACACCGACCGTCTGGGCTCCACGCCGGGCGAGATCGCGGGGGAGAAGTCCGGGATCATCAAGCAGGACGCCACCGTGATCATGGCGCAGCAGCCGGTGGACGCGGCGCAGGTGATCCTGAAGAAGGCCGTGGAGAGGGACGCCACGGTCGCCCGCGAGGGCCTGGAGTTCGGCGTGGTGGACCGGCAGATCGCCGTCGGCGGCCAGCTGGTGACCCTGCGCGGCCTCGGCGGCGAGTACGAGGAGGTCTTCCTCCCGCTGCACGGCGCCCACCAGGCGCACAACGCGGCGGTGGCGCTCGCCGCCGTCGAGGCGTTCTTCGGGATCGGTTCGGAGCACGCGCGCCCGCTCGACATCGACACCATCCGCACGGCGTTCGCGTCCGTCACCTCGCCGGGCCGGCTGGAAGTGGTGCGCCGCTCGCCGACCGTCGTGCTGGACGCCGCGCACAATCCGGCGGGCGCGCGGGTCACCGCCGAGGCCGTCAGCGAGGTCTTCGACTTCAGCCGGCTGATCGGTGTCGTGGGCGCCAGCGCCGACAAGAACGTACGGGGGCTGCTCGAAGCCTTCGAGCCGATCTTCGCGGAGATCGTCGTCACGCAGAACTCCAGTCACCGGGCCATGGACGCCGATGAGCTGGCGGCCGTCGCGGTCGAGGTCTTCGGCGACGAGCGGGTGCAGGTCGAGCCGCGGCTCGACGACGCGCTGGAGGCCGCGATCACGCTGGCCGAGGAAGAGGGCGAGTACGCGGGTGGCGGGGTGCTCGTCACCGGGTCCGTGATCACGGTCGGGGAAGCCCGGCTGCTGCTGCTTGGGAAGGACTGAGCGCTGTGCGTACGTTGTGTGCGTCGACGCTGATCGGCGAGTTCTTCGTCATCGGCTTCGCGGGGCTGGTGGCGATGAAGGACCAGGACCTGTCGAACGCGGTGGTGTGGACCGTCTGTGGCGTCGCCATGCTGTTCTCGGTGCTGCTGTGCGGCATGGTCACTCGTCCCGGTGGCGTCCAGCTGGGCTGGGCCCTTCAGATCGCGCTGATCGTCAGCGGGTTCTGGGTGCCGGTGATGTTCTTCCTGGGGGCCTGTTTCGCGGCGCTGTGGTGGGCCTCGGTGCACTTCGGGCGCAAGATCGACGAAGCGAAGGCCCGCTGGTCCCAGCAGGAATCCCCCACGGCCTGACATCCCGGGGTGGTCTTCGACGCGCGCCACCGTGGTGGCTGGTCGCGCAGTTCCCCGCGCCCCTGGGTGGTTCTTCGTCCGCGGCCCGGTGGCCGCGTCTCGCGCAGTTCCCCGCGCCCCTGAGGCATGCGCTGCGCGCATCTCCTCAGGGAGGACTCCCAGGCAGGGCGGGCCGGTGGCGCGCCTCCCTGCTGGGATGGCGCACGCAGTGCGCATCCCGGGGGCGCGGGGAACTGCGCGCTCAGCCGCCACGGTGGCGCGCGTAGGAGATCACCTCAGGGGCGCGGGGAACTGCGCGCCAAGCCACGACGGTGGCGCGCCTGGCAAGGCCGCCTAGGGGCGCGGGGAACTGCGCGCTCAGCCGCCACGGTGGCGCGCGTAGGAGATCACCTCAGGGGCGCGGGGAACTGCGCGACCAGCCACCACGGCGGCGCACCCGAAGAATCACCCAGGGGCGCGGGGAACTGCGCGCCCGGCCGTGACGGTGGCGGGTCCGGTGAGGTCGTTCTGGGGCGTGGGACCCCGGTGCCCGAGGGGTGTCGAGCCCCTGTAATCTCGGGCCCACCGCACATCCAGGCCGCACAAGGAGCCCACCCGAAATGACCCAGCGCACGCTCGTCCTGCTCAAGCCCGACGCGGTCCGCCGTGGCCTGATCGGCGAGATCATCGGCCGTATCGAGCGCAAGGCCGGCTGGACGATCGGCGCGCTCGAACTGCGCGAACTCGGCCAGGAGACGCTGGAGCAGCACTACGGCGAGCACCGGGGCAAGCCCTTCTACGAGCCGCTGGTGGCATTCATGTCGTCGGGCCCGGTCGTCGCGCTGGTCGTGGAGGGCGAGCGCGTCATCGAGGGCGTCCGCCAGCTGGCCGGCCCGACCGACCCGATCGCGGCGGCCCCGGGCTCCATCCGCGGCGACTTCGGCGTCATCGTCCGCGAGAACCTGATCCACGCGTCGGACTCCGAGGAGTCGGCCGAGCGCGAGCTGAAGATCTTCTTCCCGAACCTGGTCTGACGCCGCGTCTCGCCCACTGGGACGAGCCGTATTCCTCTTTCTGACGATTCCGCTGATTCTGACGATTCGTCAGTCACGGAGCGCCACCGACCTGGAACGGCCTGAGAATTCGGGCCGTTCTTTGGCATATGCGCCCCGATTGGGGGAACGCAACCCTCCGTCGGCACGTCTCCATTAGCGGGGCGGGGATTCATCTGCTGACAATTGGCGAAGACCCTCGCGCCGTGATCGTGCAGGCGAGACTACGATGGAGCCTCCACGCCACACCGCGTCCACCTCTCGCCTACCTGACAAGCAATCAAACGCTCCACTTGGGAAGGCCAGACGAATCCTGATGGGGAACTCAATGTCGTTCATCGGCCGTGACATGGCTGTCGACCTCGGGACCGCCAACACGCTGGTGTACGTCAGGGGTCGCGGGATCGTGCTCAACGAACCTTCCGTGGTCGCGATCAACACCAACACCGGTGGCATCCTCGCGGTCGGCGCCGAAGCCAAGAAGATGATCGGGCGCACCCCTGGCAACATCGTCGCCGTGCGCCCGCTGAAGGACGGCGTGATCGCCGACTTCGAGATCACCGAGCGCATGCTCCGCTACTTCATCCTGAAGATCCACAAGCGTCGCTACCTCGCCCGCCCCCGCGTCGTCGTCTGCGTGCCGTCCGGCATCACCGGCGTCGAGCGCCGCGCGGTCATCGAGGCCTCCTCGCAGGCCGGTGCCCGCCAGGTGCACATCATCGAGGAGCCCATGGCGGCGGCCATCGGCTCCGGCCTCCCGGTCCACGAGGCCACGGGGAACATGGTGGTGGACATCGGCGGCGGCACCACCGAGGTCGCGGTCATCTCGCTCGGCGGAATCGTCACGGCACAGTCGATCCGCGTCGCGGGCGACGAGCTGGACAACGCGATCATCCAGCACATCAAGAAGGAGTACTCGCTGCTCCTCGGTGAGCGGACCGCCGAACAGATCAAGATCACGATCGGCTCCGCGTACGACCTGGACTCCGACGAGCACACCGAGATCCGCGGCCGCGACCTGGTGTCCGGCCTGCCCAAGACCGTCGTCATCTCGGCGGCGGAGGTCCGTAAGGCCATCGAGGAGCCGGTCAACGCGATCGTCGACGCGGTCAAGACCACCCTCGACAAGTGCCCGCCCGAGCTGTCGGGTGACGTCATGGACCGCGGCATCGTTCTCACCGGGGGCGGCGCCCTGCTGCGCGGCCTCGACGAGCGGCTGCGCCGCGAGACGGGCATGCCCATCCACATCGCCGAGGACCCGCTGGACAGCGTGGCGCTCGGCTCCGGAAAGTGCGTCGAGGAGTTCGAGGCGCTCCAGCAGGTGCTCGACGCCTCCCCGCGCAGATGAGCGGATGCTGACACCTGAAAGGGTGGGTCCGCCGTACGAGTGCCTGCCACTTCGTACGGCGGATCGTTGATATAGAGACAAGGCGCACGAATTCCCGGACATCGGTTACATCCGTCCGGCTTCCCCCCATCCATCCGACAAACCCATATCCCCGGACATCGTGACACCGCCCCACCCGATTTCTGATTGAGGAAGGCACGGCCGCCGTACGTGAGGGACACACGAGAGAGCCGGCTGCTCCTGGTACTGCTGATCGCCGTCGCGTTCGCACTGATCACGGTGGACATCCGCGGCGGAGAGGACTCGCCGGTCGACGGCGCCCGGCAGGGGGCCGCCAAGGTCTTCGGGCCCGTGGAGAGCGGTGTCGCCGGCGCGGTCGATCCGATCGGCAACGCCATAAGCGCGGTCCGCGACTCCGACCGACGGCACGACCGGATCAGCCGACTGGAGCGCGAGAACGCGGCGCTGAAGTCGAAGCTCGGCAGCGACGACCGCAACCGCAGCAAGATCCGCCAGCTCGACACCATGCTAAAGACGGCCGGCGCGGGCCAGTACGGCATCAAGGGCGCCCAGATCATCGCCATAGGGTCCGCGCAGGGCTTCTCCTGGACGGTGACCATCGACGCCGGCGCCCAGGACGGCATCAAGCGCGACATGACCGTGCTGAACGGCGACGGACTCGTCGGCCGCGTCACCACCGTCGGACCCGGCACCTCCACGATCCTGCTGGCCAACGACCCGGACTTCACCGTCGGCACCCGCATGGAGAAGACCGACGAGCTCGGCTTCGCCACCGGCCAGGGCGACCGGCCGCTGCGCGTCCAGCTCCTCAACGGCAAGGCCAAGGTGAAGAAGGGCGACCGGCTCGTCACCTTCGGCTCGGAGGCCGACAAGCCGTTCGTGCCCGGCGTGCCCGTCGGCAGGGTCGTCCGCGTCGACCCGTCCGGCGGCGACCTGACCCGCACCATCTACGTCGAGCCGTACGTCGGCTTCACCAAGCTCGACATCGTGGGCGTCGTCGTCCAGCCGCCGCGCAGCGACCCGCGCGACGAGGTCCTGCCGTCCAAGCCCGCGAAGCCCAGGCCCGCGCCGACCGTGACCGTCACCGTCACACCGTCCGCGCCCGCCGCCGGCGCCCAGCAGTAACAGGAGGAGCTGACCACCATGCGCTTCAACCGGATCCTCCTCTCCACGACCCTCGTCGTCGTCGCCCTCGTCGTCCAGGTCTGCGTCCTGGCCCGGCTCCAGCTCCCGGGCGCCGTGCCCGACCTGCTGCTGCTCACCGTCCTCGGACTCGCGCTGGTCTACGGGCACGTCGGCGGCGCCTTCATCGGCTTCGGCGCCGGCCTGCTCGCCGACCTGGCCCCGCCCGCCGACCACGCCGCCGGGCGCTACGCCCTGGTCCTGTGCGTCATCGGCTACCTCGCGGGCCTCGCCAAGCCGGAGACCGGCCAGCTGCGCTCGGCCTTCGGCCCGATGGTCGTGGTGGTCGGCGGCGCCGTCGGCACCACCCTCCTGTACGCGGGCGTGGGCGCCCTCGTCGGCGACACCGCCGCCCGCCACGTCGGCCTGGGCAGCCTGCTGTTCACCGCCGCGCTCTACGACCTGCTGCTCGCGCCGTTCGTCGTCCCCGGCGTGATGGCGCTCGCCAGACGGTCCGAGCACGATCCGCTGGCCGACAGCGGCGGCGGCTCCGGCAAGGTCTCCGACGTCTCCTCCGGCTGGCTCTCGTCCGGCACCGGCCTGCGCATCGGCAACCAGCGCGGCGGCCTGCGCATGAAGTCCGTGAAGGCGCGCGCCGCCCGCGCCGGCCGCATCAAGGGGGTCAAGCGCCTGTGAGCGCACAGTCGGCCGCGGCGGCCGGCCCGGCCGCGCACAGGTCGGGCGTGTACACGTACTACTCGTACTCGCAGACGTACTAGGGGGAGCACGGCCACCATGACCAACATCCCGGAGACCGGCCGGACCCCGCGCGTCCAGATCCGTCTCGTCGTCCTCCAGATCCTCGTCCTGTCCCTCCTGTTCACGCTCGGCGGCCGGCTCTGGTACCTCCAGGTGCGCAACGGCGACGAGTACGCCAAGGAGGCGTCCGGCAACCACGTCCAGCAGGTCGTCACGCCCGCCGTGCGCGGCTCCATCCTGGACTCGCGGGGCGTGGCCCTCGCCGACAACGAGACCCGCCTCGTCGTCTCCGCCTCCCGCACCGACCTGATGCGGATGAAGGACGACGGCAGATCCGTCCTCGCCAAGCTCGCCGACGTCCTCGGCATGGCGCCCAAGGACGTCGAGGAGAAGGTCCGGCTGTGCGACGCCAAGACGCCCCAGCCCTGCTGGAACGGCTCGCCCTACCAGCCCATCCCGATCACCGACGAGGCCACGCCGAAGCAGGCGCTCCAGATCCGCGAGCGCAGCGAGGACTTCCCCGGCATCACCGCCGAGCCCACCGCCGTGCGCCGCTACGCCGCACCCGGCAAGGCCAACACCGCGCAGGTGCTCGGCTACCTCTCGCCGGTCACCGACGCCGAGATCGAGCAGGCGAAGGACAGCGACTCGCCGTACCTCCGCTCCGACCAGGTCGGCCGCTCCGGACTTGAACGCACGTACGACAAGGACCTGCGCGGCAAGGCCGGCGTCACCCGCTACGAGGTCGACAACCTCGGCCGCGTCATCGGCCGCGCCGACAGCGACAAGGCCGAGCCCGGGGCGAACGTCGTCACCTCGATAGACGCCCGGGTCCAGCGCGTCGCCGAGTACGAGTTGAACGAGGCCATGAAGGCCGCCCGCAAGGAGTTCGACAAGAACACCGGCACCAACTACAAGGCCGACTCCGGCGCCGTCGTCGTGATGGAGGCCAAGACCGGCCGCGTCGTCGCCATGGCGTCCAACCCGAGCTACGACCCGAACGCCTGGGTCGGCGGCATCTCCGGCAAGGACTACGCCCACCTCACCGGCAAGACCTCCAACTACCCGCTGCTGAACCGGGCCATCCAGGGCCAGGCGGCCCCCGGCTCCATCTTCAAGGTCATCTCGACCACGGCGGCGGTCAACGCGGGCTACCCGTTCAACGGGCACTACCCGTGCACCAGCTCGTACTCGATCGGCAACCAGGTCTTCAAGAACTTCGAGTCGGAGAACTACGGGCCCATCTCCCTGGGCCGCGCCCTGGAGGTCTCCTGCGACACCGTCTTCTACGGCATCGCCCACAACGAGTGGAAGAAGGACGGCGGCCTCAAGGGCGACAAGGACACCCAGGACTGGTTCTACAAGACCGCCCACCAGTTCGGCCTCGGCAAGGAGACCGGCATCGACCTGCCCAACGAGGTCACCGGCCGGGTCCCCGACCGCCAGTGGAAGCAGCGGTTCTGGAAGGCCAACAAGGACTCCTGGTGCAAGTCCGGCAAGAAGAGCGGCGACTACGTCCAGCGCCTCAACTACGAGAACTGCCTCGAAGGCAACCTCATGCGCGCCGGTGACTCCGTCAACTACTCCATCGGCCAGGGCGACACCCTCGTCACCCCGATCCAGATGGCGTCGATCTACGCCGCGATCTCCAACGGCGGCACCCTGCACGAGCCCGAGGTCGGCAAGGCCATCGTCAGCGCCGACGGCAAGCAGGTCCACGCGATCCAGCCCAAGGTCAACGCCAAACTGCCGTTCAAGGGCAGGACCCGCGACGAGATAGACGAAGCACTGGCGGGAGTGGCGACCCGCGGCACGGCGGCCTGGCGCTTCGGCGGCTGGCCCCAGAACAAGATCCCGATGCACGCCAAGACCGGCACGGCCGAGGTCTACGGCAAGCAGACGACGTCCTGGTTCGCGTCCTACACCAAGGACTACTCGATCGTGATGACGATCTCCCAGGGCGGTACGGGCTCGGGCGCCTCGGGCCCGGCCGTACGCAAGATCTACGACGCGATGTACGGCCTCGACGACAAGGGTCAGCAGAACCTGAAGAAGGCCCTGCTGCCCGCGCCGGAGAAGGCCCTGCCGAAGATCCAGAAGGACGGCTCGATCGACGCCCCGACGATCGACACGTACGACCCGGGCAAGCAGCAGGCACCGGCGCAGCAGGAGCTGGCGGCCGGACTGCCCGCCCCGACGTACAGCAGGAGGGACTGACCGACCATGGCAGGTCACACCAACGGTTTCTCCGTCTCCGGGTACGGCCCGCAGCAGCGCTCCACCCTGTCCCGGCTCATGGCCCGCGACTCGGTGGTGCGGCGGCTCGACTGGCCGATACTGCTGTCCGCGATCACGCTCTCGCTGATCGGCTCCGCGCTCGTCTACTCGGCGACCCGCAACAGGACCGAGCTGAACCAGGGCGACCCGTACTACTTCCTCTTCCGCCACCTGCTCAACATGGGCATCGGCATCGGGCTGATGATCGGCACGATCTGGCTCGGCCACCGCACGCTGCGCACCGCCGTGCCGATCCTCTACGGCATCTCGGTCTTCCTGGTGCTGCTCGTCCTCACCCCGCTCGGCGCGACCGTCAACGGCGCGCACGCGTGGATCATCGTCGGCGGCGGCTTCTCCCTCCAGCCCTCGGAGTTCGTGAAGATCACGATCATCCTGGGGATGGCGATGCTGCTCGCCGCGCGGGTGGACGCGGGCGACCGCGAGCACCCGGACCACCGCACGGTGCTCCAGGCCCTCGGCCTCGCCGCCGTCCCGATGATGGTCGTCATGCTGATGCCGGACCTCGGGTCCGTCATGGTCATGGTGATGATCGTGCTCGGTGTGCTGCTGTCCTCCGGCGCCTCCAACCGCTGGGTGCTCGGCCTGATCGGCGTCGGCGCGGCGGGCGCCGTCGCCGTGTGGCAGCTCGGGGTCCTCGACGACTACCAGATCGCCCGCTTCGCCGCCTTCGCCAACCCGGCGCTCGACCCGGCCGGCGTCGGCTACAACACCAACCAGGCGCGCATCGCGATCGGCTCGGGCGGGCTGACCGGCTCCGGGCTCTTCCACGGCTCCCAGACCACCGGGCAGTTCGTCCCCGAGCAGCAGACCGACTTCGTGTTCACGGTGGCGGGGGAGGAGCTGGGCTTCGTCGGGGCCGGGCTGATCCTGCTGCTCCTCGGCGTGGTGCTGTGGCGGGCCTGCCGCATCGCCCGGGAGACGACCGAGCTGTACGGGACGGTCGTCGCCGCCGGGATCATCGCCTGGTTCGCCTTCCAGGCGTTCGAGAACATCGGCATGACGCTCGGCATCATGCCGGTGGCCGGCCTGCCGCTGCCGTTCGTGTCGTACGGGGGATCCTCGATGTTCGCGGTGTGGGTGGCGATCGGGCTGTTGCAGTCGATCAGGGTGCAGCGCCCGATGTCGGCCTAGGGCCTGTCCGGCGGATCTTCGGCGGGCCGGGCTCTTTCGGGGGGTCTGCGGGGCGTCTAGATTCGGGGGATGGCGGAGACGAAGCGTGAGATCGAGCGGAAGTACGACGCCCCCGGCCCCGAGTTCCGGCTGCCCGACCTGCGGAAGGTGCCCGGCGTCGCGGACACCGACGCCCGGGGCGTCGTGGAACTCGACGCCCTGTACTACGACACCCCCGATCAACGCCTCGCCGCACACGGCATCACCTTGCGCCGCAGGACCGGCGGCGCCGACGCCGGCTGGCACCTCAAACTGCCCGTGGCGAAGACGGACGGCGCCCGCGACGAGATCCGCGCTCCCCTCCAGGACACCGTCCCGCCCGAACTCACCCGCCTCGTCCGCGCCCACCTGCGCGACACCGCCCTCGTCCCCGTCGTCCGCCTGCGCTCCGCCCGCGACGTCACCCTCCTGGCCGCCCCGGACGGAACCACCCTCGCCGAGGTGAGCGTCGACGCCGTCCGCGCCGAACGGGCCGACGGCGCCGCCGCCACCGCCTGGACCGAGATCGAGGTCGAACTGGCCGACGACGCCGACCCCGCCGTCCTGGACCGGGTCGAGAAGCGGCTGCGCAAGGCCGGCGTCGACCGCTCCGCCGCCTCCTCGAAGCTGGCCCGCGCCCTGGCGGAGACCGGCGCCGGCGGCCCGGCCACCGCCCCCGCGGCCGGCCCGGTCACCGCGGGCGACCACGTCCTGGCCCGGCTGCGCGCCCAGCGCGACGCCCTCCTCGCCCACGACCCCGCCGTCCGCCGCGACCTGCCGGACGCCGTGCACCAGATGCGGGTCGCCGCCCGCCGGACGCGCAGCGCCTTCAAGACGTACAAGAAGGTCCTCGACCCCGCCGTGACCGCCCCGGTCGCCGAGGAGCTGAAGTGGCTCGGCGCAGAGCTGGGCACCGACCGCGACCACGAGGTGCTGACCGGGCGGATCACCGGCCGCGTCGACGCCGTCCCCGCCACCCTGCTGCTCGGCCCGGTCCGCGCCCGCACGAAGATCTGGGCGCTGCACGGCGTCCGGGACTCGCGCGAGCGCACCCTCGGCGTCCTCGACAGCGCCCGGTACCTGGCCCTGCTCGACGCCCTGGACGCCCTGCTCGCCGACCCGCCGCTGCTGCCCCGTGCCTCCCGCGCCGCCCCCGACGTCCTCGCCCGGGCCGCGCTGAAGGACCGCGACCGCCTGGGCGCCCGCATCGCGCACGCCCTGTCCCTGGAGCCGGGCACCGAGCGCGACCTGGCCCTGCACGACGCCCGCAAGGCCGCCAAGCGCGCCCGCTACGCCGGTGAGACCGCCCGCCCCGCGCTCGGCAAGAAGGCCGGCAGGTTCGCCAAGAGGATGAAGGCGGTGCAGTCGCTGCTCGGCGACCACCAGGATTCCGTCGTCGCCCGGGACACCCTCCGGCAGCTCGCGGTGCAGGCTCACGCGGCCGGCGAGTCCGCCTTCACCTGGGGACTCCTGTACGGCGAGGAGCACGCGGCGGCCACCGCGGGAGAGCGCGCGCTGCCCGGGGTGTGGGGGCGGGCGGCGGGAGCGGACCTCCCGGCGGGTTAGCCTTGAGGGTCACCCCTGCCAGCTCACAAAGGTCCACGGTTATGTCTGCCGATGCCGTCGCCGCGGCGCCCCAAGCGGTCGAGTCTGTGTTTCCGCAGCTCGAAGCGCTGCTCCCGCATGTGCAGAAGCCGATCCAGTATGTCGGCGGAGAGCTCAACTCCACGGTCAAGCCGTGGGAGTCCTGCGATGTCCGCTGGGCACTGATGTACCCGGACGCGTACGAGGTCGGACTGCCCAACCAGGGCGTCATGATCCTTTACGAGGTGCTGAACGAGCGCGAGGGCGTCCTCGCCGAGCGCACCTACAGCGTCTGGCCCGACCTGGAGGCCCTGATGCGCGAGCACCGGGTGCCCCAGTTCACGGTCGACTCGCACCGCCCGGTGAAGGCCTTCGACGTCTTCGGACTGTCGTTCTCCACCGAGCTGGGCTACACCAACATGCTCGCCGCGCTCGACCTGGCGGGCATCCCGCTGGAGTCGGCGGACCGCACCCTGGACGACCCGATCGTCCTCGCGGGCGGCCACGCGGCCTTCAACCCCGAGCCGATCGCGGCCTTCATCGACGCCGTCGTCATCGGCGACGGCGAGCAGGCCGTGCTCGACATGACCGAGATCATCCGCGCCTGGAAGGCCGAGGGCCGCCCGGGCGGGCGCGAGGAGGTCCTGCTCCGCCTCGCCAAGACCGGGAACATCTACATCCCGGCCTTCTACGACGTCGAGTACCTCCCCGACGGCCGCATCGGCCGCGTCGTGCCGAACCGCTCGGGCGTGCCGTGGCGCGTCTCCAAGCACACCGTCATGGACCTCGACGAGTGGCCGTACCCGAAGCAGCCCCTCGTGCCGCTCGCGGAGACCGTCCACGAGCGGATGTCCGTCGAGATCTTCCGCGGCTGCACCCGCGGCTGCCGCTTCTGCCAGGCCGGCATGATCACGCGCCCCGTGCGGGAGCGAAGCATCACCGGCATCGGCGACATGGTGGAGAAGGGCCTGAAGGCGACCGGCTTCGAGGAGGTCGGCCTGCTCTCGCTGTCCTCCGCGGACCACTCCGAGATCGGCGACATCGCCAAGGGCCTCGCGGACCGCTACGAGGAGGACAAGATCGGCCTCTCGCTGCCCTCGACCCGCGTCGACGCGTTCAACGTGGACCTGGCCAACGAGCTGACCCGCAACGGCCGCCGCTCCGGTCTCACCTTCGCCCCCGAGGGCGGCAGCGAGCGCATGCGCAAGGTCATCAACAAGATGGTCTCGGAGGAGGACCTGATCCGCACGGTCGCCACCGCCTACGGCAACGGCTGGCGCCAGGTCAAGCTGTACTTCATGTGCGGCCTGCCGACGGAGACCGATGACGACGTCCTCCAGATCGCCGACATGGCGATGAACGTGATCCAGAAGGGCCGCGAGGTCTCCGGCTCGAACGACATCCGCTGCACGGTCTCCATCGGCGGTTTCGTGCCCAAGCCGCACACCCCGTTCCAGTGGGCGCCGCAGCTCAGCGCCGAGGACACCGACGCGCGGCTGACCAAGCTGCGCGACAAGATCCGCGGCGACAAGAAGTACGGCCGCTCCATCGGCTTCCGCTACCACGACGGCAAGCCCGGCATCGTCGAGGGCCTGCTCTCCCGCGGCGACCGCCGCATCGGCGACGTCATCCGCGCGGTCTACGAGGACGGCGGCCGCTTCGACGGCTGGCGCGAGCACTTCAGCTACGACCGCTGGATGGAGTGCGCCGCCCGGACGCTGCCCGCCCACGGCGTCGACGTCGACTGGTACACGACCCGCGAGCGCACGTACGAGGAGGTCCTGCCCTGGGACCACCTGGACTCCGGTCTCGACAAGGACTGGCTCTGGGAGGACTGGCAGGACTCGCTCGACGAGACCGAGGTCGAGGACTGCCGCTGGACGCCCTGCTTCGACTGCGGCGTCTGCCCCGCGATGGACACCAGCATCCAGATCGGCCCGACCGGCAAGAAGCTGCTGCCGCTGACGGTCGTCAAGTAGCGACCCCGGTGACATGACACGGCGGGGGGCGGGGCCGGTGCCCCGCCCCCCGCCGCCGTCTCCTACTGGCTGACGGCGAAGCGCATCAGGGCGCGCTCGTCACCCTGCTTGATCTTCCCGGTCTCATTGATGACCTGGAGCTTCCAGACGTCGCCCGTGCTGCGGATGGCCTTCGCCACCAGGCAGCCGTTGTCGGCGCTGAGCAGGCTCGGCCAGATGTCCGCCACCTGCTGGCTGCTGCCGCCCGTCGCGTCGTACACCTTGAAACTGATGTTGCGGGCCTTCTGGAACGAGCTGCCCTTCTTGTAGGCCGCCGCGATGAACACGATCGACGTGATGACCGGCGGCACCTTCGCGAACTCGACGGTGACCGTCTCGTCGTCGCCGTCGCCCTTGCCGGTCTGGTTGTCACCGCTGTGCCGCAGCGCGCCGTTGCCCAGCGGGTCCAGCGAGTCCAGGCCCGCGAGCCGGACCGGGTCACCGCCCTGCATCGCGACCGCTATCAGATCCAGGTCCGTGCCCTGCTTGCGGCGCAGCGCGCCGAGCACGCCCCCACTGCTGCCGGCGGTCGGGTCCCAGGAGACCCCGATGGAGAGATGGGTGACACCGTCGAGATCCGCGGGGCCGTCTTCCTTCGTAAGCGTAATCATGCGCAGATTGTGCCTGGCACAGCCGCTATGTGAAGCACCGGCGCCCGATTCGGCGCCCGAGGAGGGCCGCCCGCGCATCCGGGGAGCCCGCTGCGGCGTCTGACACGGCATGGACACGGAGAAGCGCCCCGACCCCGCGGAAGGCTGCCTGGTGGCGGCGGTCCGCATGCCCGTACGGATCGTGGCCCTCGTCGTCGTGGTGCCGGTCCGGCTCGTGTGGGACGCGCTCGCCGCCGCCGGCCGCCTCCTGCACGCGAAGGCGCTGGCGCCGCTCGGCCGCGGGCTCGCACGGCTGTGGGGCGTGCTCGTGGTCCTGCCGCTGACCCGGCTCGGCCGCGGACTCGCCTTCCTGGGGCGGGTGGCGGTGGCCGTCCCGGCCGTCTGGCTCTGCGCGCGCGTGCTCGCCCCGGCCGGACGGGCGGCCGCCGTGGTGCTCGGCTGGACCGGCCGGGCGCTGTTCGTGTGGCCGTGGGCCGCCCTGTGGCGGTACGTCCTCGTCCCGGTGGGGCACGGCATCGGCCTGCTGGCACAGGTCCTCCTGGTCGTCCCCGCCGGGTGGCTGTACGCGCGCGTGCTGACCCCGCTGGGACACGCGGCCGTCCTGCTCGGCACCTGGACCGGACACGGCCTGGCCCGGCTCGCCGCGGGGCTGTACCGGTACCTCCTCACCCCGCTCGGCCGCGCCGCCCGGGCCCTCGTCCGGTGGACGCTCGTGCTGCCCGCGCTCGCCCTGTGGCGCTGGGTGCTGGTGCCCGTCGGCCGCGCCCTCGGCGTGCTGCTGCGGGAGACCGGCGCGGCGCTCGCGGTCGCCTGGCGCGTCGCCGGGTACGTGTCGCTCGCCGTCGGCCGGTTCCTCGCCGGCCTGCTGCGCCTGGTCCTCGTGGAACCCGCGCGCCGGGCGTACCGCCACGTGCTCACCCCGCTCGGCCACGCCCTGCGCGACCGGCTGTGGCGGCCCGCCGCCCGGGTGGCCCGCCGGACCCTCGGCGCCGTCCGCGCCACGGCCCGGCAGGCGCGGGCCGACGTGCGGCGCGCCCTGTTCGGCCCGGGCCGCCCGCCCGAGCCGCCGGCCGCGGAGGTGCGGGAACCACGGGACGCGCAGGGACGTACTCTTGAGAGGAGTACGACCCCTCTCACGAAGACCGCGTTCATTAAGGATTAGGACACTGGGCAAGCGACAGCCCGAAGGCCCGCCGCCCGCACCCGCGGTGCAGCGCATCCGACTGCGCTACACCAAGCGCGGCCGCCTCCGGTTCACCAGCCACCGAGACTTCCAGCGCGCCTTCGAGCGTGCGCTGCGCCGCGCCGAGGTACCCATGGCGTACTCGGCGGGATTCACGCCGCACCCGAAGGTGTCCTACGCCAATGCCGCACCCACCGGCACGGGCAGTGAGGCCGAATACCTGGAGATCGCGCTCACCGCGCCCCGCGACCCCGCCACCCTGCGGACGCTGCTCGACGAGTCGATGCCCCAAGGCCTCGACATCGTCGACGCCGTCGAGGCCCGCACCTCCGGCCTCGCCGACCGGCTCGCCGCCTCCGTGTGGGAGCTGCGGCTCGACGGGGTCACGGCCGCGGAGGCCGCCCGCGCCGCGGACGTCTTCCGCGCCGCCGAGACGGTCGAGGTGCAGCGCCGCACCAAGAACGGCGTGCGGACGTTCGACGCCCGCGGCGCCGTCGTCTCACTGGAGGCGCACGAGGCGGCACGGACCCCGGATGTCCCGGCTGATAGGCCGGGCGACACGGCCTGTGCGATACTGCGCCTGGTTGTTCGGCACGTGACGCCTGCCGTTCGACCCGACGACGTCCTGTCCGGTCTCCGCGCCGTGGCCGACCTGGCGCCGCCGGTCCCCGCAGCGGTGACCAGGCTGGCGCAGGGGCCTTTCGATGCAGAGTCCGGCACGGTGACCGACCCGCTCGCGCCCGACCGCGAGGCAGCCCCGGCCGCCCCCCCAGTGGAGGCCGCAGGAACTGCCACCGCGACGGTGCCCGCCGTGGAAGGTTCCGCGTAAGGACGGTCGCCGTCGCGCCGCCCTCGTACTCGGGAGCCACCTGGGTCGGGCAGCGCACCCACCCAAGGACTTTCGCCAGGCCGTACGTACAAGGCGTACCGGAACCGGCGAGAACAGACAGAAGAGCCCCCGTGCGGCGCCCGCGCCCCGGACCGGCGGCCCTCGCGCCCGACAACGGCACGAGCGAGCCGCGGACGTCACCGGTCATGGATCAGGCGCGGCGCCCGGGGGCCCGACGGGAGATCCACCCGCATGCCCGAGCCGACCGAACCCACCACCTCCGAGCTGGACAGCCCCAGCGACACCCTGCCCCCGCGCCGCCGGCGCCGGGCCGCGTCGCGCCCCGCGGGCCCGCCCGTGAGCCCCACCGCCGAGGCCGCCGCGCCGGCCATACCGGCCGCTGCCGCGGACGCCGAGGACGAGCAGGCGCCCGCCACCGAAACCCCCGCCCCGGCGCAGGAGACGCAGGACGGCGCACCCGCCGCCCGCCCGCGCCGCCGTGCCACGCGCCGCGCCTCCGCGCCCACCGGTGCGCCCGCCCAGGCCGAGACGGTCGAGCCCGTCGCCGAAGCGGCCCCCGAGCCGCCCGCCGCGCCCGCCGCCGACGAGGCCCCGGCCGAGGCCGCCCCGCGCCGCCGTCGCCGCGCCACCCGCACCACGGCCGCCCCCGCTGCCGACGCCCCTGAAAGCGCCGACAGCGCCGACAGCGCCGAGGCGCCCGCCGCCGGGCCGAAGGCCGTCGCAGAGGAGGCCCCGGCCGCCGAGGAGGCGCCCGCCGAGGCCGCCGCCCCGCGCCGTCGCCGCCGCGCGACCCGGACCGTCGCCACGCCGACCGTCGAGGAGACCCCGGCCGTCGAGGAGGCCCCGGCCGAGGAGCCGCAGGCCGCCGCGCCCGCCGCCGAGCCGGTTGCCGAGACCCCGGCGGAGGACGCCGCCCCGCGCCGCGCCCGTCGCCGCGCCACCCGCGCCGTGTCCGCCCCCGAGGCGCCGCAGGCCGCCGCGCCGGCCGCCGAACCGGCGGTCCAAGAGCAGGCCGCGCAGGCCGCGCAGGCCGCGCAGGCCGCGCAGGCCGCGCAGACCGTTCAGGCCGCGCAGGCCGCGCCCGCCGGGACGCCCGCGTCCGCCGAGGGCGACTCGGCCGAGGAGGGCGGCGCGCGCCGCCCCCGTCGCCGCGCCACCCGCAAGGCCGCCGGTGGCTTCTCCGAGCCCAAGCAGGCCAGGGGCCGGGCGGCCAGGCAGCAGAGCGACGCCGCCGAGACCGAGGGCGGGGGCCGTCCGAAGCGGCCGTCCGTCGCCGTCTTCCAGGCTCCGGTCTTCACCGAGCCGATGTTCCAGACGCCCGAGCGCGCCGCTGCCGCCGCCGCGGCCGAGGCCGCCGGTGAGCAGGTCGCCGAGCCCGAACCCGAGAGCGGGACCGAGCCCGAGGCGCAGCCCCGGCCGGCCGCGGTCGTCGAGGAGGACCAGACGCCGCGCAGGCGTCGCCGTCGCCGCGCGACCGACGAGCGCCCGGCCGCCGAGCCCGAGCCCGAGGCGGCGACCGCCGCGCCGGAGCCCGTCGCCGCGCCGGAGCCCGACGACCGGGCCGCCGATGTCGACGCCGACGCCGCCGACGAGCAGGCCGCCGACGAGCAGGCCGCCGACGACCAGGCCGCCGATGACCACGACGACCACGACGAGCAGGGCGACCGCCCGGCCCGTCGCCGCCGTCGCGGTGGCCGTCGCCGCCGTCGCGGGGACGCCTCCGACACGGACGCCGACGCCGACGCCGATGGCGGTTCCGACGAGGACGCCGACGCCGAGGCCGAGGCCGACGACGATCCGGCCGACGACCACGACCACGACGACGAGCAGGACGCGCACGGCTCCGCCGGCGGGTCGAGCAGCAGCCGTCGCCGTCGCCGCCGCCGCCGTCGCGCGGGGGACGGGTCCACCGAGGCCGAGCAGTCCTCGGACGACCCGGAGCGCACCGTCGTCAAGGTCCGCGAGCCGCGCAAGAAGGACGAGCGGCCCGAGCGCTCGACGTCCTCGGACGAAGTGCAGTCCATCAAGGGCTCCACGCGTCTCGAGGCCAAGAAGCAGCGCCGCCGCGAGGGTCGCGAGCAGGGCCGCCGCCGCGTGCCGATCATCACCGAGGCCGAGTTCCTGGCCCGCCGCGAGGCCGTCGAGCGCGTGATGGTCGTCCGGCAGAACGGCGACCGCACCCAGATCGGTGTGCTCGAGGACGACATCCTCGTCGAGCACTACGTCAACAAGGAGCAGTCGACCTCGTACGTCGGCAACGTGTACCTGGGCAAGGTGCAGAACGTGCTGCCGTCGATGGAGGCCGCCTTCATCGACATCGGCAAGGGCCGCAACGCGGTGCTGTACGCCGGTGAGGTCAACTTCGAGGCGCTCGGCATGGCCAACGGGCCGCGCCGCATCGAGACCGCCCTCAAGTCCGGCCAGTCCGTGCTCGTGCAGGTCACCAAGGACCCCATCGGCCACAAGGGCGCCCGCCTGACCAGCCAGGTCTCGCTGCCCGGCCGCTACCTGGTCTACGTGCCCGAGGGCTCGATGACCGGCATCAGCCGCAAGCTGCCCGACACCGAGCGGGCGCGCCTGAAGACCATCCTCAAGAAGGTCGTCCCCGAGGACGCGGGCGTCATCGTGCGCACCGCCGCCGAGGGCGCCAGCGAGGACGAGCTGCGCCGCGACGTCGAGCGTCTCCAGGCCCAGTGGGAGGACATCCAGAAGAAGTCCAAGCAGATCTCGACGTCGTCGCCGAGCCTGCTGTACGGCGAGCCGGACATGACCGTCCGCGTCGTGCGCGACATCTTCAACGAGGACTTCTCCAAGGTCATCGTCAGCGGTGACGAGGCGTGGGACACCATCCACGGCTACGTCAACCACGTCGCCCCCGACCTGTCCGACCGGCTGTCGCGGTGGACGTCCGAGGTCGACGTCTTCGCGACGTACCGGATCGACGAGCAGCTCGCCAAGGCGCTCGACCGCAAGGTGTGGCTGCCGTCCGGCGGCTCCCTGGTGATCGACAAGACCGAGGCGATGATCGTCGTCGACGTCAACACCGGGAAGTTCACCGGCCAGGGCGGCAACCTCGAAGAGACCGTGACGAGGAACAACCTCGAAGCGGCCGAGGAGATCGTCCGCCAGCTGCGGCTGCGCGACCTCGGCGGCATCGTCGTCATCGACTTCATCGACATGGTCCTGGAGTCCAACCGGGACCTGGTCCTGCGCCGCCTCCTGGAGTGCCTGGGCCGCGACCGGACCAAGCACCAGGTCGCCGAGGTCACCTCGCTCGGCCTGGTCCAGATGACCCGCAAGCGCGTCGGCCAGGGCCTCCTGGAGTCCTTCTCCGAGACCTGCGTGCACTGCAACGGCCGCGGCGTCATCGTCCACATGGAGCAGGCGTCCTCCGCCGGCAGCGGCAGCGGCGGTGGTGGCGGCAAGCGCAAGAAGCGCGGTCGCGGCGGCAACGGCGCGGACCACCAGCACGAGACCCACGAGCACGACACGCACGAGACCCACGAGCACGACACGCACGAGCACGAGTCGGCGTCGGCGCAGGAGCCGGTCGAGACCGAGGCCGAGGTCGCCGCCGAGGCGGCCGCCCCGGTGGCGCTGCCCGCGCCGGAGTACACGGTCGACGAGGAGCTGTACTCCAGCGCCGCCGAGGCGGAGGCCGCGGCGGGCCGTGGTCGCTCGCGCCGCCGTGCCACGCGCCGCGCGTCGGCCCCGGCCGGTGCCCCGAAGGGCGAGCAGACCGACAAGCGGTCCGCGCGTGCCGACCGGGCGCGCCGGGCGGAGCAGGCCGAGGAGCAGCGTGAGGCCGCCCCGGTGGCCGAGGCCGAGCCGGTCGTCGAGGCGCCCGCGCCGCAGGCGGCGCCCGAGCCCGTGGTGGAGCAGCCGGCCGCCGAGGCTCCGGCCCCGCGCACGCGCCGTCGTGCCACCCGCAAGGCCAGCGCCCCCGCGGGTGCCCCGAAGGCGTCGTCCGACGAGGCCGCCGCGGTGACCGTCGTCGAGTCGGAGCCGAAGGCCGCCGAGGCGCCGCGGGCCGAGGAGCCCAGGGCCGCCGAGCCGGCGCCGGAGGCCGAGGCGGCTCCGGCCCGCCCGCGCCGCCGTGCCGTCCGCAAGGCGACCGCGCCGACCGCGACCGAGGAGGCGGCCGTCGTGGTCGTCCCGTCGGCCACGGAGGAGGCCCCCGCGGCTTCCGGGGCCGCCGAGGCCGCCGAGGCCCCTGAGGCCGCTGAGGCGCCCGCCGCCAAGAAGACGGCCCGCAAGACGGCCAAGAAGGCGACGGCGAAGAAGGCGGCCACCGCCACCAAGAAGACCGCGGCCAAGAAGACGGCCGCGAAGAAGACGACGGCCAAGAAGGCGGCGACCAAGACCGCCGCCAAGAAGACGACCGCGAAGAAGACCGCGGCGGCCGAGCAGCAGTCGCTGCCGTCCGTCACGGCCGCGGCCGACGAGGCCTGAGCCACGCACGACGGCGCCCCCGCCCGCAGCTCCGGCTGTGGCGGGGGCGCCGTCGTACGTGGTGCGGGCAAGGCGGAGGGGCGTGCCCCAGATGTACGGACATCACACGTAAATCGCTCTCCGCGCTTGGGCCATGGTCATCGACCTGTAAAAATCATGTAGTAGTCATTCATGCGCGGAGTCGGCAGGGGTGGTGCCCGTTGGGGAGACGGCGGCGCCCGTGCCAGGGGAGGGAAACACATGGCGCACGTACGTCTCAGGGCCACGGGCCGGCACCGGGCGGTGAAGCCGGTCAAGGGCGCCCGGCAGGCGGTGGCCCTCGCCACCGTCCTCTCGGCCGCCGGGGTGCAGGCGGGAGTGGCCGCGGACACGGCGTCGGCGGACACCCGGACCTGGACCGAGGGCCCCATCTTCAACGACCCGCTGGGGACGACGGACGCGCAGTACGCGATCCGCACCCGGCTCGTCGAGCTGACGGACGCCGCGCTGCCGGGCTCCACCATCAAGGTCGCCGTCTACCACGTGTGGGAGCAGACGATCGCGGACGCGCTGATCCGGGCCAAGGCCCGCGGCGTGCACGTCAAGATCGTGCTCGACTCCTCCAGCGTCGGCGACCGCCCCACGAACACGGTCTACAGCCAGCTGAAGGCGGCGTTCGGCACGAACATCGCCGGCACGTCCTTCGTGACGCTGTGCCCGAAGGACAAGTCGTGCCTGGGCGACCCCAAGTTCGGCAAGTCGATCATGCACAACAAGTTCTGGCTGTTCTCGGCCGTCGACGGCGCCACGAACGTGGTCGTGCAGACCACGGCGAACTCCACGCCGTCGGCCAGCACGCGCTTCTTCAACGACGCGCTCCAGCTGCCGAACAACCCGGTCCTCTACGGCGCCTACTCGGACTACTTCGACGACATCGCCGTCAAGGACTGGGCGAACTGGGACTACCGCACGGTCAGCAACGGCCGCTACAAGGCGTACTTCTATCCGCGGGCCGGCACCACGAACTCCACGGACACCCTGTACTCGGTGCTCGACAACGTCTCGTGCACCTACAAGAACCCCACGACGGGCGCGACGCAGCACACGGTCGTGCGGGCCGCGATCTTCCAGATCACCCGGCAGGCCATCGCGGACAAGCTGGTCGCGCTCCAGAAGTCGGGCTGCACCGTCGCCGTCGAGTACGCCACGTCCGACAGCGGCACCTGGAAGACGCTGCACGCCACCGGCGCCCCGCCGCGCCGCTGCTACAACGACGACCGCGACCCGCTGAGCCCCGGCACCAAGCTCGGCACGCCGTTCATCATCCACACGAAATACGTGGCGATCGACGGCATGTACGACGGTGCCCGCAACAAGGTCACCTTCACCGGCTCGCAGAACGCCTCGAACCCGGCGCTGCGCGAGAACGACGAGGCCTACGTCAAGATCGACGACGACTCCGTGCACGACACGTACCGCACGCACTTCCTGAAGGTGTGGAACGTGGCGTACCCGGGGACGGGCGACAACACCAACCTCTGCAAGGGCGTCAAGACGCTGCCGCAGGACGGTGAGGGCACGACGGCCTGACGGGCCGGGGGAGGGGCCGGTTTGACCCTTCTGAGGGGTGCCCCGTAACCTGGACCGTCGGCGTGTCCATCGACGTGCCTCACTCCCGTAAACCTCTTCCTCCGGATTTTCACGGCCGCACGGCCGGGACCTTCCGGAGAGGCCGTCCCGTGCGGCTGGACTGCGGGGGTTCCGTTCCGAGCGAAAGAGAGATCCGCGTGTACGCCATCGTGCGCAGCGGTGGTCGCCAGCACAAGGTTGCTGTCGGCGACATCGTTGAGGTTGACAAGCTTTCCACCGCCAAGGTTGGCGACGCCGTAGAGCTCTCTACGCTGCTCGTTGTCGACGGCGAGTCCGTGACCAGCGACCCGTGGGTCCTGGCCGGCATCAAGGTCCAGGCCGAGGTCGTGGACCACCACAAGGGTGCGAAGATCGACATCCTTCGCTACAAGAACAAGACCGGCTACCGCCGTCGTCAGGGCCACCGCCAGCAGTACACGGCGATCAAGGTCACTGAGATCCCCGCGGCTGCGAAGTAAGGGTAGGGACTGAGACATGGCACACAAGAAGGGCGCATCGTCCACTCGGAACGGGCGCGATTCCAATGCTCAGCGGCTCGGCGTGAAGCGCTTCGGCGGTCAGACCGTCAACGCCGGTGAGATCCTGGTCCGCCAGCGCGGCACCCACTTCCACCCGGGCAACGGTGTGGGTCGTGGCAAGGACGACACGCTGTTCGCGCTCGACGCCGGTGCGGTGGAGTTCGGTACCCACCGTGGCCGCAAGGTCGTGAACATCGTCCCGGTCGCCGCCTGAAAGGCAGCCTGACCGGAACACAGCGCGAGGCGGACCTCACTTCCCGTACGGGAAGCGGGTCCGCCTTTCGCATTGTTTGAATTGCAGTAGTACGCAGTAGACATTTCCGTTCGTTTCTGGAGGCACTGACCCATGACCACCTTCGTGGACCGCGTCGAACTGCATGTCGCCGCGGGTAGCGGAGGCCACGGCTGTGCCTCCGTCCACCGTGAGAAGTTCAAGCCGCTCGGCGGCCCGGACGGCGGCAACGGCGGCCGTGGCGGCGATGTGATCCTGGTCGTCGACCAGGACGTCACGACGCTCCTCGACTACCACCACTCCCCGCACCGCAAGGCCACCAACGGCGCCCCCGGCGCGGGTGACAACCGCTCCGGCAAGGACGGGCAGGACCTGGTCCTGCCCGTGCCCGACGGCACCGTCGTCCTCGACAAGCAGGGCAACGTGCTGGCCGACATGGTCGGCCAGGGCACCACCTTCGTCGCCTCCCAGGGCGGCCGCGGCGGCCTCGGCAACGCGGCGCTGGCCTCGGCCCGCCGCAAGGCCCCCGGCTTCGCCCTGCTCGGCGTGCCGGGCGACGAGAGCGATGTCGTCCTGGAGCTCAAGACCGTCGCCGACGTCGCCCTGGTGGGCTACCCGAGCGCCGGCAAGTCCTCGCTGATCTCGGTGCTCTCGGCCGCCAAGCCGAAGATCGCCGACTATCCGTTCACCACGCTCGTCCCGAACCTGGGCGTGGTCACCGCGGGCTCGACCGTCTACACGATCGCCGACGTCCCGGGCCTGATCCCGGGCGCCAGCCAGGGCAAGGGCCTCGGCCTCGAGTTCCTGCGGCACGTGGAGCGGTGCAGCGTGCTGGTGCACGTCCTCGACACGGCGACGCTGGAGTCCGACCGCGACCCCGTCTCCGACCTCGACATCATCGAGGCGGAGCTGCGCGAGTACGGCGCGGGTCTGGAGAACCGGCCGCGCCTGGTCGTCCTGAACAAGATCGACGTGCCCGACGGCAAGGACCTCGCCGAAATGGTGCGGCCCGACCTGGAGGCGCGCGGCTACCAGGTGTTCGAGGTCTCCGCCGTCGCCCACAAGGGCCTCAAGGAGCTCTCCTTCGCCCTGGCCGAGCTGGTGTCCGCGCACCGCGCCGCGCAGCCCAAGGAGGAGTCGACCCGCGTCGTCATCCGCCCGAAGGCCGTGGACGACGCCGGCTTCACCGTCACCCGCGAGGACGTCGACGGCGAGCCGCTGTTCCGGGTGCGCGGCGAGAAGCCGGAGCGCTGGGTGCGCCAGACCGACTTCAACAACGACGAGGCCGTGGGCTACCTGGCCGACCGCCTCAGCCGCCTCGGCGTCGAGGGCGAGCTGATGAAGGCCGGTGCCCGCAACGGCGACGGCGTCGCCATCGGCCCCGAGGAGAACGCCGTGGTCTTCGACTGGGAGCCCACCATGATGGCGGGCGCCGAGATGCTCGGCCGCCGTGGCGAGGACCACCGCCTGGAGGCCCCGCGCCCGGCCGCGCAGCGCCGCCGCGACCGCCAGGCGGAGCGGGACGAGGCCCAGCAGGAGTTCGAGGACTTCAACCCGTTCTAGTCCCGCACGGGCCGGTCCTCCGTCACGCCGTGACGGAGTCCTCGGACTCGGGGGAGTCCTGCGCGTCGCCGGGCTCCCCTTCCAGGACCTCGGCCACCTGGTCCTCGATCGTGTCCTCGCGCTGCGCCGGGATCTCGCTCTCGCCGCGCGCGATCATCCGCACCCGGCGCTCGTCGGCCCGTGCGCACAGGTCGCGCACGGCGCCGTTGAAGCGGTCCATGGACGGCGGGTCCGAGGGGCCCAGGAGGTGCTCCTTGAGCTCCAGACGGGCCTCGGCGTACTTGTCCTCGGTCTCGCCGCGGACGGCCGCGAGAAGCGCGGGCACGCCCTTCGCCTTCGGCGTCAGGATCGTCGCCGCGCTCACGGTCGGGAAACCGGTGCGGAACTCGGTCTCGGACAGCCCCGAGGTGTTGGCGACCGCGTACGGCTTCTCGCTGCTCAGCCAGTCGGAGACGACCGAGGAGACGTCGGAGATCAGCACGTCGGCCTGGTTGAAGCAGGTGAAGATCGCCGGGCGGGCCTCGGTGACGATGAGGTGCTCCCACTCCGGGAAGGACGCCCAGTAGGCCGCCTCCCAGGCGGCCGTCGCCCCGGCCACGGCCGCGGCACGGTCACCCTCGGGCCGGCCCTGGAGCAGCATCTTCTCCATCTCGTCCGCACTGGTGCGGAAGGCGGTGGAGGTCAGCCGGTCGAGGGCGGTGGCGGCGCGGTGCAGCTCGGCGGCGGCGTCCGGGCCGGGGCGGGCGCCCGAGCGGCGGGTGTTGGCCTCGCGGATCATCGCCATGATGCGCTGGTTGGCCTCGCCCGCGGCGGGGACCTGCGAGCCGGTCATCGGGTGCGGCTTGTAGATCAGCCGGACCCGGTCGTCGGCGAGCAGGTGCCGCACGATGTTCTCGCCGGCCAGGATCACCGAGGTGTTGCCCGGGTTGCCGTCCCAGCCCTCCCAGGTGGGGGCGTACAGGACGGTGGTGTACGCGGCCGTCGCCGGGCCGCTGCCGACCTCGATCGGGGACAGCTGCGGGCGGCCCACCTCCACGACGTCCTTGTCGTCGACGCCGACGTCGGCCAGCTGGTAGCGGTCGCGGGCCGCGGAGCCGGCCACCCACACCTCGTCGTACGCCTTCGCGTACGGGTTGCAGGACGACAGCTTGTCGGACTCGCCGTGGTTGATGAAGGCGTGCTTGATGGTCGGGATGCGCAGGACCTGCGAGGTCTTCGCCGCGTTCGCCGGGTGCAGCATCATCTTGAGCGTCGAGTTCTCCAGGGAGAACATCGTGGCGACCTTCGGGAAGCAGATGATCGGCACGTCGGTGGCGTCGATCTTGTTCACCATGAAGCGCTCGCGCAGCACGATCAGCGGCTTGCCGTCGACGTCGGCGAGGGTGGAGAGCCACATGTTCGCCTGGTACGCGGACGTGGTGCCGCCGGAGAAGTACATCGCCACGGTCGGCCGGTAGTCGGCCAGCCACCCGTCCAGCCACTCGATGGTCTGCTGGTCGTTCAGCGGGCGCTTCTTCGGCAGCAGCCAGGTCGCCAGGTAGCCGGCGCCGCCGCCGAGCAGCACGATCGAGACGCCGATGCCGAGGCCGCCCCACAGGGCGTCCGTCGTCGCGGCCGTCAGCAGCAGGCCGGCCGTGGCCGGCGCCGAGAACGCCAGCAGGCGGTGGCTGGAGCGGCGGGCCAGCAGGCGCGGCGGGGCCGCGGACAGCCGCAGCGGCGTCGAGTCGATGTTGCGCGTGACGATCGGTAGCGTCCGGGTGCGGCGCACGAGGACGGCGGCGGCCTGGCAGGCGAAGTGCAGCGCGTACACCGCGAGCACCATGATCAGCAGGGGGGCCTGCTCGCCCAGCGGGTCGATGCCGTCGATGCGCAGCAGGCCGACGAAGATCAGCATGTCCCGCAGCAGCTGGCGCACGGTGACGTCGAAGCGGATCTTGCCCAGGAGCGACAGCAGTCCCGGCTGGCGGAACTGAAGATACGTGTCGAGGGCGAGACCGGCGGCGCTCGCGGCCACGAACACGGGTACATAAGGAACGAGCGCGCTCACGAGCTGGGCCACATAGAGCGCAAACATCGCGGACAGCACGGAGAGCTGCACGACGCGGCGGGGGGCAAGTCCGGCGGAGGGCACGGGCTGGGCTCCTGGCAGGGATCGGAGGACGGAGGGGACCGTGGGGGGCTGGTCCGCCCCGGTGAAGAGGCTGACCACTGACCGTATGACTTCGAGGGGTCCCGTGCCAATCCTCCGTGAGATCAATCACGGCATATAGGGGCAAAAGCCACATAGTCCTGAGGCGCAGGTCCCTCCGGCCGCCCCGCCCCGCGCCGCGGGTGTCCGCTCCGCGAAACCCCGGGGCGTCCGCCCGGCCGCGTCCCGTAGATTGCGCGGCATGTCAGGGGCAGCAAAAGGGACAGCGCGCACGGCACGGCAGGGCGTCGCGGACGCGCGCCGGATCGTCGTCAAGGTCGGATCGTCGTCGCTCACCACGGCCGCGGGAGGACTGGACGCGGACCGGGTCGACGCCCTGGTCGACGTCCTCGCCAAGCACCGCGGCGGGGGAGCGAAGGAGATCGTCCTCGTCTCCTCCGGCGCCATCGCCGCCGGGCTCGCCCCGCTCGGCCTCACCCGCCGCCCCAAGGACCTCGCCCGCCAGCAGGCCGCCGCCAGCGTCGGCCAGGGCCTCCTCGTGGCCCGCTACACGGCCTCCTTCGCCCGCTACGGCGTCCGCGTCGGCCAGATCCTGCTCACCAGCGACGACATGGCCCGCAGGGCGCACCACCGCAACGCCTCGCGCACCCTCGACCAGCTCCTGGCCATGGGCGCCTTCCCGGTCGTCAACGAGAACGACACCGTCGCCACCGACGAGATCCGCTTCGGCGACAACGACCGGCTGGCCGCCCTCGTCGCCCACCTCGTCCACGCCGACCTGCTGGTGCTCCTCTCCGACGTCGACGGCCTCTACGACGGGAACCCGGCGCAGCCCGGCACCTCCCGCGTCGCCGAGGTGCGCGGCCCCGCCGACATCGCGCACGTCCGGATCGGCTCGGCGGGCAAGGCCGGGGTGGGCACCGGCGGCATGGTCACCAAGGTGGAGGCCGCCTCCATCGCCGCGGCCGCCGGCATCCCCGTCGTGCTGACCTCCGCCTCGCACGCCGCCGACGCCCTCGCCGCCCGCGACACCGGCACGTACTTCCACCCCACGGGACGGCGCAGCGCGGACCGGCTGCTGTGGCTCCAGCACGCCTCCACCCCGCAGGGCTCGATCACCCTCGACGACGGCGCGGTGCGGGCCGTCGTCGAGCGGCACAGCTCGCTGCTGCCCGCCGGGATCGCCTCCGTCGAGGGCGAGTTCAGCGCCGGTGACCCCGTCGAGCTGCGCGACGGGAGCGGCCGCGCGATCGCCCGCGGCCTGGTCAACTTCGACGCCAAGGAGATCCCGCAGCTGATCGGCCGGTCCACCCGCGAGCTCGCCCGCGAGCTCGGTCCGGGCTACGAGCGCGAAGTCGTACACAGGGACGACCTGGTCCTCCTCCAGGCTTGAAACACCGCCTGTCACCTTCGAAACCGCCTGTGTAATCGGCCGAAAGCCTGCCACCCGTGGGGGACCTTCCCCAAAAGCACCCCACGAGGGCTCGTGTCCTGCTCAACTCTTGTGGCAGGGAGTTCAGCCGGAGTGGTTCCGCACGACCATCACGACCATTGCGCAAAGGAGGCCGTCGTGAGACGAGCGCGCCCGGGGGCCGGATCCACGGGGTCCCGAGGGTCGGCGGAGCGAGCCCTGACGAGCGTGGCCGCGGGAGACGCCTACGAGGGGCGGGCCGGCGAGAGCGCCGAGGCCACCGCCGAGCCCACGGGCGACCCCGAGCAGGGCCCCCGCCTCTGGCACATCACGCTCAGCGTCTCCGGCGCCGAGGCACCGCTGACCGAGGTCCGCCGCGGCCTCGAACAGCTCGCCCACGACCACCCCTTCCTGCTGACCAGCCGCTACGCCGTCGACCACGCCGAGATCCGCTACTGGGAGGAGGCCCGCGACCTGCACGACGCCGCGGCCGTCGCCCTGCGCCTGTGGGGCGAGCACCGCCAGACCTCGCAGCTGCCGCCCTGGGAGATCGTCGGCCTGGAGGTCATCGACCGCCAGACCTACCACCACCGGATCGCGGAGGGCTTCGGTCCGCTCCCGGCGACCCCGGTGGGCGTCCACCCGTTCTAGGAGCACCGGCCGCGGTGAAACCGGCGCCCCCGCCCACCAGCCGTTTTCAGCCATGTCTCACCCCCCGGAACACCTGATGGGCGCCCCCGTACCCCCGTTACGCTGCGCTGCATGACGCCTTCGCTGAACCCGTACGACTCGATGACTCCGGTCACCCGGGCCGCCTATCGCGCCCGCGCCGCCGCGAACACCCTCGCCCCGCTGCCGCGCGCGGAGAAGGACGACGTCCTGGCCGCGATCGCCGACGCCCTCGAAGTCCGTACGGCCGAGATCATCGAGGCCAACGCCAAGGACGTCGCCAGGGCCCGCGAGGCCGGCACCGGCGAAGCGATCGTCGACCGGCTCACGCTCACCGCGGAGCGCGTGCGCGCCATCGCCTCCGACGTGCGCGACGTCATCGCGCTGCCCGACCCGGTCGGCGAGGTGGTGCGCGGCAGCACCCTGCCCAACGGCATCGACCTGCGCCAGGTCCGCGTCCCGCTCGGCGTCGTCGGCATCATCTACGAGGCCCGGCCCAACGTCACGGTCGACGCCGCCGCCCTCTGCCTCAAGTCCGGCAACGCCGTCCTGCTGCGCGGCAGCTCCTCCGCGTACGAATCGAACACCGCGCTCGTGCGCGTCCTGCGCGACGCCGTCGGCGGCGCGGGGCTGCCCGCCGACGCGATCCAGCTCGTGCCCGGCGAGTCCCGCGAGTCGGTGACCGAACTGATGCGCGCCCGCGGCCTCGTCGACGTCCTCATCCCGCGCGGCGGCGCCTCCCTCATCAAGAACGTCGTCGAGAACTCGATCGTGCCCGTCATCGAGACCGGCACCGGCAACTGCCACGTCTACGTCGACAAGGACACCGACATCGACATGGCGGTCGACATCCTCGTCAACTCCAAGGCCCAGCGGCCCTCCGTCTGCAACTCCGCGGAGACGCTCCTCGTCCACGCCGACGTCGCCGACGCGTTCGTGCCGCGGGCCCTCGACGCCCTCGCCGACGCCGGCGTCACCGTGCACGCCGACACCCGGATCCTCGGCTACGCGGACGCCACCAAGGCCACCGTCGTCGAGGCCACGCCCGAGGACTGGGAGACCGAGTACCTGAGCTACGACATCGCGGCCGCCGTCGTCGACGACCTCGACAGCGCCGTCGAGCACATCCGGCTGTGGTCCTCGGGCCACACCGAGGCCATCGTCACCACCTCGCAGCAGGCGGCCCGCCGCTTCACCCAGCTCGTCGACTCCACGACCGTCGCCGTGAACGCCTCGACGCGGTTCACCGACGGCGGCCAGTTCGGCTTCGGCGCCGAGATCGGCATCTCCACGCAGAAGCTGCACGCCCGCGGCCCCATGGGCCTGCCGGAGCTGACGAGCACCAAGTACATCGTCACCGGCGACGGGCACACCCGCTGAGCACCGGGCGTCCCGCACCGGTTCACACGGCGAATTTCCTTACCGTCTGCCCAAATTGACCCCTCAGGTCTACTCTGGACGGGTGCCGGAGGACGTGGGGGGTACGCCGTTTCCGGACGGCCGGGAGCCCGACGACGACCAGGACCGCGGGGGTGCGGACGACGCGTTCGCCTCCGTGGTCTTCGACGAGGACTTCGTGCGGGCGGCGAAGGTCCATGAGCCCACCGCGGTCGAGCGCCTGCTCGCCGCGGCGCAGGCCCGTGCCGAGGCCCAGGAGGCCGAGGCCCGCAGGGCGCGCATACGCCGCGGCCCCGACGACGACTTCTACGACGAGTCCGACCCCGAGGGGTTCGGCCCCGACGACGCGACGGACTTCGGGCGCGAACTCGACGACCTGTACGACGACGGGCCGGACGGGACCGGCCGCGGCGCCGCCCACCCCGTCCGGATGCGCTGGCGCAGACCCGTCGCCTGGGCCCTCGCCCTGCTGATGGGCATCGGCATGGTCGCCCTCGCCTTCACGGCCGTCTACCGCGGCGCCGCCTCGGGCCGCCAGGACGACCGGGTGCCGCCGCCCGCGACGACCGAGCTGGACAAGGGCGCGCCGGACCCCTCCGCCTCCGCGGGCTCCCCGCGGCCCGCGGTGTCGGCGGTTCCCCGCACGCCCTGAGCCGCCGTCGGAAGTTGACGCGTACCAGGGCGTTCGCCCGCGGCCCCGGGGACCTACTCTGAAGGCATGGGCGGGCCAGCAGACCCACCGGAGGGGACCCCGGAAGGCGGCCCCGCGAGCGGTGGCGGGAGCGAGGACGAATACCGATCCGTCGTGTTCGACGAGTCGTTCGTCCGGGCTGCCCGGCTCCAGGAGTTCTCCGCGCGCGAGCGGATGGCCGACCACACCCCGGCCGTGCGCCGCAGCCCCGCGCTGCGCCGCGGACCGACCCGGCAGGCCGCCCTCCTCGTCGTGATGATCGTGCTCGCCTTCGGCGCCGCGATCTACATGGGCGTGCGCAGCCCCTACCGCGCGGCCCAGCCCGTCCGGCCCACCGACCCGCTGCGGATGACCGTCATACCGCTCGCCCCGGCCGGCCGGGTGCCCGGCGCCGCCTCGGCCGCCGAGCTGTACGCGCACAGTCCCGCCGCCCGGTTCCACACCGCCGCCGACGGCATCGCGCTGCCGGCCACCCGGCGCACCGCCCACTTCTCCGACAGCCAGGTCGTCACCGCGCTGACCACGTCCAAGGACTACCTCGTCGACTCCTCGCTCGACCCGGACGTGCTCACCGGCGCCACCCTGCGGCCGGTGCGCCAGCTCCTCGACCCGCAGCAGCTCGGCCAGTTCGACCGGAGCTTCGAGCACCCGGCCGCCGACGGCCGGCACGCCGCCACCGGCTGGCTGGTCCGCTTCGACCCGACCGAGGCCGCGCTCGCCGACCCCCGGATCCGGGTGACCGGCGCCCTGCACGTCGCCGAGACCGACGCGGCCACCCTGGAAGTGACCTCGGACCACACCTTCGTGTACGCCCTGCGGCCCGTCGACCGGCCGGACGCCAGGGCGTCCCTGTTCACCGTCCGCCGCGAGCTGCGCTTCCGCTACGACCGCGACGACCTGCGCAACCACCAGGCCGAGGTGCTCGTCTCCACCGTCCAGGCCGGGCCGCTGGCCTGCGCCACCGACTCGGCCGCGCACCTGCACCCGCTGCTCGCGGGGCAGCGGGCCGCGAAGGACGGCCCCGCGGGCACCGACCCGTACGCCAGGGGCGGCGCGACCGCGCTGTGCGGCGCGCTCGCGCCCGGCGCCCAGCCGTCCCCGCGGCCCGCGCGTCCCTAGCGCCCGCCGTCAGTTCCCGTCGGAGCCCGTCAGTTCTCGTCGGAGCCTGTCAGTTCTCGTCGTCGCGGGTGCCGTGGTTGCCGGTGGCGCCCCCGCCGTTCGCGCCGCCGCCGAAGTTCCCGAAGCCGCGCCGCACCCGGCCGCCCAGGTCGCCCGCGCCGCCCGCGATGTCGTTGACCAGCTTCATCAGCGGGTCTTTCGAGTTCTTCACGTGGTCCGTGTAGTGCGCGGCCGACTCGCGGAAGGAGTCGCCCACCGAGGTGTCCTTGTCCTCGGTGCGGCGCGGGTAGTGGCCGTCCATCAGGCGCTGGTGGTCGCGGGACTCCGCCCACTTCTTCAGCTCGGCGGCGCGCACCGTGGTGAACGGGTGCGAGCGCGGCAGCACGTTCAGGATCTTCAGCACGGAGTCGCGCAGGTCGCCCCCGGCCTCGTACTCCTCGGCCTGCTTGAGGAACGCGTCCACGTTCATCTCGTGCAGGTGGTTGCCGCCCGCGATCTTCATGAGGCCGCGCATCGAGGCCCGCAGGTCCTGGCCGACCAGCAACCCGGCGCGGTCCGCGGACAGTTCGGACTTGCGGAACCACTCGCGCAGCGCCGTCACGATCGCCATGATCGCGAGGTTGCCGAGCGGGATCCACGCGACGCGCAGCGCCAGCGACGTCAGGAACAGCAGTATCGTCCGATAGACCGCGTGGCCGGACAGCGCGTGCCCCACCTCGTGGCCCACCACCGCCCGCATCTCCTCCTCGTCGAGCAGCTCGACGAGCCCGGTCGTGACCACGATGATCGGCTCGTCGAGGCCGATGCACATCGCGTTCGGCTGCGGGTCCTGGTTCACGTACATCGGCGGGACCTTCTCCAGGTCCAGGATGTAACAGGCGTCCCGCAGCATCGAGTTCAGGTGCGCGAACTGGTCGTCGGAGACCCGCACCGAGTCCGACAGGAAGAGCAGCCGCAGGCTGCGCTCGGGCAGCAGCCCGCTCAGTGCCTTGAAGACCGCGTCGAACCCGGTGAGCCGGCGCAGCGCCACCAGCGCCGAGCGGTCGGCGGGGTGCTCGTACGCCCGCGAGGAGATCCCGGGAAAGCGTCTGCGCTGCCTGCTGGGTACGTGTTCGTGCCGGTCGTTCGGTGCGTCGGGCATGCGGTCCCCCATGTCTGTCGTCCGGTCGTGCCCCCGGGATGGGGTCCACAGTAGGCGGAGATACCGTGACGGGTCAGCAGACAGAAGGAGCGAACCGCCATGGATCACATCATCGCCGCGTCCGACCAGGGCGCCGGGAACCTCTTGCGCATCGTGCTGGTCGTGGGCGTGCTCGGGGCCGTCTTCCTGGCGTGGTTCCTGCTGCGCGGCTACAAGCGCGACGACTGACGGCGACCCGGGCGGGCGTACGCGCCAGACCCGTACGGCAGAGTCGGCGTGAGCGGCGGGAGGGCCCCCGCTTACGATGGGCGGGAAGTCTTTGTCCCGATCCCACACCGGATAGGTCCTGCTGACGATGAGCCTCCACAGCACCGCTGCCCAGCTGGCCACCCTCGCCGCCGAGGGCGAGCACGGCGGCAACCACGAAAGCCTCAGTCCGCTCGTGACGGGCGGTGGCGCGTTCATCATCCTGCTTCTGCTGCTCTGGATCACGACCCGCTTCAACCGCGACCGCTGATCCTGCGGGCCCTACCGGCGGGACCACGGGGACCGGGCCAGTAGGCTCTGCACGCATGGGAGCGCAGGACATGCCTACCGGCCCGGTCAACAGCCCGGCCGGCGGCCCGGATCATCAGTGGGCCTCACCGGCCAAGAGACGCCTCGGCGTCATGGGCGGAACGTTCGACCCGATCCACCACGGACACCTGGTGGCGGCCAGTGAGGTCGCCTCGCAGTTCCACCTCGACGAGGTGGTGTTCGTGCCGACCGGGCAGCCCTGGCAGAAGAGCGACAAGAAGGTCTCGCCCGCCGAGGACCGTTATCTGATGACGGTCATCGCGACCGCCGAGAATCCGCAGTTCTCGGTCAGCCGCATCGACATCGACCGCGGCGGACCCACGTACACCACGGACACGCTGCGTGATCTGAGCGCGCTCAATCCGGACACGGACCTCTTTTTCATCACCGGCGCCGACGCCCTCGGTCAGATCCTCACCTGGCGTTACACCGAAGAGCTCTTCTCCCTGGCACACTTCATCGGCGTGACCAGGCCGGGTCACCCGCTCGCGGACCCCGGCCTGCCGGAGGGCGGCGTCTCGCTGGTCGAGGTGCCCGCCCTCGCGATCTCGTCCACGGACTGCCGTGACCGAGTCGCCAAGGGCGACCCCGTCTGGTACCTGGTGCCGGACGGTGTGGTGCGCTACATCGACAAACGCCAGCTGTACCGAGGCGAATGACCCTGCACCGCCGAGAGGGGCATCGGTGAACGACCGATACGACGGTTACGACCAGCAGAATTACGAGCTGGTCGGCTATGACGAATTCGGCCGGCCGGTCTACCGGCCGGCGGGGCAGGCGCCGTCGTACGACCAGCATCCCGACGCCACTGCGGGCGCCTACGGCACGGGCGCCCCCGGTGACGCCTCGTACGGCTACGGATACGACCCGTACGCGACCGGGCAGCAGCAGCCGGTCCCGCCGCAGGCGTACGACCCCTACGGCGGGGCGCAGCAGGGGAGTTCGGGCGGCTACGACCCGTACGGCGCCGCCGCCACGACCGGTCAGCAGCACCAGCAGCAGCACCAGCAACATCAGCAGGCGCAGGCCACCGCGTACATTCCGCAGCAGGCGCAGCAGGCGCAGCAGGCGCAGCAGGCGCAGCAGGCGCAGCAGGCGCAGCAGGCGCAGCCGGCGCCGCCGGAGCCCCAGCAGGTCCCGTCGCAGGCCGAGCCGGAGCAGGGCGGCCACCGGGGCGGGCCGGGCGAGCAGTTCGACTTCGTCGAGGAACCGGACGAGAACTCCGAAGACGTCATCGACTGGCTGAAGTTCACCGAGTCGCGCACCGAGCGGCGCGAGGAGGCCCGGCGCCGCGGCCGCAACCGGATCGTCGCCCTCGTCGTCGTCCTCGCCCTGTGCCTGGTGGGCGGCATCGGCTACCTCTGGTCCGCGGGCCGGCTGCCGTTCCTGTCCGACGACGCCGCGACGTCCGACGCCGCGGCCGCCACCGGACCGCAGAACCGCGACGTCATCGTGGTCCACCTGCACAACACCAAGGGCGGCGGCACCTCCACCGCGCTGCTGGTGAACAACACCACCACCAAGCAGGGCACCACCGTGCTGCTGCCCAACACGCTCGGCCTGACCGACGAGGACGGCAGCGCGACCACCCTCGCCAAGTCCGTCGGGGCCGACGGCTCGTCGGGCACCAGCGACGCCGTCGACACCCTCCTCGGCACCGACATCGAGGGCACCTGGCGGCTCGACACCCCCTTCCTCAGCAACCTCGTCGAGCTCGTCGGCAACATCGACATCGACACCGACACCGACGTCCCGGACCCGGCCAAGAAGGGCACCACCCTCGTCCACAAGGGCCAGGACCAGACGCTGAGCGGCGCGCCCGCCGTGGCCTACGCCACCTACCGGGCCAAGGGCGAGTCGGAGACCGCGCAGCTCATGCGGTTCGGCCAGGTCATGCAGGGCGTCCTGCGCAAGATCTCCTCGGACCCGCAGGCCGCGACGACCACCGTGCAGACGCTCACCCAGATCATCGAGCCGCCGCTCACCGAGAAGGACCTCGGTGCCTTCCTCGCCAAGCTGGCCGACCACGCCAAGGAGGGCGACTACAAGACCGCCCTGCTCCCGGTCCAGCAGGACGGCAGTCTCTCCAAGGCCGCCGCGGACTCCGTGGTCAAGGACGTCCTCGGCGGCACGGTGAAGGCGCCGTCCGCGGGCGACTCGCCGCGCGTCTCCATCGAGAACGCCACCGGCGTCAAGGCCCGCACCGAGCTGGCCCGGGTGGCGCTGGTCAACGGCGGCTACACCTTCGTCTCCGGCGGCACCGGCACGGCGGTGCCCGCCTCCCGGGTCACGTACGCGGACGCGGGCGGCAAGCAGGACGCCGTGGAGGTCGCCAAGACCCTGAACCTGCCGGTCTCGGCGGTGAAGAAGGGCGAGACCACGGCGAACGCGGACGTCTCGGTGGTCATCGGCCAGGACTACACCGGTAAGTGACACCGCCGCCGGCGCCCCGCTGCGGGGGCGCCGGCGACGCCGTGAGGCGGCCCGGCGGTCCGTGAGACCCTTGGGGTGACCCCGTGAGGCCCGGTGAGGGACAGTCCGGGGGACTCCCCGGGGAATCCGCCCCGATGCGACCGCCGACCGAAAGCCTTGTAGTGACCGCCACTGACCGTTCCATCGAGCTCATCAACGCCGCCGCGCAGGCGGCCGCCGACAAGCTCGCGCACGACATCATCGCCTACGACGTCAGCGACGTGCTGTCCATCACGGACGCCTTCCTGCTGGCCTCGGCGCCCAACGACCGCCAGGTCAAGTCCATCGTGGACGAGATCGAGGAGCGCCTGAGCAAGGACCTCGGGGTCAAGCCGGTGCGCCGCGAGGGCGACCGCGACGCCCGCTGGATCCTCCTCGACTACGTCGACATCGTCGTCCACGTCCAGCACAGCGAGGAGCGCGTCTTCTACGCCCTGGAGCGGCTGTGGAAGGACTGCCCCGAGCTGGACCTGCCCGAGGAGGCCAAGGCCACCCGCGGCAAGGGCGCCGAGCACGCCCAGCGCGAGGAGGCGGCGGCCGAGGCCGAGGACATCCGGGACCTCGGTGGTGAGGTCCTTTGACCGCAGCCCCGCGCGGCCGCCGGGTCATCCTGTGGCGGCACGGCCAGACCTCCTGGAACCTGGAGCGCCGCTTCCAGGGCACCACGGACATCGAGCTGACCGAGACCGGCGTCGGGCAGGCCAGGCGCGCCGCCCGGCTGCTCGCCTCCCTGAAGCCGGACGCGATCGTCGCCTCCGACCTCGAGCGGGCGGCGGCCACCGCCGGTGCGCTGGCCCGGCTGACCGGCCTCGACGTCACGTACGACGAGGGTCTGCGCGAGACGTACGCCGGTGCCTGGCAGGGCCTCACGCACGACGAGATCCAGGCGCAGTACGGCGAGCAGTACGCCGCGTGGAAGCGCGGCGAGTCCGTGCGGCGCGGCGGCGGCGAGCTGGAGACCGAGGTCGCCGACCGGGCCGCGCCCGTGGTGCTGCGGCACGCGGACAAGCTGCCCGACGGCGGTCTGCTCGTCGTGGTCAGCCACGGCGGCACCATCCGCACCACCATCGGTCGCCTCCTGGGCCTGGAGTCCCAGCACTGGGAGGGGCTCGGCGGTCTGTCGAACTGCTGCTGGTCCGTGCTCGGCGAGGGCGCGCGCGGCTGGCGCCTGCTGGAGCACAACGCGGGCACCCTGCCGGAGCCGGTCCTCGGCGACGACGACTGAGCCCGCACGGGACACGTTCGTGGCCGGTCCCCGGAACGCGGGGGCCGGATTTCACTTTCTGGCAGGTCGCAGGCTAAAGTTCTTCTTGTTCGGGCCGCCGGGAAAACCGGTGGGAGACCGAATGAGACACGGGGCTATAGCTCAGTTGGTAGAGCGCCTGCATGGCATGCAGGAGGTCAGGAGTTCGATTCTCCTTAGCTCCACAGAAAGAAATCCCGTCCCGTCAGGGGCGGGATTTTTCGTGGTCGAGATACGCGCGCGTGATGTCGTCCGCGGGCGAGTACACGACGATGCGGCACTCCGGCATTCCGTCGATCGACAGGGACGTCGACGTCATCCGCAGCCGGGTCGCGGTCCGGCCGCACCGGAACGTCTTCACGCGGGGGCCGGGCGGCGCGACGTCACCGCTCTCCCACAGCTCGGCGAAGAAGGGACTGGCCGCCGCCAGCTCGTGGACGAAGCCCTCCCAGGCGGGCTCGCCCACGTGGCGTCCGTAGCCCGACCGCAGGGTCGCCACCATCACGGGCAGCTCCACCTCCCGGTTCACCAGCGGACACGCCCCCTCGGGCGCCAGGAACAGCGTCCGCAGCGCGTTCGGGATCCGGGGCGGCGGGGTGGGCACCACGATGAACAGCGACCGGTAGGCCGCATTGGTCGCCAGCAGGTCGAACCGGGCGTTGTAGACCACCGCGGGCAGCGGGGCCATGGCGTCGAGGATGCCCTGCACCTGCGGGCTCACCGGCTGCCCGGTGTCCTCGTGCGCGGGCGCGAACGGCACGCCCGCCAGGTGGTACAGGTGCTCGCGCTCGGGCCGGTCGAGCCGCAGGGTGCGCGCGACCGCGTCCAGGACCTGCGGCGACGCGTTGATCGGGCGGCCCTGCTCCAACCACGTGTACCAGGTGACGCCGACCCCGGAGAGCTGCGCGACCTCCTCGCGGCGCAGCCCCGGGGTGCGCCGGCGCGGGCCCGCGGGCATGCCCATGTCCTGCGGGGTGACCCGGGCCCGGCGGTTGCGCAGGAAGGCGGCCAGCTCCGGCCTGCGCCGGTCCGCCGGCCTGCCGGTGGTCCGCTCCGTCGTGGTCATCGTCGTCACATCCCCCATGGTGTGCGCCGGCGCCGGGGCCCCGGAAGACACGAACCGGGTGGTGCCGGTACCCGCATCGGCGGGCTCTCGGTACCGGTGCCCGATCGCCGTCACGCTCCAGGCATGACGACAACGGCCCCCGAGAGTCCCCGGCCCCCCACTCCTGGATCCAGTAAAGCCCCTGGCACCGACAACGGCATCGACAACGGCAACGGCAACGGCAACGGCACCGGCGACGGCCCCGCGCCCGGTTCGCGGCGGCTGCTCGCGGTGGTGCTCACCGCGCAGTTCATGGCCGTCCTCGACGTGTTCATCGTGAACGTCGCCGCCCCCACCGTCCGCGCCGAACTGCACGCCTCCGGCTCCGCGTTGCAGCTGATCGTGGCCGGCTACACCATCACGTACGCCGTCCTGCTGATCACCGGCGCCCGGCTCGGCGAGCTGTTCGGGCACCGGCGGGCCGTGCTCGGCGGACTCGCCCTGTTCACCGCGGCGTCGCTCGCCTGCGGCCTGGCCGCGAGCGGCGGCCAGCTGATCGCCTTCCGCATGGTGCAGGGAGCGGGCGCGGCCCTGCTGGTGCCGCAGGTCCTCAGCCTCATCCAGCGGCACTTCGCCGGGGAGGCCCGCACCCGGGCGCTCGGCCTGTACGCGGCGGCCCTCGCGGTCGGCGCCGCCGCCGGGCAGGTGCTCGGCGGACTGCTGGTCTCCGCCGACCTGTTCGGCACCGGCTGGCGCGCCGCGTTCCTGGTGAACGTGCCGGTCGGCGCCGCCCTGCTCGTCCTCGGCCGGGGCGCCCTGCCCGCCGACCCCGGGCGCGGCGCGGGCCGCTCCCTTGACCTCGTGGGGCTGGTGCTGCTCGGCGGCACGGTGTCGCTGCTCACCGTGCCGCTGGTGCTCGGCCAGGAGCAGGACTGGCCGCTGTGGTCCTGGCTCTGCCTGGCGTCCTGCGCCGTCCTCTTCGCCCTGTTCTGCGGCTACGAGTCCGCGCTCGCCCGGCGTGGCGGGGCGCCGCTCATCGCACCGCGGGTGCTGCGGCTGCCCGGCATCGGCCCGGCCGTCCTCCGCGTGCTCGCGGTGATGGCCGTCAACGCCGGATACCTCTTCGCGCTCACCCTGCACCTCCAGGGCGGCCTCGGTCTCGGCCCGCTGCGCGCCGGGCTGACGGTGGCCCCCACCGCCGTCGCGTTCGGCGCCGTGGGGCTGACCTGGCGGCGCTGGCCGCGGTCGTGGCAACGGGCCCTAGTCCCGGCCGGGTTCGGGCTCGCGGCGGCCGGGGCGCTCGGCACCGGGCTCGCCCTGCGCGGCGGCGGTGACGGTGGCGCCGGGCTGTACCTGGCGTTCGTGGCGATCGGCGCGGGCCTCTCGCTCGCCTTCGGCCCGACGCTCACCGGGGCGCTGGCGACGGTGCGGCCCGAGGACGCGGCCGACGCCAGCGGACTGCTCACCACGGTGACCCAGCTCGGCATGCTGATCGGCGTCGCCGGCTTCGGCACACTTTTTCTCGGCCGCGTTGAGACGGCGCGGCCCCTCGGAGCGTATGGCTCTGCGGACGCGCTCCTGATCTGCGCCTACGCGCTGGCCGCGGTGGCCGCCGCGGGCGCCGTGTCCGGACTGGTACGCAGGCGTCGCTGACCGTGTCGCTCCGGCCGTGGCAGAATCGGACGACCGGGAGGGGGCTGCGTCCGACCGACGACGACGGCCCGACGGGAGGGAGTGCGCGATGCCCGCGAGCATCCATGAGGAGGCCGACCGCCTCGTCGGTGTGACAGCGTCGCCCGCCGGGCTCCCGTCCCCGTCCGTCCCCGATGTCCGCACCCGGGAAGTCGCCTCGCGCGGCACCCGGGTGCTTCTCAACTGTCCGTCCTGCGGGTCCTCCCATGTCGCCCAGATGCTGGGTGACAACGGCGGGGTCTCGTACGTGTGCACGGCCTGCGGCCACAGCTGGAGCTGAGCGGAACGACATGGGGTCACACAGGAGGAAGTGCGACTGGTGCGGCAGCGGCACGCCCATTGTGCGTGACATGGAGCCCCTGAACCCCGAGTACCAGTACTGGTGCGAGGAGTGCGCGCGGGCGCTGATCATAAAGGGCGACCCGATCGAGACATACCGGGAGCTGGAGGGTGAGCCGATCTACGGCCGCCTCCTGGACGAGCACTGCACGCTCAAGCGGTTCTACTCGTTCGCCACAGCCTGACCCCGGCGTACGCCAGGAAGGCGCAGCCCACTGCCGCGTAGAGCGCGGACAGCGCCAACTGGACACCGCTCTGGTCCAGTTCGGGCCGCCCCCCGCCGTGCGGCACCCACCACAGGGCGTACGAGCAGAACAGCGCACCCAGGACGGCCGCCGCGCGGCGCCGGCCCGCCTCCCACACCAGCAGCACCAGCGGCACGCACCACACCCAGTGGTGCGACCAGGAGACCGGGCTGACCAGGAGTGCCGTCGTCGCGCACGCCACGACCGCGAGCGCCCGCCGTCCGCGCAGCACCGCCGCGACCGCCACCGCGAGCCCCGCGGCCCCCACCGCGGCGGCCAGCAGCAGCCACCACGGGCCGGGGTCGTCGGTGTGCAGCAGCCGGGCCAGGACGCCGCGCAGCGACTGGTTCGCCGTCTCCTCGGCGTGCCCGACGCGGCTCGCCTCGAAGACCGTGCGGGTCCAGAAGCGCAGCGAGTCGGCGGGCAGCACCACGGCCGCCGCCGCCGTGACGCCGGTGAAGGTGCCGGCCGCGACGCCCGCCGCGCGCACCCACGGCCGCCACGCGCCCCGGACCGCCGCGAGCGCGAGGCCCGCGCACAGCAGGAACACCGCGAACAGCGCCGGGGTCAGCTTGATCGCGGCGGCCACCCCGATGCCCACCCCGGCCCAGCGGTGTCCGGGCCGCCGGGTGAGATCCCACAGGACGAACACGGCGAGCAGCAGGTTGACCTGGCCGTAGCGCAGGGTCGTCCACACCGGTTCGCACCACACGGCGCCCGCCGCCAGCCACAGCGAGTGCTCCACGCGCGCGTGCCGTCGCACGAGCAGCAGACAGAGATGGACGAACGCGACGAGCAGGGCCAGGTTCAGCGCCGTCGCGGCGGCCCGCAGGGACGCGAGGTCGAGCAGCGTCAGCGGCGTGAACAGCAGCGCGGCGAACGGCGGGTACGTCATGGGCAGTCCGGCGCGGGTCGCCCGGAGCGCGTACAGGTCGCCGCCCGACCGTACGGCCGCCCCCTCCGCGCGGTAGACGAGCAGATCGATCATCGAGACGTGAGCCGCGTGCTGGGCGATCCAGAAGCTCACGAAGGAGAGCAGGCAGACTCCCAGGGACACGGAGGCACGGCGATGGGTACGGGGCAGGACGAGCGCGGTCACGGGACGCACCGTAGTGGCCCTATAAGGATCTTTTCCCCGCAAGGCGGGGCACATCGGAAACGAGTTGGTGGTGCACCCAGGGGACCGTGTAATGTTGGCGTCGCCGCCGGGGAAACCGACAGGGACGACCTGAAGGACACGGCAGCACTTCGCAAGGGGCTATAGCTCAGTTGGTAGAGCGCCTGCATGGCATGCAGGAGGTCAGGAGTTCAATTCTCCTTAGCTCCACAGTAATTGAGAGCGGGCCATCCGATTCGGATGGCCCGCTCTCGTGCGTCCGGCTACTTGCGGGCGCGATTGCGGCCCGGCGGGAGCGCGCGCGGCAGGGCGGGGCGCGGCGGGAGCGCGGCGGGGTCGCCCTCGATGCGCAGGGCGAGCGCCGGGCAGCGGCGCACGGCCCGTACCGCGTTCGCCTCCGAGTAGCGCGGCACCGCCGCCTCCGCGACCGAGGGGAAGCCGTCGGGGCCCAGCTGGATCAGCTCCGGCACGATGTCCGCGCACAGTCCGTGGCCCTGGCACAGCGTCCAGTCGACGGCGAGCCGCTTGCCGCTGGGCGCGGCGCCCACGGGGGCCTCGGCGTGCAGCGGCAGCACTCCGCGCACCGGCCGCCCGCACCCGGCGCCCAGCACGTGCGCGGCCAGGTCGTCGGTGAACGCGGAGATCGTCGACTCGATGAACGCCGCCGATCCGTCGGGGTGCTTGCAGGCCCCCCGGCGCTTCACCGCCCGCGTCACCTCGCGCAGCGCCTCCAGGGCGGTCGGGCCGCCGCCGTTCAGGACGTCCTCCAGGCCGCGGGCCGCCGCCGGGAGGCCGAGGTAGCAGGGGCCGCACTGGCCCGCGCTCTCCGCCGCCAGCCACTGCGCCACCCGCAGCGCCTCGCCGAGCGGGCAGGTGTCCGGGCCGATCGGCAGGATCGCGCCCGCGCCCAGTGCGCCGCCGCGGGCCTCCAGGGAGGCCCGCGACACGATCGCGTCCTGCGCGCCGACCCCGTCCAGCCACTTGCCGTGATAGCCGCCCGTGAGCACGCCCTGGGGGAGCGGGGGAGCGCCGGCGAGCTGGAGGACGTAGCGCAGCGGGACGCCGGAGGGGGCCTCCAGGACCATGGGGCGGGCGACCGCGCCGGAGAGGGTGAGCAGCACCGTGCCGGGCTCGTCGTGCAGGCCCGTGCGGCAGTAGCGCTCCGGGCCGGTGCGGGCGGCGACGGCGAGCTGTGCGAAGGTCTCCGCGTTCGACAGGAGGGTGGGGGCGCCGCCCACCCCGGTGTCGGAGGCGCGGACCTTGCGGCCCGGCGGCATCGGCGGGCCGCCGTCCGCCGAGCGGATCAGCGCCGAGGACTCGCCGGTGACCATGCGCACCGGATTGCGCTGCACGCGCGCGCGGAGCGGGGCGCCGCGCCGGTTGGTGAGGCCGCGCTCGGCGAACGCCGCCTGGACGGAGGCCTCGGTGGAGTCGCGGGTGACGCCCACGACGAGGGTGCGCGCGCCGAGCGCCTCGGCGACCAGGAGGGCGCCGTCGAGGATCAGGTGCGGGGCCCGGTTGAGGAGCACCGTGTCCTTGCGGCAGGCCGGTTCGTCCTCGCTGCCGTTGACGACGACCACGGGACGCACCCCGCGCCGGATCGCCGACTCGGCGACCGCGCGCAGCTTCTTGGCGAACGGGAAGCCCGCGCCGCCCCGGCCGCGCAGCGACACCGCCTGGGCCAGCCGGGCCAGCTGCTCGCCCGCCATGGGCTCCAGCGGGCCGTGCACCTTCAGATGCATGGCGAGGTCGAGCCGCTCCACCAGGTCGAACCCGGCGGTGAGCTGCGGAAGGCCGACGACGCGCACTTCGGGGACGTCCGGCAGTGCCGTGTTCACTGCGGTCCTCCGTAGGGAGTGGACCAGGGCTCACCGGAGGACGGCGGCTGGAAGGGGTCGGCCGGCGGGGCGCCGGGGCCGACGGGCTCCGTGCTGTCGGCGGGGTCCGTGAGGTTGGTGACGCGGGTGAGATCCGCGGGGTCCGCGGGGTCCGCGGGGTCTGCGGGGTTCGTGGTGTCCGTGGGGTTCGTGGTGTCTCGCGCGGGGTGTGCGTACGTCCTATAAGGGGCGTCGTTCCCGTACGGGCCTCCATAGGTGGCCTCGTACTGGGGCACGCCTCCGTAGGGCGTGTCGTACGCGGGGTCGTACGCGGACGGCGGCGCCTCGGCCAACGGCGGCGGCGAGGGGGCGGGCCAGCGCCCGCCGGTGGCCGGCTCGACGACGCTCATGGGCGCCGTCAGGGGATCCATGGCGTCCTCGGGCACGCCGCCGGGGAGCGGTTCCGCGGGCTCCGCCGGGATGTACGGCACCGCCTGCACGTAGGGGACCGACTCGGTGACCGCCTCCGCGCGCGGGACGGCGGAGACGGCCCGGTAGGCGGCCGCGAACCCGGCGTCGGACGGTGCGGGACGCGCGGCGCCCGCGAAGTGCTCCGGGACGCCGGGCGCCGGGCGGCGGTGCCCGGCGGGGCTCTCGCGGCCCGGCAGGTCCTCGGACCCGGCCGGGCCGCCGCGCACGGCGCGCATCCCGCGCGGGCTGCGCAGGGCGCGGGCGTCGCGGTCGAGGAGCGTCAGAAGGCGCGCCGCCACCTTGGCCTTCACGGGCCGCGGCGCCGCGCGCAGGGCCACGGCGCCGGCCACCGCGAGCAGGCACAGGCAGTACAGGACGGTCACGTACGTCTTGGGCTGCCTGCCCGCGTACAGGCCGTGCACCAGGGCGAAGCACCAGGCCGGATAGGCGAGCATGTGGGTCGCGCGCCAGCGCGCGGCGAGCCGCGCCGGGGAGGCCATGGAGCTGCGCAGCGCGCCGGTGACGCCGGTGGTCACCATCAGGAGCCCGGCGAGCACACCGAACCCGATCAGGCCGCTGCTGCCGGTGACGCCCGTACCGAAGGGGACCAGTGCCCCGACGAGCGTCACATGGGCGAGCGCCAGCTTCACGCTGACGTGCAGCAGCAGGAAGCCCAGCGAGGCGACCGCGGTGGCCCGGTGCACGGCCTGGGAGAGCAGCCGCTGCCGCGAGGTGAGGAACAGCCGGTCGGAGGCGACCAGGCCCCACACGACGGACGCGGAGAGCGACACCAGCGACAGCACGCCCGTGGTGAAGTCGAGCGCCGCTCTGAAGGCGTCGCTCCCCGTGACCACGATCAGGGGGAGGAGCAGCAGCACCGCCGCGCCGAACACCCCCGTGGTCGCGCGGCGGCTCTTCGCGGTGGTGCGTGAACTCCGCCTGGTGCGGGGCGAGTTCACTATGTGAGGGGTTCGAGGGTGCATGGGGGCGACTCCGAGAAGGTTCGGCACAGTGGACCCACAGCCCGCACTCTAGGTCGCTGAATACCGGGCAGTACGAGGTTTGAGTTATCTCGCCGTTATCTAGAGAAGCCTGGTATTTGTGATGCCCCGATAGCGGCGGGTACGCGGGGTAACCCCGGTGCGGCACGGGTGTGGCACCGGTGGGGCTCGGGGTGCCGCACCAGGCCGTCGCGGCTCGAACGGGGCCTGCGGTACCCTGACGCCATGCGTGCCGTACGCCTTCTGCTTAGTGAGCCGCGCTGATCAGTCCCGACCCGCCCCAGGCGTGAGGTCGGCATCGGCGCGGCGTCCCCTCCTGTGCGAGGGGCTTTTTCATTTCCTGAGCACTGGCCGCCGGCAGAGACGATCGATGGAGCTTTGAGGATCATGAGCGAGACGAACACCGCCGCCGCTTCCGAGGCGGCGGTCGCGCCGCACCGCTACACGGCGGCCATGGCCGCCGACATCGAGGCACGCTGGCAGGACTTCTGGGACGAGCACGGTGTCTACGAGGCGCCGAACCCGACCGGCGACCTGGCCGGGGACACGGACGAGGCCCGCGCGCTCGCCGCCCGCCCGAAGAAGTTCATCATGGACATGTTCCCGTACCCCTCCGGTGCGGGCCTGCACGTCGGCCACCCGCTGGGCTACATCGCCACGGACGTCTTCGCGCGCTTCCAGCGCATGAACGGCCACAACGTGCTGCACACCCTCGGCTTCGACGCGTTCGGCCTGCCGGCCGAGCAGTACGCCGTGCAGACGGGCACCCACCCGCGCACGTCGACCGAGGCCAACATGGAGAACATGAAGGCGCAGCTGCGCGCCCTGGGCCTGGGGCACGACAAGCGCCGGTCGTTCGCCACGATCGACCCGGAGTACTACAAGTGGACGCAGTGGATCTTCCTGCAGATCTTCAACTCCTGGTACGACGACGAGCGGGACAAGGCCCGGCCGATCGCCGAGCTGGTCGCGCAGTTCGCCTCCGGTGAGCGCGCCGTCCCCGGCGGCCGGGCCTGGGACGCGCTGACCGAGGCCGAGCGGGCCGACATCCTGGGCGAGTACCGCCTGGCGTACGCCTCCGACGCGCCCGTGAACTGGGCGCCGGGCCTGGGCACCGTCCTGGCCAACGAGGAGGTCACCGCCGACGGCCGCTCCGAGCGCGGCAACTTCCCCGTCTTCAAGGCCAAGCTGCGCCAGTGGAACATGCGCATCACCGCCTACGCGGACCGCCTGCTGGACGACCTGGACGGCCTGGACTGGCCCGAGGCGATCAAGTTGCAGCAGCGCAACTGGATCGGCCGCTCCGAGGGCGCCCGGATCGACTTCGGCTTCGACGCCTCCGACGACGTCATCACCGTCTTCTCCACCCGCCAGGACACCCTGTTCGGCGCCACCTACATGGTGCTGGCGCCCGAGCACGACCTGGTCGAGAGGATCACCCCGGCCGCCTGGCCCGAGGGCACCCACGACGTGTGGACCGGCGGTCACGCGACGCCCGCCGAGGCCGTCGCCGCCTACCGCAAGCAGGCCGCCTCCAAGTCGGACGTCGAGCGCCAGGCCGAGGCCAAGGACAAGACCGGCGTCTTCACCGGCGCGTACGCGATCAACCCGGTCAGCGGCGAGCAGGTCCCGGTCTTCATCGCCGACTACGTCCTGATGGGCTACGGCACCGGCGCGATCATGGCGGTCCCGGCGCACGACGCCCGCGACTTCGCGTTCGCGCGCGCCTTCGAACTGCCGATGCGCTGCGTGGTCCAGCCGTCGGACGGGCGCGGCACCGACCCGTCGACCTGGGACGACGCCTTCGTCGCGTACGAGGCGAAGCTGGTCAACTCCTCGAACGACGAGGTCGCGCTTGACGGCCTGGGCGTCGCCGACGCCAAGGCCCGGATGACCGAGTGGCTGGCCGGCCGGGGCATCGGCCACGGCACGGTCAACTTCCGGCTGCGCGACTGGCTGTTCAGCCGCCAGCGCTACTGGGGCGAGCCCTTCCCGATCGTCTACGACGAGGACGGCATCGCCCACCCGCTGCCCGAGTCGATGCTGCCGCTGGAGCTGCCCGAGGTCGAGGACTACAGCCCGCGCACCTTCGACCCGGACGACGCCGACACCCAGCCCGAGACGCCGCTGTCCCGCAACGAGGACTGGGTCGACGTCACCCTGGACCTGGGCGACGGCCGCGGCCCGCGCCGGTTCCGCCGCGAGACCAACACCATGCCCAACTGGGCGGGTTCGTGCTGGTACGAGCTGCGCTACCTGGACCCGCACAACAGCGAGAAGCTGGTCGACCCGGCCGTCGAGCAGTACTGGATGGGCCCGCGCGAGGGACAGCCCACCGGCGGTGTCGACCTGTACGTGGGCGGCGCCGAGCACGCGGTGCTGCACCTGCTGTACGCCCGTTTCTGGTCGAAGGTGCTGTTCGACCTGGGGCACGTCTCCTCCGCCGAGCCGTTCCACAAGCTGTTCAACCAGGGCATGATCCAGGCCTACGTGTACCGGGACGCGCGCGGTATCGCCGTACCGGCCGCCGAGGTGGAGGAGCGCGACGGCGCGTACTACTACCAGGGCGAGAAGGTCAGCCGCCTGCTGGGCAAGATGGGCAAGTCCCTGAAGAACGCGGTCACGCCGGACGAGATCTGCGAGGAGTACGGCGCGGACACGCTGCGCCTGTACGAGATGGCGATGGGCCCGCTGGACGTCTCGCGGCCGTGGGACACGCGCGCGGTGGTCGGCCAGTTCCGGCTGCTCCAGCGCCTGTGGCGCAACATCGTCGACGAGGCGACCGGTGAGGTCACCGTCGTCGACGCCGCCGATGCGGACATCGACGAGGCGACGCTGCGCGCCCTGCACAAGGCGATCGACGGGGTGCGCGGCGACCTGGAGGGGATGCGGTTCAACACCGCCATCGCCAAGGTCACCGAGCTGAACAACCACCTGGTCAAGTCGTACGCGGGCGGTGCGCTGCCGCGCTCGGTCGCCGAGCGGCTCGTGCTGCTGGTCGCGCCGCTGGCCCCGCACGTCGCCGAGGAGCTGTGGCGCAAGCTGGGCCACACCGAGTCGGTCGTCCACCAGGACTTCCCGGTCGCCGACCCGGCCTACGTGGTCGACGAGACGGTGACCTGCGTCGTCCAGATCAAGGGCAAGGTCAAGGCGCGTCTGGAGGTCTCCCCGGCGATCTCCGACGAGGAGCTGGAGAAGATCGCGCTGGCCGACGAGAAGGTCGTCGCGGCGCTTGACGGCGCCGGGATCCGCAAGGTGATCGTGCGGGCGCCGAAGCTGGTGAACATCGTGCCCGCGTAGGGCACCCGGTCCAACACTCGGGGTTGTTCCCTACGGGCAGGTTGGGGGTTCCGCTGGAACCCCTGGCCTGCCCGGTCCGTTTACGGTGGAAGGACGGGTCCGCGGGACCCGGACGGACGGGTCGGGCGGACGAATCGGAGGAGCGCCGTGGAAGCTGTGCTGGTGGTCATGGCGCTGATCTTCATCGCGTTCGTGGTGCTCGGCGCGTACGCGACGGTGAAGGCGGTCGGCGCGGCCAAGCGCGGGGTGGACCGCACGGTGGCGCAGGCGCGCAGGACCGTGGAGGACACCACGCTGCGGGCCAGGAGCTTCCAGCCCGGCACGGCCAGCGAGCTGGCCCAGCTGCGGCTGAGACTGCGCGGTTCCATGCGGGCCACGCAGGACGCGCTGCACGCGCGCGTCGCCGAGGACGCCAGCCTCCAGGAGTCCCTCGACCTCTTCGGGCGGCTCAGCGCGCACGGCCACGAGCTGGACGGCGAACTGAAGCGCCTGGAGAGCGAGCCCGACAAGCGGCAGGTCGCACGGCTGGTGCCGGAGCTGCGGGAGCGCACGTCGCAGATCACGCAGTCCGCCGACGCCCTGCGGCACGCGGCCCGGGACCGGGCCACCCGGTTCGCGAGCGACGATCTGGACTCCCTGCGGTCGCAGATCGACCTGGAGGCGGGGGCGCTGCGGCACTGGACGAGCGCCGACACCGCGTCCGGCTCCTCGGCACCGTCCGCCCCGCCGCCCGGGCGGGAGAAGCCGGACCGGTCCGCGATCACTCCGCCAGGTGTGCGCCCGGTGTATCCGTGGCAGAAGAAACCCCGTCCGGAGAATACGACTTGATCCCCGGCCGCTCGGCGGGGGCCGGGCTGCCTACGGCGGGCTCCGCCGGGTAATCTCCGGAGCATGTCCCGCCATGTCGCGATCGTCACCGATTCAACGGCCTACCTGCCGCAGCGGACGATGGAGCGCCACGGCATCACGGCGGTGCCGCTGACCGTGGTCCTGGGCGACCGGGCGCTCGAAGAGGGCACGGAGATCTCGGCCCGTTCGCTCGCCGAGGCGTTGCAGAAGCGCCGGCCGGTGACGACGTCGAGGCCCAGCCCCGAGCTGTTCGCCGAGACGTACCGCAGGGTCGCCGAGTCCGGCGCCACCGACATCATCTCGCTGCACCTGTCGGCCGAGTTCTCCGGAACCTACGACGCGGCGGTCCTCGCCGCGCGGGAGGCCCCCGTGCCGGTGCGGGTGGTGGACACCGGCATGGTCGCCATGGCGCTCGGTTTCTGCGCGCTCGCCGCGGCGGAGACCGCGGACACCGGCGGCTCCGTCGACGAGGCGGTGGCCGCGGCGGAGAAGCGGGCCGCCGGCACCGCCGCGTACTTCTACGTCGACACCCTGGACTATCTGCGTCGGGGCGGCCGGATCGGGGCCGCGCAGGCGTGGTTCGGCTCGGCGCTCGCGGTCAAGCCGCTCCTCCAGCTCGACGGCGGCCGCATCGAGTTCCTGGAGAAGGTCCGCACCGCGTCGAAGGCGATCGCCCGGCTCCAGGAGATCGTCGCCGAGCGGGCGGGCAGCGGGCAGGTCGACATCGCCGTGCACCACCTGGCGGCGCCGGAGCGGGCGGAGGCCCTCGCGGGCTGGCTGGGTGAGCGGGTGCCGGGGCTGGGGGAGCTGCATGTCAGCGAGGTGGGCGCGGTGATCGGGGCGCATACGGGGCCGGGGTTGCTGGGGGCTGTGGTGTCGCCGCGGATGTAGGTCGCGGGTGCGGGGTGCGGGGTGCGGGGTGCGGGGTGCGGGGTGTGGGGTGTAGAGGTGCAGGGTGTGGGTGTGGGTGCGGGGGCTCGTAGTCGTGGCGGGTGTCGCTGGATCGGGTGGCGGGGTTTTCCACAACTGGTCTGTTGTCCCCGGGAATTGAGCAAGATCCACTAGTTCGGGGCGCGGTGCCTACCGTCTCGGACATGGCACTTCGATCACTGTCTCGGACAGCACAGGCATCCAGCGGGCCGGGGCGTGGCCCCGCGTCCGACGGCCGTGCCCTGAAGCGGCGGCGGGCCCGGCGGCGCCTGGTGCGCGGGGGGCACGGGCGGGCTCGCGGCGCGGGCGAGGAGGAGACGCGGCTGCGGGCGGAGGCCCTGTTCGCGCCGCCGCGCTCGGACGGGCCTTCGGTGCGGGATCCCGTGCCGGGGGAGGCTGGAGCGGGAGCGCCCTCGCCGGGAGTGCCTTCGCCGGGAGCGTCTTCGCCGGGAGCTTTCCCGGGGGAGTCGGTGGGCGGGTCGCCCGCAGGTGCGGGGCGCGGGGCCTCGACGTGGCGGGGGCGTGCCGCGTCGGCCGTGCGGGATCGGCTGCCGCTGTGGGTGCAGGCCCGCTGCGGTGTCGAGCGGCGCGGCGCGCTCGCCCTGGCCGTGGTCCTCTGCGTCGCGGCACTCTTCGCCGCCCAGCACTTCTGGGCCGGGCGTACGCAGCCGGTGCGGGCGCCGGAGACGGTGCGCGCGGCTCCGACGGAGCCGGAGGCGGGCGCCGACCCCGTGCCCTCACCGGTACCCGGGCCGGAGCCCGGGCCCGGGCCGACGAGCGGCGCCCGGGTCATCGTGGACGTCGCGGGGAAGGTGCGCCGCCCCGGCGTCCTGCGACTGCCCGCCGGGGCCCGGGTCGCGGACGCGCTGCGGGCGGCCGGCGGGGTCCGCCCCGGCGCGGACACGGCCGGGCTCAACCGGGCGCGGCTGCTGACCGACGGCGAGCAGATCCTGGTCGGCCAGCCGCTGCCCGCCGACGCGGCGGCCCCGCCGGGCACGGGTGCGGGTGCGGGTGCGGGTTCCGGTGCGCCGGGGGTGCCTGCCGGGCCGGTCGGCCTGAACACCGCGAGTGCGGAACAGCTCGACACGCTGCCCGGCGTCGGCCCGGTGCTGGCCCAGCACATCATCGACTACCGCACCGAGCACGGGGGTTTCCGCTCGGTGGACGAACTGCGCGAGGTCAACGGGATCGGGGACCGCCGCTTCGAAGACCTTCAGAATCTCGTCCGGCCATGACCGGCACCGACACCGGTTCCGACACCGGCACCGGCACCGGCACCGGCACGGGCCTGGGAGCCGGTTCGGCCGATCCGCCCCGCGAGGGCCCGCTCGACCTGAGGCTGGTCCCGCCCGCGCTGGCGGCCTGGGCGACGGCGGCGCTGCTCCTCACGGCGCCCGGCCGTTGGGCGGCGACGGTCGCGGCGGTGTGCGCGCTCGTCGGCGTGGGGCTGCTGATCGCGGGCCGCCGCGACGCGGCGCCGGGCACCCGTGCGGCCAGCGCCCGCGCCTCCGGTGCCCTTGCATCCGGCGCCTGGCGGAGCCCGTCCGCCGCGCTGCTCCTGCTCTGCACCGCAGCGGCGGCGGCCTCGGCGGGCCTGCACGGAGCCGATCTGCGCCGTGGCCCGGTGCCGGAGCTCGCGGCCCGGTACGCCCGGGTCCACGCCGAGGTCGAGATCACCTCGGACCCCCGGCTCACCCGGCCACGGGTCAGTGGGGACCACGCCGCGCCGCCCGCCGTGCTCGTCGAGGCGGAGCTGGTGCGGGTCAGGGCACCCGACGGCGCGGAGTACCGGACCCGGACACCGGTCCTGATCCTTGCGGACACGCCCCGGCCCGTGGCCCGGCCCTCCGCCCAGTCCTCCGCCCAGCCCTCCGACCGGGACGCCGACCCCAGTGCAGCCCCGCGCGCCGCCCCGCGCGGGAGCCCGTGGCTGGCTCGGCTGCCGTCCACCCGGCTGTGGGTCACGGGTGCGCTGGCGCCGCCCCTGAGCGGCGGTGACCGGGTCGCGGCGGTGCTGCGCGTCGGGCCGGACGTGCGGCCCCGCGTGGTGGGCGGGCCGAGTGCGCCGCAGCGGCTGGCCGGTGAGCTGCGCGCGGGGCTGCGGCGGGCGACGGCGGGGCTGCCCCCGGACGCACGCGCCCTGCTCCCCGGTCTGGTGGTCGGCGACACGGCACGGGTCACGCCGGAGCTGCACGCGGCGTTCGAGGCGACCGACCTGCTGCATCTGACCTCCGTCAGCGGGGCGAATTTCACGATCCTGCTGGCGCTGCTGATCGGACCGCCGGGCACCGCGCAGCTGGCGGAGAGGCGGGGGCTCGCGCCCCGCGTCGGTCTGTCGCTGCGGACGACCGCGCTGGCCGGCGGCGGGCTGACGCTCGGGTTCGTCGTGGTGTGCCGACCGGGGCCGAGCGTGCTGCGGGCGGCGGCGTGCGGGCTGATCGCCCTGCTCGCCGTCGCCACCGGACGCCGCAGATCCCTGCTCCCGGCGCTGGCCACGGCCGTACTGCTGCTCGTCCTCCTCGACCCGTGGCTGGCGCGGAGTCACGGGTTCCTGCTGTCGGTGCTCGCCACCGGCGCGCTGCTCACCCTCGCCCCGCGCTGGAGTGCGGCGCTGCGCGGGCGCGGGGTGCCGGGGCGGCTCGCCGAGGCGCTCGGGGCGGCGGGCGCGGCCCAGGCGGTGTGCGCTCCCGTCGTCGCCGTCCTCGCGGCGCGGGTGAGTCTGGTGGCGGTGCCGTGCAATCTGCTGGTGGAGTTCGCGGTCGCGCCCGCGACGGTGCTGGGGTTCGCGGCGCTCGCGGCGGCGCCGGTCGCGATGCCGGTGGCGACGTTCTGCGCGTGGTGCGCGAGTTGGCCCGCGGGCTGGATCGCCCGGATCGCGCGGACCGGGGCCGCGATGCCGGGCGGCGGTGTGGACTGGCCGGGCGGCTGGCGCGGGGGAGCACTGCTCGCGGTGGGCACGGTGGTGCTGGTCGCGGTGGGGCGCCGCGTGCTCGGGTCGGCGTGGCTCTGCGGGGCCTGCGCGCTGCTGCTGCTCGTGGTCGTGGTGCGGCCGGCGCCCCTGACCCGGGTGATCACGGGCTGGCCGCCGCCGGGCTGGCGGCTGGTGATGTGCGACGTGGGGCAGGGCGACGCGCTGGTGCTCGCGGCCGGGGCGGGCGCCGGGGTCGTGGTGGACGCGGGACCGGATCCGGTGCGCGTCGACCGGTGTCTGCGGTCGCTGGGTGTCACCCGGATCCCGTTGCTGCTGCTCACGCATTTCCACGCGGACCATGTGGCGGGCCTGCCGGGGGTGTTGCGGGGGCGGTCGGTCGGGGCGGTCGAGACGACGGGGTTCGCGGAGCCGGCGGACCAGGCGGCGTTCGTCCGGCGGCTGGTGGCGGCGCGCGGCATCACGATGGTCCGGGCGGCGGCGGGGGAGCGGCGCAGGAGCGGCCCCCTCGACTGGCAGGTGCTGTGGCCGCCGGCGGGCCCCGCGCCCGGCCCCGACGGGCCGAACGACGCGAGCGTCACCCTGCTGGTGCGCACCGGCGGCCTGACGCTGCTGCTGCTCGGCGACCTCGAACCGGCCGCGCAGCGCGCCCTGTCGAGGAGCGGCGCGGGGGCCGCGCTGCCCCGGGTGGACGTGCTGAAGGTCGCCCACCACGGATCGGCCTTCCAGGACCCCGGGTTGCTGCGGCGGGCGGCGCCCCGGCTCGCGTTGATCAGCGCGGGGGCCGACAACCCGTACGGTCATCCCGCTCCCCGGACCCTGGCGGCGCTGCGGGCCCAGGGCGTCGCGGTACTGCGCACGGACCGGGACGGGGCGGTCGCCGTCCGCGAGGGCGGGCCGGGCACGCGGGGCGGCGCGGCCGGACTGGAGGTGGCGCGGAGCGGACCCTGACCGGAGGGGCGGGGCACGGCCCCGGACGGCCCGAGGAGGGCGGCGCGGCGGGCGGTGCGGGATCGCAGATTTGCTACCGGTGAGTAGAAATGATCCCGTGTTGCCTCGAATGCCCCAGCGGTGATCGAATACTCCTTCGTTGAAGAAGTGACGACAGTTGTCAAGGGTTGCTGGGGTGGATAGCTCATGTTCGGCCGCAGGCTGGGAAACCGTACGAACCGGGTTCAACGGGCACATCCCCTGGCGGCGGTGACGGTGCCGCCCAGCGCGGGCGTCCTGAGCTGCCGGGTCCTGGACCCGGTCAACGAGCCGGTGCGCGGCGCCGAGTTCGCCGTCAGCGACGCGATGGGGCGCAAGGTGGTGAGCGGCGGGACCGACCCGTTCGGCTCGTTCATGGCGGCCGTGCCCGCCGGGGAGTACCGCCTCGCCGTCTCGGCCGAGGGGTTCGCGCCGTACCGGGGCAGCGCCACCGTCGCCGAGAGCGCGCACGCCTCGCTCGGTGACGTCATGCTCCAGGTCGCGCCGCCGCCCCCGCTGCCGCGGCCCGGCGAGTGGGAGATCGAGCCGACGCACTCGTCGATCGCGTTCACGGCGCGGCACATCGGGCTCGCCCGGGTCCACGGCCGGTTCAACACCTTCGCCGGTGCGCTGCGGGTCGCCGAACGCGTCGAGCAGTCCGCGATGCACGTGGTCATCGACGCGTCCTCCATCGACACCAATGTGAAGATGCGCGACGACCACCTCAGGTCCGCCGACTTCCTCGACGTCGACCACTTCCCGACGCTGGAGTTCTACAGCGAGCGTTTCGTGCACAGGGGCGGCAGCCGCTGGGCGATCACCGGCGCGCTCTCGCTGCACGGCGTGACCCGCACGGTCACCCTCGACGCCGAGTACCTGGGCCTGGGCAACGGGATGGAGGGCGAGACCCGCGCCGCCTGCCGGGCCACCACCGAACTGCACCGCGACGACTTCACCGTCAGCTGGCAGACCATGCTGGCGCGCGGCATCGCCGTCGTCGGCTCCAGCGTGCGCATCGAGATCGACGTGCAGATCGTGCCCCAGGGCTGATCCCGTGCCGTCGGTGTCCGAAGATGGTGTCGTGAGCGATGTGAGACACGTGCTGGTGCTGCCCGACCGCGACGCGGCGCAGGAGGCCGCCGAAGCGCTCGCCGAGCGTTTCGGCGTGGCCGAGGAACCGCAGCTCGTACGGGACGCGCTGGCCGGCGAGGACGACGCCGAGGACGCCCAGTGGCTGGTGGTCGTCGAGGACGCGGACGGCCGGCTCGACCCCGGGGAGCTGGACGGGTTCGCGGGCGAGTGGGACGGGTGGCGCGAGGAGCCCTGAGCCCGCCGCGGCCGGGGCGGGTTGTCGGTGGTGCGTGGGATGCTTGTCCGCGATGGCCAGGAAGACTGCACACGACGATCCCCTCGCTCCGCTCACCGTCGCGGTGGGCCAGGAGGACCTGCTGCTCGACCGCGCGGTGCAGGAGGTGGTCGCCGCCGCCCGGGCGTCCGACGCCGACACCGATGTCCGCGACCTCACCTCCGACCAGGTGCAGCCCGGGACGCTCGCGGAGCTGACGAGCCCGTCGCTGTTCGCCGAGCGCAAGGTCGTCGTGGTCCGCAACGCGCAGGACCTGTCGGCGGACACGGTGAAGGACGTGAAGGCGTATCTCGGCTCGCCCGCCGAGGAGATCACGCTGGTCCTGCTGCACGCCGGCGGCGCCAAGGGCAAGGGCCTGCTCGACGCGGCGCGCAAGGTGGGGGCGCGGGAGGTCGCCTGCCCGAAGATGACCAAGCCGGCGGACCGGCTGTCGTTCGTGCGCTCGGAGTTCCGCACGCTCGGCCGGTCGGCGACGCCCGAGGCGTGCCAGGCGCTCGTCGACGCCCTCGGCAGCGACCTGCGGGAGCTGGCGTCCGCCGTCTCGCAGCTCGTCGCCGACATCGAGGGCACCATCGACGAGGCCGTCGTCGCGCGGTACTACACCGGGCGGGCCGAGGCGTCGAGCTTCACGGTGGCGGACCGGGCCGTGGAGGGCCGGGCCGCCGAAGCGCTGGAGGCGCTGCGGTGGTCGCTGGCCACCGGCGTCGCGCCGGTGCTGATCACCAGCGCGTTGGCGCAGGGGGTGCGGGCCATCGGCAAGCTGTCCTCCGCGCGCGGCGGGCGCCCCGCCGACCTGGCCCGCGAGCTGGGGATGCCGCCGTGGAAGATCGACCGGGTGCGTCAGCAGATGCGGGGCTGGACCCCTGACGGGGTGGCCGCCGCGCTGACGGCCGTCGCCGAGGCGGACGCGGGGGTCAAGGGCGGCGGGGACGACCCCGAGTACGCGCTGGAGAAGGCCGTCGTCAGCGTGGCACGGGCCGCCCGCGCGCGAGGCTGAAAGCGCCCCGCGACCCGTGCCCCGGCGCCCCGTGCCCCGGCGCCCCGGCGCCCCGCGCCCCGTGGCCCGAGCCCGCGCCCCGCGCCCCGAGCCCGCGACCCGTGGCCCGAGCCCGTGGCCCGCGACCCGCGACCCGAGCCCGCGACCCGAGCCCCGCTCCGAGCCCGAGCCCCGAGCCCCCGCTCCGAGCCCGCGACCCAGGGCCTCGCCCCGGCCCCGTGCCCCAGACCCCGCCCCAGGACCTCGCCCCGAGCCCGCGCCCCGGCCACCCCGCCCCAGGCCCCCGCCCCGAGCCCGCGCACTCCCGAGCCCGCGCACTCCCGAGCCCGCGCACTCCCGAGCCCGCGCACTCCCGGAACCCCGCCACCGACACCCCCGCACGCCGCAGGCCCCGCACGTCGAAGGCCCCCCGCACGCCGAAGGCCCCGCCGTCCCGGTCGGGACGGCGGGGCCTCGGTTCACGCTAGGGGTGAGCCGCACCCGCGTGGCGAACGCAGTCGCGTGCGGCTCGGGGTGCCGGTCGGGGGCGGATGAGAGAGGGCCCGCCCGGGTCCTACCGGCGATACATCGGATCAGGTCGGGTTCAGCCCTGGAGAGAGGCGACCTTCGAAGCAAGCGCCGACTTCTTGTTGGCGGCCTGGTTCTTGTGGATGACGCCCTTGGCGACGGCCTTGTCGAGCTGACGCGCGGCAGCGCGCTGGTACTCGGTGGCCTTCGCGGTGTCACCCGCGGCAGCGGCCTCGCGGGCCTTGCGGACCGCGGTCTTCAGCGAAGACTTGACGGCCTTGTTGCGCAGCCGGGCCTTCTCGTTGGTCTTGTTCCGCTTGATCTGGGACTTGATGTTCGCCACGAAATGAGCCTTTGCAGGTTCAGGCACGGGGCCGGTGAGGGTCCCGTACCGGTGATTTTCTCTGAGTGCGTGTCTCGTGCTGAGAGGGCATGAGACACAGCTGACCACGGTACCAGCCGTACTCCCACCGGCCCAAACCGTGCCCAGTGCCCGGGCCGTGGGACCATGGAAGCTACGTATCGATCCCAACCGAGGCCGACCTGAGGCAAACGGCGCCTCAAGAGACAGGACCCTGCGTGCCCGCGACCCCTAAGAATGTGCCCGAGCCGAGCCGTACCGACCCGGCTCTGATCCGCAATTTCTGCATCATCGCGCACATCGACCACGGCAAGTCCACGCTCGCCGACCGCATGCTCCAGCTGACCGGCGTGGTCGAGCAGCGGCAGATGCGTGCTCAGTACCTCGACCGGATGGACATCGAGCGCGAGCGCGGCATCACGATCAAGTCCCAGGCGGTGCGGCTGCCCTGGGCCCCCTCGGAGGGGCCCGACCAGGGCAACACCCACATCCTCAACATGATCGACACGCCGGGCCACGTGGACTTCACGTACGAGGTCTCGCGGTCGCTCGCCGCCTGCGAGGGCACCGTCCTCCTGGTCGACGCGGCCCAGGGCATCGAGGCGCAGACCCTCGCCAACCTGTACCTGGCGATGGAGAACGACCTCAAGATCATCCCGGTGCTCAACAAGATCGACCTGCCGGCCGCCCAGCCCGAGAAGTTCTCCGAGGAGCTGGCCAACCTCATCGGCTGCCAGCCCGAGGACGTGCTCAAGGTCTCCGCGAAGACTGGCATGGGCGTCGAGGCGCTGCTCGACAAGGTCGTCGCCGAGATCCCGCAGCCGGTCGGCGTCAAGGACGCCCCGGCCCGCGCGATGATCTTCGACTCGGTCTACGACTCGTACCGCGGTGTCGTCACCTACGTCCGTGTCATCGACGGCCAGCTCAACAAGCGCGAGCGGATCCGGATGATGTCCACCGGCGCCACGCACGAGCTGCTGGAGATCGGCACGAACTCGCCGGAGATGCTGCCCGCCGACGGGCTCGGCGTCGGCGAGGTCGGCTACCTGATCACCGGCGTGAAGGACGTCCGCCAGTCCAAGGTCGGTGACACGATCACCTCCCTGCACAACGGCGCGACGGAGGCCCTCGGCGGCTACAAGGACCCGAAGCCGATGGTCTTCTCGGGGCTGTACCCGCTCGACGGCTCGGACTACCCCGAGCTGCGCGACGCCCTCGACAAGCTCCAGCTCAACGACGCGGCGCTGGTCTACGAGCCGGAGACCTCGGCGGCCCTCGGCTTCGGCTTCCGCGTCGGCTTCCTCGGCCTGCTGCACCTCGACGTGATCCGCGAGCGCCTGGAGCGCGAGTTCGGCCTCGACCTGATCGCCACGGCGCCGAACGTGGTGTACCGCGTCGACATGGAGGACGGTGCCGAGCACATCGTCACCAACCCCAGCGAGTTCCCCGAGGGGAAGATCGACAAGGTCTACGAGCCGGTCGTGCGCGCCACCATCCTCGCGCCGTCCGAGTTCATCGGCTCGATCATGGAGCTGTGCCAGACCCGGCGCGGCACCCTGCTCGGCATGGACTACCTCTCCGAGGACCGCGTCGAGATCCGCTACACCCTGCCGCTCGCCGAGATCGTCTTCGACTTCTTCGACCAGCTGAAGTCCAAGACCCGCGGCTACGCCTCGCTCGACTACGAGCCCACCGGCGAGCAGACCGCGCACCTGGTGAAGGTCGACATCCTGCTGCACGGCGACAAGGTCGACGCCTTCTCCGCCATCACCCACCGCGACCAGGCCTACGCCTACGGGGTGCGGCTCGTCGCCAAGCTGCGCGAGCTGATCCCGCGCCAGGCCTTCGAGGTGCCGATCCAGGCGGCCATCGGCTCCCGGGTCATCGCCCGCGAGACCATCCGCGCCATCCGCAAGGACGTCCTCGCCAAGTGCTACGGCGGTGACATCTCCCGTAAGCGCAAGCTGCTCGAGAAGCAGAAGGAGGGCAAGAAGCGCATGAAGATGGTGGGATCCGTGGAGGTTCCGCAGGAGGCCTTCATCGCGGTGCTCTCCAGTGACGACGGCGGCGGCGCCAAGAGCAAGAAGTAGCCCCGGCGGTCACGGACGGTGGGCCCGTCGCGCGGACGCGCGACGGGCCCACCGCTTTTGTGTGGGGGCTGTGTGGGCAGGGGCGGATGGGGTGCTCGCCCGTGAAGTCGGAGGCCGGAGCCTCTTACGCGGCGGCGCGGTGGCCCTTACCCTGATCACTGCTCAATGGTTACTCGCCAGTTAAACAAGCCGCGTTTCAACAGTCGCGGGCCCCGGAGGACGTCGTGAGCGACACACAGACCCTGATCGAGAACCGGCCGCCCTCCGTGGCGTCTCTCTTCCTGGAGCGCGTGGCCGCCACACCTGATGCCGAGGCCTACCGCTACCCGGTTCCCGCGGCCGGCGGCTCGGGTCCGGACGAGTGGAAGTCGTTGAGCTGGGCGCAGGCCGCCCAGCGGGTCTACGCGATCGCCGCCGGCCTCGTCGAGCTGGGGGTGCGGGCCGAGGAGCGGGTGGCGCTCGCCTCCTCGACCCGGGTCGAGTGGATCCTCGCGGACCTCGGCATCATGTGCGCGGGCGCGGCGACCACCACCGTCTATCCGCAGACCAAGGCCGACGAGTCGGCGTTCATCCTCTCCGACTCCGAGTCGAAGGTGCTCGTCGCCGAGGACGCCGCGCAGCTCGCCAAGGCCCGCGAGCGCCGCGCCGAGCTGCCCGAGCTGCGCCATGTGATCGTGATCGACGCGACCGGCGTGGAGCCGGACGCCGCCGACCCCGACGGCTGGCTGCTCACCCTGGAGGACCTGGAGGCGCGCGGCGCCGCCCACCTGGAGAAGAACCCGGAGGTGATCACGGAGCGGGTCGGCGCGATCCAGAAGGACCAGCTCGCCACCCTCATCTACACCTCCGGCACCACCGGCCGCCCCAAGGGCGTCCGCCTCCCGCACGACAACTGGTCGTACATGGCCAGGGCCATCGCCTCCACCGGGCTCGTCGGCCAGGACGACGTGCAGTACCTGTGGCTGCCGCTCGCCCACGTCTTCGGCAAGGTGCTCACCAGCGGCCAGATCGAGGTCGGGCACGTCACCGCCGTCGACGGCCGGGTCGACAAGATCATCGAGAATCTCCCGGTCGTGCAGCCCACGTACATGGCCGCCGTGCCGCGCATCTTCGAGAAGGTCTACAACGGGGTCGCCGCCAAGGCGCGGGCCGGCGGCGCCGCCAAGTACAAGATCTTCCAGTGGGCGGCCGGGGTCGCGCGCGAGTACGCGAAGGTCACCCAGGACAACTTCCGCAGGACCGGCGTGGCGTCCGCGCCGTTCGGCCTGGCCTCCAAGCACAAGGTCGCCGACGCCCTCGTCTACAGCAAGCTCCGGGAGGCCTTCGGCGGCCGGCTGCGGGCCTGCATCTCCGGCTCCGCCGCGCTGGCCCCCGAGATCGGCTACTTCTTCGCGGGCGCGGGCGTGCACATCCTGGAGGGCTACGGGCTCACCGAGTCGTCGGCCGCCTCCTTCGTGAACCCCGGCGAGGCCTACCGCACCGGCACCGTCGGCAAGCCGCTGCCCGGCACCGAGGTGCGCATCGCCGACGACGGCGAGATCCTGCTGCGCGGCCCCGGCATCATGGAGGGCTACCACGGGCTGCCCGAGAAGACCGCCGAGGTGCTGGAGAGCGACGGCTGGTTCCACACCGGCGACATCGGCGAGCTGTCCGTCGACGGCTATCTGCGGATCACCGACCGCAAGAAGGACCTGATCAAGACCTCCGGCGGCAAGTACATCGCGCCCGCCGAGGTCGAGGGCCAGTTCAAGGCCGTCTGCCCCTACGTCTCCAACATCCTGGTGCACGGCGCCGACCGGAACTTCTGCACCGCGCTCATCGCGCTCGACGAACCGTCGATCCTGGAGTGGGCCAAGGAGAACGGCCTGGAGGGCAGGACGTACGCGGACGTCGTCGCCGCCCCCGCGACCGTGCGGCTCGTCGAGGGCTACGTCACGGAGCTCAACGAGGGGCTCCAGCGCTGGCAGACCATCAAGAAGTTCAAGCTGCTGCCGCGCGACCTCGACATCGAGCACGGCGAGCTGACGCCCAGCCTCAAGCTCAAGCGGCCGGTCGTCGAGCGGGAGTACAAGGGCCTGCTCGACGAGATGTACGCCGGTACGCGCGAGGGCTGATCCGCGTCCGGCCCGCGGCGCCCCGGGTCAGGGGCGCCGCAGCGTACGCAGCGTCTCCTCCATCTGGGAGACGCGGGTGCGCAGCGCGCGCACGTCGGGCTCCGGGTGCTCGGCCAGCTGGTGCTCGATCGACGCCATCCGCGTCGCCAGCGTGTCGAGCTGCGCCTGCTCGCGCGCCAGCAGCCGCTGCAACTGCTGGTTCTTGCGGTGCAGGTCGAGGAAGACGGTGACCTTGGCGCGCAGCACCCACGGGTCGAAGGGCTTGGTCAGGTAGTCGGCCGCCCCGGTCGCGTAGCCGCGGAAGGCGTAGCCCGCGTCGGCGTCCGTGCCGGTGAGGAAGATGATCGGGACGTCCTTGGTCTGGTCGAGGCGCTTGATGTTCGACGCCGTCTCGAAGCCGTCCATCCCCGGCATCCGGATGTCCAGCAGGACGACCGCGAACCGGTGCCGCAGCAGCGCCTTCATGGCCTCCTCGCCCGACCGGGCCCGCACCAGCGGCTCGTTCAGCGATCCGAGGACCGCTTCGAGCGCGATCAGGTTGTCCTCCATGTCGTCGACCAGGAGGATGCTGGCCCGGTCGGGCGAGCCGCTGTCGGTGATGGTCATGGTGACGGTGCCTCACTCGGTCGTCGGCGGGGTCACGGACTCTCCCTCGGGCGGTGCCGCCTCGTCCGGGGCCAGCAGATCGCAGACGACGGTCAGCAGCTGATCGACGTCCACCGGTTTGGGTACGTAGTCGTTGGCGCCCTGGGCGATGGACTTCTCGCGGTCGCCGGGCATCGCCTTCGCGGTCAGCGCCACGATGGGCAGCCCGGCCCACCGCGGCGTCCCGCGGATCACCGAGATGGTCTCGTAGCCGTCCATCTCCGGCATCATGATGTCCATCAGGACCAGCTCGACGTCCGGGTTGACCTCCAGGGTGTCGATGCCCTCCCGCCCGTTCTCCGCGTACAGCACGGGCATGCCGACCCGGCCGAGGACATGGGTCAGCGCGAAGACGTTGCGGATGTCGTCGTCGACGATCAGCACGCGGCGCCCGGCCAGCACCTGCCCCGCGCGGCCCGCCCGCCACTGCTCCAGCTTCGTGGGCGTGGGCCAGTTGTCGTCCTGGTCGTGCGGCGGATACGCGTCCGGGGCCGGGAGCTGCTGCGGCACCAGCGGCGGCCGGTGGCCCGCGTACGGCAGCGGCGCCGGCTCCGCGACGGGCTCGTGCGGCACGTGGCTGGGATGGCGCACGGGCACGTACAGCGTGAAGGTGGAGCCGTGGCCCGGCTCGCTCTCGGCGATGATCCGGCCGCCGAGCAGCCCGGAGATCTCCCGGCTGATCGACAGGCCGAGGCCGGTGCCGCCGTACTTGCGGTTCGTGGTGCCGTCGGCCTGCTGGAACGCCTCGAAGATGACCGGCAGCTTGTCGCGGGCGATACCGATGCCGGTGTCGGAGACGGCGAACGCGATCAGGTCGTCGCTGTCGCGCAGGTACTGGTGCTCGGGGTCCCTGACCCGGGAGACCCGCAGCTCCACCTTGCCGTTCGCGGTGAACTTGATCGCGTTCGACAGCAGGTTGCGCAGGATCTGCTGGAGCCGCTGCTCGTCCGAGAGCATCTCGCGCGGCACGTCCTCGCCGACCGTCACCTCGAAGGCGAGACCGCGGTCGAGGGTGATCGGGCGGAACGTGGCGTGGACGTAGTCGAGGAGCTTGATGAGCGGCAGCCTCTTGGGGCGGACGTCCATCCGGCCCGCCTCGATCTTCGACAGGTCGAGGATGTCGTTGATCAGCTGGAGCAGGTCGGACCCGGACCGGTGGATCGTCGTCGCGAACTGCACCTCCTGGTCGTTGAGGTGGCCGTCCGGGTTGTCGGAGAGCAGCCGGGCCAGGATGAGCAGCGAGTTCAGCGGCGTGCGCAGCTCGTGCGACATGTTCGCCAGGAACTCCGACTTGTACTGGGAGGAGGTCGCCAGCAGGGCCGCCTTCTCCTCCAGCTCCGCGTTCGAGCGCTGCAACTCGGCCTGCTGGCGCTGGAGCTCGTCCGACCGCTCCTGCAACTGCGTCGCCAGGCGCTGCGACTCGCCGAGCAGCGACTCGGTGCGGGAGTTGGCGATGATCGTGTTGATCGCGACGCCGATGGTGTTCACGAACTGGTCGAAGAACGCCAGGTGGACGTCGGAGAAGCGGGAGAACGACGCCAGTTCGATCACGCCGAGGAGCTTGTCCTCGAAGAGGATCGGGATGATGACGACCGAGGCCGGCGCCGCCTCCCCGAGCCCGCTGTTGATCTTGATGTAGTCCGGCGGGGCGTCCTCGACGAGGATCCGCTTCTTCTCCAGGGCCGCCTGCCGGACCAGCCCGTGCACGGGCATGGCGTCGGTGTCGACGACCGAGGCCGCCGCCGACGCGTACCCCGCGATGTAGGCCAGCCCCTTGGTGGGGATGGAGGTGCGGATCGGGGTGTCCCCCTCGTCGGGCTCGGCGAGGAAGAACGCGCCGTACTGGGCGTTCACCAGCGGGGTCAGCTCCCGCAGGATCAGGTCGGCGACCTCCATCAGGTCCCGGTGCCCCTGCATCAGGGCCGCGAGCCGGGCCAGGTTCGACTCCAGCCAGTCCTTCGCGCGGGTCGTCTCGCGCAGATTGGCGACCATCAGGTTGATGTTGTTCTTCAGCTCGGCGACCTCGCCCTGCGTCTCCACGGTGATGGAGCGCGACATGTCGCCGGAGGTCACCGCGGACGCCACCTCGGCGATGGCGCGGACCTGCGTCGTCAGGTTCGACGCCAGCTCGTTCACGTTCGTCGTCAGGCGCTTCCAGGTGCCGTACACGCCCTCCACCCGCGCCTGGCCGCCGAGCCGGCCCTCGGAGCCCACCTCGCGCGCCACGCGGGTGACCTCGGAGGAGAAGGACGAGAGCGTGTCGACCATCGTGTTGATGGTCGTCTTCAGTTCGAGGATCTCGCCGCGCGCGTCGACGTCGATCTTCTTCGACAGGTCGCCCTGCGCCACCGCGGTGGCGACCTGCGCGATGTTGCGCACCTGCGAGGTCAGGTTGTCCGCCATGTAGTTGACGTTGTCGGTGAGGTCCTTCCAGACGCCCGACACGCCGTGCACGGTCGCCCGCCCGCCGAGGCGGCCGTCCGTGCCCACCTCGCGGGCCACCCGCGTGACCTCGTCGGCGAACCCGCGCAGCTGCTCCACCATCGTGTTGACGGTGTCCTTCAGCGCCAGGATCTCGCCGCGCGCGTCGACCGAGATCTTCTTCGACAGGTCGCCCTGCGCCACGGCCGTGGTGACCTGCGCGATGTTGCGGACCTGCGAGGTCAGGTTCGACGCCATGAAGTTGACGTTGTCGGTGAGGTCCTTCCAGACGCCGGAGACGCCGCGGACCTGCGCCTGGCCGCCCAGGTTCCCCTCGGTGCCGACCTCGCGGGCGACGCGGGTGACCTCGTCGGCGAAGGCGGACAGCTGGTCGACCATCGTGTTGATCGTCGACTTCAGTTCGAGGATCTCGCCCTTCGCCTCGACGGTGATCTTCTTGCCGAGGTCGCCCTGCGCCACGGCCGTCGACACCAGGGCGATGTTGCGGACCTGCGAGGTCAGGTTGTCCGCCATGAAGTTGACGTTGTCGGTGAGGTCCTTCCAGACGCCGGAGACGCCCCGGACCTGCGCCCGGCCGCCGAGCTGGCCCTCGGTGCCGACCTCGCGGGCGACGCGGGTGACCTCGTCGGCGAAGGCGGACAGCTGGTCGACCATCGTGTTGATCGTCGACTTCAGTTCGAGGATCTCGCCCTTCGCGTCCACGGTGATCTTCTGGCTCAGGTCGCCGTTGGCCACGGCCGTGGTGACCTGCGCGATGTTGCGGACCTGCGAGGTCAGGTTCGACGCCATGAAGTTGACGTTGTCGGTGAGGTCCTTCCAGACGCCCGAGACGCCCCGCACCTGCGCCCGGCCGCCGAGCTGGCCCTCGGTGCCGACCTCGCGGGCGACGCGGGTCACCTCGTCGGCGAAGGCGGACAGCTGGTCGACCATCGTGTTCACGGTCAGCTTCAGTTCGAGCAGCTCGCCCGTCGCCTCGATCGTGACCGTACGGGTCAGGTCGCCCCGGGCCACCGCCGTCGTCACCAGCGCGATGTCGCGCACCTGCGCCGTCAGCCGGGACGCCATCGTGTTCACGGCCTCGGTCACGTCCCGCCAACTGCCCGACAGGCCCTGTGCCTTGGCCCGGCCGCCCAGCCGGCCCTCGGTGCCGACCTCGCGGGCGACGCGGGTCACCTCGCCGGTGAACAGGGAGAGCTGGTCCACCATCTTGTTGACCGCGCGGCCCAGGCTGCGCAGGTCGCCGCGGAGCTGGCGGGTGCCGTCGTGCAGATCGACGCGCTGCGTCAGGTCGCCGCCCGCGACCGCGTCCAGCACCCGGGTCGCGTTGGCCGTCGGGGCCACCAGGGCCCCGATGACGGTGTTCACGTCGTGGACGCGGGTCGCCCACGCGCCGTAGCCGGGGCTCGCCTCCATCCGCTCGTCGAGCCGTCCGTGCCGGACGATCTCCCGGCGCACCCGGGTCAGCTCGGAGCTGAAGTGGGTGCTGCGGTCGACCAACTGGTTGAACGCCGCCCCCAGTTCGCCGATCAGTCCCTCGCCGGGATCCTGCACGGGCACGAAGTTCCCGTCCCGGGCGGCGGTGATGGCGGCCAGCAGCGGGCGCAGATCGGAGGCGCGCAACGTGGCGGTCCCGTCCGTGCCCGGGTGCACGCCCTTAGCACTGTTCTCACTCATAGCGGCCCACTTCGGTGACTCGGTGCTTATGGGCCTGGTCAGTCTGTCACTCTGGTGCTGTCGCCTGAGGCGTAAACGCCCGAACTGCTCAGGAGCCGAACCGTGGGGCCCATTCCACTTCAGCGGGACACCACCGGCAGCGGCCCCGACCTGGCGGACGTCGGGTCGGGGCCGGTCGTGGTCCGCACGTCGCTGCCCGGGAATCCGCTGGCGCCCGCGGCCGCCCGGCGCTTCGTCCGCGCGGCCTTCGCCGACTGGACCGACCGCGCCCTGCCCGTCGCCGCCACCCTCAGTGACCGCCTGGTCGACGACGCCGTCGTCATCCTCAGCGAACTCGTCACGAACGCCGTGGTGCACGCCGGCACCAGCGTCGAGCTGCTGTGCCGGATGGAGCCCGCCGGCCCGGACGGGACCCCGGCGGGGCTCGTCGTCGAGGTCACCGACCACCATCCGTCCCGCGCCGTGCGCACCGACCGCGGCCTGCGCTCGCCCGACACCCCCGAGTACGGCCGCGGCGTCCAGCTGGTCGCCGGACTCGCCGAGGCGTGGGGGATCACCTACCGCGCGGGCACCAAGACCGTGTGGGCCCGGCTGCCCGCCGACGGCACCGGGACCGCCGCCGCCGTCCCGCCGGAGCAGCAGGCCGCCGCCCAGCAGGCCGCCGCCCAGCAGGGCCGCGGGCCGCGGGTCCCGGGGCCGCAGGGCGGGGAGGTCTCCGCGCGCGTCCTCCAGCGCGGCCTGCGCGCGGCGGAGACCCCGGAGCCCGCGCCCCGGCGCGACCCCCGGGACCGGGACTGGATCAACCGCGGCGCGCTCTCCTTCCTCGCCGAGGCGTCCGACCTGCTCGCCGGCCAGCTCGACGAGGACATGGTCGCCGCGCTCGTCGGCCAGCTCCTCGTGCCGCGGCTCGCCGACTGGTGCGCGATCTGGCTCTACGACGAGGAGGGGCGCGGCCTGCCCGGCATCGCCGACCACGACGCGCGCGGCGCCGACCCCCTGCACGCGCCCCGGCTCGCCCGGGTCTGGCACACCCACGAGAGCCGCATCGAGGACCTGCGCCGGATCCTGGAGAAGGAACCGCCCCGACTGCCCGACGCCGTGCGCACGGCCGCCGTGCCCGTGCCCTGCCCGGCCGAGGCCGCCCCCGACGACCGCGGCGCCGCGCTCGCCTACCGGCTGTCGGCGGGCGGCCGCACGCTCGGCATCCTGCTCATCGGCCGCGCCGGGCTCCAGGCCTTCCCCGACGAGATCACGGGTCTCGTCGAGGACTTCAGCCGCCGCGTCGCGCTCGCCGTCAGCGCGGCCCGCCGCTTCACCCGGCAGGCCACCATCAGCCGGATCCTCCAGCGCGGGCTGCTGCCCGCCGCGCTCGCCGAGATCCCCGGCCTGCGCAGCGCCCTCGTGTACGAGCCGAAGGAGGCGGGCGGCCCCGGCGGCGACTTCTACGACGTCTTCCCCGGCGGCGACGGACGCTGGTGCTTCGCGCTCGGCGACGTGCAGGGCAAGGGGCCGGAGGCGGCCGTGCTGATCGGTCTGGCCCGGCCCTGGCTGCGGCTGCTCGCCCGCGAGGGGTATCCGGTCGACCAGGTCCTCGACCGGCTCAACCGGCTGCTCCTCGACGACGCCACCGAGGCCGCCGACGGCGCCGCGCGGGCGCTCGCCGCGGTGGCCTCCGCCGGCGGGCCCGGAGCACCGCCCGAGGGCTCCTCCTCCCGCTTCCTCTCCCTCCTCTACGGCGAGCTGACGCCCACCGCGGCCGGGCTGAGCTGCACCATCGCCTCCGCCGGGCATCCGCTGCCGCTGCTGATGCGGCCCGGCGGCGAGGTCGTGCCCGCGGCCGGGCCGCAGGTGCTGCTCGGGGTGGTCGACGACCCCGACTACACGAGTGAGACCTTCGAGCTGTCCGCCGGGGACACCCTGCTGTGCGTCACCGACGGGGTGACCGAGCGGCGTCGCGGGGCCCTCCAGTTCGACGACGGGGACGGGCTGGCGCAGGCGCTCGCCGGGTGCGCCGGGCTGTCGGCCCCGCTCCTCGCCGAGCGCATCCGGCGCCTCGTCCACGCCTTCGCCGACACCCCGCCCGACGACGACCTGGCCCTTCTGGTCCTCCAGGCCGAGTAGCGCTCCGGCGGTGGCGGACAATGGACGCATGCCTTCCGCCCTCCCCGACGGCGAGCCCGTCCCCGCCGACGGTTCCCTGCCCGCCTCCGCCCTCGCCGGGGCCGCCTCGCGGCCGCTCGGCTTCTACCTGCACGTCCCGTACTGCGCCACGCGCTGCGGCTACTGCGACTTCAACACGTACACCGCGACCGAGCTGCGCGGCACCGGCGGGGTCCTGGCGTCCCGGGACAACTACGCGGACCTGGTGGTGGAGGAGGTCCGGCTCGCCCGGAAGGTCCTCGGCGACGATCCCCGCCCGGTGCGCACCGTGTTCGTCGGGGGCGGTACGCCGACCCTGCTCGCCGCCTCCGACCTGGTGCGGATGCTGGGCGCGGTCCGCGCCGAGTTCGGGCTCGCCGACGACGCGGAGATCACCACCGAGGCGAACCCCGAGTCCGTCGACCCGGCGTACCTGGCCGAGCTGCGGGCCGGCGGGTTCAACCGGATCTCGTTCGGGATGCAGAGCGCGCGGCAGCACGTGCTGAAGGTCCTCGACCGCACGCACACGCCCGGGCGGCCCGAGGCGTGCGTCGCGGAGGCGCGGGCGGCCGGGTTCGAGCACGTCAACCTGGACCTGATCTACGGCACGCCGGGGGAGACCGACGAGGACTGGCGGGCCTCGCTGGACGCGGCCATCGGGGCGGGCCCCGACCACGTGTCGGCGTATGCGCTGATCGTCGAGGAGGGCACCCAGCTCGCGCGGCGGATCCGGCGCGGGGAGGTGCCGATGACCGACGACGACGTGCACGCGGACCGCTACCTGATCGCCGACGAGGTGCTGTCGGCGGCCGGGTTCGACTGGTACGAGGTGTCGAACTGGGCGACGTCCGGGGCGGGGCGCTGCCTGCACAACGAGCTGTACTGGCGCGGGGCCGACTGGTGGGGCGCCGGACCCGGGGCGCACTCGCACGTGGGCGGGGTGCGCTGGTGGAACGTCAAGCACCCCGGGGCGTACGCCGCCGCGCTCACCGGTGGCGGGTCGCCGGGGGCCGGCCGGGAGGTGCTGGCCGACGAGGACCGGCGGGTCGAGCGGATCCTGCTGGAGCTGCGGCTGCTCGAAGGGTGCCCGGTGTCGCTGCTGAAGCCCGCCGGGCTGGCCGCCGCGCGCAGGGCCGTCGCGGACGGGCTGCTGGAGAGCGGGCCGTTCCGGGAGGGGCGGGCCGTGCTGACGCTGCGGGGCCGGTTGCTGGCCGATGCCGTGGTGCGGGACCTGGTCGACTGACGGTCCGGGCGCTTGCCGGTCCGGGGCGCGCGGGGCGCTACTCGGTGACGAAGTCGATCAGTTCCTCCACGCGGCCCAGGAGCGCGGGTTCCAGGTCCTTGTAGGTGCGGACCCTGGACAGGATGTGCTGCCAGGCCTCGCCCGTGTTCGCCACGCGCCAGCCGAGCGCGCGGCACACGCCCGTCTTCCAGTCCTGGCCGCGCGGGACGCGGGGCCAGGCCTCGATGCCGACCGAGGACGGCTTCACGGCCTCCCAGATGTCGATGTAGGGGTGCCCGACCACCAGCGCGTGCTCGCTCGGCACGGACTGGGCGATGCGCCACTCCTTGCTGCCGGGCACCAGATGGTCGACGAGCACGCCCAGGCGCGCGTCGGGGCCGGGCGCGAACTCCGCGACGATCGCCGGGAGGTCGTCCACGCCCTCCAGGAACTCCACGGCGACGCCCTCGATGCGCAGGTCGTCGCCCCACACGCGCTCGATCAGCTCGGCGTCGTGCTTGCCCTCGACATAGATCCGGCCGGCCCGCGCCACGCGCGCGCGGGCGCCCGGGACCGCCATCGAGCCGGACGCCGTCCGGGCCGGACGCGCGGGCCCGGCCGCCGCCGAGGGGCGGACCAGCGTGACGGGCCGGCCCTCCAGCAGGAAGCCGCGCGGCTCCATCGGGAAGACGCGGTGCTTGCCGAAGCGGTCCTCCAGCGTCACCGTCGGCCCCTGCGCCGTCTTCTCGACGCGGACCACGGCGCCGCAGAAGCCGGTGCCGACCTCCTCGACGACCAGATCCGGTTCGGCGGGGACCTCCGGGGCGGGCGTGTTCCGCTTCCAGGGAGGGGTCAGGTCAGGTGAGTACGGGCGCATTCGCACGACGATATGAGGAGTGCGTCCCGTGGGGTCACGACACGCCGGAGCGGGCCTCCAGAGCGGTGCGCTGGGCGCGGACGAACGCCGCATTCACCACCGAACCGTGCCCGGGGACGTACAGCGCGTCCTCCCCGCCGAGGGCGAGCAGCCGGTCCAGCGCCGCCGGCCAGCGGCCGGGGGCCGCGTCCGGGCCCGCCTGCGGCTCGCCGGACTCCTCGACCAGGTCGCCGCAGAAGACGAGTCCCGGGCTGCCCGGGACGAGGACGGCCAGGTCGTGGCCGCTGTGGGCCGGGCCGAGGTTCGCGAGCAGCACCCGGAGGCCGCCGCCCAGGTCCAGGGTCCGCTCGCCGGTGACCCGATGGCGCGGGGTGACCAGGACGTCGGTCGCCTCGGCCGCCCGGTCCGCGGGCAGCCCGTGCCGCACGGCGTCCTCGTACAGGCCGTCGCGGCGCCACGCGGACACGGTGTCCGGGCCCCCGGCGCCGTACGTCTCGGCGCCCGCGAAGACCGCGGTGCCGAGTACGTGGTCGAAGTGCGGGTGGGTGAGCACGACGTGCGTCACGCGGGTGTGCGCGCCGAGCAGCCGCCGGACGTCGGCGTGCAGCCCGGCCCCTTCACGGAGTGAGGATCCCGTGTCGATCAGCAGGGCCGCGCCGGAGCCCGCGACCAGCCCGGCCGTGGCGTCCCAGCCGGGCAGCCGGATCCGGCCCGCGCGGGGCGCGAGTTCCTCCCAGCCCGCGGCCTTCCAGTCGATGTGCGTGCCGCCTTCGGCATGACCTTCCATACGGCGACGCTAGCGGCCTTGCCGGGCCCGTACCCGTCGGCCGTACACTGAGCCGGGGACTCCTGGCACTCACCCGCAGCGAGTGCCAGACCAGAAAGATCGCTCAGGCCGAAGCTGGAGGTGTGCGCCGATGCTCAGTGAACGCAGGCTCGAAGTGCTGCGCGCCATCGTCCAGGACTACGTGGGCACCGAGGAGCCGGTCGGCTCCAAGGCGCTCACCGAGCGGCACCGGCTCGGCGTCTCCCCGGCGACCGTGCGCAACGACATGGCCGCCCTGGAGGACGAGGGGTACATCGCCCAGCCGCACACCAGTGCCGGGCGGATCCCCACCGACAAGGGGTACCGCCTCTTCGTCGACAAGCTCACCGCGGTGAAGCCGATGACCGGACCCGAGCGGCGCGCCGTCCAGAACTTCCTGGAGGGCGCCGTCGACCTCGACGACGTCGTCGGCCGCACCGTGCGGCTGCTCGCGCAGCTGACCCGGCAGGTCGCGGTCGTCCAGTACCCGTCCCTGACCCGGTCCACGGTGCGCCACGTCGAGCTGTTGTCGCTGGCGCCCGCCCGTCTGATGCTCGTACTGATCACGGACACCGGGCGGGTCGAGCAGCGGATGATCGACTGTCCCGCGCCCTTCGGGGAGTCGGCGCTGGCGGATCTGCGGGCCCGGCTCAACAGCCGGGTCGCGAGCCGCCGTTTCGCGGATGTGCCGCAGTTGGTGCAGGATCTGCCGGAAGCCTTCGACGCCGAGGACCGCGGTACGGTCGCGACGGTGCTCTCCACCCTGCTGGAGACGCTGGTCGAGGAGTCCGAGGAGCGTCTGATGATCGGCGGCACCGCCAATCTCACCCGCTTCGGACATGACTTTCCCCTCACCATCAGGCCCGTCCTGGAGGCACTGGAGGAGCAGGTCGTGCTCCTCAAGCTGCTGGGTGAGGTGGGCGATTCGGGCATGGCCGTACGCATCGGTCACGAGAACGCCCACGAGGGACTCAACTCCACGTCCGTCGTGTCGGTCGGCTACGGTTCGGGCGGCGAGGCAGTAGCCAAGCTCGGCGTGGTCGGACCGACCCGCATGGATTACCCGGGAACGATGGGAGCAGTACGCGCAGTGGCACGTTACGTCGGACAGATCCTGGCGGAGTCGTAAGTGGCCACGGACTACTACGCCGTACTCGGCGTGCGCCGCGACGCTTCCCAGGACGAGATCAAGAAGGCTTTTCGGAGGCTCGCCCGCGAGCTGCACCCGGACGTGAATCCGGATCCGAAGACCCAGGAGCGGTTCAAGGAGATCAACGCCGCCTACGAGGTGCTCTCCGACCCGCAGAAGAAGCAGGTCTACGACCTGGGGGGAGACCCCCTGTCGCAGTCCGGCGGAGGCGGCGCGGGAGGCTTCGGCGCCGGCGGGTTCGGGAACTTCTCGGACATCATGGACGCGTTCTTCGGGACGGCGTCGCAGCGCGGCCCGCGCTCGCGCACCCGTCGCGGCCAGGACGCCATGATCCGGCTGGAGGTCGAGCTGGACGAGGCCGCCTTCGGCACCACCAAGGACATCCAGGTCGACACGGCGGTCGTCTGTACGACCTGTAGCGGCGAGGGTGCCGCGCCGGGGACCTCCGCGCAGACCTGTGACATGTGCCGCGGCCGCGGCGAGGTGTCGCAGGTGACGCGGTCCTTCCTCGGCCAGGTCATGACCTCGCGGCCGTGCCCGCAGTGCCAGGGCTTCGGCACCGTCGTGCCCACCCCGTGCCCGGAGTGCGCCGGTGACGGCCGCATCCGTTCGCGGCGGACGCTGACGGTGAAGATCCCGGCCGGTGTGGACAACGGCACGCGGATCCAGCTCGCGGGCGAGGGCGAGGTCGGCCCCGGCGGCGGCCCCGCCGGCGACCTGTATGTCGAGATCCACGAGCTGCCGCACCCGATGTTCCAGCGGCGCGGCGACGACCTGCACTGCACGGTCACCATCCCGATGACCGCGGCGGCCCTCGGCACCAAGGTGCCGCTGGAGACGCTCGACGGGATGGAGGAGGTCGACATCCGGCCGGGCACCCAGTCCGGGCAGTCGATCCCGCTGCACGGGCGCGGTGTGACGCACCTGCGCGGCGGCGGGCGCGGTGACCTCATCGTGCACGTCGAGGTGATGACCCCGCAGAAGCTCGACGCCGAGCAGGAGCGGGTGCTGCGCGAGCTCGCCAAGCTGCGCGGCGAGGAGCGGCCGACCGGCCAGTTCCAGCCCGGTCAGCAGGGCCTCTTCTCGCGGCTGAAGGACGCCTTCAACGGACGGTGAGCCGGTGGTCGGGGGCTCGGGGTGATCTTCCCCGGGCCCCTTTCCGCCGCGCCGCCCGCACCGTCCCCCGCGCCGCCGCCCGGGCCCCCGCGGGCCGCGATTCGGCCGGTCGGGAAGCACGTGGCACGATGCCGGTATGTCCTCCTCCGCACTGGCTGATCTCTGTCACTGCCCGATCGTTTCGGCCCCCATGGCGGGCGGCGCGTCGCGGCCCGAGCTGGTGGCCGCCGTGTCCGAAGCGGGCGGGCTCGCCTTCCTCGCCGCCGGGTACAAAACCGCCGACGGGATGTATGAGGAGATCCAGCGGGTCCGGGGACTCACCGGCCGGCCCTTCGGCGTCAACCTCTTCCTGCCGCAGCCCGAGTACGCCGACCCGGCCGCGGTCGAGGTGTACCGCAACCAGCTCGCCGGCGAGGCCACCTGGTACCAGACGCCGCTCGGCGACCCCGACAGCGGACGCGACGACGGCTACGACGCCAAGCTGGCCATCCTCGTCGACGACCCGGTGCCGCTGGTCTCCTTCACCTTCGGCTGCCCCACCCGCGAGGTCGTCGACGCGCTGCGCCGGGTCGGCACCCTCACGGTGGTCACCGTGACGACGGCGGCCGAGGCGCGGGCCGCGGAGGCCGTCGGCGCCGACGGCGTCTGTGTGCAGGGCATCGAGGCGGGCGGCCACCAGGGCACCCACCGCGACGCCGCCGAGACCGACGGCAGCGGGGTCGGACTGCTCGCGCTCCTCGCCCAGGTGCGCGAGGCCGTGCGGCTGCCCGTCGTCGCGGCCGGCGGGATCATGCGGGGCGCCCAGATCGCCGCCGTGCTCGCGGCCGGCGCCGACCTCGCGCAGCTCGGCACCGCGTTCCTGGTCACCCCCGAGTCCGGAGCGCCCGACCTGCACAAGCAGGCCATGACCGATCCGCTGTTCACCCGCACCGAGCTGACCCGGGCGTTCTCCGGGCGGCCCGCGCGCGGCCTCGTCAACCGGTTCCTGCGCGAGCACGGCCCGTACGCGCCCGCCGCCTACCCCGAGGTGCACCACATGACCTCGCCGATCCGCAAGGCCGCCGCCAAGGCCGGGGACCCGCAGGCGATGGCTCTGTGGGCGGGGCAGGGGCACCGGCTCGCCCGGGAACTGCCCGCCGGACAGCTCGTCGAGGTGCTCGCCGCCGAACTGGCCGAGGCCCGGGGTGCGCTGGGCCGGCGGGGTGCCGCGTGACGGCGCCGGTGTTCGTCGTCGACGGGCCCGTCCCCGACGCCCGTCCGTACGTCCTCGACGGGCCCGAGGGGCGGCACGCCGTCTCCGTGAAGCGGCTGCGGGCCGGGGAGCGCGTGGTGCTCACCGACGGCCTCGGCGCGTGGTGCGAGGGCGTCGTCACGGGCAGCGAGGGCAAGGACCGGCTGCTCGTCGACGCGGGAGCGCTGCGCACCGAGCCGGCGGAGCGGCCCCGGATCACCGTCGTCCAGGCCCTCCCCAAGGGCGACCGGGGCGAGCTCGCCGTCGAGACGATGACCGAGACCGGCGTCGACGCGATCGTGCCGTGGGCGGCGTCGCGCTGCATCACCCAGTGGCGCGGCGAGCGCGGCCTGAAGGCGCTCGGCAAGTGGCGGGCCACCGCCCGCGAGGCCGGCAAGCAGTCGCGCCGGGTGCGGTTCCCCGAGGTCGCGGAGGCGGCGTCCACGAAGGAGGTCGCCGCGCTGCTCGCCGGGGCCGATCTCGCGGTCGTCCTGCACGAGGACCGCGACCACGCCGGCGCCGCGCTGGCCTCGGTGGACCTCCCGGCGACCGGGGGCATCGTCCTCGTCGTCGGCCCCGAAGGTGGCGTCTCCCCCGAGGAGCTGACGGCGTTCGCCGCCGCCGGGGCGCTGACCTGCCGCCTCGGCCGCAGTGTCCTGCGCACCTCGACGGCCGGGACGGCGGCGGCGGCGCTGCTGCTGGGCCGCACCGGCCGCTGGGGCTGAGCCCGCGCGCGGGCCGCGACGCCCGCGACCGTGTCCGCAACTGCTCTGTCGCGCGGGGAGCCGGGGTGGCATCCTGCCGCCCATGGGGGCATCGAGGGACAGCGGTGGGCGGGGCTCGCGGCTGCCGGCGCTCGCCGTGGTGTTCGTGGCCGCCGCCGGGGCCGGCGCCGTGGCCTGCCGGCCCGTGGACGGGAACCTGAACCCGTCGACCGTGTCGTCCACCACCGACCAGCGGGGCACGGCCGAGCTGGAACGGCACGGCGTCCGGGTGCGCTGGCTCAGCTGCGGCGGCTCGTACGCCGATCGCGCCACCGGTGGCGGCTCGTCGGCGAAGGACGTGCGCGTCGACTGCCGCGGGCGCACCACGGACGGCAAGGACATCGTCCTGACCGGGACCGTGTACGGGGTGGTCTCCGGCAAGTGCGTGCGCGGCTCGTTCACCGCGCGGACCGACGGCGCGCCGCTGTTCCGCGCCGGTGTGCTCGGCAACTGCGCGGCCCCCGACGCCACGACCCCGCCGCCGCCCCGGCAGTCGGACGTGCGGCAGCCGTCGGCGAAGCCCCGGCCGGTCGAGACCCGGACGGTGACCGAGACCGTCACCGCGCCGCCCCCCGACCCGGGCGACCCGGCCTCCCCGGCCACCCCCGGACAGGCGGCCGCCCGGTGACCGGGAGACCGCGCACGCGGACCGCCCCGCCCCGCCCCTCTGCGCTTCCCGCACCCGCACGGCGCGTCGGGGGCTTTCACCGCCGGGGGCGGGACCGGTGCCGGTGCCGGGCCCGGGCGCCGTGATCGATACCATGCGGCCAGCCCGCGACCCCTCGCAAAGGAGCCCCGCACATGCCCGGTGAACCCCAGGCGGACTGCCTGTTCTGCAAGATCGTCGCGGGGGACGTCCCCGCCACCCTGGTCCGCGAGACGGCGACCACGGTCGCGTTCCGGGACATCAGCCCCCAGGCCCCCACCCACATCCTGGTGATCCCGCGCCTCCACCACCCCGACGCCGCCTCCCTGGCCGCCGCCGAACCGGCCGTCGCCGCCGACGTGCTGCGCGAGGCGGGCGAGGTCGCCAAGGAGGAGAAGCTGGACAGCTACCGGCTCGTGTTCAACACGGGCGGCGGCGCCGGCCAGACCGTCTTCCACGCGCACGTCCACGTCCTCGGCGGCCGCGGCCTCCAGTGGCCCCCCGGATAGGCGCGGCCGACTCCCATGTCCGTACGTGAATTCGTCGTCCTCGGCACCGCCAGCCAGGTGCCCACCCGGCACCGCAACCACAACGGCTACCTGCTGCGCTGGGACGGCGAGGGCATCCTCTTCGACCCGGGCGAGGGCACGCAGCGGCAGATGCTGCGGGCCGGCGTCGCCGCGCACGACCTGAACCGGATCTGCGTCACGCACTTCCACGGCGACCACAGCCTCGGCCTCGCCGGGGTCGTCCAGCGGATCAACCTGGACCGGGTCCCGCACCCGGTGACCGCCCACTACCCGGCGTCGGGCCAGCGGTTCTTCGACCGGCTCCGGTACGCGACCGCGTACCGCGAGACCGTCGGGATCACCGAGGAACCGGTCGACGGGGACGCCGCGGTGCTCGCCGAGACGCCCGGCTACCGCCTGGAGGCGCGCCGGCTGTCCCACCCGGTCGAGTCGTACGGCTATCGCCTCGTCGAGCCCGACCGGCTGCGGATGCTGCCCGAGCGGCTGGCGGCCCACGGCATCGCGGGGCCGGACATCGGCCGGCTCCAGCGGGCGGGCGAGCTGCGCGGGGTCACACTGGCCGACGTCAGCGAGACGCGGCGCGGACAGCGGGTCGCGTTCGTGATGGACACCCGGATGTGCGAGGGCGTCACGGCGCTCGCCGAGGGCTGCGACCTGCTGGTCATCGAGTCGACCTTCCTCGACGAGGACGCGGGGCTCGCCGCCGACCACGGTCACCTGACCGCCGGGCAGGCCGCCGCGGTCGCCCGCGACGCCGGGGTCCGCCACCTCCTGCTCACCCACTTCAGCCAGCGCTACGCCGACCCCGAGGAATTCGCCCGGCAGGCGCGGGCCGCCGGATTCGAGGGCGGGCTGACGGTCGCCCGCGACCTGGACCGCGTCCCCGTCCCGAAACGGCGCTGATCAGCGGGCCGTACGATGAACGGATGTCCCACGCACCACTCGCGCCCCTCGGGTCGCACGCCCTGATCCCCAAGGCCGAGCTCCACCTGCACATCGAAGGCACCCTCGAACCCGAGCTGGCCTTCGAACTGGCGGCCCGCAACGGCATCACCCTGCCGTACGCCGACACCGAGGAGCTGCGCACGGCGTACCTCTTCGCCGACCTCCAGTCCTTCCTCGACCTGTACTACGCGCTGATGGCCGTCCTCATCACGGAGGACGACTTCGAGGCGCTGGCCGACGCCTATCTCGCGCGGGCCGCCGCGCAGGGCGTGCGGCACGCGGAGATCTTCTTCGACCCGCAGGCCCACACGGCGCGCGGAGTGGCGCTGGGGACGGTCGTGGAGGGCCTGTCGCGGGCGCTCGCGCGCAGCGTGGAGCGGCACGGCGTCTCCACCAAGCTCATCCTGTGCTTCCTGCGCGACCAGTCCGCCGAGTCGGCCCTGGAGACGCTGAACGACGCGAAGCCGTACCTGGACCGGATCGTCGGCGTCGGACTCGACTCCGCCGAGGTCGGCAACCCCGCGTCGAAGTTCCGCGAGGTGTACGAGGCGGCGGCCGCGCTGGGGCTGCGCAAGGTGGCGCACGCGGGCGAGGAGGGCGACCCGGGGTATGTGTGGGAGGCCCTGGACGTGCTCGGCGTCGAGCGCGTCGACCACGGGCTGCGCTCCCTGGAGGACCCCGCGCTGGTGGCCCGCCTGGTGCGCGACCGGATCCCGCTGACGCTGTGCCCCATGTCGAACGTGCGGCTGCGCGCCATCGACGTCCTGGAGGACCACCCGCTGGTCGCGATGATGGACGCCGGCCTGGTGTGCACGGTGAACTCCGACGACCCGGCCTACTTCGGCGGCTACGCGGGCGACAACTTCCACGCGGTCGGCGAGGCGCTCGCCCTGGACCACGAACGGCTGCGGGAACTGGCCCGCAACTCGTTCGTGGCGTCCTTCCTGGACGGCAGCGCCGAGGAGGAGGCGCTGCGGGCGCGCTACCTCGCCGAGGTCGAGGCGTACACCTTCGACGCCGTCGGCGGCTCCACGGACCGGTCCGCCTGATCCGCGCGCGCGGGGCCCGCCGTCGTGAAGTCGCCCTGGACCGGCTCGGGTCCGGCGTCGGGCCCGGTGGCGGGCACCTCGATCGCGTAGACCGGCTGCTCGGGCAGGCCGGACGGCGGGACGATCGCACCGACCGGGGCGCCGCTGCGGCGCCGGGCGGCGCCCGCGAACAGCGGCCGTCCGCCGGTGTGCAGGGCCACCGCGGTCAGCGGCACCGCGAGCAGGAGCAGCAGCGCGGCGAGGACCGCGCCCATCGCGGGGAAGCCCGCCGACTGCGACAGCGAACTGCCCACGAGCGGCCCGCAGGCGGTGCCGAGCGAGGACGCCGAGCCGACCAGGACCGCCCAGCGGCCGCGCGGGTCGAGGGAGGCGGCGAGGCCGAGCAGGTAGGAGAGCACCACCGGGTACAGGGTGTTCCAGGCGATCTCGCCGGTCGCGAAGGACCCCAGGCCGTCGGCGCGGGCGCTCAGCGCGATGCAGCAGGCGATGACCGCCGTGCCGGCCCCGATCGGGACCGCGCGGCCGAGCCGGGCGCCGAGCACGCCGGCGCCCAGCACGCCGAGGAGTCCGGCGCCGAGTCCGAGCGCGAAGACCGAGCCGACGGCGACCTCCGACAGGCCCGCCTGTTCGGTGCCGATGCTGCTGCTCACGCCCCACAGGGAGTTCTGCGCCATCGACCAGCAGACGATGACCGTGGCCAGCACCATCCCGGAACGGGCGTACGGCAGCGGTGACTTGGGCGCGGGGGCCGCGCTGTTGTCCGGGCCCGCCGGGGCGGCCAGGAAGTGGGTCGCGGGCCAGACGCACAGCGCGGTCAGGGACAGTGCCGCGAACGGCAGCCCGTGCCCGGTGCTGACCCGGGGGATCGTGAGGTAGAGGGCGCCGGCGAGCGCCGAGACGGACAGCAGGCCGAGCGTCGAGGCGCGGTGCGGGTCCTTCTGGGCGGCGATCCCGGTGGCGGCGACGGCCGTCGCGGTGCCCGAGCCGAAGCCGCCGAGCATCGCACCCGCGACGACCAGCGGGACGGTGGAGGCGAGGGCGGCGGTGCCGTAGCCGACGGCCGCGAGGAGCAGCCCGGAGCGGGCGGCGCGGCGCGCTCCGATCCGCTCGACGCGGGTCGCGAGGGTGAGGCCCGCGGTGGCCGAACTGAGCAGCAGCGCGCTGCCGATGAGACCGGCCTGGGTGGGGTTCAGGCGCAGGCTGTCGGCGATACGGCCGACGACCGTGGGCAGGAGATAGGCGGCGAGGTACCCGGCCGTGAAGAGGGCTATGAGGGCGGGCCGGGGGGTGCGCGAGGACACGGGCGTTCCTGTAGGACGGCCCCTCGCCGGGGGCGCGCGACAGCGCTGTTCCGGGCAAGGGGGTGGTAAGGCAGGGGAGTTGGGGAGCACGACGTCTTTGCGAACGGGACCGAACCGGGGACGTCGGGTGCGGCCAATTTGTATCAAGCCGAAGGCCCCGCACAGAAGGCGGGGCCTTGTGACCTGAGACACATGTGGTTTGGGGTCGGATCGGCCGGGTAATCGAGGGCTTTTTCGCTGCCGGTTCAGCGCCAGTCGGGGGCGCCGGGCACCCCTCGGCGGGCCGCCGCCTCGATCTTCGAGCGGACCTCCCGCATCACCGTCACGATCCGCTCCTCGTGCTCCGGCGTCAGCCGCACGACCGGCACCGAGCAGCTGATCGCGTCGTGCGCGGGGGTCGTCAGGCGCAGCGCGAAGCCGAAGCCCGCGATGCCCGCGACGGCCTCCTCGCGGTCGACCGAGTGGCCGCGCTCCCGGGTCGCCGCGAGGTCGGCGGCGAGCGCCTCGCGGGTGGTGTGGGTGTGCGCGGTGGCGCGGGGGTAGGGGCCGGGCGGCAGCGCGCCGTCGGCGCGCTCCGCGAGCAGCGCCTTGCCGAGCGCGCCCATGTGCGCGGGCAGCCGGCGGCCGACCCGGCTGATCGTGCGCAGGTACTCGTGGGACTCGCGGGTGGCGAGGTAGGCGACGTCGAAGCCGTCGAGCCGCCCGAGGTGGATGGTCTCGCCGAGCGCGTCGGACGCCTCGTCCAGGAAGGGGCGCGCGACGCGCACGCAGGGATCGGTGTCCAGGTAGCTGGTGCCGGTCAGCAGGGCGTGGATGCCGATGCCGTACAGCGAGCCGGTGACGTCCGTGCGGACCCAGCCGCGCGTGATCAGGGTGCGCAGCAGCGCGTACATGGAGCTGCGCGGGACGGCCAGCTCGTCGGCGAGTTCCTGGAGGCGGGCGGGGCGGTCGCCGCGGGCGGCGAGCACGTCGAGCAGCTCGACGGTGCGCGCCGCGGACTTCACCTCGCGGACGCCGCGGCTGGGCGGTTCCTCCTCTGGCATGGGCCGATCGTAAGGCGGCGCCGGGGCGCGGGGCCGCGCCGCCCCATTGACGCCGCGTGTTCGCGTATCTAATCTCCGTCTACATGTGTGGATGGCATCTACGTACGGAGACACCCAGGTGACCGAGACAGTGCGACGACTGCGCGCGGGCATGGCGCAGGGCGTGCTCTCCTTCCCGCTGACCAGCTTCCGGGCCGACGGCTCGCTCGACCTCGACGCCTACCGGGAGTACGTCGCCGCCCAGGCGGACTCCGGACCCGGCGCCGTCTTCCCCGCCTGCGGCACCGGCGAGTTCTTCTCCCTCGACGAGGACGAGTACCGGCGGGTCGTCACCGCCACCGTCGAGGAGTGCGCGGGCCGGCTGCCCGTCGTCGCCGGGATCGGCTACGGCTGGGCGCAGGCCGCCCGCTTCGCCCGCATCGCCGAGGACGCGGGCGCCGACGCCCTCCTCGTCCTGCCGCACTACCTGGTCAGCGGGCCGCAGAGCGGGCTCGTGGCGCAGGTGGAGCGGATCGCCGCGCTGACCCGCCTCCCGCTCATCGTCTACCAGCGCGACCAGGTCGCCTTCAGCGCCGACTCGCTGCGGCGGATCGCGGCCCTGCCGACCGTCGTCGGCCTCAAGGACGGCCACGGCGACCTCGACCGGCTCCAGCGCCTCACCCTCGCCGCGCCGGACGGCTTCCTGTTCTTCAACGGCGCCGCCACCGCCGAGATCCAGGCCCGCGCCTACGCGGCCGTGGGCGTCCCCGCCTACTCCTCCGCCGTGCACGCCTTCGCCCCCGAGATCGCCGCCGCCTTCTTCGCCGCCCTGCGCGACGCCGACCGGCCCCGCGCCGACCGGCTGCTGCGCGACTTCTACCTGCCCTTCGTCGAGATCCGCGACCGCGTCCCCGGCTACGGCGTCTCCCTGGTCAAGGCCGCCGCCCGGCTGCGCGGCCGCCCCGTCGGCCCGGTCCGCGCCCCGCTCGCCGACCCGGCCCCGGCCGACCTCGCCGACCTGGAACGCGTCCTCGCCGCCGGCCTCGACCTCGTGGCGGACACCGCCGCCTCCCCCCTCTCCGGAGCCGCCCGATGACCGACCTGACGATCACCGACGTCCGCCTCACCCCGATCCTCGTCGCCGACCCGCCCCTGCTGAACACCCAGGGCCTGCACCAGCCGTACACCCCCCGCCTCATCGTCGAGGTGGTCACCGCCGACGGCGTCACCGGCGTCGGCGAGACGTACGGCGACGCCAAGTACCTGGAGCTGGCCCGCCCCTTCGCCGAGCGCCTCGCCGGCCACCGGGTCTCGGACCTCAACGCCCTGTTCACGATCGCCGACACCGTCGCCGTCGACGACTCCCGGGTCGACCACCAGGTCGACGTCGGCGGGCTGCGCGGCGTCCAGAGCGCCGACAAGCTGCGCCTGTCCGTCGTCTCCGGCTTCGAGGTGGCCTGCCTCGACGCGCTCGGCAAGGCACTCGGCCTGCCCGTGCACGCCCTGCTCGGCGGCAAGCTCCGCGACAGCGTCGAGTACAGCGCCTACCTCTTCTACAAGAACGCCGAGCACCCGCCGGGCGTCCCGGCGGAGCGCGACGACTGGGGCGCCGCCCTCGACCCGGCCGGCGTCGTCGCCCAGGCCCGCCTCTTCCACGAGCGCCACGGCTTCGCGTCGTTCAAGCTCAAGGGCGGCTGCTTCCCGCCCGAGGAGGAGATCGCCGCCGTCCGCGCGCTCGCCGAGGCGTTCCCCGGCAGCCCGCTGCGCCTGGACCCCAACGGCGCCTGGTCGGTGGAGACCTCGCTCCGGGTCGCCGCCGAGCTGAAGGACGTCCTCGAATACCTGGAGGACCCGGCGCTCGGCACCCCCGCCATGGCCGAGGTCGCCGCCCGCGCCGGCGTGCCCCTCGCCACCAACATGTGCGTGACGACGTTCGCCGAGATCCAGGAGGCGTTCACCACCGGCGCCGTCCAGGTGGTCCTCTCCGACCACCACTACTGGGGCGGACTGCGCAACACCCAGCAACTGGCGGCCGTCTGCCGCACCTTCGGCGTCGGCATCTCCATGCACTCCAACACCCACCTCGGCATCAGCCTCGCCGCCATGACCCACGTCGCGGCCACCGTGCCGAACCTGCACCACGCCTGCGACTCCCACTACCCCTGGCAGGCCGAGGACGTCCTCACCGAACGCCTCGCCTTCGACGGCGGCCGGATCACCGTCCCGGACGCCCCCGGCCTCGGCGTCACCCTCGACCCCCGCAAGGTCGCCCGCCTGCACCGCCGCTGGCTCGACCCGTCGTACGCGCACCTGCGGGACCGGGACGACGCGGCGGCGATGCGGCTGCTGGACCCGCACTGGGCGACGCCCGCCGTCCCGCGCTGGTAGCCACGGTGGTGGGACGGTCGGGGAACGCTGGGGACATGGCACACGCGTCCGACGGCGCCCGGCCCGGTTCAGGCACACTGTCCGGACCCGCACCCCCAGGGAGGACCCCGTGCCACTCGCAGAGAGGCCCCGAACCGACCCCCTCGCCCCCCTGCGCACCCCCGCCGACCCGCCCTGCGACGTCTACCTGACCGGCACCGTCTTCCTCGACATCATCTTCACCGGCCTCGACTCGGCCCCGGTCCGCGGCACCGAGTCCTGGGCGCGCGGCATGGGGTCGAGCCCCGGCGGCGTCGCCAACATGGCCACCGCCCTGGCCCGCCTCGGCCTGCGCACCTCGCTGGCCGCGGCCTTCGGCGACGACCACTACGGCGAGTACTGCTGGGACACCCTCGAACAGGGCGAGGGCATCGACCTCGGCTACTCGCGCACCGTCCCCGACTGGCACTCGCCCGTCACCGTCTCCATGGCGTACGAGGGCGAGCGCACCATGGTGAGCCACGGCCACGAGCCGCCGCCCCAGGAACCCGCCCCGCGCTGCCCGCCGCGCTCCCGCGCCGCCGTCGCCTCCCTGGCCCCGGGCGTCGACGAACCCTGGGTGGGCGAGGCCGCCCGCCACGGCACCCGGATCTTCGCGGACGTCGGCTGGGACGACACCGGCCGCTGGGACCTGGCCGCGCTGCCCGACCTCGGCCAGTGCGAGGCGTTCCTGCCCAACGCCGAGGAGGCGATGCGCTACACCGGCACCTCCTGCCCCCGCGCCGCCGCCCACGCCCTCGCCGAGCACGTCCCGCTCGCCGTCGTCACGCTCGGCGCCGAGGGCGCCTACGCCGTGGACGGCCGCACCGGCGAGACCGCCTCCGTCCCCGCGATCGAGGTCGAGGCGCTCGACCCGACCGGCGCCGGGGACGTCTTCGTCGCCGGGTTCGTCACCGGCACCCTCGCCGGCTGGCCGCTCGCCGACCGCCTCGCCTTCGCCGGACTCACCGCCGCCCTCTCCGTGCAGGAGTTCGGCGGCTCCCTGTCGGCGCCGGGCTGGTCCGAGATCGCCGCCTGGTGGAAGCGGGTGCGGACCTACGCCGACCAGGACCGGGCGGCGCTGAGCCGGTACGCCTTCCTGCACCCGCTGCTGCCCGAGACGTCCCGGCCGTGGCCGCTGCGCCGCGCGGTGCCGACGATCGGCTTCGGCAGGTCCGCGTAAAAGCGCTTGTCGGGTCCGCGGCGGCCGTGCCACAGTGGCGGCCGCCGTCACCCGACGGCGACCGGCCCTCCCACCCTCCGAGGACTGAAGCCCATGGACCCGGCGACCTCCAGCGGCCGCCGTCGGTACTGACACCGGTACCGGGCGCCCACGCCTCCTCACGGCGGCCCCACGCACCCACCGTTGTGCGCATTTCTCACGTGAGGGACCCACCATCACCATGGACCACGACGTCCAGCGTTTCACCGTCGCCCACCTGCGCCGCCGCCCGGCGGCCGTGGAGCGCGGCGGCTTCGTCCTCGGCTTCGACCCGGACACCACCAGCCCCTTCGTCAACTACGCCACCCCGCTGCCCGGCGCCGCACCCGGCCCCGCCGACGTGGCGGCGCTGATCGCCGCGTTCCGCGAGCGGGACCTCGTGCCCCGCCTGGAGTTCGCGCCCGACGCCGCGCCGCGGGCGGCCGCCGCGCTCACCGCGGCGGGCTTCACCGCCGAGGCCGAGCACACCTACCTCGTCTGCACCGCCGACACGCTCGCCCCGCCGGTGGCGGGCCCGGCCGTCACCGCACCCGAGTCCGACGCCGACTACCTGCACCTCGACGGGGCGCTCGCCGAGGCGTTCGGCGGCGCGTTCCCGCCGAGTCCGCAGGGCGCGGCCCGGCTGCGCCGCACCGCGCAGGGCGGCGGCGCCGTCCGGCTCGTGCGGGCCGCGGACGGGACCGTCGCCGGCGGCGCCCTGTGCAGCGCGCCCGCCGCGGGCACCGCCGAACTGGCCGGTGTCGGCACCCGCCCCGCCCACCGCGGCCGGGGCATCGCCGCCGCCGTCACCGCCGAGCTGGCCCGCACGATGCTGCACGAGCGCGGCACCGGCTCGGTGTGGCTGGAGTACGGCGGGCAGGACTCCCGCCGGGTCTACGAGCGCGTCGGCTTCCGGCCGACCGGCACCCGCCGGTACGCGCGGCTCGACGGCTGACCCCGGCCCGCGGACCGCAGCGGCCGGGGCCCGCCCCGGCGGCCCCGGCCGTATCCGCGAACCCGCTCGGCGTTGTCGTACCCGCGCCGTACCCTTGGCGGTGTGACACCCGCAGCGAGAATCCGCAGTTTCCATCAGCCCGTACGGGGAGGAAGCAAGGGCCACCGGCCCGGCTCATGACGCAGACACCATCCAGCGCCCGCGCGCAGTTCACCGTCCCGGCCAAGCACCCCATGGTCGAGATCCTGGGATCCGGCGACGCACTGCTGCGAGTGATCGAGAAGGCCTTCCCGGAGGCCGACATCCATGTCCGGGGCAATCAGATCAGCGCGACCGGAGAGCCCGCGGAAGTGGCCCTCGTCCAGCGCCTGTTCGACGAGATGATGTTGGTCCTGAGGACGGGAGCCCCGATGACCGAGGACGGCGTGGAGCGTTCCATCGCCATGCTGAAGGCGACGGAGAGCGGGGAGGGCGACGGCGCGGAGACCCCCGCCGAGGTCCTCACGCAGAACATCCTGTCCTCGCGGGGCCGCACCATCCGGCCCAAGACGCTGAACCAGAAGCGGTACGTCGACGCGATCGACAAGCACACGATCGTCTTCGGCATCGGCCCCGCCGGCACCGGCAAGACGTACCTGGCGATGGCCAAGGCCGTGCAGGCCCTCCAGTCCAAGCAGGTCAACCGCATCATCCTGACCCGCCCCGCGGTGGAGGCCGGCGAGCGCCTCGGCTTCCTGCCCGGCACGCTCTACGAGAAGATCGACCCCTACCTGCGTCCGCTGTACGACGCGCTGCACGACATGCTCGACCCGGACTCGATCCCGCGCCTGATGGCGGCGGGGACGATCGAGGTCGCGCCGCTGGCGTACATGCGCGGCCGCACGCTCAACGACGCGTTCATCATCCTCGACGAGGCACAGAACACGAGCCCCGAGCAGATGAAGATGTTCCTGACCCGGCTCGGTTTCGAATCGAAGATCGTGATCACCGGTGACGTGACGCAGGTCGACCTGCCCAACGGCACGAAATCGGGGCTGCGGCAGGTGCAGGAGATCCTGGAGGGCCTCGACGACGTGCACTTCTCGCGCCTGTCGTCCCAGGATGTCGTGAGGCACAAGCTGGTCGGCCGTATCGTCGACGCGTACGAGAAGTACGACACCGAGCACGGCACGGAGAACGGCACCCACAAGGGCCGCCCCAGAGGGAAGTAGAGAACCAACAGCGTCATGTCGATCGACGTCAACAACGAGTCCGGAACCGAGGTCGACGAGCAGGCGATCCTCGACATCGCCCGCTACGCCCTCGCGCGGATGCGCATCCACCCGCTCTCCGAGCTCTCGGTGATCGTCGTGGACGGCGACGCCATGGAGCAGCTGCACGTGCAGTGGATGGACCTGCCGGGGCCGACGGACGTCATGTCCTTCCCGATGGACGAGCTGCGTCCGCCGATGAAGGACGACGAGGAGCCCCCGCAGGGGCTCCTCGGTGACATCGTGCTCTGCCCCGAGGTCGCGAAGAAGCAGGGCGCCGAGGCGCCGACGGAGCACTCCATGGACGAGGAGCTGCAACTGCTCACCGTGCACGGCGTGCTGCACCTGCTCGGCTACGACCACGAGGAGCCCGACGAGAAGGCCGAGATGTTCGGTCTCCAGGCGGCCATCGTGGACGGCTGGCGCGCGGAGAAGGGGATCGACGGTCCGTCGCCGGCCCCGACGGTCTCATGAGCCTCTCCCTGATCGCGGGCGCCGTCGCGCTGGTCGTCGTCGCCTGGCTGGCGGCGTGCGCCGAGGCCGGCATCGCCCGCACCTCCAGTTTCCGCGCCGAGGAGGCCGTCAGGTCCGGGCGGCGCGGCAGCGCGAAGCTCGCCCAGGTCGCCGCCGACCCGACCCGCTACCTGAACGTGGCGCTGCTGGTCCGCGTCGCCTGCGAGATGGCGGCCGCGGCCCTCGTCACGTACGCGTGCCTGGAGCAGTTCAGCCGGACCTGGCAGGCGCTGCTCGTCGCGATCGGCGTCATGGTCCTGGTGAGCTATGTCGCCGTCGGCGTCTCCCCGCGCACCATCGGCCGCCAGCACCCGCTGAACACGGCGACCGCGTCCGCGTACGTGCTGCTGCCGCTGGCCCGCGTCATGGGCCCGATCCCGCCCCTGCTGATCCTCATCGGCAACGCGCTGACGCCCGGCAAGGGCTTCCGCCGCGGCCCGTTCGCCTCCGAGGCCGAACTGCGTGCCATGGTCGATCTCGCCGAGAAGGAGTCCCTGATCGAGGACGAGGAGCGCCGCATGGTGCACTCCGTCTTCGAGCTGGGCGACACCCTGGTCCGCGAGGTCATGGTGCCGCGCACGGACCTCGTCGTCATCGAGCGCTACAAGACCATCCGCCAGGCGCTCACGCTGGCCCTGCGCTCCGGTTTCTCCCGGATCCCGGTCGTCGGTGAGAGCGAGGACGACGTCGTCGGCATCGTGTACCTGAAGGACCTCGTCCGCAAGACGCACATCAACCGCGACTCCGAGGCCGAGCTGGTCTCGACGGCGATGCGTCCGGCGGCCTTCGTCCCCGACACCAAGAACGCCGGGGACCTGCTGCGCGAGATGCAGCAGCTGCGCAACCACGTCGCCGTCGTGATCGACGAATACGGCGGCACCGCCGGGATCGTCACCATCGAGGACATCCTGGAGGAGATCGTCGGCGAGATCACCGACGAGTACGACCGCGAGCTGCCACCGGTGGAGGAGCTGGGCGAGGGCCGGGTCCGGGTCACCGCGCGGCTCGACATCGGCGACCTCGGTGAGCTGTACGGCATCGAGGAGTACGACGACGAGGACGTGGAGACGGTCGGCGGGCTGCTCGCCAAGGCGCTCGGCCGGGTGCCGATCGCGGGCGCGTCCGCGCTGGTGACGCTGCCGGACGGGCGGGAGCTGCGGCTGACCGCGGAGGACTCCGCCGGACGCCGGAACAAGATCGTGACGGTTCTGGTGGAGCCCATCGGCCCGAAGGGCGAGGAGGCCGAGTGACGCCGGCCGAACTGCGTCTGCTCTGCCTGTCGTTCAATGCGGCGGTGGAGGAGTTCCCGTTCGGCCCGCAGACCTCGGTCTTCAAGGTCCTGGGCAAGATGTTCGCCCTGTCCGGCCTGGACGCGCGCCCCCTGACGGTGAACCTCAAGTGCGACCCCGAGGACGCGATCCGGCTGCGCCGCGAGCACGAGGACGCGGTCCGGCCCGGCTGGCACATGAACAAGCGCCACTGGAACACGGTGGTGGTGGGCGGGCTGCCGAAGCCCTTCGTCCGCGAGCTGGTCGAGGACTCCTACGACCTGGTCGTGGCGGGGCTGCCGCGGGCGGAGCGGCTGAGGCTCGATCGCCCCTGAGGGGCGGATCCGGGGGCGCGCGGCGCTCGGACGGGCGGGAAAGTGTCGCCACAGGCCCCTCCCGCTGAGTGCGGCGGAGCGGCAGAATGGAAGACCGGTGGAGCCGGAACGGTGCCACTCCGCGATGCCGTGCCAGGAACCCCGGAGTGGTCACGTCGTGCGATGGCGTCCGCCGCATCTGGCCCCGGTCCCTCGGACCGGGGCCGGCCCTTTTCCCGCGGGTCTCCTAGAGGTGGGGGAGTACCCAGTCCACGAGGATCCTCTCGATGGCGACGAGGAGGGTGGCCCACGGGGCCGCGAGCGTGGCCCGCTCGGTCCACGTTCGGGTGCTGCGACGCCCGTCCGCGTTCTCGGGCATCGGTTCTGCTCCTTTCTGTCCCCACGCGGTGCCGTGGGAACTGCGCTGCCCACGTTCGGGTGAAACAGAAGTGCCTGAGTGGCCGGTGTGACCAGGGTCAACCTCCTTCACCGGGACGGGAGTTGACCACACGGCACCTGGATCCAGCGTAGCCTCGCGGGTGCGGATTGGACAGACCTGTTGGCGAGCCGCCTATACGAATCATCGGATCCGGTTCATCCGAAGAGGCTGATGCCATCTGCTACATAGCACTCTGCGCTACTCCGCACGGCCTAGCGGCGCCGATGTCGCACCGCGCCGGTCAGGTGTTTGTGCGGTGGACTGGCAGGGGAACTCACAGCTCGAAAGGTATCGATGAGTAAGGTACTAGTCTGCTACGTTGCACCCTGCTGGGTCCGATGGGGGGTGGAGCGGGCATGAGCGCTACCAGTGCGGCCTTGCAGCGGCTGCGACTGCGCACCGAACTCCGCCGTGCCCGGCTCGCCGCGGAGCTGACCCAGCGCGAAGTGGCCAAGTCCATGGAGTGGAGCCCCTCGAAGCTGATCCGCATCGAGGCCGGCGAAGTGGGCGTCTCGGTCAACGACCTCCGGCCGCTGCTGGCGGCCTACGGCATCACGGACCGGCGGAAGATCGACGAACTGCTCGATCTGGCCCGCGGCAGCCGGAAGATGCCCTTCGCCGAGTACCGCGACCTGTACGGCAAGGAGATGCTGCAATTCCTCTCCCTGGAGTCGGCGGCGTGGATCACCCGGCACTACAGCTCGCTGGTGATCCCCGGTGTCCTCCAGACCGAGGAGTACATGCGGGCCACGATGCGGGCGTTCGCCGCGCAGACCAACGAGGACCTCGTCGACCGCGCCGTCGAGGCGCGCCTCGCCCGCCAGGAACTGCTCGACGACACCGGCGACCGCCAGCTCTTCTTCATCCTCGACGAGTCGGTGCTGCGCCGCTCCACGGGCGGGCCCGGGGTGATGCGCGCCCAGCTGGAGCGGCTGGCGGAGCTGTCGGCGCAGCCGCACATCACCCTCCAGATCCTGCCGTTCAGCGCCGGCGCCCATCCGGCCATCCAGGGCCCCTTCACCCTCTTCGAGTTCAGGGTGGACGAGATGGAGGACGCGCTGTTCATCGAGGACTCGCGCGGCATCATCCTGGCCGGCACCTCGCCCGAGGAGACGCGCCGCTACCTGGAGCGTTTCTGGGAGCTGGAGGACCTGGCCGTCAAGGAGGACGTCGAGAAGCTGCTGCGGCGGCTCGCGGGCCGGGTCGAGGCGGGCAGTGACGACCTGCTGAGGCTGCTGGACGACGAGGCCGTCTGACCGGCCGTGCGGAGCGCCAACTTCCGTAAGTGACACGGAAGTTGGCGCGTTCCGCCATGTGCGCATCCGTGCGGGCGCTGGCTATGGTGGCAGCAGCGCTGTGTGTCCCCGCGCCGGCCGGCCCGGGGGCACCCCGGCGGGTTCTTCCGCAACCGGGGGTGGAGGAGAAGCGTTGGGCGAGTCGTGGACATGGCGTAAGAGCAGCGCGAGCACGGCGCCCGACCAGGCCTGCGTGGAGATCGCCTGGACCGGTGCCGCCGTCCTGGTGCGGGACTCCGTCCGGCCCGAAGGCGACGTGATCGCCTTCCCGGCCCGGGCCTGGCGGGACTTCCTCGTCCCCCTGGCCGACCCCGCGGGCGGGCGTCCCGGCGTCGGGCCCCGGTGACCCGCCTCCTTATGCTCACCCCATGACTGACAGCACCGACCTCGGCCCCGAGGACCGCAAGATCGTCACCCTGGCCCGCTCCGCCCGGGCCCGCAACGGCGTGCCCGAGGGGGCCGCCGTGCGCGACGAGACCGGACGCACCTATGTCGCGGGCACCGTCGCCCTGGACTCCCTGCGGCTCAGCGCGCTGCGCACGGCCGTCGCCATGGCCGTGGCCTCCGGCGCGCGGTCCCTGGAGGCGGCGGCCGTGGTCTCGGCGGCCGAGGAGCTGGCGGAGGCCGACCTCGCCGCCGTGCGCGACCTGGGCGGCAGCGGCACCCCGGTGTTCCTCGCGGCGGCCGACGGGACGGTCCGGGAGACCGTCGAGGCCCGCTGACCCCGAGGAGGCGTGGGTCACAGGGAAAGCCGCTCGCCCAGTAATAGAGCGGCTTCCGATGTCCGGACGTGAAGACGCTCACGTCGGCGGCCGGCCGGGACCAAGGTCCCGGCCCGCCCGGCCGTTCCCGGACCCCCGGGAGGCCGTGCGGGACAAGGGCGGAGGCGTTTCGGCCCGGGACCAAGGTCCCGGCGCGGCGCGGGCGGAAAGAGGGACCTAGGTCCCGCCGGTGGGACCTTCGCCTCATGGGGCAAACCCGGACACGGCGGTCATGGTGGAGCTGTTGCCCGGCGCCGATGCGTTTCGCAGCTCCCGCTTCTGGGAAGCGCCGGGCGGTCCCCGCTCCCGAACAAAGGTTTCTCTACGTGTTCTCCCTTGCCCGCAAGACCTCGTCCCGTGTCCGCGCCCTCGCCGTCGGCACCGCCCTCGTCGGCGCTTCCGGCGCCATGGTGATGGCCGGTACCGGCTCCGCCTCGGCCGCGACCTCCTCGGCCGGCTCCTGGGACGCCGTCGCGCAGTGCGAGTCCGGTGGCAACTGGTCCGCCAACACCGGCAACGGTTTCTCCGGCGGCCTCCAGTTCACCTCGTCCACCTGGGCCGCCTACGGCGGCACCCAGTACGCGGCCAACGCCCACCAGGCGAGCAAGGCCGAGCAGATCACCGTCGCCCAGAAGGTCCTCGCCGCCCAGGGCGCGGGCGCCTGGCCGCACTGCGGCGTGAGCCTGTAAGCAGCGGTTCCGCACCCGGCAGTCCCTGCCGGCGAGCGGTTCAGACGGCGTCGGGGCCCCGTTCGCCCGTCCGCACCCGCACCACGGTGTCGACGGGCACGGCCCAGACCTTGCCGTCACCGATCTTGCCGGTCCGCGCGGCCCGCACGATCGCGTCCATCGCGGGCTCCGCGTCCTCGTCCGCGACGACGACCTCGATCCGCACCTTCGGCACCAGGTCGACCCGGTACTCCGCGCCCCGGTACACCTCCGTGTGCCCGCGCTGCCGGCCGTAGCCGCTGGCCTCGGTCACCGTCAGACCCAGCACACCCATCTCTTGCAGCGCCGTCTTGACCTCGTCGAGGCGGTACGGCTTGACGACCGCGGTGATCAGCTTCATGGCGTGACCTTTCGGGCAGCGGGAGCGTGGGCGGGGTGCGTGGAGGCACTGAGGACGCCGTGATCGTACGCACTCTCCGCGTGCGTCGTCTGATCGAGGCCCGTCAGCTCCGCCTCGGCCTCCGCCCGGAACCCCAGCAGCCGGTCGACGGCCTTCCCGATCCCGTACGTGACGAGGAAGGTGTACGCGGCCACGACCAGCACGGCCAGCGCCTGCCGGCCCAGCTGCCCGGGCCCGCCGCCCTGGAACAGGCCCCGCCCGGCCGCCGAGCCGGTCATCGCCGACGTCGCGAACAGGCCGATCAGCAGCGTGCCCACCACGCCGCCGACGAAGTGCACGCCCACGACGTCCAGCGAGTCGTCGTAGTGGAACCGGAACTTCCAGGCGACGGCGTAGGAGCAGACGACCCCCGCCGCCAGCCCCACCACGGCCGCGCCCGGCACGCCGACCACCCCGCACGCGGGCGTGATCGCGACCAGCCCGGCCACCGCGCCCGAGGCCGCGCCGAACGTCGTCGGGTGCCCGTCCCGCCGCTGCTCCACGAACAGCCAGCCCAGCAGGCCCGTGCAGCCCGCGATCAGGGTGTTGAAGAGGGAGGCGGCGGCGAGCCCGTTCGCCCCGAGCGCCGAACCGCCGTTGAAGCCCAGCCAGCCGAACCAGAGCAGCCCCGCGCCCATGACCACCATCGGCAGGTTGTGCGGGCGCATGGCCTCCTTCTTGAACCCGATGCGCGGCCCGAGGACCAGGCACAGGGCGAGCCCCGAGGCGCCCGAGGCGATCTCGACGACCAGACCGCCCGCGAAGTCGAGGGCGCCGAGCCGGTGCGCGATCCAGCCGTCCGGGCCCCACACCCAGTGCGCCACGGGTACGTATACGAGCAGCGCCCACACCGGTACGAAGACGAGCCACGCCCCGAACCTCGTACGGTCCGCCACCGCCCCGCTGATCAGCGCCGCCGTGATGATCGCGAAGGTCAGCTGGAAGGTGGTGAAGAGGAAGGTGGGGACCGTGCCGGTGACCGAGTCCGGGCCGATGCCCGCCATCCCGGCGTGCGACAGGTCACCGATGAGCCCGCCGAACGCGTCGTCGCCGAACGCGAGCGAATACCCGGCGACCAGCCAGACCACCGTCACGAGGGCGATCGACACGAAGCTCATCATCAGCATGTTGAGGACGGACTTCGTGCGGACCATGCCGCCGTAGAACAGGGCGAGGCCCGGTGTCATCAGCAGCACGAGCGCGGTGGCGGCGAGCAGCCAGGCGGTGTCACCGGAGTCGAGGGCGGGAGCGGCCAGTGTCGTCGCGGTCATGCGGGCCAGCGTCACGGGCGCGCGTTTCCGAATCCCTACCCCGGCGTTTCCGCCGTGTTTCGTGTTGCCGGGGGGTTACCGGAAGCTCACCGTACTGCGGGCCCCCGGACATCAGGGAGAATGGGCGCCATGAGCGCTCGTACCCAGCAGTCCCAGCCCTCCGGGGAAGCCGTCCACCGCGCAGGTTTCGCCTGCTTCGTCGGCCGCCCCAACGCGGGCAAGTCCACCCTCACGAACGCTCTGGTCGGCAAGAAGGTGGCGATCACCGCCGACCAGCCGCAGACCACGCGGCACACCGTGCGCGGCATCGTGCACCGCGCGGACGCGCAGCTGATCCTGGTGGACACCCCCGGCCTGCACAAGCCGCGCACCCTGCTCGGCGAGCGGCTCAACGACATCGTGCGCACCACCTGGGCCGAGGTCGACGTGATCGGCTTCTGCCTCCCGGCGAACGAGAAGCTGGGCCCCGGCGACCGCTTCATCGCCAAGGAACTCGCGTCGATCAAGAAGACGCCGAAGATCGCCATCGTCACCAAGACCGACCTCGTCGACAGCAAGCAGCTCGCCGAGCAGCTCATCGCCATCGACCAGCTCGGCAAGGAGCTCGGCTTCGAGTGGGCGGAGATCATCCCGGTCTCGGCCGTCGGCGACAAGCAGGTCGGCCTGCTCGCCGACCTGATCGTCCCCCTCCTGCCCGAGGGCCCCGCGCTCTACCCCGAGGGCGACCTCACCGACGAGCCCGAGCAGGTCATGGTCGCCGAGCTGATCCGCGAGGCCGCCCTGGAGGGCGTGCGCGACGAGCTGCCGCACTCCATCGCCGTCGTCGTCGAGGAGATGCTGCCGCGCGAGGACCGCCCGGCGGACAAGCCGCTGCTGGACATCCACGCCTTCGTCTACATCGAGCGGCCCTCGCAGAAGGGCATCATCATCGGCCCCAAGGGCAAGCGCCTGAAGGACGTCGGCATCAAGTCCCGCAAGCAGATCGAGGCGCTGCTCGGCACGCCGGTCTATCTCGACCTGCACGTCAAGGTCGCCAAGGACTGGCAGCGCGACCCGCGCCAGCTGCGCAAGCTCGGCTTCTGATCAGTTCCCGGCCGGGCTCAGGTCCTGGAGCCCTATCACCCGCAGCAGTTCGAGGCGCTCGTACGTGTCCGTGCCCGGCCGCGCCGAGTGCACCACGAGCTGCTGGCCGTGCCCGTCGCTGAGCAGCACCTCGCAGTCCAGGTCGAGCGTGCCGACCACCGGGTGCAAAAAACGCTTCGGCGACGGGCGGCGCACCACCACCTCGTGGGTGCGCCACAGCTCCTCGAACTCCCGCGACCCGGCGCGCAGCTCGGCCACCAGCGCGGCCGGACCCGGGTCGTCCGGGCGGGCCGCGGTGACCGCCCGCAGGCCCGCCACGTGGGCGCGGCCGTGCATCTCGTGGTTCTCCGCCGGGAACAGCGCCCGCGTCTCGGGCCGCGCGAACCAGCGGCGGATCAGGTTCACCCCGGTCAGATCGCCGCTCAGCGCGATCGACATCGTGTTCTGCGCCAGGCTCTCGCCCCAGTCGCTGAGCACCGCGGCCGGCAGGTCGTGCAGCCGGTCCAGGATCATCAGCAGCCCGGGACGGACATGGCCCGACGAGGTGCCGGGCCGCGGCGGCTCCTCGCCGGCCAGATGGAACAGGTGGTCGCGCTCGGCGTCGGTCAGCCGCAGCGCGCGGGCCAGCGCGCCCAGCATCTGCCGCGAGGGGTGCGAGCCGCGGCGCTGCTCCAGGCGCGTGTAGTAGTCCGTGGACATCCCCGCGAGCTGGGCCACCTCCTCGCGGCGCAGCCCCGGCGTGCGGCGGCGCGCCCCCTCGGCCAGGCCCACGTCGGCGGGGGTGAGGCGGGTGCGGGCGCGGCGCAGGAAGTCGGCGAGTTCGGGTCGGTTCACCCCTCCAGCATCGCGCGGCGGCGGGCCGGTATCCAGGGAGCGCCGCTCCCTGGACAGGCGCGTCTCTCCCGCCGGCCGCCCGTCCGGCGCAGGCTTCCGGCATGGCTCGTGACAGCGATATCGAGGAGGCGGCCATGCTGACGTTGGTGACCGGGGCGACGGGACAGGTCGGACGGCGGTTCGTGCCGCGGCTGCTCCAGAGCGCTCCGCAGGGCGACCGGGTCCGGGTGCTCGTGAGGGACGCGGAGCGCGGGGAGCGGTTCGCCGCGCTCGGCGCCGAGGTGGTGATCGGGGATCTGCGGGACGCCGAGGCGCTGGGCAGGGCGACGGCGGGGGCGGACGCGGTGGTGAACGTCGCCGCGGCGTTCCGCGGGGTCCCCGACGAGGAGGCGCGGGCCGTGAACCGGGACGCGGCGATCGAGCTGGGGCGGGCCGCCGTGGCGTCCGGGGTGCGCCGGTTCGTGCAGGTCAGCACCGGGCTCGTGTACGGGGCCGGGCGGGGCAGGCCGCACGTCGAGACCGACGGGACGGAGCCGGGCGGGCACCTGTGGGGGGCCTATCCCGAGTCGAAGTGGGAGGCCGAGCGGGCGCTGGGCGCGCTGGAGGGCCTCGACGACCTGCGGATCGCGCGGCTGCCGTTCGTGTACGGGGACGGGGACCCGCACCTCGACACCGCGGTGGAGTGGGCGCCCGGCTGGCCCGCGACGCAGCGGCTGCACATGGTGCACCACGCCGATGTGGCGCAGGGCCTGCGGCGGCTGCTGTACGCGCGGGGGGCGTCCGGCGTCTACAACATCGCCGACGACGCGCCCCTGACGACGGTGGACATCCTGCTGTTCGCCGGGGCGGAGGTGCCGGAGGCGGTCTACGGGAAGGAGGCGGCGGACCCGTGGCACGGGGTGCTGTCGACGGCCCGGATCCGCCACGAGCTGGGCTACCGCCCGCTGTACCCGTCCGTGTGGGCGGCCCGGGACGCCGGCGCGCTGTAGCGGGTGCCGCCGTGCCCGCCCCGCCGGCCCGTGGACGCACGACGACCGGCGGGGCTCAGGGCACCGACCTGATGCGGCGGACCAGCACGGAGCCGGCGAGGCCCACGCCCGCCGCCACCAGGTACAGCACCCGGTACCCGCCCAGCTGGTTCACCAGCGGGGCGGCCAGCGCGGGCGCGGCGACCTGGGGCAGGGAGTTCGCGATGTTGAGGACACCGAGGTCCTTGCCCCGGTCCGGCGCGGCCGGCAGCACATCCGTCATCAGCGCGAAGTCGACCGAGGTGAACACCCCGAACCCGACTCCGAGCACGGCGGCGGCGACCACGGCGCCGGTCCACGTCTGCCAGCCCGCCAGCAGCCCGGTCGCCAGGGCCATCAGCACGCCCGACCACAGCACGAACGGCTTGCGCCGCCCCACCCGGTCCGACCAGGCGCCGCCGACGACGACCGTGCCGAGCAGCGTCACCCCGTTCACGGCGGTCAGGATCAGCACCCCGGAGTCCGGATCGGCGAGGTGCAGCCGGTCGCGCAGGTAGTAGAAGAGGTACAGCAGCACCAGCGCGTTGCCGAGGTTGATCAGGAACCGGGTCAGCCACGCCCAGCCCAGGTCCGGATACCGGCGCGGGCTCAGCCAGAACCCGGCCGCGAACCCGCGCCAGGACCACGCCGGCCGCTCCTCGGCCCCGAGCGGCGGATCCGCGTACCGCACGACGTACGGCGCCACGCCCGCCAGCGTGAACACGGCGCACGCCAGGTACCCGGCCCGCACCCCGCCCGTGCCGGTCGCCAGTCCCGTCCCGGCGACCACCCCCAGGATCTGCGCGGCCCCGAGCCAGCCGCCCACGGCCCCGCGCTGGAGCCGGGGCACCCGGTCCGGCACGGCGGCCGTGACCGCGGCGAACGCGGCGTTCAGCGAGAGCTGCACCAGGCACCACCCGGCGAACAGCACCCACACGGTGTCGGCGCCGCCGAGCAGCAGCAGGGACAGCGCGCCGCCCGCCGCGCCCGCCACGATCCACGGCGTGCGCCGCCCGTACCGCGACACCGTGCGGTCCGACAGTGCCCCGAAGACCGGGTTGGCGGCCAGTGACACCACGGCCCCGGTCCCGGTGACCCAGGCGAGCAGCGACTCCTTCGACAGGCCGGTGCCGGGCGCGAACCGCTCGGACTGCCGGGCGAGCAGGATCTGCAACGGGCCGTACCAGCCCACCCAGATCGCGCCGTTGGCCAGCGACAGCGCCGCCGTCCAGCCCCGGCCGACCCGTTCGGAGGGCTCCGCGAGCGCCGGGACGCTCATGCCCGCTGCCGCTGCCGCCGCAGCTGTGCCTGGAGCCACGCGTACGACGCCTTCGGGGTGCGCCGCTGGGTGGCGTAGTCGACGTGGACGAGCCCGAACCGCTTCGTGAAGCCCTCGGCCCACTCGAAGTTGTCCATCAGCGACCACACGAAGTAGCCGCGCACGTCGGCGCCGGACTCGATGGCCCGGTGCAGCGCCCGCAGATGCCCGTCGAGGAAGGCGATGCGGTCCTGGTCGTCGAGGCCGTCGTACGCGCAGCCGTTCTCGGTGACGACGAGCGGCGGCAGCCGGTCGCCGTAGCGCTCGCGCAGCCCGGTGAGGAGTTCGGCGAAGGCGTCGGGCACCACCGGCCAGTCGAAGTCGGTGCGCGGGTGGCCCTCGATCCGCCGTACGGAGAAGGGCAGTTCGGCGGGGAGGGTGAGCCCGGAGAACTCGACGTCCGCCGCGCCCGGCGCGCCCACCCGCGTCGGCTGGTAGTAGTTCACCCCGTACCAGTCGAGGGTGCCCTCGGAGATCGTCCTCAGGTCGCCCGCCACGTCCCCGCCGGGCATCGCCTCGGCGAACCCGTCCGGGTAGCGGCCCAGGATCAGCGGGTCGGAGAAGAGCCGGTTCAGGAGGATGTCGTACAGGTCGGCGGCCTCGGTGTCCGCCGGGTCGGCGGAGGCGGGCCAGGTCGGGCCGTGCGAGTTGGCGATGCCGATGCTCGTCGCGCCGTGCGCGCGCAGCACCCGGGCGGCGAGCCCGTGCGCGAGGAGCTGGTGGTGCGCCACCGGCAGCGCGTCGAAGAGCAGCCGGCGGCCGGGCGCGTGCTCGCCCAGGGCGTGCCCGAGGAGGGTGTGCTCCGCCGGTTCGTTGAGGGTGATCCAGTGGTCCACCCGGTCGCCGAGCCGGGCCACGACGGTCTCCGTGTACGCGGCGAACCGCTCCGCCGTGTCCCGGGACAGCCAGCCGCCGGCCTCCTCGACGGCCAGCGGGGTGTCCCAGTGGAAGAGGGTCGGCACGGGCCGGACGCCCTGCGCGCGCAGCTCGTCGACGAGCCGGTCGTAGAAGTCGAGGCCGCCGGGGGACAGCACGCGCGGCCAGGACACGGAGAAGCGGTACGCGTCCACGCCCAGGTCGCGGATGAGCCCCACGTCCTCGCGGTGGCGGGCGACGTGGTCGCAGGCCGTCGCGGCCGTCGTGCCGTCCCTGACCCGGCCGGGCTCGGCGGTGAAGGCGTCCCACACCGACGGCGCGCGCCCGCCGACGGCCCCCTCGATCTGGTGGGCGGACGTGGCGACGCCCCACAGGAAGCCGGGCGGGAAGGAGGGGAGCGCATCCGGGGTAGCTGCCATGGGCGCGATCATCCGTACCGGCCGGTAGGAAGTCAACGCCCAGGACAGCGGCGGAAGTTACGCCCCTTCTTTGAGTACGCGGCTGATCAGTCTGCGCTGTTCGTCGGTGAGCCGGGGGTCCGCGCAGTGCACGGACCTGCCGTCCACGGTGATGGTGTAGTGGAACCCGTCCGGTACGCCGGCGGGGGGTGTGGCCGGACCGCCGGCGAGGGCCTTCTCCGCCAGGTCGTGCCACTCGTGGGAGTCGGTGCGGCCCGCGGTGTCGATCTCGGCGTGCCGCTCGATGCCGGCGAAGCCGCCGGTGCGCGAGACGTGGATTCGCATGGTTCCTGTCTACTCCACTCCCCGGCCCGCCGGGGCGATCCGCTACTGCGTGGGGACGCCCACCTGTTCCCAGGCCTTGAGGACGGCCTGGTACTCCTCGGCGGCGCCGAAGCGCTCCTTGGCGGCCTTCGCCGTCGCGCGGGCGAACGCCTCGAAGTCGCAGGTCGACTCCAGCTCGCCCCCGGTGAGCGTGTCGAACCAGATCTGCCCGGCCCGCTCCCACGCGTTCCCGCCGAGCGCCTCGGCCAGGATGTAGAAGGCGTGGTTGGGGATGCCGGAGTTGATGTGCACCCCGCCGTTGTCCTGGCCGGTGTGCACGTAGTGGGCCATGTCGGCGGGCTGCGGGTCCTTGCCGAGGACGTCGTCGTCGTACGCCGTGCCCGGTGCCTTCATGGAGCGCAGGGCCACCCCGGAGACGCGCGGCGCGAGCAGCCCGGCGCCGATCAGCCAGTCGGCCTCGGCGGCCGTCTGCCCCAGCGAATACTGCTTGATCAGCGAGCCGAAGACGTCGGAGAGCGACTCGTTCAGGGCGCCCGACTGGTCGAAGTAGGCCAGGTTCGCCGTGTACTGCGTGACGCCGTGGGTCAGCTCGTGGCCGATGACGTCGACGGGCAGGGTGAAGTCGAGGAAGATCTCGCCGTCACCGTCGCCGAACACCATCTGCTCGCCGTTCCAGAAGGCGTTGTTGTAGTCCTCGTCGTAGTGGACGGAGGCGGTCAGCGGCAGGCCGTTGCCGTCGATGGAGTACCGGGAGAACTTCTCCAGGTACAGCTCGAAGGTGGCGCCCAGGCCCGCGTACGCGCGGTTGACGGTCGCGTCCTGGCCCGGTTCGTCGCCCTCGGCGCGCACCTTGTGGCCCGGCAGGGCCGTCTGGTGGCGGGCGTCGTAGATGGCCCGGTGCGCCGTCTGCTGCGCTCCGGCGTCGGCGTACGGAGGCGCGGCGGCGCGGGCGCCGATGACGGTGGTCATCCGGCGGCGGGTGCGTTCCAGGGAGTCGCGCTCCAGGGAGCTGCGGGCCCAGGCGGCGATGGCGGAATCCTCGGACCGGGCGGCCTTGTCGAGGATGTGGGGCGGCACGATGGTGCAGAACACGGGCTCGAACCCGAGCGGGCTCCCCGTGGGGTTGGCGGTCATGCGACGCAATGTGGCACCGGGTCATGCCGCTGTCACTACCTGGCGCCATGATTAGTGAAATAGAGGGATCGATCACCTCTTACCCGTTACCTTCTGCCGGTCCCGCATACTGATACGGGTTCTCGCGTCCGGCGCGTCTCGGCTAGGGTGCTGTGCATCATGCGTTTCGGGCTGCTTCTCCTTAGCTGCCGCGGCGAGGGCCTGTAGTCGAGGCCGACCCCCTCCCCGCGGAGTTTGGCGTTGCGCCGTCGGCCGACTGAAACCGGCCACCTCTGAGGAGCCCCACGCATCATGCCGAACCACCAGCAGCCGAGCAGCATGCCGATCCGCAAATACGGCCGGTACGACCAGGTGGACATCCCCGACCGCACCTGGCCCGACCGGCGGATCACCGAGGCCCCCCGCTGGCTCTCCACCGACCTGCGCGACGGCAACCAGGCGCTGATCGACCCCATGTCGCCCGAGCGCAAGCGCCGGATGTTCGACCAACTGGTCGCGATGGGCTACAAGGAGATCGAGGTCGGTTTCCCCGCCTCCGGCCAGACCGACTTCGACTTCGTACGTTCGATCATCGAAGAGCCGGGCGCCATCCCGGACGACGTGACGATCTCCGTGCTGACCCAGGCCCGCGAGGACCTGATCGAGCGCACGGTGGAGTCCCTGAAGGGCGCCCGGCGCGCCACGGTCCACCTGTACAACGCGACCGCCCCCGTCTTCCGCCGCGTGGTCTTCCGCGGTTCGAAGGACGACATCAAGCAGATCGCCGTCGACGGCACCCGCCTGGTGATGGAGTACGCGGAGAAGCTGCTGGGCCCCGAGACGGTCTTCGGCTACCAGTACAGCCCCGAGATCTTCACGGACACCGAGCTGGAGTTCGCCCTGGAGGTCTGCGAGGCCGTCATGGACGTCTACCAGCCCGGCCCGGACCGCGAGATCATCCTCAACCTGCCCGCCACGGTGGAGCGTTCGACGCCGTCGACGCACGCGGACCGCTTCGAGTGGATGAGCCGCAACCTGTCGCGCCGCGAGTACGTCTGCCTGTCGATCCACCCGCACAACGACCGCGGCACCGCCGTCGCGGCCGCCGAGCTGGCCGTCATGGCCGGCGGCGACCGCGTCGAGGGCTGCCTGTTCGGCCAGGGCGAGCGCACCGGCAACGTCGACCTGGTCACCCTGGGCATGAACCTGTTCTCGCAGGGCGTCGACCCGCAGATCGACTTCTCCGACATCGACGAGATCCGTCGCACGTGGGAGTACTGCAACCAGATGGAGGTCCACCCGCGCCACCCGTACGTGGGCGACCTGGTCTACACGTCCTTCTCCGGCTCCCACCAGGACGCCATCAAGAAGGGCTTCGACGCGATGGAGGCCGACGCCCGGGCCAAGGGCGTCACCGTCGACGACATCGAGTGGGCCGTGCCCTACCTGCCGATCGACCCCAAGGACGTCGGCCGGTCGTACGAGGCGGTCATCCGGGTCAACTCGCAGTCCGGCAAGGGCGGTATCGCCTACGTCCTGAAGAACGACCACAGCCTGGACCTGCCGCGCCGCATGCAGGTCGAGTTCTCGAAGGTCATCCAGGCCAAGACCGACGCCGAGGGCGGCGAGGTCACGCCGAAGGACATCTGGAGCATCTTCCAGGACGAGTACCTGCCCAACTCCGGCAACCCGTGGGGCCGCATCCAGGTCAGGGCGGGCCAGACGACCACCGACACCGACGGCGTGGACACGCTGACCGTCGAGGCCGAGGTCGACGGCGTCGAGCAGGTCCTGACCGGCACCGGCAACGGCCCGATCTCCGCGTTCTTCCAGGCCCTCCAGGGCATCGGCATCGACGCCCGGCTGCTCGACTACCAGGAGCACACGATGAGCGAGGGCGCCTCCGCGGTCGCCGCCTCGTACATCGAGGTCGCGATCGACGACAAGGTTCTGTGGGGAATCGGCATCGACGCGAATACGACGCGTGCTTCGCTGAAGGCCGTCGTCTCGGCCGTCAACCGCGCGACCCGCTGAGCCTGGTTGAGCTGGACTTTCCCGGCCCCGCACACCTGTTCGTGGTGGGCGGGGCCGGGGCGCATCTCGGCCATGGTCACACGATCTCCGTGACCGCTGCGTGACCAAGGTGCTGACGCCGCCTCACCAATGTGGCTAACATCACGCCAACGCCGCGATGTTGCGGCGCCGTTACGGAGGTGTGCGACGTGCTGCCGAACAGGGAACTGGGGCGACGGACCGGGATCTCGCGGGTCCTGGGCGTGCACACCACATGGACGACCGTCGGCGACGGGGAGTTCTTCTGCCCGGGCTGCGGCGGCGACCGCAACTACGAGCGGCGCACCGGCCGGCGGCGGTTCCTCGTGCTCGGCGTGCCGGTGGTGCCGCGTGGCGAGACCGGCCCCGTGGTGGAGTGCGCGGCGTGCCAGGAGCGGTTCGGCACCGACGCCCTCGACCACCCGACCACGCACCGCTTCTCCGCGATGCTGCGCGACGCCGTGCACACCGTCGTCCTCGCGGTCCTCGCCGCCGGCGGGGCCGGGGCCCGTACGTCCCTGGAGTGCGCCGTGGGCGTCCTGCGGGGCGCCGGGTTCGAGGACACCTCGGAGGTGCGGCTCGCGGCGCTCGTGGAGGCGCTGGTGACCGATGCCGGGCGGATGCCGGAGCACGCCGGGTCCGGCGCGTCCCTCGCCATCGAGCTGCACGAGGCGCTCGACCCGCTCGCCCCGCACCTGGCTCCCGCCGGGCGCGAATCGATTCTGCTCCAGGGCGCCCGCATCGCGCTCGCCGACGGCCCGTACTCGGCCGCCGAGCGGGATGTCCTCGGCACCGTGGGCGCCGCCCTCACCATGTGCTCGGACGAGGTCGGCCTGCTTCTCGTGGCCGCCGCCCGCACCCCCAGCTGAGGCCGTGCGGCCGCCCTTAAGGTGACCGCATGTCCTACGCCCCCGCGCTCCTCGTCATCGACATGCAGAACGCCCTGCTGCCGATCATGCACCGGCCCGCCGCGACCATCGCCGCCATCGCGGACCTGCGTACCCGGGCCCGCGCGGCCGGGGTCCCCGTCGTCACGCTCCAGCACCACGGCGGCGGCCTCGAACCCGGGACGGACGGCTGGCGCGTCGTCCCCGAACTCGACCCGGCGCCGGGTGAGCCGCTGGTGGCCAAGACGACGTCGGACGCCTTCCTGCGCTCCGACCTCGACGCGGTGCTGGGCTCCCTCGGCGTCACCGAGGTGCTGATCACCGGGTTCGCCACCGAGAACTGCGTGGAGACCACGGCCCGTCAGGCGCTGAGCCGCGGCTTCGACCTCGTGCTCGTCGCGGACGGGCACACCACGTCGGTGCGCCCCGCTGCCACCGACTTCGCCCCGGCGGACCGGGCCATCGCCCACCACAACGAGATCTACCGGCACATCGACTACCCCGACCGCCGGATACGGGTGCTTCCGGCGGCCCGGGTCGACTTCACCGCGCCCTAGCGCAGCCGCGCCACGAACGCCTGCCAGGCCGCGGCGCCGATGACGACGACGTCGCCGCCGGCCACCTTGGAGTCCCGGACGGGCACGATGCCGGGAAGATTGTCGGCCACCTCGACGCAGCTTCCGCCTTCGCCGTTGCTGTAGGTGCTCTTGCGCCAGCGGGCGGAGCCGATGAAGTCGTGGGCGACCTCGACGCAGTTGCCGCCTTCGCCGTTGCTGTAAGTGGACTTGCGCCAGCGGGCATTGCTCAGGTCGTACTCGCGCATCGTCTGTAGTCCTCCGCCGCCGACTCGATCAGGGCCAGGGACGCCTCCGGCGACAGCGCGGCGACCCTGAGCAGATCGTATGCGCGGTGGGTCCGCTTCACCACGGCAGGATCATCGATGAGCGTTCCCGAAAACGATGTCTCTGTATAGGCGATCGGGGGTGCGTCGTCGAACTCCATGAGCTGCAACATGCTGCCCATCGCGGCGTGCGCCCCCGCCGCGTACGGGACCACCGTCACCCACACGGTGCGTGCCCTCATCAGCGCGGCGATGTGCTCCAACTGCCCCGCCATCGCCGCCGATCCGCCCGCCGGGACCCGCAGCACGTTCTCGTGCAGCGTCACCCAGTACTCGGGCCGTGTGGCGTCCGCGAGGATCCGCGCCCGCTCGCGGCGGGCGGTGACCTTCTCCTCGACGTAGGCGTCGGTGACGAAGGGGTTCGCCGCGATGGTGATGGCCTGGGCGTACGCGACCGTCTGCAACAGGCCCGGCACCACCGTGGGCGCGAACTCGCAGATCCTCGTCGCCAGCCGCTCCAGCTCGACGACCTCCGCGAAGTAATCGGCGTACCGATGGTCGTCGATCAGGCTGTGCCACATGCGCTCGAAAATACCGTCGGATTGCAGCAGCTCGTCGAACCTCTGGGCCACGTCCAACTGAGGCTTGCGAATTGCCTGTTCGAATTGGCCGATGTAACTGCCGGAGACGAAAACGCGTATGCCCAGCGCCGCTTGAGTGAGTCCGGCGTCCTCGCGCCGGCGCCTGAGTTCCTGTCCGAAGAACTCCCACGCCGCCTGTCGCGAACCCTTGGCCACCGCCAACCCCCCAGCTCCGTGCCGCACTTGTCGTCCTCAGATGTCCCTCCACTGTAAATCCGGAGCGTCACCACCGGGGTGCGAAGCGTGAAATCGAATCGGGCGGGGGAGCCGGGTGACGGAAGGGGACGGAACACGGACTCGATCAAGGGCCGAACGCGCGGACTGCCCCGTGTCCCCCGGCGGAATTGGGGCGTTGTTCGGTTGACGCGGCGGCACGCTTGGCCGCCGTGCTCAGGTCAGCCCCGGACGACAGGAGCCACACCGCATGAAACCGCCGATCGGCTCCTATGCCGTCGACACCAGCACGGGACAGGTCGGCATGGTGATGGGGCACGAGGGGCCGTACGTGCAGTTACGGCCGTTCGGGGGCGGCCGGGAGTGGGACTGTCCGCCGGACGGGGTGCGGGAGGCCACCACGCACGAGCGGCTGCGGGCCGCCACGGCGTACGCGAACCGCCGCAGCAGGGGCGAGGTGCCCTGAGCGCTCCGGTCCGGGGCGGTCGGTCGGCCGACGGCCGGTGGGGGACAATGGCGCCATGAGTCTGTTCCGCGACGACGGCATCGTGCTGCGCACCCAGAAGCTGGGTGAAGCGGACCGCATCATCACCCTGCTCACGCGCGGTCACGGCCGCGTACGCGCTGTCGCCCGTGGCGTGCGACGCACCAAGTCGAAGTTCGGGGCGCGGCTCGAACCCTTCTCCCACGTCGACGTGCAGTTCTTCGCGCGCGGCAGCGAGCTGATCGGGCGCGGGCTGCCGCTGTGCACGCAGAGCGAGACCATCGCCCCGTACGGCGGCGGCATCGTCACGGACTACGCCCGCTACACGGCCGGCACCGCCATGCTGGAGACGGCGGAACGGTTCACCGACCACGAGGGCGAGCCGGCCGTCCAGCAGTACCTGCTCCTCGTCGGCGCCCTGCGCACCCTCTCCCGCGCCGAGCACGAACCGCACCTCATCCTGGACGCCTTCCTGCTGCGCTCCCTCGCGGTCAACGGCTACGCGCCGAGCTTCACGGACTGCGCGAAGTGCGGAATGCCCGGTCCCAACCGGTTCTTCTCCGTCGGTGCGGGGGGCTCGGTTTGCGTCGACTGCCGGGTACCGGGCAGCGTCGTACCCTCACCGCAGGCCCTCGTCCTGCTCGCCGCGCTGCTCACCGGTGACTGGGAGACGGCGGACACGTGCGAGGCGAGGTTCGCGCGGGAAGGCAGCGGCCTGGTGTCGGCGTACCTGCACTGGCACCTGGAGCGCGGACTGCGGTCGCTGCGCTACGTAGAGAAAAGCTAGAGCTGAGCTAGGGGAGAGGCCCACCACCATGGCACGTCGCGGAATTCTCGGCCGGTCGTCACGACGCGAGTACGTCGCACCGCAACCGCACCCGTCGGGCGCGCGGCCGCCGAAGATCCCCGGCGAGCTGGTGCCCGGGCACGTCGCCATCGTGATGGACGGCAACGGCCGCTGGGCCAAGGAGCGCGGGCTGCCGCGCACCGAGGGGCACAAGGTCGGCGCCGAGCGCGTCCTCGACGTCCTCCAGGGCGCCATCGAGATGGGTGTCGGCGCGATCTCCCTCTACGCGTTCTCGACGGAGAACTGGAAGCGGTCGCCGGACGAGGTGAAGTTCCTCATGAACTTCAACCGCGACTTCATCCGCAAGACCCGCGACCAGCTCGACGAGCTGGGCGTGCGCGTGCGGTGGGTGGGGCGGATGCCCAAGCTGTGGAAGTCGGTCGCCAAGGAGCTGGAGATCTCCCAGGAGCAGACCAAGGACAACGACAAGCTGACCCTGTACTTCTGCATGAACTACGGCGGGCGTGCCGAGATCGCCGACGCCGCGCAGGCGCTCGCCGAGGACGTGCGGGCCGGGCGGCTCGACCCGTCCAAGGTCGGCGAGAAGACGTTCGCGAAGTACCTGTACTACCCGGACATGCCGGATGTGGACCTGTTCCTGCGGCCCAGCGGCGAGCAGCGCACGTCGAACTATCTGCTGTGGCAGAGCGCCTACGCCGAGATGGTCTTCCAGGACGTGCTGTGGCCGGACTTCGACCGCCGCGACCTGTGGCGGGCATGCGTCGAGTACGCGTCCCGGGACCGGCGCTTCGGCGGGGCCACGCCCAATGAGGTCCTCCTCCAGCTGGAGGCCGAGGGCTAGAGCGGCCGCGGTGCGGGCGGGGCGCACCCGGCGCCCCGGGCCGCCCCGGTCAGCCCGGTCGCCCCGGTCAGCCCGGTCGCCCCGCGGAGCACTCCGCGCAGGTGCCGAAGATCTCCACCGTGTGCGCCACGTTCACATACCCGTGCTCCGAGGCGATGGCCTCCGCCCACTTCTCGACCGCGGGACCCTCGACCTCGACCGCCTTGCCGCACATCCGGCAGACCAGGTGGTGATGGTGGTCGCCCGAGGAGCAGCGCCGGTACACGGCCTCGCCCTCGGAGGTGCGCAGCACGTCCACCTCGCCGGCGTCGGCCAGCGACTGGAGCGTGCGGTAGACCGTGGTCAGGCCGACCGAGTCACCCTTGTGTTTGAGCACGTCGTGCAGTTCCTGGGCGCTGCGGAACTCGTCGACCTCGTCGAGCGCCGCCGCAACTGCCGCGCGCTGGCGGGTCGACCTGCCTCGAACCGGGGCTGCCACGGGTTCCTCCTCGTATCCCTGCCACCTGCGTACCGCCGCCATTGTGCCAGGCGGCGCGGTGGCCGGGTCAGATCTCGGCCGGGGCCTGCTGCTCCGGGATCGGGCACGCGGCGGCGTCGCCGCGGGCCGGGGCGGCGGCCCTCGCCCGGCGCCGGGCGAGCGGCGTCGCCAGCAGGGTCAGCACGATGAAGACGGCGATGGTCAGGAGCACGATCGTCGCGCCGGGCGGCACGTCCTGGTAGTACGAGGTGACGGTGCCGCTCAGGGTCACCACCACCCCGATCGCCACCGCGCCCGCGAACGTGGCCCGGAAACTGCGGGTCAGCTGCTGCGCCGCCGCGACCGGCACCACCATCAGGGCCGACACCAGGAGCAGGCCCACGACGCGCATGGCGACGGTCACCGTCACCGCGGCGGTGACCGCGATCAGCAGGTTCAGGGCGCGCACCGGCAGCCCGGTGACCCGCGCGAACTCCTCGTCCTGGCTCACGGCGAAGAGCTGCCGGCGCAGGCCCACCGTCACCACGACCACGAACGCGGCGAGCCAGCAGATCGCCGTGAGGTCGGCCGGGGAGACCGTCGCCAGCGAGCCGAACAGGTACGAGCCGAGATTGGCGGTGGAGCCGCCGGGCGACAGGTTGATCAGCATGACGCCGCCCGCCATGCCGCCGTAGAAGAGCATGGCCAGCGCGATGTCGCCGCGCGTCCTGCCGTACCAGCGGATCAGCTCCATGACCAGCGCGCCGACCACCGAGACGGCCGTCGCCATCCACACCGGTGACGTGGACAGCAGGAAGCCGAGGCCGACGCCGGTCATCGCGACGTGCCCGATGCCGTCGCCCATCAGTGCCTGCCGGCGCTGGACGAGATAGATGCCGATGGCGGGCGCCGTGATGCCGATGAGGACGGCGGCCAGCAGGGCCCGCTGCATGAAGGCGAAGTCGAGGAATTCCATGTCAGCTCAGCAGTCCGGTGCGTACGGGCTCCGCGTCGGCGGAGTGCGGGTGGACGTGGTCGTGGCCGGGCAGCGCGTGCTGGCCGACGGCCTTCGGGGGCGGGCCGTCGTGCCGGACGCAGCCGTCGCGCAGCACCACGGCCCGGTCGATCAGCGGCTCCAGCGGGCCGAGTTCGTGCAGCACGAGCAGGACGGTGGTGCCCGCGGCGACCTGCGCGCGCAGCGTCTCGGCCAGCACCTCCTGGCTGGCCAGGTCGACGCCCGCCATCGGCTCGTCCATGATCAGCAGTTCGGGCTGCGCGGCGAGCGCGCGGGCGATGAGCACCCGCTGGTGCTGGCCGCCGGAGAGCGCGTCCACCGAGTCCCCGGCGCGGTCGGCCATGCCCACCGACTCCAGGGCGCGGGCCACCGCCTCCCGGTCGGCGCGGCGCAGGATGCCGAACCGGGTCCGGGACAGCCGCCCCGACGAGACGACCTCGGTGACCGTCGCGGGCACGCCGCCCGCGGCGGTCGTGCGCTGCGGGACGTAACCGACGCGCGCCCAGTCCCGGAAGCGGGCGCGCGGGGTGCCGAACAGCTCGATCCCGCCGCCGGTGACCGGCACCTGGCCGATGACGGCGCGCACGGCGGTCGACTTGCCCGAGCCGTTCGCGCCGAGCAGCGCCACGACCTCGCCGCGGCGCACGGTCAGGTCGATGCCGCGCAGCACGGGGCGCGAGCCCAGCTCGGCCATCACCTCGCGCAGGGTGATCACGGGTTCCGTCACGTCCGTCGTACCGGCCATGTCCGAGTCGCCCTCCGGGTCGCTCGCGGGATGTGTCACTTGGTGCCCAGCGCCTTCTGGAGCGCGGTCAGGTTCGACTCCATGACCGCGAGGTAGTCGTCACCCCGGGAGGCGTCGGTGATGCCCTCGATCGGGTCGAGCACGGCCGTCCTCAGTCCGGTGTCACCCGCGAGGGTCTTCGCGGTCCGGTCGCTGACGAGGGTCTCGTAGAAGACGGTCGTGACGCCGTCGGCCTTCGCCATCTTCTGGAGGTCCCTGACGCGGGCGGCGCTGGGCTCGCTCTCCGGGTCGAGGCCGCTGATGGCCTCCTCGGTGAGGCCGTAGCGCTCGGCGAGGTAGCCGAAGGCGGCGTGGGTGGTGATGAAGACCTTGGAGCGGGTGTTCCCGAGGCCGTCCGCGTACTTCTTGTCCAGGCCGTCCAGCTTGCCGACCAGGGCCGCGGTGTTCTTCCTGTACAGGGCCGCGTGGTCGGGGTCCGCCTTGCGCAGGGCCGTGCCGACGCCCTCGGCGACCTCGGCGTACTTCACCGGGTCGAGCCAGATGTGCGGGTCGGCGCCCGCCTCGGAGCCGTGGTCGTGGTCGTGCCCGTCGGCGTGCCCGCCGACCTCGCTGCCGTGCTTCTCCAGGTGGGTCAGGGAGGCGGCGTCGACCTTGGTGCCGATGCCGGACTGGCTGATCGCCTCGTCGACGGAGGGCTGGAGCCCCTTCAGGTAGAGGGCCACGTCGGCCTCTTCGAGCCGGCCGCGCTGCTGGGCGCTGACCTCCAGGTCGTGCGGCTCCTGGCCGGGCTCGGTCAGATTGGTGACGGCGACGTGGTCGCCGCCGATCTGCTCGGCGAGGTACTGCATCGGATAGAACGACGCGACGACGTCCAGCTTGCCGTCGCCCTTGCCGTCCGCCGCGGTGGACGACGAGCAGGCGGAGAGCAGCGCGACGCCGAGCGCCGCGGTGCCGGCGACGGCGGTCGTGGATATGAGGCGGCGGCGGAGACGCGGGGAGCGGCGTACGTTCATGACAGTCATTTTCAACAAAAGTGGAAACGATTGTCAACAAGCTCTTCGCGGGACCTTCGTCCCGCTCGGTCCCGCTCTGTGACCGGGAACCGATTTGGTTCGGGAGGTGGGCCCGCCGGTAACCTGAGGCCTTCGCTCCCGGAGCGCGTATCCAGCGCGCTCACCGTCGCCGTAATGAAGAGAGCACCGTGGCCGCCGACAAGATCGAAACCATCGTCAGCCTCAGCAAGCGCCGTGGCTTCGTCTACCCCTGCAGCGAGATCTACGGCGGCCAGCGCGCCGCCTGGGACTACGGGCCGCTGGGCGTGGAGCTGAAGGAGAACCTCAAGCGCCAGTGGTGGCGCTACATGGTCACCGCGCGCGAGGACGTCGTGGGTATCGACTCGTCCGTGATCCTGGCGACGGAGGTCTGGCAGGCGTCGGGCCACGTCGCCACCTTCTCCGACCCGCTCACCGAGTGCACCTCCTGCCACAAGCGCTACCGCGCGGACCACCTGGAGGAGGCGTACGAGGAGAAGAAGGGCCGCCTCCCCGAGAACGGCCTGGCGGACATCAACTGCCCCAACTGCGGCACCAAGGGCGCCTTCACCGAGCCCAAGCAGTTCTCGGGCCTGCTCGCCACCCACCTCGGCCCGACGCAGGACAGCGGCTCCATCGCCTACCTGCGCCCCGAGACCGCCCAGGGCATCTTCACCAACTTCGCCCAGGTCCAGACGACTTCGCGCCGCAAGCCGCCGTTCGGCATCGCCCAGATGGGCAAGAGCTTCCGCAACGAGATCACGCCCGGCAACTTCATCTTCCGCACCCGCGAGTTCGAGCAGATGGAGATGGAGTTCTTCGTCAAGCCGGGCGAGGACGAGCAGTGGCAGGAGTACTGGATGGAGCAGCGCTGGAACTGGTACACGGGCCTCGGCATGCGCGAGGAGAACATGCGCTGGTTCGAGCACCCGAAGGAGAAGCTCTCCCACTACTCCAAGCGCACCGCCGACATCGAGTACCGCTTCCGCTTCGGCGGCAGCGAGTGGGGTGAGCTGGAGGGCGTCGCCAACCGCACGGACTACGACCTGTCCGCGCACTCCAAGGCCTCCGGCCAGGACCTCTCCTACTTCGACCAGGAGAAGGGCGAGCGCTACACGCCGTACGTCATCGAGCCCGCGGCCGGTGTCGGCCGCACGATGCTGGCGTTCATGCTCGACTCCTACTTCGAGGACGAGGCGCCCAACGCCAAGGGCAAGATGGAGAAGCGCACGGTCATGCGCTTCGACCACCGCATCGCCCCGGTGAAGGTCGCGGTCCTGCCGCTGTCCCGCAACCCCGAGCTGTCCCCGAAGGCGAAGGGCCTGGCCGCCGCGCTGCGCCAGAACTGGAACATCGACTTCGACGACGCCGGTGCCATCGGCCGCCGCTACCGCCGCCAGGACGAGATCGGCACGCCGTTCTGCGTCACCGTCGACTTCGACACCCTCGACGACAACGCGGTGACGGTGCGCGAGCGCGACACCATGAAGCAGGAGCGCGTCTCCCTCGACCAGATCGAGGGCTACCTGGCCGCCCGCCTCATCGGCTGCTGACGCCCGCACGCACCGAGCCCCGGCCCGCCGTTCCCGCGGTGGGCCGGGGCTTTTTGCTGCACACTGCGGCATGTGCCTCACATGACGAGCAGCAGAGTCAGCCGCTGGGACCAGCACGGGCGCGGACACGTCGTGCGCGTCGAAAGGGCGGGCATCCAACGCCAGTTGACCTGCGAGACGTGCGGCTGGCACCGCACCGCGCAGTTCCTGCCGTGGCTGAAGGCGCAGGAGCACCTGGAGGTCGAGCACCAGGCGACGGTGGATCCCGGCGGCGGTGTCTGACCACCCGCCGGGCGGGGCAACCTCCCTGTACGGTCTGAGAGTTGAGGTCTTGGACGAGGGGGCGGGGGTGCGCCGGATGGCATGGCGGGTCCTGTTCGGCGGCGCGCTGGACGTGCTGGCGCCCGGGGTGCGGCCGGGCGGCCGCGGCCGGGACGGCGGGCCGGACTTCTTCACGCGGCTCGAAGCGCACTGGGCGGACGCCTACGACGCGCTCGGCCCGCCACCGCCGCCCACCGCGGCCCAGCGGCACACGCGCGCCCTGGCCCAGGCCGAGGCGGGCGACATCGAGGAGGCCCGCCGCACGCTGCGGGGGCTGGCCGAGGCGGGTGACGTGCGCGCCCTCACCGACCTGGGCGTGCTGTGCCACCGGCACGGGCCCGCCGGTGAGGGGGAGCGGCTCTGGCGCAGGGCCGCGAAGCTGGGTGACGCCCGGGCCCGGCACTACCTCGGCGTCGCCGCCGCCCGCCGGGGCGACGACCGCGAAGGCGTACGGCAGCTGAGGCGCGCGCTCGCCGCCGGCCGGGCCGCCGCGGGCCGGGACCTCGGGCTGCTGCTGCTGCGCATGGGCGAGGCGGAGCAGGCGGAGGAAGTGTGGCAGGACGCCGCCGAAGCGGGGGTCGTCGAGGCCGCGGTGCTGCTCGGGGTGCTCTGGCACGGCCAGGGGCGCCGGGACCAGGCGGAGACCGCCTGGCGGCGGGCCGCGCGGGACGGCGACGCGGACGGCGCCTACAACCTGGGGCTGCTGCTCGCCGAGCGGGGGGCGTCCGCGGACGCGCTGCTGTGGCTGCGCCGGGCGCGGGAGCTGGGGCACGAGCGGGCCGAGCCGCAGATCCTGCGGCTGGCGGCACGGGCCGCCGCGGCCCCGCACACCGGCCGGGCGCGGGGCGGCACGGTCGAGAGCGCGGCCTCCCGCCTCGGGAGCGACACGTGACGGCCGCCCGGGACAGCGGGCCCGGGCCGCGCTGGGACGCCCGGGTCGCCAGGGAGTGGGAGGCGGTCAAGCCGGGACTCGCGCAGGAGATCTGGGACGAGTTCCGGGCCGACGAGCGGCATCGCAGGCGGCTGGCCTGGGCGACCGTCGCGCAGCGCGGGCTCGGCCAGCTCTTCGCCCTGGTGTCGGTCGGCGGCATGCTGGTCTTCGCCAAGTACGGGCTGGACAAGGGCGAGCCCCTGGTGGCGGCCTTCGCCGTCGGGGCTCCGTCGATCTCGCTCGCGGTGATCTTCGGGCTCGCGCGGATGCCGGGCCGCACGCTGGAGGGCGCGGTGGGCCGTCCCGCACGCCGGGTCAGGGCCGTCACCGCGGGGCAGCCGCCCGGCCAGCCGCAGCCGCCCGCCGACCCCGCCCCGTCGTCGACGACGGTGCCGTGAGTCAGGCGCGCAGCCCGCGCATCACCAGGTCCACCACCGCGCGGAACGCCTCCCGGGCGTCCGGGCGGGTCCACTGCGCCGCGTGGACCGGGTCGTGGAAGTGGGCCGTCGCCTCGAAGACCGCGCGGACCGTCGCCGGGACGTCGGGGGCCTCGAACACGCCCCGGGCCACGCCCTCGTCGACGATCGCCGCGAGCTGACCGAGGAGCTCGGCGATGTGGGCGTCGACCACCTCGCTGTTCTCCGTGGTCAGAACCGTGTACGTGGCGAACAGCTCCGGGTCGTCGCCCGCCTTGTGCCGCTTGGCGTCGAAGAGGGCCGTCAGCCAGTGCCGCAGCTTGGCCGCGGGCGGCTCGGAGCCGTCCGCCACCGCCGACAGGACGCCGGTGGTGCGGTCCAGCCAGCGCTTGGTCACCGCGCCGCGCAGCTCGGCCTTCGTACGGAAGTGGCGGTACACCGAGCCGTGGCTGACCCCGAGCGCGCGGGCCACGTCGACCACCGTCGCCTTCGCGGCGCCGTGGCGGCGCAGCACGTCCTCGGTCGCGGCGAGGATCCGCTCGGGCGTCAGGGCCTCGGTGGTCGGTGGCATGGCGTCGACGGTACCGGGCGCCGGTCAGCGCTCGCTGTCGAGGGCCGCCATCTGGGCCGCCGCGTACCGGTCGCCGGCGGCGGCGCCCGCGGGCACGGCCCGCTCGATCGCGGCGAGGTCCGCCGCGTCCAGCGTCACGTCGAGCGCGCCCAGCGCCTCGGTCAGCCGGGTCCTGCTGCGGGCGCCGATCAGCGGGACGACGTCCTCGCCGCGGCCGAGCACCCAGGCGATCGCGATCTGGGCGACGCTGACGCCCTTGCCGTCGGCGATCTCGCGCAGCCGGTCCACCAGCGTCAGGTTGTGGTCCAGGTTCTCCCCCTGGAAGCGGGGCGAGAAGGAGCGGAAGTCGCCCGGCGCGAGCTGCCGGTCGCGGGTGTAGTGCCCGGAGATCAGGCCCCGCGAGAGCACGCCGTACGCCGTGATGCCGATGCCCAGCTCGCGGGTGGTCGGCAGGATCGTGTCCTCGACGCCGCGCGAGATGAGCGAGTATTCGATCTGGAGGTCCGAGACGGGGGCGGTGGCGGCGGCGCGCCGGATGGTCTCCGCGCCGACCTCGCTCAGCCCGATGTGGCGCACATGGCCCTTCTCGACCAGCTCGGCGATCGCGCCGACGGTCTCCTCGATCGGCACGTCCGGGTCGAGCCGGGCGAGCCGGTAGACGTCGATGTGGTCGACGCCGAGCCGCTGGAGCGAGTACGCCGCGAAGTTGCGCACCGCCTGGGGGCGGCCGTCGTAGCCCGACCAGCCGCCGTCCGCGTCGCGCAGCGCGCCGAACTTCACGCTGGTCAGCGCATTGGCACGGGCCGCGGCGGGCGCCGAACGCAGGGCTTCGCCGATCAGCATCTCGTTGTGCCCCATGGCGTAGAAGTCGCCCGTGTCGAGCAGGGTCACGCCCGCGTCGAGCGCGGCGTGCACGGTGGCGATGGACTCGGCGCGGTCGCTCTCGCCGTACAGCGCGGACATGCCCATGCAGCCGAGGCCGAGGGCGGCGGTGCGCGGGCCGGTGGTTCCGAGGGTTCGCGTGGGGAGGTTCATGACTCCAGCCTGACATGACAGATGACAGATTTCAATATCTGTCATCTGTCATGTGTCAGGCGGCGGGTGTCAGGCGGCGGCGGGTGTGTGCCGGCGGGTGTCAGGCGATCGTGCGGGGCAGGCGGAGGCTGAGGCCCACCGTCACCGCGATCACCCCCAGCTGGATCAGCAGCGTCACGATCAGCGCGTCCCGCGGGCCCGCGCCCGACGCCAGGGTCAGGAACAGCGAACCGAGCGTCGCGACGCCGAGGGCCAGGGCCGACTGGTGGGTCGTCGTCAGGACGCCGCTCCCCACGCCCGCCCGCTCCGCCGGGACCTCGGAGAGCACGATCCGGAACAGCACCGGGAGCTGGAGGGCCTGGCCCGCGCCCATCAGCACCGCGCCCGGCAGCAGTTGGAGCACGCCGAGGTGCGGCCAGGTGCGCCAGGCCGCCAGCGCGATCAGCGCGACGCCGCCGGCCTGGAGCGCGCCGCCCGCCGTGACCACCCGCGTGCCCCAGCGGGCGATCAGCCGCGGCCCGCCCAGCGACGCCAGGAAGAAGACCACCGCGAACGGCGCCAGCGCGAGGCCGGCGACGACCGGAGCGAGCCCCTCGCCCTGTTGCAGCGACACCGCGACCGCGAACATGAACGCGCTCAGCCCGATGTCGAACGGCACGATCATCACCAACGCCCGGCGCAGCGGGACCAGTCGGAAGAGCGACGGCGGCACCAGCGGGGTGCGCCCGGCCCGGTCCGCGGCGCGCTCCACCCGGTAGAAGGCGTACGCGAGGAAGGGGAACGCGGCGAACGACAGCCACGTCCACAGCGGCCAGCCCGCCGCCCGCCCCTCGGTCAGCGGCGCCAGTAGCGCACCCAGGGCCAGCGCGAGCAGGACCGTCCCGGGCACGTCCACCGGCTCGGGCCGCGGCGAACGGGTGCGCGGGACCGTGCGCGCCGTCAGCGCGAGCGCGACGGCGGCCACCGGCACGTTCACCAGGAACACCGCGCGCCAGCCGCCGCCGAACAGGTCGGCGGAGACCAGGACCCCGCCGAGGACCTGCCCCGTCACCATCGACAGGCCCGCCATGGCGCCGTACAGGCTCATGGCGCGCGCCCGGCGGGCCCCGGCCGTCGTGGCCTGGACGGTGGCGAGGACCTGCGGCGCGATCAGTGCGGACGCCGCGCCCTGCGCCACCCGCGCCACCACCAGGAACGTCGCGTTCGGGGCGAGCCCGCAGGCCAGCGAGGTGAGGGCGAACGTGGTGAGGCCGAGCGAGAACAGCGCGCGCCGGCCCAGCAGATCGCCGAGCCGGCCGCACGGCACGAGCAGCACCGCGAACGCGATGCCGTAACCGGAGATCACGAGTTCGAGGACCGCCTCGCCCGTGCGCAGATCGCGGTCGATGTCGGGCAGGGCGACGTTGACGATGAAGAAGTCGATGAGCGGCAGGGCCGCGCCGAGCAGCACCGTGAACAGGCCGGTCCCGGAGAGCACGGGGGTGCCGGTGCCGGTGCCGGTGCGGGTAGGGGTGGTGGAGGTCCGCGGGGGCGGCGCGGCGGAGGTCGGGGTGGTCATGGCACCGAGACTCCGCCGCCCGGGACTGCGGTACCAGAGCGTCCTTATCCTGGTAGAACCTCTACCTGGCAACGGGATCCGCGGCGCCGCACGCTGGGAGGGTGACCACCATGACGCAGGAGACGCAGCACCCCGGCGCGGCGGGCGGGCGGCCCGGCGAGATCCGCCGGCACGAACTGGCCGGGTTCCTGCGCAGTCGCCGCGAACGCCTCACGCCCGAGGAGGTCGGCCTGCCGCGCGGCCGCCGGCGCCGCACCCCGGGACTGCGCCGCGAGGAGGTGGCGCACCTCTCCGCGGTCGGCGTCACCTGGTACACGTGGTTGGAGCAGGCGCGGGACATCCAGGTCTCCGGGCAGGTCCTCGACGCGCTGGCGCGGGCGCTGCGGCTCGACGCGGGGGAGCGGGTCCACCTGTTCGGCCTGGCCGGTGCCGTCGACCCGAGCCCGGTGGCCGACAGCGCCACCGTCACCCCCGAACTGCGGCTGCTGCTCGACCAGTTGACGCCGTTCCCGGCCTCCGTGCAGAACAGCCGCTACGACATCCTCGCCTTCAACCGCACCTACGGATCGCTCTTCTGCGACCTGGCGGCCGTCCCCGCCGGGGACCGCAACGCGCTGCTGCTCGCCTTCACCCACCAGGAGTGGCGCTCCTCCCTCGTGCACCTCGACGAGGTGCTGCCCACGATGACCGCCAAGTTCCGCGCCACGATGGCCGGTCACGTCGCCGAACCCGCCTGGAAGCTGCTGCTCCAGCGGCTCACCGAGGCGTCCGCCGAGTTCCGTGAGCTGTGGGGGCGCTACGACGTCCAGCACACGTCCACGAGCAAGGTCAAGCACTTCCGCAACGCGCACGTCGGACGGGTCTCCTTCGTCCACACCGACCTGTGGCTGGGCGGGGAGGGGGCCGCGCGCCTGGTCACGTACACCCCGGCGGACGAGCCGACCCGAGAGCGGCTCGCCGACCTGGACCGGCTGACCGCCGGGGGGCGGCCGGGCGCCGGGCTGCCGCGGGCGCCGTCGCCCGCCACCTGACGGGGGACGCCGGGGGCCGCTAGCTGACGGGGGCCGCTACCTGACGGGGGCCGCTAGCTGACGGGGGCCGCCGGGCGCCGCGCCGCGTCGGCCGGCTCCCGCGCCAGGCGGTCCGCCGTCCGCGCCGCCGTGCCCCGCGCCCACGCCCCGCTGGTCACCGCGCCGAGCACGAGGACCGCGAGCCCGCACCCGGCGATGATCCACCAGCAGGCCCGGCCCGCGCCGACGAACGACGCCGCGTACGAGGATCCGGCGACGCCCGAGGCGAGCACCGCGCCGATGACGGCGACGCCGAGGGTCTGCCCGATCTGCCGGCTGGTGGAGGCGACGGCGGCGGCCACCCCGGCCTGGGCGCGCGGCATCCCGGAGACGGCGGTGTTGGTGATCGGCGCGTTCACGAAGCCGAAGCCGATGCCGAACAGCACGTACCCGACGACGAGACCGGCGTCCGACGTCTGCGCGTCGAAGGCGGCGAACAGCACCCCGCTCGCCGTCATCATCACGCCCGCGAGCAGCAGGGACAGCCGGGGGCCGCGGCTGCCGACCAGGCGGCCCGACAGCGGCGCGCAGACCAGGGTCATCGCCGCCATCGGCAGCATCCACAGGCCCGCGTGCAGCGCGTCCAGGCCGCGGACGTCCTGGAGGTACAGCGTCGACAGGAACAGGAAGCCGCCGAGCGCCGCGAACCCGCAGATCGCGATGACGGTGGCGCCGCTGAACGGTGCCGAGCGGAAGAACCGCAGATCGATCAGCGGCTCCGCCCGCCGCGGCTCGTACCGCAGGAGGGCGGCGAGCGCCGCCGCCGCGACCGCCGCGCAGCCCAGCGTCCGCGCCGAGGTCCAGCCCGCGGAGGGCGCCTCGATGATCGCGTAGGTGAGCGAACCGAGCAGCACGATGATCAGGACCTGGCCGACCGGGTCCGGGCGGCGGGCCTTCGGCGCGCGGGACTCCGGGACGTAGCGCAGCGTGAGCAGCAGGGCCGCGAGGCCCACGGGGAGGTTGATCCAGAAGATCGAGCGCCAGCCGACCGAGTCCACGAGCAGCCCGCCGACCAGCGGGCCCGCCGCCATGGAGATGCCCACGACGCCGCCCCACACCCCGATGGCGCGGGCCCGCTCGCGCGGGTCGGTGAAGGTGTTGGTGATGATCGACATCGCGACCGGGTTGAGCATCGAGCCGCCGACCGCCTGCGCCATGCGGAACGCCACCAGCGACTCCAGGGTCGGCGCCAGGGAGCAGGCCACCGACGCCGCCGTGAAGACCACCAGCCCGGTCATGAAGACCTTGCGCCGCCCGATCCGGTCGGCCGTCGACCCGGCCAGCATCAGCAGCGAGGCGAGGACCAGGGTGTAGGCGTCGATCGTCCACTGCATGCCCGAGAGCGTGGCGTCGAAGTCCTTCGCCATGGAGGGCAGGGCGACGTTCAGGACGGTGTTGTCGAGGCTGACGATCAGCAGGCTCATGCAGCAGATCGCGAGGATGAGCAGCCGCCGCCGGGCGGTCGGAACAGGTGCATCGGGCATGTATCCGACGGTAGCCCGAGTCGGGACCGCGCGGGTACGCGCGTCCGGTCCGCGGGCGGGGTGGGCGGGCGGTGGGCCGGGTGGGGGACAATGGAGGCTTGCCGTGCCGCCCGACGGCCCGGCCACCGCCCCAGCCGTACGTCCCCGGAGATCCGCCCGATGTCCCAGCAGCCGCTCCAAGTAGGCCCGCACACCGTGCAGCCGCCCGTGGTCCTCGCACCCATGGCGGGCATCACGAACGCGCCGTTCCGGACCCTGTGCCGGGAGTTCTCGGGCGGCAAGGGGCTCTTCGTCAGCGAGATGATCACCACCCGCGCCCTGGTCGAGCGCAACGAGAAGACCATGCAGCTGATCCACTTCGACGCGACCGAGAAGCCCCGCTCGATCCAGCTCTACGGCGTCGACCCGGCCACCGTCGGCAAGGCCGTCCGCATGATCGCGGAGGAGGGCCTCGCCGACCACATCGACCTGAACTTCGGCTGCCCGGTCCCCAAGGTGACCCGCAAGGGCGGCGGCTCCGCGCTGCCGTACAAGCGGCCCCTGCTGCGGGCCATCCTGAAGGAGGCCGTCTCCGGCGCCGGTGACCTCCCGGTCACCATGAAGATGCGCAAGGGCATCGACGACGACCACATCACGTTCCTGGACGCCGGGCGGATCGCCGTAGAGGAGGGCGTCACCGCGATCGCCCTGCACGGGCGCACGGCCGCGCAGCACTACGGCGGCACCGCCGACTGGGACGCCATCGCGCGGCTCAAGGAGCACGTGCCGGAGATCCCGGTGCTCGGCAACGGGGACATCTGGTCCGCGGACGACGCGCTGCGGATGGTGCGCGAGACCGGGTGCGACGGGGTGGTCGTGGGGCGCGGGTGCCTGGGACGGCCGTGGCTGTTCGCGGACCTCGTCGCCGCGTTCGAGGGGCGGGACGACCGGGTGCGGCCCACGCTGCGGGTGGTCGCCGACGCCATGGTCCGCCACGCCACGCTGCTCGGGGAGTGGATCGGGGACGAGGCGCGCGGGGTCATCGACTTCCGCAAGCACGTGGCCTGGTACCTGAAGGGGTTCGCGGTCGGCTCCGAGATGCGGGGGCGCCTGGCGATCACCTCGTCGCTGGACGAACTCCGCTCCGGTCTCGACGAGCTGGACCTCGACCAGGACTGGCCGGCCGGTGCCGACGGGCCGCGCGGGCGCACGTCGGGCAACAACCGGGTCGTCCTGCCCGACGGATGGCTGAAGGACCCGTACGACTGCGCGGGGCTCTCCGAGGACGCCGAGCTGGAGACGTCGGGGGGCTGAGCGGGCCCACTGCCCCGCGCCCGTGAGCGGGCGCCGGGCCGCGGGCCGGGCGGGGCCGGGGCGGGCCGGAGCAGGTCCGCCCGCACCCGGATGTCACCCGCAGGTCACCCGGCTCCGGCTAATCCCGGGTGACGGGCAGGAGCGCCCAGGCGTGCCGGAGGTCGGAGGAGAAGGGCGCCAGCTCGAGCGCGGGCGGGAAGATCGGCTTCGGCGAGACGACCAGCATCAGGTCTTGACCCGGAACCCGGAGGAAGCAGGGCGGCGGGAGCGGCTTCTGCGGAGCCGGCTCGATCTTCCACTCCCGGGTGGGGAAGTCGCTCACCGGCCCCAGGACCGCCCGCTCGCCCGCCTCCGCATTGCGGTAACTCAGGGAACGGGAGGGGAAGAGGCGGGCGGGGAACTGGATGGCGGCGACGCCGTCCTCACGCACCTCCACGCTGAACTCCTGCTCCCTCTCGGGCGCGGCCCCCGGAGCCGTGACGGTCACTCCGTCCTCCCCGGCGGTGAGGACCCGCGCCTCGGGGACCAACTCGCCGGGCCAGCTGACGATGCGGTAGACGCCGGACTTCATGGTTCCCAAGATGACTCCTTCGCCTGGTGACCGCCGCGGCCCGCGACCGACTCCGGTCGCGGCCTCCCACGGCGCCACATGGGCCGGACCGAAGATCGGCCGGACCACCAGGCAACACCGCGGGATCCCCGAGGAAGGGTCTCGGGACGGCAAACCACCCGAACGCGGGAAAGACCCCCCGGCGACCCCTGGTGACCCACGGGACCAGGGCGGACGGCGCCGCCCGCCGGAGCCACCCGCCCCCTCGAAGCGGCGGACCCTAGCCGCCGACCGCCGTCAGAAGGGCCAGCGGCGTCGCCGCCGAGCGGGATTCCCGGGCGCAGGCGTACGGGAAGGGGACCGGGGCCGGGTGCGCCGTGCGGTCGTAGCCCGCGAGGACCTCGGGGAGCCGGCCGCCGCAGGCCACCGCGGCGGCCACGATGCCGCCCGCCACCACCCGCGCCTCGTCGTGCAGCCCGTACCGGGCGAGCCCCAGTGCGATCAGCGCGTTGTCGTGCGGCCACACCGACCCCCGGTGGTACGACAGCGGGTGGTGGGCGGCCTGCCCGGCGGCCAGCGTCCGCACGCCCCACCCCGAGAAGAAGTCCGGCTCCAGCAGCCGCCGCCCCACCGCCGCCCCGTACTCCTTGTCGAGCAGCCCGGACCACAGGAGATGCCCGGCGTCGGACGCCAGCGCGTCGACCTGCTGCCCGTGCCCGTCGAGCGCCAGCGCGGGAAACCCCTTCTCCTCCATCCAGAAGTCCCGCAGGAAACGGTCCCGCAGATCGACGGCGGCCTGCTCCAGCAGCTCCGCGTAGACCACGTCGTCCCAGACCGTCCGGGCCAGCGCGGCGGTCCGCCGCAGCGCGTCGTACGCGTACCCCTGCGCGCCGGCCGCCGTCACCGGCCCCGTCGCCCGCGCGCCGTCGGCGGAACAGATCGCGCCGGGGGAGTCCTTCCAGTTCTGGTTCGCCAGGCCGCCCTGGTCGGCGCGGTACACCAGGTACCCGCGCGACGTCAGCCCGCCGTGGTCCAGCATCCAGCCCACGGCGGCCCGCGCGTGCGACTCCAGGCGCCGGGCGGGCCCCGTGTCCCCGGTGTGCTCCGTGTACGCCCCGAGCAGCACCAGGAACAGCGGCGTCGCGTCGACCGAGCCGTAGTAGCGCCCGTACGGCACCTGCCCGAAGTGCGCCAGCTCCCCGTGCCGCACCTCGTGCACGATCTTCCCGGGCTGCGCCACGATCCCCTCGACCTGCTCGGTGGCCTGCGTCGCGGCGAGCACCGGGAGCGTGGCGGCGGCCAGCTCGGGCCGGTAGGGCAGGGCGAACAGCGAGGTCAGCAGGGCGTCACGGCCCAGCAGCGTCAGGAACCACGGCACCCCGGCCGCCGGCACCAGGTGCCGCTCCCCGTCGGGCCCCACCGCCGGAACCCGCAGCACCGCCAGATCGGCGAGCCCCCGGGAACAGGCCGCGGCCAGCTCCGGCCAGGAGCCGGGCAGCTCCACACCCGCGCCGAACTCCGCGACGGCGGCGGCCAGTTCGGCGGCCGCCGCGGCCGGGCCCGACGGGACCCGCGCCGGCCCCGCGCCGGGCGGCCCGGCCGCCACCCGCAGCGTGAGCCCGGCACTGCCCTGCGCCCCCAGCTCCACCGTCCACACCAGCCGGCGCGCCCCGGTCCCCGTCTCCTCGACGGCCTCCGGCGCCGGATCGCACGTCACGGTCGTCGACGACCGCCAGTCCCCCCGCGTGTAGGTGAACTCCACGCCGTCGTCCAGGGCCTCCCGGGTGCGGACGACGCCCGTCTTCGCGTAGGTGCGGTGGTCGGACCGCAGCTCGAACTGGTCGGCGAAGTCGGCGTCGACGGTCAGCGCCACCCGGACCGTCGTCGCCACCGGCCGGTTCGACACGATGCGCAGCAGCTCCACCAACGCGCCCTCGCCCAGCGCCTGTTCGCGGAAGAGCGTGTACGCGGGCGGCTCCTGGCGCCCGCCGCGCGGCACCAGCACGCAGCGGGCCGGGCCGCCGTGGGCCCCGTCCTCGTACGCCAGGGGGGTGAGCACCTCGGGCGCCGCGCCGTCGACGGTGAGCTGCCAGCGCGACAGGTGCCGCGCGTCCTGGACGAACAGGCCGTCCGAGGAGGAGGCGCCGCGCACCGCGCTCAGCCCGCCGCCCGCGTCGAGCGCCGCGAACGTGCCGCCGCAGATCAGGAGCGGGGGAGTGCGGCCCTGCCCCTGGCCGTGTCCGTGTCCACCGAATGTCTCCGTCATCGAGAGGTTCCTTCCCTCCGGCCCCTGCGGCCCAGTTCCCGCGATTCCGCCCGCCCGGCGGCCTCCGGCACCCCGGTCCACGCCGCCCGCGGCCGGCCGCGGCGCGCGCCCGCCCTGCCGTCGGCGTCCCGCGCCGGATGCCCGTCCAGCAGATCCAGTGTCAGTGCGGCGGTCCAGCCGAAGCCGCGGGCGCCACAGCCCGCCCCGGTGTACGGATCGACGTACTCGGCGAAGTCCGAGGTGTCCGCCGCGTCCAGCAGCGCCGCCCGCAGCCGGGCCGCCCGCGCGTGCTCGCCGTGCAGCCGGAGCCCGCGCTCCAGCAGCCAGTTGGTGTTGAACCAGGCCGGGCCGCGCCAGTACCGGTGCGGGTCGAAGGCGGGGCCCAGCAGGTCGTAGCTCGGCGCGAGCCGCACCGCGCGGCCGAGGCCGAAGTGCGGGCCGCTCGCCGTGTCCAGCAGCCTGCCGACCACCTCGCGCGGCAGCGCGGGCAGGATCAGCGGGATCAGGCCCGAGACGCCGTACTCGCGGACGAGGCCGCCGCCGCGCACGTCCCGGCAGAAGAACATGCCCGCGGCCGGGTCCCACAGCCGCTCGACGAGCGCCGCCGTCAGCCGCTGGGCCCGCGCGTGCCGGGCCGTCCCCGTCGCCCCCAGCTCCCCGGCGATCCGGGCGAGCGCGTGCTCGGAGGCCGCCAGCAGCGCGTTGAACGACGGGTCCTCCACCGCGAAGGCGCCGGCCCCCCGGTCGCCGCCGGCCGGGGCCGCGCCGTCCGCCGCGTCGGCGTACCGGCCGTCGCGGTAGTCCATCGCCAGACGCACGTACCGGCCGTAGTCGAGGTCCGTGGGGCGGTCGCCGGCCGCGCCGTGCGTGAGGTCCGCGCGGCGGAAGGTGCGCGGCTCGGCCGGGGTGATCCGGCTCAGCGGCGCGTCCCAGCACGGGCTGTTGTCCATCCCCTGCTCCCAGGGGTGCACGACGGAGGCGAGGCCGCCGCCGCCCAGGTCGCGGCGGTGCAGCAGATAGCGGTGCCAGGCGGCGAGTGCGGGGTACACGCGGTGCAGGAAGCCGCGTGAGCGGGAGAGCGCCGGGTCGGCGCGGTGCACCAGCCAGGCGGCCAGCGCGTGCACGGGGGGCTGCACGATCCCCGAGGTCTGCACGGCGGCCGGGGCGCCCGCGCCGCGGCCCGCGGTGGAGGAGCGCCAGAAGTCGGGGCTCGGGAAGTAGGCGTCGAGGGCGATGTCGGGGTTGAACACGATGTGCGGGATCCGGCCGTCGCCCCACTGGGCGCGCAGCAGCGTCTCCAGCTCGCACTGGGCGCGTGCGGGGGACACGTGGCGCAGGCCGATCGCGATGAACGCCGAGTCCCACGACCACTGGTGCGGGTACAGCGTGCGCGAGGGGACGGTCGACGCGCCCGTCCAGTTGGCGTCGAGGACCTCCACGGCGCGCTCCCGCAGCGTGTCGGGCGGCTGCCCGCGCCGCACGGCGCCGGACGCGGTCGCGTGCCGCCCGGTCGTGTGCTCCACATGGTCTCCCGAGGACTGCCGGACTGCCGGACTGCCGGTCCCGGTCCCTGACGGGGTGTCGGTTACGCAGTGGGCAGCATAGAGTTACGTCTACTTAACACGCAAAACCTAGAATGTAACGCGCAGTTGATGAACGCAAGGGGGTGGACACGATGGCGGCGAACCAGGCGAGCGCCGGGGAGCTTCTCCAACTCGTGCGCAGTGGACGGGCGACCACGCGCGGCGCGCTCCAGGAGGTCACCGGCCTGTCCCGGGCGACCGTCGGCCAGCGCCTCGACCGGCTCTTCCGGGCCGGCTGGCTGCGCGAGGGCGCCGCGGAGACGGTCAGCTCCCGGCTCGGCGGACGCCCGTCGATCCACCTGGAGTTCGACGACACGCACGCCGTGGCGCTCGCCGCCGCCCTCGACACCCGGCACGCCCGCGCCGCCGTGCTGACCCTGTCCGGCGAGGTGCTCGCCGAGCGCACCGGCGACCTCACGGTGGACGAGGGCCCGGAGGCCGTCCTGTCCCAGCTGGGTGTGTGGTGCGGCGACCTGCTCAAGGAGGCGGACCGCGACGCGGCGGCGGTGTGCGGCATCGCGCTCGCCGTGCCGGGGCCGGTGGACGCCGGCAGCGGACGGGTCATACAGCCGCCGATCATGCCGGGCTGGGACGGGTACGACATCGCCGGGCGCCTCGCCCGCGCCGCCGCCGAGCACGCGGCCACCCCGCCCGACCTGCCGGTCCTCGTCGACAACGACGCCAACGTGATGGCGTACGGGGAGCAGCGCGCCGCGTACCCCGACTGCCGGGCCTTCGTCCTGGTGAAGGTCTCCACGGGCATCGGCGCGGGCGTCGTCGTGGACGGCGCCATCTACCGCGGGGTCGACGGCGGCGCGGGGGACATCGGCCACATCCGCGTGCCGCGGGCGCCGGAGGCGGCGGCCGCGCTGTGCAAGTGCGGTTCGTACGGCTGCCTGGCCGCGGTCGCCAGCGGGCGGGCCCTGGCGCGCCGGCTGGCGAGCGCGGGGGTGCCCGCCGCCTCCGGCTGGGACGTGCGGGAACTGCTCGCCGCCGGACACCCGGAGGCGGTGCGGCTCGCGCGGGAGGCGGGGCGGGACGTCGGCGAGGTCCTGGCCACCGTCGTCACCCTGCTCAACCCGGGCGTGCTCATGATCGCCGGAGATCTGGCCGGAACCCCCTTCCTGACGGGGGTGCGGGAACTGCTCTACCAGCGGGCGCTGCCCCGCTCTACCGCGCACCTGGACGTCGTCACCGCACGGCTCGGCGAGCGGTCCGCGCTCATCGGAGCGGGAGCCCTGGTGGTGGAGGAGCTGTACGCGCCCGAGCGCGCCGAGCGGCGGCTCGCCGCACTGGGCGTGTGACAGGCCCGTTCCGCCCGGCTCGGGGTGTCCGCATGCTGACACCGGGGCGTCCGCGAGGCGCGCCGCAAGGCGTGATTCTCGCCACCCCTGATAGGGCTTGCGCTCAGATGAGCGGAAATTCCTCGCCTGTGCCTCTTCAAGACCTGGCACTGAGTGCCATCGCTCGATCATTCATCACTTGAACGCAAGTGAGCCATAGTGCTGCTCATGTGAGCGTATAGCGCACTCTACGGGGGTAGCGTTTTCGGGACTTGAAGGCAGAGGGAGTGACGGGCCTACTCACGGGTCACTTTCGATCTCCTGGCGGACGGGTGGTTACGGCCGCATGACAGCTGAGTGGACGTACCCACAGCCCTTGGATCTGGGTATGTTCCTCGCCGTCAGGGCAGCCACCCGAGCCTCGAGGAGTCGAGACCCGTGTCGGAAAACAAAGATCCTCAGGTAGCGAAGTTCGTTTACGACTTCACCGAGGGGAACAAAGACCTCAAGGACCTTCTCGGCGGCAAGGGTGCCAACCTCGCCGAGATGACCAACCTGGGGCTTCCGGTCCCTCCCGGCTTCACCATCACCACCGAGGCCTGCAAGGTCTACCTCGACAGCGGCGAGGAGCCGGTGGCACTGCGTGACGAGGTCAGCGCGCACCTCGACGCCCTGGAGAAGACCATGGGGAAGAAGCTCGGCCAGGCCGACGATCCCCTTCTGGTGTCGGTCCGTTCGGGCGCCAAGTTCTCCATGCCGGGCATGATGGACACCGTCCTCAACATCGGCCTCTCCGACAAGTCGGTGCAGGGGCTCGCCCAGCAGGCCGGCGACGACCGCTTCGCCTGGGACTCCTACCGTCGCCTCATCCAGATGTTCGGCAAGACGGTGCTCGACGTCGACGGCGAACTCTTCGAGGACGAGCTGGAGAAGGCCAAGCACGCCAAGAAGGTCGTCGTCGACACCGACCTGGACGCGGCGGACCTGAAGAAGCTCGTCACGCGCTTCAAGAAGATCGTCAAGACCGAGGCCGGCCGGGACTTCCCGCAGGACCCGCGCGAGCAGATGGACCTGGCCATAAAGGCCGTCTTCGAGTCGTGGAACACCGACCGGGCCAAGCTCTACCGCCGCCAGGAGCGCATCCCCGGCGACCTCGGCACCGCCGTCAACGTCTGTTCCATGGTCTTCGGCAACCTCGGCCCCGACTCCGGTACGGGCGTCGCCTTCACCCGCGACCCGGCCTCCGGCCACCAGGGCGTGTACGGCGACTACCTCCAGAACGCGCAGGGCGAGGACGTCGTCGCGGGCATCCGCAACACGGTCGCGCTGGCCGACCTGGAGAACATCGACAAGAAGTCGTACGACCAGCTCATGCAGATCATGGAGACCCTGGAGAACCACTACAAGGACCTCTGCGACATCGAGTTCACCATCGAGCGCGGCCAGTTGTGGATGCTCCAGACCCGGGTCGGCAAGCGCACCGCCGGCGCCGCCTTCCGCATCGCCACGCAACTCGTCGACCAGGGCCTGATCGACGAGGCCGAGGCCCTCCAGCGCGTCACCGGCGCCCAGCTCGCGCAGCTGATGTTCCCCAAGTTCGACGAGGACGCGAAGGTCGAGCAGCTCGGCCGGGGCATCGCCGCCTCGCCGGGCGCCGCCGTCGGCAAGGCCGTCTTCGACTCGTACACCGCCATCAAGTGGTCGCGCTCGGGCGAGAAGGTCATCCTGATCCGCCGCGAGACCAACCCCGACGACCTCGACGGCATGATCGCCGCCGAGGGCATCCTCACCTCGCGCGGCGGCAAGACCTCGCACGCGGCCGTCGTCGCACGCGGCATGGGCAAGACCTGTGTCTGCGGCGCCGAGGACCTGGAGGTCGACACCAAGCGCCGCCGGATGACCGTCGGCGACGTGGTCGTCGAGGAGGGCGACGTCGTCTCCATCGACGGCTCCAGCGGCAAGGTGTACCTGGGCGAGGTGCCGGTCGTCCCGTCGCCGGTCGTCGAGTACTTCGAGGGCCGCATGCACGCGGGCGCCGACGACGCCGACGAGCTGGTCGGCGCGGTCCACCGGATCATGGCCTACGCGGACCGGGTCCGCCGGCTGCGGGTCCGCGCCAACGCCGACAACGCCGAGGACGCGCTGCGCGCCCGCCGGTTCGGCGCCCAGGGCATCGGCCTGTGCCGCACCGAGCACATGTTCCTCGGCGAGCGCCGCGAGATGGTCGAGAAGCTGATCCTCGCCGACACCGACGCCGAGCGCGAGGAGTCGCTGAAGCAGCTCCTGCCGTTGCAGAAGCGGGACTTCGTCGAGCTGTTCGAGGCGATGGACGGCCTGCCCGTCACGATCCGCCTGCTCGACCCGCCGCTCCACGAGTTCCTGCCCGACATCACCGAGCTGTCGGTGCGCGTCGCCCTCGCCGAGTCCCGCCAGGACGCCAACGAGAACGACCTGCGGCTGCTCCAGGCCGTGCACCGGCTGCACGAGTCGAACCCGATGCTGGGCCTGCGCGGCGTCCGCCTCGGCCTGGTCATCCCCGGCCTGTTCGCCATGCAGGTACGGGCCATCGCCGAGGCCGCCGCCGAGCGCAAGAACGCCAAGGGCGACCCGCGCGCCGAGGTGATGATCCCGCTCGTCGGCACCGTCCAGGAGCTGGAGATCGTCCGCGAGGAGGCCGACCAGGTCATCGCGGAGGTCGAGGCCACCAGCGGCGTCAAGCTGAAGCTGGCCATCGGCACCATGATCGAGCTGCCCCGCGCCGCGCTGACCGCCGGTCAGATCGCCGAGGCCGCCGAGTTCTTCTCCTTCGGCACCAACGACCTCACGCAGACCGTCTGGGGCTTCTCCCGCGACGACGTCGAGGCCAGCTTCTTCACCGCGTACCTGGAGAAGGGCATCTTCGGCGTCTCCCCGTTCGAGACGATCGACAAGGACGGCGTGGGCTCCCTGGTCCGCAACGCCGCAGAGGCCGGCCGCGCCACCCGCCCCGACCTCAAGCTCGGCGTCTGCGGCGAACACGGCGGCGACCCGGAGTCGGTGCACTTCTTCCACGAGGTGGGCCTCGACTACGTCTCCTGCTCGCCGTTCCGCATCCCGGTCGCCCGCCTCGAAGCGGGCCGGGCGGCCTCCACCTCGACGGGCAGCGACCACCGCTGACCCGAGGACCCCGGAGCCGCCGCCGGTCCCCGACCCTCACCGATCGGCGGCGGCTTCCGGTGCGCACGGCAAGGGCGGTACCCCTGTGCGGGGGGTGCCGCCCCTGCACGTGGTCCGGGGCGGACTTGAACGCGGTCCCGGGGCCCACTTGACTGTCGGGCGACCGCCTTCGCCGAACCGTTCAGGGAGCGCAGCCATGACCGGCTGGACCGCACGCGACATCCCCGGCCAGCGCGGCCGCACCGCCGTGGTGACCGGGGCCAACAGCGGCATCGGGTACGTCACCGCGCGGGAGCTGGCCCGGGCGGGCGCGCGGGTCGTGCTCGCCTGCCGGAACGCGCGGCGGGGCAGTGCGGCCGTGGACCGGATCCGGGACGAGGTGCCCGGCGCCGCCGTCGAGTTCGCCGCGCTCGACCTCGGCGACCTGGCCTCCGTGCGCGGATTCGCCGCGGGCTGGGCCGGGCGGCCGCTCGACCTCCTGATCGACAACGCCGGGGTGATGGCGCTGCCGTACAGCCGCACCGCCGACGGGTTCGAGACCCAGTTCGGCGTCAACCACCTGGGGCACTTCGCGCTGACCGGCCTGCTGCTGCCCAGCCTGCTGGCGGCGGACGCGCCCCGCGTCGTGGCCGTCTCCAGCATGCTGCACGGCCTCGCCGACCTCGACGTCGGCGACCTCAACAGCGAGCGGCGGTACCGGCGCTGGACCGCCTACGGCCGCTCCAAGACCGCCAACCTGCTCTTCGTCCACGAGCTGGCCCGCCGGGCGGCCGGCGGCGGCCCGCTCGCCGTGGCCGCGCACCCCGGCTTCGCCGACACCTCGCTCCACACGCGCGGCGCGCGCATGGAGGGCCGCAGGGGGCGGGAGCGGTTCTACGGGGCGGGCAGCCGGATCCTCGCCCAGTCCGCCGAGGGCGGCGCGCTGCCGACCCTGTACGCGGCGACCGCGCCCGGCGTGCGGGCCGACGCGTTCTACGGGCCGCGCGTGCTGATGTGGCGCGGGGCCCCGGCCCGCTCCTGGCGCGCGCCGTGGACCCGCGACGACGCGGCGGGGGAGCGGCTGTGGGCCGCCTCCGAGCAGCTGACCGGGGTCACGTACGAGGGGCTGAAGGGCTGAAGGGCCGACCGGGCGCCGTCCCCCGCGCCCCGGGGCGTCACAGCGTCGCCAGCAGGGCCCGGGCCCCCTCGCCGTCCACCCGCGCGCCCAGCTCCCGCAGCACCTCGTCCCCGGCGACCAGCAGCCCGCTCGCCCTGGCCCGCCCGGCGCCCGTCTCCAGGCGGTGCCACAGCACGGGGTTCGCGGTGAGCACCGCCGGATCCAGCTCCACCCGCGCGCCCAGGGCGTCGCGCAGCACGAGGCGCGGGGTGATGCCCTCGCCCCGGCGCACGGAGACCAGCAGGTCCGTGCAGACATGGCGGCGGCGCAGCAGCCCGCGCACGGCCAGCCAGCCGGGGCCCGCCGTGACGCGCGGCGGGTGCAGGACCGCGTACAGCAGCAGGGACAGGACCGCCCACAGCACCCCGCGGGCCGGGCCGAGCGTCCCGCTCGCCGCGTCGATCAGCGTGATCAGACCGAACAGCAGGACGGCGCAGAGCACCGCGGCCCGTCGTTCCCGCGCCCAGTTCCGGTCGATGAGTTCACCTGCCATGCGGGGCACGCTAGGCCGCACCGGAGCCCGCGGCGCCCGGCTTTGACGTTTCGCTGATGGGGGAGCACCGCACCTTTACCCTTCGCTGACGGCGACACGCGGCCGTATCGTCCCTGTCGCAATCCCGTTGCATGGTTGACCGTTGGGGCCGACGGCCCCACGGCGAAGCCACAGGGAACGGACAGGGGGACACCCGCGATGACCATCAGCCGCAGGGAACTGCTCGCCACCGGAGCCGCCGGCTCCGCGCTGGGCCTGCTCAGCGCGTGCGGTTCCCACACCGGACGCGACGACGGCGGCTCCGAGGACGGCCCGGCACTGTCGCAGTGGTACCACCAGTACGGCGAGCAGGGCACCGAGCAGGCGGTGAAGAAGTACGCGGCGGCGTACGGCAGGGCGCACGTCACCGTCCAGTGGCGCCCCGGCAACTACGACCAGCAGACCGCCGCCGCCCTGCTCACCGACTCGGGGCCGGACGTCTTCGAGGTCAACGGCCCGAGCCTGGACATGATCCGGGGCGACCAGGTCGCCGACCTGAGCGACCTCCTCAAGGGCGTCGAGGACGACTTCAACCAGGCCGTCCTCGCCCCGAAGCGCCACGACGGGAAGATCTGGGGCATCCCGCAGGTCATCGACATGCAGATGCTCTACTACCGCAAGAGCCTGCTCGACGACGCGGGCGTGCGGCCACCGGCCACGCTCGACGAACTCGTCGACGCGGCCGCCGAGACGACCACGAAGAAGGTCAAGGGACTCTTCCTCGGCAACGACGCGGGCGCCGGCGTCCTCGGCGGCACCCCGCTGTACGCGGCGGGGCTCAGCCTCGTCACCGACGACGGCGCCGTCGGCTTCGACGACCCGGCCGCCGCCCGCACGCTCGGCAGACTCCGCCGCCTCTACACGGACCGGTCGCTGCTGCTGGGCGCGCCCGCCGACTGGTCCGACCCGTCGGCGTTCACCCAGGGACTCACCGCCATGCAGTGGTCGGGCCTGTGGGCGCTCCCGGCCGTCCAGAAGGCCCTCGGCGACGACTTCGGCGTGCTGCCGTTCCCGAAGGACGGCCCGCACGGCGCACCGTCCGTGCCGGTCGGCGCGTACGCCGCCGCCGTCTCCACCCGCGGCAGGCACCAGCGGGCGGCCAAGGACTACCTGAAGTGGCTGTGGGTCGACCGCACCGACTACCAGGAGGACTTCGCGCTCGCCTACGGCTTCCACATCCCCGCGCGGATCTCGCTCGCCAAGAAGGCGGCGGCGCTGCGCGAGGGCGCGGCGGCCGACGCGGTCCGCTTCACCACCGACCACGGCTACGCCCAGCCCCTGCTGTGGACACCGGCCGCGCAGACCGCGTACCAGGACGCCCTCGACCGCGTCATCAAGAGCGGCGCGCACCCGGACAGCGAGCTGAGGAAGGTCGTGCGGAAGGTGTCGGCGGAGCTCGACCGCGTGAAGAAGAAGTGACCTCCGCGGCGGTCAGGCTCCGCGAGCGCCACCGGGCCCTGTGGTTCTGGGTGTTCGTCGGCCCGTTCGTGCTCGGGCTGCTCGTCTTCACCTACGTCCCGCTCGGCTGGAGCGTCTACCTCAGCTTCTTCGACGCGCACAACACCGTCACGCCCGACACCTTCGTCGGCCTCGACAACTACAGGGCGCTGCTCGGGGACGACGCCTTCACCAGCAGCCTGTGGACGTTCTGCGTGTTCACGCTCTTCATCGTGCCGGCCACCTACGCCGCCTCGCTGGCCCTCGCCCTCATGGTGAACCGGCTGCGGCGTGCGCAGGCGTTCTTCCGCTCGGTGTTCTTCCTGCCCGCCGCGTGCAGTTACGTCGTCGCGGCCCTGATCTGGAAGATGTCCCTCTTCAACGGGGTGCGCTTCGGGCTCGCCAACACCCTGCTCGGCTACGGGGGCGTGGACCAGATCGCCTGGCTGTCGACGACCGACCCGCCCTGGTACTGGCTCGTCATCGTCACCGTGCGGCTGTGGCTCCAGGCGGGCTTCTACATGATCCTGTTCCTGGCCGGACTCCAGCGCATCAGCCCCACGCTGTACGAGGCGGCGGCCGTCGACGGCGCCCGGCCCGGCTGGCAGGTGTTCCGGCACATCACCTTCCCGCAGCTGCGGGCCACGTCCGTCGCCGTCGTGCTGCTGCTCGTCATCAACGCCTTCCAGGCCTTCGACGAGTTCTACAACCTGCTCTCCGACGCCCGCGGCTATCCGCCCTACGCCCGCCCGCCGCTGGTCTACCTCTACTACACGGCCCTCGGGCAGGGGCAGAACCTCGGCCTGGGCAGCGCGGGCGCCGTGCTGCTCGCCCTGATCATCGCCGTGGTCACGGTCGGCCAGGCGCGCTGGTTCGGCCTCGGCCGGAAGGAGGCCGACTGATGGCCCGCGTCCGGGACGACGCCCTGGTCCGGGTGGGCCGCGCGCTGCGCCTCGCCCTCGTCGTGGCGCTCGCGCTGCTCTTCCTGATCCCCTTCTACCTGCTGGTCCGCAACGGTCTGGCGCGCGAGGAGGACATCACCTCGCCCGACTGGACGTTCTTCCCGACGGACATCCAGTGGGGCAACCCGGGCGAGCTGTTCGACGACACCTCGGTGCCCTTCCTGCGCTCGCTGCTCAACTCGGCGCTGATCGCGTCCGTCACGACCGCCGGCACGGTGCTGCTCGCGTCCCTCGCCGGGTACGGCCTCGCCCGCATCCCGTACCGGCACGCGAACACGGTGTTCTACGCGATCCTGGGCACCCTCATGGTCCCGGCGGCCGTCACCTTCGTCCCGACCTTCGTCCTGGTGTCGTCGCTCGGCTGGGTGTCGACGCTGCGGGGCCTCATCGTGCCGACCCTGTTCTCGGCGTTCGCGTGCTTCGTCTTCCGCCAGTACTTCCTGGGCTTTCCGCGCGAGCTGGAGGACGCGGCGCGCGTCGACGGGCTCGGCCACTGGCGCACGTACTGGCGGGTGGTCGTGCCGAACGCGCGGCCGGTCTTCGCCGCGGTCGGCACGATCGTCTTCATCGGGGCGTGGAACTCCTTCCTGTGGCCGCTGGTCATCGGGCAGGACCGCAACGCCTGGACGGTCCAGGTGGCGCTGTCGTCCTTCACCACGTCCCAAGTGGTGCGCCTGCACGAGCTGTTCATCGCCGCGGCCGTGTCGGTCGTGCCGCTGCTGCTGGTGTTCCTGCTGTTCCAGCGGTGGATCGTGGCGGGGGTGGAGCGGTCCGGGATCGACTGACCGCCCGCGCCCCGGGGGAGCGGGCGGGACGCGGCGCGGGTCAGGCCGCCGCGCCGCCGTCGATGACCAGATCGGCGCCGACGACCGCGGCGGCGTCGTCCGAGGCGAGGTAGAGGACGGCCGCGGCGACCTCGGCGGTGGCCGCGACCCGGCCCAGCGGCGACTCGTCCTTCATCCGGATCTCCCGCTCGGCCTCCGTCTCGCCCGGCCGCAGCGACATCGGGGTCGCGGCGGCGCCCGGGCTCACCGCGTTGATCCGCACGCCGTCGGCGATGTGGCCGAGGGCGGCGCCGCGGGTCAGGGCGGACACGGCGGCCTTGGCGGCGCCGTACGCGGTGACGCCCGGCAGGGTGCGGTGCGGGCCGATGTTCGAGGAGATGTTGACGATGGTCCCGCCCGATTCCTGGCCGCGCATCCGGGCGATCTCGGCCTGGAGCGCGTGGAGGACGCCCGTGACGTTGATGTCGAGCAGCGTGTGCCAGTCCTCGGCGGACAGGTCGGCGACCGGGGCGCCGCCGCGGAAGACGCCCGCGTTGTTCACCGCCACGTCCAGGGAGCCGAAGCGGTCGACGGCGGCGGCGACGAGGGCGTGGACGTCCTCGGCGCGGCTGACGTCGGCCGGATGCGCGAGCGCGGTGCCGCCCGCCGCCCCGATCAGGGCGACGGTCTGCGCCAGCGGGCCGGGGGTGCGGCCCGCGACGACCACGTTCGCGCCCTCCGCGGCGAGCGCCAGCGCGACGGCCCGGCCGAGGCCGGAGCCGGCGCCGGTGACGAGAGCGGTCCGGCCGGAGAAGCGTGTGCGGGACATGACTCACCTTTTCTAGAACGAGCGGTTCAGTTTGAGGGCGGGCGTCGTGACCGGACGCCGAGGGGGGCGGGATGTCTCAGTCCGGCAGGGTGTCTCGGTCCAGCAGCGTGAGGGCCTGCTCCGCCGCGTCGCGGACCCGGGCCGGGTCCTGCGACACCTTGCCGGTGACCCGCAGGCCCTGGAGCAGCACGAGCAGCATCCGGGCGAGCGCGCGCGGGTCGCGGCCGCCGGGCAGCTCGCCCCGGGCGCGGGCCCGGACGAGCGCCGAGTGCAGCAGCGTCTCGATCTCCTCCCAGGACCGCTCCACGCGGCGCGCGGCCGGGGCGTCGTGCGGGCCGAGCTCCGCCGCCGTGTTGGTGACCAGGCAGCCCAGTAGGCGCCGGTCGGGGTCGGCGGCCTCGGCCGCGAACCGGCGGACCAGCGCGCGCACGGCGTCCAGCGGCGGGCCGTCCGCCGACAGCTCGGCGACGGTCAGTGCGCCGGTCGTCTCGGCGTACCGGTCCATGGCCCTCAGGTACAGGTCGTGCTTGCTGCCGAACGTCGCGTAGAGGCTCGCGCGCCCGATGCCGAGGCGGTCGACGAGGTCCGCCATCGACGTCGCCTCGTAACCGCGCGCCCGGAACAGCTCCACGGCCGCCTGCAACGCCACGTCGGGGTCGAATTCCTTGGTCCTGGCCACGGAGCGACCCTACGGCTTTCTGGAACGGACGGTCAACTGCCGTGCGGCGGGGCGGAGGTGCGCGCCGGGTACACCCGCACGGCGACCCCGTCCTCGTCGAGGCAGCGCCCCGTCCCCAGGTCGAAACGCTGCTTCAGCAGCGGCGACGCCACGAACGGGCGCCCCTGCGCCGAGCCGACCAGGCCGCGCGCGAGCACGGCCGCGCCGGTGTACGGATCGGTGTTGTCGACGGCGTGCACCCGGCCGGCGCGGTCCAGGAACAGCGCCGCCTGTCCGCCGTCCGGCAGCAGGGCGGCGACCCCCCGGCCCGGCGTGAGGCACGCCAGCGCACACACCGTCAGCCAGCCGTCGTCCAGGCGGAGTTGCACCATGGCGGTCGTCCTCTCGGGGGCGGTCGTGGCCGGAGTCATCGGGCGATCGGTCCTTCCAGGGGGATCAGCGGCAGCTCGGGCCTGATCTGGTCGCGCTCGGGCACGAACCGGATCGTCGGGTCGGGGGTGCCGGGCGCGTTCACGAAGGACACGAAGCGGGCCAGCCGCCCGGGGTCGTCGAGGGTGTCCGCCCACTCGTCGCGGTAGTGCGCGACATGGGTCCGCATCAGGGCCTCCAGCTCGGCGCAGAGGCCGAGCGAGTCGTGCACGACGACGTCCCGCACGTGGTCGAGGCCGCCCGCGATCCGCTCCAGCCAGGCCGAGGTGCGCTCCAGGCGGTCGGCGGTGCGGATGTAGAACATCAGGAAGCGGTCGATCAGCCGGACCAGCTCCGTGTCGCTCAAGTCCTGCGCCAGCAGGTCGGCGTGGCGGGGCGTCATGCCGCCGTTGCCGCCCACGTACAGGTTCCAGCCGCTGGCCGTGGCGATGACGCCGAAGTCCTTCGACCGGGCCTCGGCGCACTCGCGGGCGCACCCGGAGACCGCCGACTTCAGCTTGTGCGGGGCGCGCAGGCCGCGGTAGCGCAGCTCCAGGTCGATCGCCATCCGGACGCTGTCCTGCACCCCGTACCGGCACCAGGTCCGCCCCACGCACGACTTCACCGTCCGCAGCGCCTTGCCGTACGCGTGCCCCGACTCGAAACCGGCGGCCACCAGACGCGCCCAGATCGCGGGCAGTTGGTCGACCCGGGCGCCGAACAGGTCGATCCGCTGCCCGCCCGTGATCTTCGTGTAGAGCCCGAAGTCGCGCGCGACCTCGCCGATGACGATGAGCTTCTCCGGGGTGATCTCGCCGCCGGGCACACGCGGCACGACCGAGTACGAGCCGTTCTTCTGGAGGTTCGCGAGGAAGTGGTCGTTGGTGTCCTGCAACGCGGCCTGCTCGCCGTCCAGGACGTGGCCCCGCGCGCCGATCGAGGGCGCCAGCGAGGCGATGACCGACGCCACCGCCGGCTTGCAGGTCTCGCAGCCGTCGCCGCCGCGCGCCGCCTCCCGCCCGTGCTCGTCGAGCAGCCGGGAGAAACCGGTGATCCGCCGCACGCGCACGATCTCGTACAGCTCCTCGCGGGTGTGCGCGAAGCAGCCGCACAGCCCGTCGTCGCCGCTCTTCGGCAGCAGCTGCCCGAGCAGTTTGACGCAACTCCCGCACCCGGTACCGGCCTTGGTGCACCGCTTCACCTCGGGCAGGGTGCCGTGCGCGCGGACGGCCGCCTTCGTCACGTTGTGGCAGGAGCAGACGACGGCCCCGTCGGGCAGCGCCTCGGGGCCGAGCGGGACGGCCCCGCCGGACCCGGCCGGGAGCACCAGCGACCCGGGGGCGACCGGCGGCACCGTGCCGGTGAGCGCGCGCAGCGTGCCGTACGCCTCCGCGTCGCCCACCAGGACCCCGCCGAGCAGCCGCCCGTCGTCGCCGATGACGAGCTTCTTGTACGTGCCCGAGCGCGCGTCCGCGTAGACGACGTCGAGACAGCCGTCGGCGGTGCCGTGCGCGTCGCCGAAGGACGCCACGTCCACCCCGAGGAGCTTCAGCCGGGTGGACAGGTCGGCGCCGGTGAACACGGCCGGGGAGGCGTCCGGGTCGGCGGCGGCGATGGCGCCGGCGGCGGTGCGGGCCATCTCGTAGCCGGGGGCGACCAGCCCGTACACCCGGCCGTCGCTCGCGAGCGCGCACTCGCCGATCGCGTAGACGTCCGGGTCGCTGGTGCGGCACCGGTCGTCGACCGCGATGCCGCCGCGCTCGCCGACCCGCAGCCCCGCCTCCCGCGCCAGCTGGTCGCGCGGGCGGATCCCGGCGGAGAACACCACGAGATCCACGGCGAGTTCCCGGCCGTCCGACAGCCGCATGCCGGTGACCCGCCCGGCGGCGTCCGTGACGACCTCCCGGGTGCCGACGCCGGTGTGCACGGCGAGCCCCAGGTCCGTGACGTTCCGCAGCAGCGCGGCGCCGCCGCCCGCGTCGACCTGGACCGGCATCAGGCGGGGCGCGAACTCCACGACGTGCGTCGCGAGGCCGAGCCCCTTCAGGGCGCCCGCCGCCTCCAGCCCCAGCAGGCCGCCGCCGACCACGGCGCCGACCGCCGCGCCCGACCGCGCGTACTCCTCGATGGCGTACACGTCCGCCATGGTCCGGTACACGAAGCAGCCGGTGGCGTCGCTGCCGGGCACCGGCGGCACGAAGGGGGCGGAGCCGGTGGCGAGCACGAGCGTGTCGTAGGCGAGGGTCAGGCCGGAGCGGGCGCGCACGGTCCGCGCCGCGCGGTCCACGGCCTCGGCCGGATCGCCGAGGTGCAGCTCGATGCCGTGCCGGGCGAGGAACTCCGGGTCCGTCATCGACAGCTCCTCGGGCGTGGTGCCCGAGAAGTACGAGGTCAGGTGGACGCGGTCGTAGGCGGGCCGGGGCTCCTCGCACAGCACGACCACCCGGTGCGAGGCGGTGAGCCCGCACGCGGCGGCCGCTTCGAGGAAGCGCTGGCCGACCATGCCGTGGCCGACGAGGACGAGGGTGGGCGGTGCCGGGTCGGCCGGGCCGGACACCGGGGCGGGGGCTCCGTCGTACGCGTGCGCTGCGGTCATGCACCGCAGCGTGTGCGGCCGGTGTTTCCCGGTGGCGTCCCGTCGGTTTCCCGGGAGGAACGGTGGGCTCAGCGGGCCGGACGGACGGATGTGAGGGATCGCCGGGATCGCCGGGGGCGCCGGGGGCGCCGGGAGCGCCGGGGGCGCCGGGGTCACGGACGGCGCCGGTGCGGACGCCGCGCCCCGGCGCACCGCCCGGGGGGCCAGGCTCAGATGTGCCTCAACTCTCCCGGGATCGATGGCCCGGGCACGTATCGCCTCCCTAGGGTCGTGGTCATGCCTGACATCACCCTGACCACCACCGTCGTCCTCTGCGTGGCCGCGCTCGCCGCCGGCTGGGTCGACGCGGTGGTCGGCGGCGGCGGTCTGCTGCTGCTCCCCGCGCTGCTGCTCGGACTGCCCAACGGCGCGCACGCGGGCCCGTACGCGCTCGGCACCAACAAGGCCGTCGCCATCGTCGGCACCACCGGCGCCGCCGTGACCTACGCCCGCAAGGCCCCCGTCGACGTACGCCTCGCCGTCCGCATCGGCCTCGCCGCGCTCGCCGGCTCCACCGGCGGGGCGGCGCTCGCGGCGGGCCTGAGCACGGACGTCCTCAAACCGGTCGTGATGGTGGTCCTGGTCGCGGTCGGCGCGTTCGTCATCTTCCGCCCGTCGTTCGGCACCGCCCCGTCCGCGGCGCCGGCCTCCGCCCGCCGCGTCCTCGCCGCGATCGGCTTCGCCGGCCTCGGCATCGGCTTCTACGACGGTCTGATCGGCCCCGGCACCGGCACCTTCCTGGTCCTCGCCCTCACCGCGATCCTCCACCTCGACCTGGTGACCGCCTCCGCCACCGCCAAGATCGTCAACTGCTGCACCAACGCGGGCGCGCTCGCCATGTTCGCCTGGAAGGGCACGGTGTACTGGCAACTGGCCGCGCTGATGGCCGTGTTCAACCTGGCCGGCGGCATGATCGGCGCCCGCACGGCGCTCAAGCGCGGCGCCGGGTTCGTGCGGATCGTGCTGCTCACGGTGGTGTGCGCGCTGGTGGTCAAGATGGCGTACGAGCAGTGGGTGGCCTGAGCGCCGCGGCTCAGCGGCTGCCCGTCAGGTGGGCGAAGACCACGACGTTCCCCTGATAGCCGGTCCGCCGCGAGTACGGGCCGCCGCAGGTGATCACCCGCAGCTCGGGCCGCCCGGCCGCCCCGTAGACCTTCCGGTCGGGGAAGGCGTCGGCCCGGTACACCTCGACGGCGTCGACCGTGAACACCGCCACCGAGCCGTCGCGCCGGTCCACCTCGACGGTGCTGCCGCGGGCGAGGGCGCCGAGGTCGTAGAAGACGGCGGGGCCCTCGGCGTTGTCGACATGGCCGGCGACGATCGCCGTGCCGCGCTCGCCCGGGCGGGTGCCGGCCTCGTACCACCCCGCGAGGTTCTTCCTGCGCGGCGGCGGGACGTCCAGGCTCCCGGCACGGTTCAGGCCGAGGCCCATCAGCGGGGCGTCCACGCGCAGCGACGGGATGCGGATGCGGTCGGGCGGCGACGGGGACAGCGGGGCCGCGCCGGGCGCGTCCGCCGGGCCGGTCCCGGGGTGGGCCTGCGCCGCGGACGGCTGCGGCGGCGGATGCCCCTCGGAGCCGCTGGCCAGGAGCCAGCCGCCCGCGCACAGGGCGAGCACGGTGACCGCCCCCATGACGGTGTTGGCCCGGCCGGGCCGGCGGGGGACGCGGCGGTCGGCGCGATCGCGCAGGCGCATGACGACTCCTGAACACTCCTGCCAGGGCCTGCCCCGGCCCCTTCCGGCCGCGAGGGGGGGTGCGGCCGGAAGGGGCGGGGAGGTGTGGCGGTACCGGTGGACGACGGACGGGCCGGGGACGGTCGCCCGCGGGCGGCGGAGGGAGCCCGCGCGGACCGTCGCCGCCGTCCGTCAGATCCCCTCGCCTCTCGCCCGGCGATGGAGGAGCCAGGTACCGCCCGCGGCGGCGACGGCCAGCGCCGCCACACCCGCCGCGGTCTGCACGGGGTCGGGGCCGAGTGCGCCGCCGACCCCCGTCTCGATGTGTCCGCGGGGCATCTGCGCGCCCGGCGAGCCCGCCCCGGCGAGGGACACGATCAGGTCGCCGGTGACCAGGGTGCCGGTGCCGGAACAGCGGGCGACGATCTCGTACGTGCCCGGCTGCGCCGACGGCGGCACGGTGAAGGAGCCCGCGGAATCGGTGTCCGTCCCCCTCGGCGCGAGGGTGAAGGTGCCCGCGCCGACCGCGCTGGCGTCGCCCGACGCCGTGCCCTGGGGGCCGCAGGCGGTGGTGTCCACGGTGACCCTGGCCCCCGGGGCCGTCGTCGCGGGGTAGACCTCGAGGCCGCCCTGCGCGGCTCCCGCGGGGGCGATCGCGAGGCCGGTGAGGGCGACGGCGAACGCGGCGGCGGTCAGCGGTCGGCCAGTGCGCATCGTTGCTTGCTCCTTGTGCGTCCAGCTCGGGCGGCGGACGCGCCCTGCAAGCACGAGCAAAGTGGCAGTCGCACCGCGACGCCTGCTGATGTGCCGTCAGAAAGGCGTTTCGGAGTACGTCGCTGACGGTGTGACGGGAACATTCCAGCAGGTCATCGGCGTGTCGGACGAGATTTGCCCGAAAGGCGGTGCCCGGCGTGCGACCGGGTGACTCTGGCGCCCCGTCAGTTCCGCCGGGCGGCCGGAGCCCGCACCGGCCCGCGGGTGAGGGGCTGCCCGGGGCGACGGGGGCGACGGGGGCGACGGGGGCGACGGGGGCGACAGGGGTGACGGAGGTGACGGGGGTGACGGAGGTGACGGACGGGCGGGGCGGCGACGGTCAGGGTGTCAACGCCGCCCGCACCCCGTCCTCCTGACGCCCCAAAAAGTGCGGATCCGGACGGAACGTCACATCCGCCAGGGCCTTGGCCGCCGCCAGAACCTCCCGCGCACCCCCGGCGTACCAGGTCGCGTCGTGCACCTCGTCGACCCCGACCCCGTAGGAGGACACCCCGGCCGCCTCGCACAGCGCCACCGCCCGCCGCACATGGAACCCCTGGGTGACCAGCACCGCCCGGTCCACCCCGAAGATCTTCCTGGCGCGCACGCACGAGTCCCACGTGTCGAACCCGGCGTAGTCCCGGACGACGGCCCGCGAGGGCACCCCGTGCCGGGTCAGATACGTCCGCATGGCATCGGGTTCGTCGTACTCGGCGCGACTGTTGTCCCCGGTGACGAGCAGCACCCTGACCCGCCCGGAGCGGTACAGCCCGGCCGCCGCGTCGAGCCGGTGCGCCAGGTACGGCGACGGCTCGCCGTTCCACAGCCCGGCGCCGAACACCACGGCGACATCGGTGCGCGGCACGTCCGACACGTCCCGCAGCCGGTCGCCGGACGCCGCGAACAGCCAGGTCGCCGGCGCCAGCGCCAGCACGCACAGCGCCATCACCACCTGCACGGCCCACCGTTGTTCCCGGCGGGTGCGGGGCAGTCTCGGGCGGGGCAGACGCATGGCACGACCTCCGGGCAGACAGCGGCTCTCGCAGGCACAGGACGCCGCCGCGGCCCCGGCGGTTCACGCTCACCGCCCCGGCCCCGGCACCGTGAACCCCGCGCAACGACCCGTCACCACCCCGCAACAGCCCGGCAACCCCCCTCGGGCAGGATCGCTCCATGACGGACGAGTCGTACGGCACCCCGCACCCCGGCACGACGCACCGCGACCCCGCCACGGCGGGCCTGGACAGCGCGGCGGGCCTCCTCGGCATGATCAGCACCCAACTCGGCGCCCAGCTCAGCAACCGGCGCCCCCCGCACCACCGCCCGCGGCCCCCGGCCCCGGCCCTGGTGCTCGTGGCGCACGGCAGCCGCCACCCCGGCGCCCTCGCCACCGCCACCGGACTGGCCGACCGGATCCGCGCCCTGCGCCCCGCGCTGACCGTCCGCCTCGCCCACATCGAGCTGACGGCCCCGCTGCTCGGCGACGCCCTCGCCGCGCTCCCCGCGGGCCGCGCCGTCCTCGTCCCCCTCCTGCTCTCCCGCGGCCACCACGCCGGCCGGGACCTCCCGGCGGCGGCCGCCGCCGCCCCCCACCTGCGCACCCGCGTCGCGGACCCGCTCGGCCCGCACCCGCTGCTCGTCGACGCGCTGCACGACCGGCTCGTGGAGGCGGGCTGGCCCGCAGGACCGCTGCCCGCACGCGACCTCCGGCGCACCGCGGTGGTCCTCGCCGCCGCCGGGTCCCGCGACCCGCTGGCCGCCGTCGACATCCGCCGCACCGCCGGCCTCCTGGCCCGCCGCCTCGGCGTCCCGGTCGTCCCCGGCCACGCCTCCGCCGCCGCGCCCGACGTGGCCACGGCCCTGCGCGCCCTCGCCGCACGCGGCCGCCCCCGGGTCGCCGTCGCCTCCTACTTCACCGCGCCCGGCCGCTTCGCCGACGGGGCCGCCGCGGCCGCCGCCCCGCACCGGGGCATCGCCGCGGCCCCGCTCGGCACCCACCCGGCGCTGGCCCGGCTCGTCCTGCACCGCTACGACAGCGCGCTCGCGGCGCCCGGCACCACCGCGGCCCCGCACCTCGCGTCCGCCTGAGCACCCGGGGCCCGGGTGCCCGCCGCCCTTTTGTCGGTGGCTGCGTCTACTGTCGACGCATGGAAGGCAGCGAGACGTACGACGAGGACGCGACCGAGCGCTGGGCCCCCGAGCCCGACAAGCGCCCCGGCCGCACCGCGTTCCAGCGCGACCGGGCCCGGGTCCTGCACTCGGGCGCCCTGCGCCGCCTCGCCGGAAAGACCCAGGTCGTCACCCCGGGGACCACGAGCCGCCACGGGGACGCCAGCCCCCGCACCCGCCTGACCCACTCCCTGGAGTGCGCCCAGGTCGGCCGCGAGCTGGGCGCCGCGCTCGGCTGCGACCCCGACCTCGTCGAGACCGCCTGCCTCTCCCACGACATGGGCCACCCGCCCTTCGGGCACAACGGCGAGCAGGCGCTCAACGAAGTGGCGCAGGACTGCGGCGGCTTCGAGGGGAACGCCCAGTCGCTCCGCCTCCTCACCCGCATCGAGCCCAAGCGCTTCGTGCGCGCCGAGGGCTCGGGCGAGCTGATCAGCGTAGGACTGAACCTGACCCGGGCGGCGCTCGACGCCGCGACCAAGTACCCCTGGCCGCGCGGCGAGCACCCCACCGACCCGCACTCCGTGAAGTTCGGCGTGTACGAGGACGACCGCCCCGTCTTCGACTGGGTGCGCAAGGCGTCGCCGGGCCGCCGCACCTGCTTCGAGGCCCAGGTCATGGACTGGGCGGACGACGTCGCGTACTCGGTGCACGACCTGGAGGACGGCCTGCACGCCGGCCACCTGGACCCGATCGTGCTGCACGCCGAGCCGGAGCGGGCCGACATCTTCGCGGTCGCCCTCGGGCGGTACGTGCCGGCGGACACCGACCCCGCCGAGCTGGCCGCCGCCCTCGACCGCCTCCTCGACCAGGAGTGGTGGCCGCACGGCTACGACGGCACGGCGGTCGCCCAGGCCCGCCTCAAGGACGCCACGAGCCAGCTCATCGGCCGGTTCTGCCTGGCGGCCGAGGGCGCGACCCGGACGCGGTACGGCACCGGGCCCCTCACGCGGTACGGCGCCGAGCTGGTCGTGCCGCGCGCCGCCCGGCACGAGTGCGCGGTGCTCAAGGCGGTCGCCGACCGGTACGTGATGCAGCGCCCGCAGCAGGAGGCGCTCCGCGCCGACCAGCGGATCGTGGTCGCCGAGCTGGCCGAGGCCCTGACGGCCCGCGCACCCGACGGACTCGACCCCCAGTTCCGCGCCCTCTTCGACGACGCGCCCGACGACCGGACGGGGAAGCGCGTGATCGTGGACCAGATCGCCTCCCTGACGGACGCCTCGGCCCGCACCCTGCACGCGAGACTCACCCGGCACGCCCCGCCACCGCACCCGGCGGTCGGCTACGGCGCGTAGGCACAAGACAGTGGGGGCATGCCCCGATAGGGCCACGCCCCCTTCCCCCATCACGCTCCGTGCGGGACGCTCGCATATGACGGCAGCGCAACGAGGAGGCATCAAGTGGTCGACGCGGACCAGACGTTCGTCATCGTCGGAGGAGGGCTCGCCGGTGCCAAGGCCGCCGAGACCCTCCGCTCGGAGGGCTTCACCGGCCGAGTGATCCTCATCGGGGACGAACGGGACCACCCGTACGAGCGCCCGCCCTTGTCCAAGGGCTACCTACAGGGCAAGGAGGACCGCGACAGCGTCTTCGTCCACGAACCGGCCTGGTACGCGAGCCACGACATCGAGCTGCACCTGGGCCAGACGGTGACGACCATCGACCGCGCCGCCCGGACCGTCCAGCTCGGCGACGCGACCGTCATCGGCTACGACAAGCTGCTGCTCGCCACCGGCGCCGAGCCGCGCCGCCTCGACATCCCCGGCACCCACCTCGCGGGCGTCCACCACCTGCGCCGCCTCGCCCACGCCGAGCGCCTCAAGCACGTCCTGGCCTCCCTCGGCCGGGACAACGGCCACCTGGTGATCGCCGGCGCGGGCTGGATCGGCCTGGAGATCGCCGCCGCCGCGCGCGAGTACGGCGCCGAGGTCACCGTCGTCGAGCCGGAGGCCACCCCGCTGCACTCCGTCCTCGGCCCCGAGATCGGCCAGATCTTCGCCGACCTCCACGGCGACCACGGCGTCCGCTTCCACTTCGGCGCCCGGCTCACCGAGATCACCGGCCACGACGGCATGGTGCTCGCCGCGCTCACCGACGACGGCGAGGAGCACCCGGCGCACGACGTGCTCGCCGCGATCGGCGCGGCCCCGCGCACCGCGCTCGCCGAGTCCGCCGGGCTCGACCTGGTGGACCGCGAGCACGGCGGCGGCATCGCCGTCGACGCGACGCTGCGCACCTGCGACCCCGACATCTTCGCCGCCGGCGACGTGGCCGGACTCCAGCACCCGCTGTACCGCCACCGCCTGCGCGTGGAGCACTGGGCGAACGCGCTGAACGGCGGCCCGGCCGCGGCCCGCGCCATGCTCGGCCAGGACGTCACGTACGACCGGGTGCCCTACTTCTTCTCCGACCAGTACGACCTGGGCCTGGAGTACTCGGGCTGGGCGCCCCCGGGCAGCTACGACCAGGTGGTGATCCGCGGCGACGCGGGCAAGCGCGAGTTCATCGCCTTCTGGCTCCGCGACGGCCAGGTCCTCGCGGGGATGAACGTGAATGTGTGGGACGTCACGGACCCCATCCAGCAGCTGATCCGCACCGGCGTGCGGCCCGGCACCGAGCGCCTGTCCGACCCGAGCGTCCCGCTCGGCGATCTGCTGGCGGAGTGACGGGAGTGTCGGCGGGTCACCGTAGACTTGCCGCGTGGCGGGCAGGATCAATGACGAGGACGTGAAGGCGGTTCGGGACGCGGTCCCGATCGACGCCGTGGTGTCCGAGTACCTCCAGCTGCGCAACGCGGGCGGCGGCAACCTGAAGGGCCTGTGCCCCTTCCACGACGAGAAGTCCCCGTCCTTCCAGGTCAGTCCGAGCAAGGGGTTCTTCCACTGCTTCGGCTGCCAGGAGGGCGGCGACACCATCACGTTCGTGATGAAGATCGACCACCTCTCCTTCTCGGAGGCGGTCGAGCGCCTGGCCGGCCAGGCGGGCATCACGCTGCGCTACGAGGAGGGCGGGTACAACCCCACCCACCAGCGCGGCGAGCGCATCCGCCTGGTCGAGGCGCACAAGGCCGCCGCCCAGTTCTACGTGGACCAGCTGGAGTCCCCGGAGGCCGAGATCGGCCGGGCGTTCCTCGCCGAGCGCGGCTTCGACCAGGCGGCGGCCGCCCACTTCGGCGTCGGCTACAGCCCGGCGGGCTGGGACCACCTCACCAGGTTCCTGCGCGGCAAGGGCTTCAGCGACAAGGAGCTGACCCTCTCCGGGCTCTCCCAGGAAGGCCGCCGCGGCCCCATCGACCGCTTCCGCGGCCGGCTGATGTGGCCGATCCGCGACATCGGCGGCGAGGTCGTCGGCTTCGGCGCCCGCCGCCTGCGCGAGGACGACAACGGCCCGAAGTACCTGAACACGCCCGAGACGCCGATCTACAAGAAGTCGCAGGTCCTCTACGGCATCGACCTGGCGAAGAAGGACATCGCCAAGTCCTCCCACGCCGTGGTCGTCGAGGGCTACACCGACGTCATGGCCTGCCACCTCGCCGGGGTCACCACCGCCATCGCCACCTGCGGCACCGCCTTCGGCGGCGACCACATCAAGATCCTCCGCCGGCTCCTGATGGACAACGGCTCGGCGCGCGTCATCTTCACCTTCGACGGCGACGCGGCCGGGCAGAAGGCCGCCCTGCGCGCCTTCGAGGACGACCAGAAGTTCGCCGCCGAGACCTACATCGCGATCGCGCCGGACAACATGGACCCGTGCGACCTGCGGCTCGCCAAGGGGGACGACGCGGTCGCCGACCTCGTCCAGCCCCGCACCCCGCTCTTCGAGTTCGCGCTCCGCCAGATCGTCGCGCGCTACGACCTGGAGACCCCGGCGGGCCGCGCCGCCGCGCTCGACGAGGCCGCGCCCGTCGTCGCCCGCATCAAGAACAGCGCCTCGCAGCACGAGGTCGCCGTCCAGCTGGCCGGCATGCTCGGCATCCTCGACACCCAGTTCGTCGTCAAGCGGGTGGCGCAGCTCGCCCGTTGGGCCCGCGACCGCGGCGGCAAGGGCCCGGCGCCCGCCCGCTCCGCGCAGGCCGCGCCGCTCGGCGCCGCCCCGCACGCCTTCGGCGGGCCCGCGCTCACCCTGCGCAACCCGGTCTTCACCACCGAGCGCGAACTGCTCAAGCTGGCCCTCCAGCACCCCGACCTGGTCTCCCCGATGTTCGACGCCTACGGGGTCGACGAGTTCACCGCCGCGCCGTACGCGGCCGTGCGCGCCGCCATCCTGGACGCGGGCGGCGCCGAGCAGGGCGTGCACGACTCGCACACCTATCTGGTGACGGTGCGGGAGGCCGCGCCGGACGACGCGGTGCGGGCCATGGTCACCGAGCTGGCCGTCGAGGCCATCCACCGCAAGACCGTCGACCAGGCCTACGCCGACATGCAGCTCGTCGCCGTGCGCCGCCGGGCCGTGGAGCGCCGCATCCGCGACGTGCAGGGCACCTTCACCCGCCTCCACTCGGCGGGCGACCCGGAGCGGCTGGCCGCGGTGCAGAACGAGCTGTGGATCCTCCAGCAGTACGACCAGTCCCTGCGGGAGCGCGGCGCCGACGCGCTCTAGGGCCTGTCGGCCCGGCGCGGCGCCGTTCGCGGGTGCGCGCGACGGCCGGGTCCCGGACCTCCGCGCGACCCCGCACACCCACACGCGCCGTTTGCCCGTGTTCCGGACCGGGAAGCAGGGGCACCCGTACAGCTCGGTAACCGATCGGTCACGCACCGGACTCAAAAAGTCATCGCACGCCCCTCGTGGCGGCACTGTGTCGTACTCCACACTGGGGGCGGTGCCTGAGTCCTCGGAGCGCGGCCGGAGCCCGGACAGCAAAGGGTCCGAAACCCCCGCGGTTCCGCTCATCGCGTACGGGCCGGACAGTGGCGTTGCTGCCGCTGCCGCCCCCCTGCCGCACGCCTCAGAAGCGATCACCCTGGAGGTCGCCCCCGTGCAGACCCAGACCCTCACCCAGAGCGACAGCACAGCGCAGGCCCTGTCCGACCCCGGTACCGCACAGGACACCGACGTCCTCGACACGGTGCCGCCACAGAGCCGCGTCACGCACCACCCCGAGTCGGACGACCCCCCGGCGTCCGAGTCCCCGGAGCCGCCCGAGCCGGTCCGCAGCACCCGCGCCGACACCAGCGGCCCCTCCTCCGACCTGTTCCGCCAGTACCTGCGCGAGATCGGCCGGATCCCGCTGCTCACCGCCGCCGAGGAGGTCGAGCTCGCGCGGAGCGTGGAAGCGGGCCTGTTCGCCGAGGAGAAGCTGGGCAGGGCGTCCGACCTCGGCTCCCGCCTCACCCTCGACCTGGACAAGCTGGTGGTGATGGGCCGGATGGCCAAGCGCCGCCTGATCGAGGCGAACCTGCGCCTGGTCGTCTCCGTCGCCAAGCGCTACGTCGGCCGCGGCCTGACCATGCTCGACCTGGTCCAGGAGGGCAATCTCGGCCTGATCCGCGCGGTCGAGAAGTTCGACTACGCCCGCGGCTACAAGTTCTCGACCTACGCCACCTGGTGGATCCGGCAGGCCATGAGCCGTGCCCTCGCCGACCAGGCCCGCACCATCCGGGTCCCGGTCCACGTCGTCGAGCTGATCAACCGGGTCGTCCGCGTCCAGCGCCGCATGCTCCAGGAGCGCGGCTACGAACCCACCCCCGAAGAGGTGGCCGACCACCTGGACCTGGCCCCCGAGCGGGTCAGCGAGGTCCTGCGCCTGGCCCAGGAACCGGTCTCGCTGCACGCCCCGGTCGGCGAGGAGGACGACGTCGCCCTCGGCGACCTCATCGAGGACGGCGACGCGGCGAGCCCCGTGGAGTCCGCGGCCTTCCTCCTGCTGCGCGAGCACCTGGAGGCGGTCCTCTCCACCCTCGGCGAACGCGAACGCAAGGTGGTGCAGCTCCGCTACGGCCTCGCCGACGGCCGCCCCCGCACGCTGGAGGAGATAGGCCGCATCTTCGGCGTCACCCGCGAGCGCATCCGCCAGATCGAGTCGAAGACCCTGAACAAACTCAGGGACCACGCCTTCGCCGACCAGCTGCGCGGCTATCTGGACTGAGGCCCCGTGCGCGGCGCGGGGGACGGGCCGGCCGGTCCCGCAGGACCGGCGCCCGCCCCTCCCCGCGCGCCCTAGTCCACCTCGGCCACGGCCTGCGCGAACTGGGCCTCGTACAACCGCTGGTAGGCGCCGCCGGAGGCGACCAGCGCGTCGTGCGAGCCCTGTTCGACGATGGCGCCGTTCTCCATGACCAGGATCGTGTCGGCATCGCGGATCGTCGACAGGCGGTGCGCGATGACGAACGAGGTGCGGCCGGCCGCGAGGCGGGCCATCGCCTTCTGGATCAGGACCTCGGTGCGGGTGTCCACCGAGCTGGTCGCCTCGTCGAGGACGAGGATCACCGGGTCGGACAGGAACGCCCGCGCGATGGTGATGAGCTGCTTCTCACCGGCGCTGACGCCGGTGCCGTCGTCGTCGATCACGGTGTCGTAGCCGTCGGGCAGCGTCCGGATGAACCGGTCCGCGTGCGCCGCCTTCGCCGCCGCCTCGACGTCCTCCCGGGAGACGTCCTTGGCGGCGCCGTACGCGATGTTCTCCGCGATGGTGCCGCCGAACAGCCAGGTGTCCTGGAGGACCATGCCGATCCCGGTCCGCAGGTCGTCGCGGGACATCGCCGCGATGTCGACGCCGTCGAGGGTGATGCGGCCGCCGCTGACGTCGTAGAACCGCAGCAGCAGGTTGACGAGCGTGGTCTTGCCCGCGCCCGTCGGCCCCACGATGGCCACCGTGTGGCCCGGCTCCGCGGTGAGCGACAGGTCCTCGATGAGCGGCTTGTCCTTCTCGTAGCGGAAGGCGACGTGCTCGAACTCGACGTGCCCGCGCAGGTTCTGCGGCTTCTCGCCGACGGCCGGGTCGGGCGTCTGCTCCTCGGCGTCCAGCAGCTCGAAGATCCGCTCGGCCGAGGCCACACCGGACTGCACCAGGTTCGCCATCGACGCGACCTGCGTCAGCGGCATCGAGAACTGGCGCGAGTACTGGATGAACGCCTGGACGTCACCGATCGACAGGGTGCCGGAGGCCACCCGCAGCCCGCCGACCACGGCGACCAGCACATAGTTCAGGTTCGAGATGAAGAACATCAGCGGCTGCATGATGCCGCTGTTGAACTGCGCCCTGAACGCGGCCTCGTACAGCGCCTCGTTCTGCTCGGCGAACAGCTCCGCCGACTCCTTCTGCCGCCCGAACACCTTCACCAGGTTGTGGCCGGTGTACATCTCCTCGATGTGCGCGTTCAGCCGGCCGGTGGTCTTCCACTGCTGCACGAACTGCGGCTGCGAGCGCTTGCCGACCTTCGCCGCGACGAACACCGACAGCGGCACGGTGACCAGCGCGACCAGCGCGAGCAGCCACGAGATCCAGAACATCATGGTCAGGACGCCGATGATGGTCAGCAGCGAGTTGAGCATCTGGCCCATCGTCTGCTGGAGCGTCTGCCCTATGTTGTCGATGTCGTTGGTCGCCCGGCTCAGCACCTCGCCGCGCTTCTGCCGGTCGAAGTACGACAGCGGCAGCCGCGACAGCTTGGCCTGCATGTCGGTGCGGAGCCTGGCCACGGCCAGGTTGATCGCCCGGTTGGCGAGCCGGGTGCCGATCATCATGGCCAGGCCCGCGCACGCGAACACCGCGAGCCCGAGCAGCAGCACCTGCCCGATCCGGTCGAAGTCGACGCCCTGGCCGGGCGTGAAGTCCACGCCGCCGAGCATGTCGGCCATGCCGCCGTCACCCTTGGCCCGCAGGCCCTCGATGACCTGCTCCTTGGTCTGCCCGGCCGGCGTCTGCCCGCCGATGATCCCGCCGAACAGCAGGTCGGTGGCGTGACCGAGGATCTTCGGCCCGACCACCGAGAGCCCCACGCTGATCACCACCGCGATCAGCACGGCCACCACCGACGCCCGGTGGGCGGCCAGCCGCTTCAGCAGCCGTTTGCCGGACCCCTTGAAGTCCATCGAGCGCGAACCGGGCGCACCGGCCGCCATCCGCGCCGCCATCGGCCCGCTCATCAGGCGGCCTCCGCTTCCGTCAGCTGGGAGAGCACGATCTCCCGGTAGGTCTCGTTGTCGGCCATCAGCTCGTGGTGGCGTCCGGAGCCGACGACCCGGCCCTCGTCGAGGACGACGATCCGGTCGGCGTCGCGGATGGTGGCCACCCGCTGGGCCACGATCACCACGGTCGACTCGGCGGTCTCGGCGCCGAGCGCCCGGCGCAGCGCCGCGTCGGTCGCGTAGTCCAGCGCGGAGAAGGAGTCGTCGAAGAGGTAGATCTCCGGCCGCTGGACCAGCGTGCGGGCGATCGCGAGCCGCTGGCGCTGGCCGCCGGAGACGTTCGTGCCACCCTGGGCGATCGGAGCGTCGAGGCCGCCTTCGAGCCGGCCGACGAACTCCTTGGCCTGCGCCACCTCCAGCGCGTGCCACAGCTCCTCGTCGGTCGCGTCGGGCCGCCCGTAGCGGAGGTTGGTGGCGACCGTCCCCGAGAACAGGTACGGCTTCTGCGGGACGAGGCCGACCGTCTTCGCCATCAGCTCGGGGTCGATCCCGCGGACGTCCTCACCGTCCACGTACACGGCCCCCGCCGTGGTGTCGTACAGCCGGGGGACCAGCCCGAGCAGCGTCGACTTGCCGCTGCCGGTCGAGCCGATGATGGCCGTGGTCTCCCCGGGGCGCGCCACCAGGTCCACCGCCCGCAGCACCGGCTCCTCGGCGCCCGGATAGCCGAACTCGGCGCCGCGCAGCTCCAGGTGCCCGCGCCGGCGCAGTTCCCGTACGGACGTGCCGGCGTCCGGCGGGACGACGCTGGACTCGGTGTCCAGCACCTCCTGCACCCGCTCCGCGCACACCTCGGCGCGCGGCACCTGCATGAACATGAAGGTGGCCATCATCACGCTCATCACGATCTGCATGAGATACGCGAGGAACGCCGTCAGGTCGCCGATCTGCATGCCGCCGCTGTTGATCCGGTGGGCGCCGAACCAGACCACGGCGATGGACGCCACGTTCACGATCGTCATCACGAACGGGAACATCAGTGCCATGATCCGGCCGGTGGCCAGCGAGGTCTCCGTCAGGTCCCAGTTGGCCCGGCCGAACCGGTCCTTCTCGAAGTCGTCGCGCACGAAGGCGCGGATGACGCGGTTGCCGGTGATCTGCTCGCGCAGCACCCGGTTCACGGTGTCCAGCTTGACCTGCATGGACCGGAACAGCGGCCGCATCCTGCGGATGATCAGCGACAGCACGATCGCCATGACGGGCAGCACGGCCAGCAGCACGCCCGACAGCGGCACGTCGAGCCCGAGGGCCATGATCACGCCGCCGACGCACATGATCGGCGCGGACACCATGAGCGTGAAGCCCATCAGCACCAGCATCTGGATCTGCTGCACGTCGTTCGTGGTGCGGGTGATCAGCGAGGGCGCCCCGAAGTGGCCGACCTCACGCGCGGAGAAGGACTGCACCCGGTCGAAGACCCCGGCCCGCACGTCGCGGCCGAGCGCGGCGGCGGTCCGGGCGCCGAAGTAGACGGCGCCGGTGTTGCAGACGACCTGGACGACCGTGACACCCAGCATCAGGGCGCCGTACGTGAGGATGTAGCCGGTGTCGCCGTCGACGACACCGTTGTCAATGATGTCCGCGTTCAGAGTGGGCAGATACAGGGCCGCGCAGGTCTGCAAGAACTGCAGCAGGACGAGCACCCCGATGGGTTTCTTGTACGGACCGAGGTGGGTCCGCAGGAGTCGTATGAGCACGCTCTGTCTCTCGGTGGTCGGCGATCTGGGGTGAGAGCGGTTGGGGAGGGGGAGACGTCCGCCGGGACGGAGGACGCATGGACCCCTATCGTCGGACACTCCCCCCGCGTTACCTCAACCGATTAACCCAAGAGAGCTCAAAGACCGGCCACGCGCGGACCGCGCACCCGCGGGCCCGCCGAGGTCCCGCGCCTACGACTGGGCGAACGCCCCGGGGTGGATCTGCTCGCGCACCGCGCGGAACTGCTGGCGCACCGCCTGCCCCACCGGTAGCTCCTCGCCGGGTTCGAGGACCTGGGAGGCCGCGCCCCGCCACATCGGCAACTGGCCGGACATCGCCCATGCGGCCTGCCGGGCGGCGCCGAGCGCCGCGTAGTCGGCGGGCTGCGGCACCACGACCTGGGTACCGAACAGCAGCGGCGCGACGGCCTGCACGGCGTGCAGCTCGGCGGCGGCCCCGAGCAGGAACACCCGCCGCACCTCGACCCCGCGCCCGCGCAGCACGTCCAGCGCGTCGGCGAGCCCGCACAGCATGCCCTCGAACGCGGCCCGCGCGAGGTGCTCGGGCTTCATCGACTCCCGCCTGAGCCCGCTGAGGGTGCCGGCGGTGTGCGGCAGGTTCGGCGTCTTCTCGCCCTCCAGATACGGCAGGAGTACGAGGCCGTGGGCGCCCGGCGTCGACTTCATGGCGAGCTCCGACAGCTCGTCGAGCCCGCCGTCGAGCCCCAGCATCTCCGCCGTGCCGCGCAGTGTGCGCACCGCGTTCAGCGTATGCACCACCGGCAGATGCATGCCGGTGGCGTCGGCGAGCGACGTAATGGAACCGCTGGAGTCCACCAGCGCCTCGTGGTGCACGGCCATCACCGACCCGGACGCGCCGAGCGAGACGACGGCGTCGCCGGGGGAGACGCCGAGCCCGAAGGCGGCGGCCATGGTCTCCCCGGTGCCGGCCGAGATGATCAGCCCCTCCGGGGTGGTGCCCGCCGCGTCGCCGGGGCCGAGCACCTCCGGCAGCGCGGCCCGCTGCCCGAGCGCCAGGTCCACCAGGTCGGGCCGCCAGGAGCCGGCGGCCGCGGACCAGTAGCCGGTGCCCGAGGCCCCGCCGCGGTCGGTGGTCCGGCGCGAGGGGCGGCCGAGCAGCTGCCACACGAGCCAGTCGTGCGCCTGCATGAGGAAGGCGACCCGCCGCGCGTTCTCCGGCTCGGTCCGCGCCAGCCAGCGCAGCTTGGTCACCGGCTGCGCGGCCTGCGGCACGCAGCCCACCGCCTCGGCCCACGCCTCGCGCGAGCCGAGCCGGTCGATCAGGTCGGCGGCGGCCACCTGCGCCCGCTTGTCGGCGCCCACCAGCGCCGGACGCACGGTGTTGCCCTGCGCGTCGAGCGGCACCAGCGCGTTCTGCTGCGCCGACACGCCGATGGCCTGCACGCCTTCCAGGAGCCCGCCGCCGGCCGCCTCGCCGAGCGAGAGCAGCCAGGCCTGGGGATCGACGTCACTGGGCCGTCCGCCGCCCTCCGCGGTCTCCAGCGGATGGGGCGCGTACCCCTGCCGGAGCACGGCTCCGGTGTTCGCGTCACAAACGACAATGCGCGTGAAATCGGGCGAACTGTCCAGCCCGGCGACTATCCCCATGCCGGAAATTCTGCCTGACCGCCGGGGCGCGCGTGCCGTCAGGTGCTGCTGGTGCCCCAGTCGTCCTCCTGGGTGCCGCCGCCGCGCTCCCGCAGCGACCGCACCCGCTCGGCCACGGAGTCCGGGACCCTGCCCTCGACCTTGGTGCTGACCGAGTGGAACGCCTTGCCCGCGTACTGGCGGGTCTGCTGCGCGGCGGACTCGGCCGTATTGCGTACGGCGGGGTTCTGGGAGATCTCGCGAGCCGCCTTCTTGAGCTTCTCGTACCGCTCCCGTCCGGCCTTGGTCCCCAGGACGTAGCCCAGGGCCAGACCGCCGATGAATGTGAGCCGGTAGCGCATGTCGGCCACCCTTTCCCTAGCGAGACGTCATGGACGATGCGGTCGTCGTGGCGATCATCGTCGTGCCCGATGATCGCCGGGGGATACCGATTGGCGGAGCACCCCCCTGCTTGCGCTAATGTATGTGTCGCAGCGAGCGCACGCCGCCTGGCAAGTACCCGGGTAGCGGCGTTCGAAGCAATCGAGGTCATTCCCCTGTAGCTCAATTGGCAGAGCAGCCGACTGTTAATCGGCAGGTTACTGGTTCGAGTCCAGTCGGGGGAGCTCGATCTCCTGTAGCTCAATTGGCAGAGCAGCCGGCTGTTAACCGGCAGGTTACTGGTTCGAGTCCAGTCGGGAGAGCTGTCGAACAAGCCCCTTCGGAGTCCACTCCGGGGGGCTTTTTCGTGCCCGCTGGAACCGGCCGGCCACGGAGGGTGTCCTCAAGGTCGTGCAGAGCCGAACCATCCGAGGCAGGAGATCGTATGAGCGGCTATGCTGCGGCAGACGGCGCGCACACATGTGCGCGGCGCGCCGTTACGGGGCGGTAGCTCAGCCGGTTAGAGCAGCGGACTCATAATCCGTCGGCCGTGGGTTCGAGTCCCACCCGCCCCACTCGCGGGTCCAGGCAGAAACGATCTGACCTGGGCCCTTCTTACCCCCGCCTGACGGCGTGTCAAAACAGGCCGGGGTTGACGCGGCAAAACATCCACTCGGATGGACGCGTTGCCCGAGCGTTGCCCGAAGCGTCAGGGCGTTGCCGGGCCGTCAACCTCAGGCTCTTCAGGATCCGTCACTGAGGGTGATTCCTGCGAGGTGCGAGCGCGAGCAACGATCGAAACCACGGCCTCCGCCTCGGCTGCGAGCAACTGTGGAAGCACGTGCGTGTAGGTGTCCGAGGTGATCTGAAGCGACCAGTGACCTAGCCGCTTCGAGATCACCTTCATCTCTGTTCCGCCCGCCAGAGCGAGCGTCGCCGAGCCGTGCCGGAGGTCATGCAGCCGGATCGGCGGAAGCCTGGCGAACTCGATCAGCCGCAGGAACCGGCGGGTGATCCACTCCGGAGAGAGCGGCTGGCCCACCTCGTCGACGAAGACGCGGCCGGAGTCAGACCAGGGCACCCCCAGCTCGGCCAGCTCTTCCTTCACCCGGCGCCGGCGGTCCAGCTCCGCTGTCAGCAGGCTGTGCAGCTCGTCGTCCACGGCCATGCTCCGTGCCGGGTCCGCCTTCGGCTTGCCGAGGAGTACGGCCTTCCCGAAGCGCACATACTGCTGCACGATGTGGATGAGGCGTGCTTGGAAGTCCATGCCGGTGTCCCAACGAAGGCCGGCGGCCTCACCGCGGCGAGGGCCGCGGAAGGTGAGCAGGTGCCACAGCGGGTGGAACGGGTCATCGACCACGGAGTCGAGAAACCGCCCGGTGAGCTCTGGCGTCCACACCATGACAGGGAGGGGCCGTACCCCGGTCTCCGGCCACGCCGCTACCAGGGATGGCGTCCACACTTCCGCGCGAGGACGCTCGGGGTCCGGCAGCTCGATCATGGCCGCCCAGTTGCGTAGGACGCCTCCGCCTTTCTCGACGGCAGTGTTGAGTGCCGACGAGAGGGTGTCCCGGATGCGGCGCATGGTGCTTGCTCCGGTGGTGCGCAGCCTCAGACCACGAGCTTCTACGAGAGCCGTCCATGCCTCACTCACCGCCCGACGCGCGTCGGCGCGCGCCAGGCGCTGCACCTCCGCTCCTCCTTCGTGCCCCCGCACCGCCGCCGCAAAGGCGAGAAACTCCCGGATTGGAAGGAGGAGCACAACCGCTCGCACAAACAGGTTCGTGCCCGAGTCGAGCGCACCTTCGCCCGTATGAAGGGCTGGAAGATGCTGCGAGACTGCCGACTCGAAGGCGACGGCGTCCACCATGCGATCCTCGGCATCGCCCGCCTGCACAACCTCGCACCCACCGGATAGGCCAACGGACGGCACCGCCGCCGACCCCGCCCTCACCAGGTCCAAGATCAGTTACGGGACAACCCTTAGATTGAGATATGTACCAACGGTGGGTGGTGTCATCCCGGCCCGCGCAGGGCCAAGTTTTCCGCTCGATCGAGAACGGGTTGGGACATAACCCCAGTTCAGCGTGATGGTGCCGGAAGACTTTGCTGTGTAACTGCGCCCTGGGCCAGACGTCCAGCTAAGATTCACGATGCTCGACCAGTTCTCCCCCGCAGAGGCCGAAACCTGGATCTGTTTGCAGGATCTGGTGGTTTCGGTTGGCCCGCCTGGGCCTGCCAGGCCATCGTCGGGAGAACTGGAGGAGTAGTGGAGGATCCGAACGAAGAGGAACCGTCGGAGAGTTGGACTAGCCCCGAGAGGTGGCAAGTCGGACTGGCTGCGGTAGCTCTGCTAGTAGCGGTGATCGCCACAGTGGGCCAGTTCCTCGTGCAGTAGCGAGACCCACGCATGAACCCGCCGGTGGCAGGGAGCGCTGATACGCAGCGAGCCCGGCCTCTACGAAGTCGGCCGGGCTCGTGACTGCTGCGCGGAGGGCCCGACTCGGGTGGTGCCGAGCGGGTCCTTCGTTCTTGCGGTACGTAGCTACAGATGCCGAAGCTTCGTAGCTCCATTCATTAATGTACCCCGAGAGGGTGTGACATTGCGCAATCTCGCGCAACCTGCCTGCTCAGCGGACCCGGGTGATCGAGACAAGTGCGTGTCGGGTGGTCCCAAGGTCGGACTGTCTGCAGGGGCCTTGATTGTGGGTGTGATCGCCCCAGGGAGTCAGTGACGGGTGTAGGTCTGCGAACCCGAAGCCCCGTCAGGTGCGTCCTGACGGGACTTCGGCACGTGGTGACGGCAGTAGTTGACGGCAACATCAGCGGACGGGGACCGCGCAGAGCCTGACGCCAGCGACATCTCGGCAGCCTTGAGAGGCTATCGATGGAGGCAAGAGTGATGGATATCGGGCAGCTCATGGATAAGTTGGGCCGCTCTGGTGTCACCGTCATCCTCAAGGTGGATGACGAGCGGATGGTGGAAGGCGGAGAGCCCTGGACGTTGGTCATGTCCGGCCCGGGGCTGGGGGAACAGGGGTTCATCCGTGCCGAATCCTTCACCCTCGATGACTGTCTGGAGCAAGGGTTCACGTAGCTGCGGGCCAGGCCCGGCGACTGGGATTGGCTGACGGGGATCCAGTAGTCATCGAAGTGGGGCCCTCCCGAGAATCTCGGGAGGGCCCCATGCCGATCGCCTGGCGCTGGGTGCCGCCCCACGCGGCCGGGTCCGCCTCCGGCGTCGTCGTCACCCCGGCGGCCCCGGCATCGACCGAGCACCCAGGTCGCCGGGTCACCGGAGTCGTCGTTCCGCAGGGAGCCGGGGGGCGCCCGATGCACCAGATGGTTGCGTTTCGCGGACAACGGTGCGCTTTGGGGAGGGACCCGCGGGCGCGCGCCCCCTAGACTCGTCAGAACCGCGATCGGCTCCCTCGGATCGGGCTCTCCCCCCCGGAGCGGTGATCGAGCGGTGATCGAGCGGTGTGCGTACGGGGATGAGCGGAGTCGGCGCCGGTCATCCCCGATGTACCGGCTCCCCCTTTTCCCGCTCACCCCTTACCCGGCCCACCCCGTACCCGGCCCACCGGACCTAGCGCCCCCGCGGAGACTGCCAGGTCACCGTCGTGCCCGTGCCGTCCCCGTGCTCCCCGTCGTCCGCCACGGTCAGCCGTACGCCCGGACGGCCGCCCGGCAAGGTGGCCCGCGCGTCGACGGTGACCTCGATGCGGGAGACCGCGCGCCGCCGGGACGCCGTGGCCAGGGCGCGGCGCAGCGCGGTCAGCAGCTGGCCCTCGACCGTGCCGTCCAGCACCCCCTCGACCGGCCCGGTGAACGTCACCGACGGCGCGAACCCCAGCACCGCGGCGGCCCCCGCCGTCTCGCGCAGCACCCGGCCGCGGAACGTCGTCGGGGCCTCGGCCGGCGGCTGTTGCAGGGCGAAGATCGTCGTACGGACCTCCTGGATCGTCGACTCCAGCTCGTCCACCGCCAGGGACAGCGCCTCGCGCACGTCACCGACCGTGGCCCGGCGCTGGGTCGACTCCAGCATCATGCCGGTCGCGAACAGCCGCTGGACCACCAGGTCGTGCAGGTCGCGGGCGATCCGGTCGCGGTCCTCGAAGACGGCCAGCCGCTCACGGCCCGCCTGCGCGTCCGCCAGCACCAGCGCGAGGGCGGCCTGCGAGGCGAACTGGGTGGCCAGCAGGTGATCGACGGACGTGTACGGGCGGGCCCCGCGCGAGCGCGGCAGGGCGAGGGTGCCGATCAGCTCGCCCCCGGCCCGCAGCGGCAGCATCATGCTCGGTCCGAAACGGGCCCTGACCTCGGTCGTCATCCGCGGGTCCGTCGCCGAGTCGTCGATGAACACCGGCTCGCCGGACAGGAGCTGGGCCAGGACGTCGCTGCCCGGCCGGATCGTCGCGCCGAGCAGGGCCCGCGGTTCGTCCGTGGCCGACGCCGCCACGATCGACATGCCGCCCTCCTCGGTGGGTTGCAGGACCACCCCGGCGGCCGCGTCGGCCAGCAGCCGGGCCCGGTCGGCGACCGTGGTCAGGGCGTCCTCGGCGCGGCCGGTGAGCAGCGCCGTGGTGACCGCGGCGGCGCCCTCGATCCACCGCTCCCGCTGCCGGGCGGTCTCGTACAGCCGGGCGTTGCCGATGGCGATGCCCGCCTGCGTCGCCAGCACCCGCAACAGCGCGTGGTCGTGGACGGTGAACGCCTTCCCGGTCAGCCGCAGCCGCCCGAACTCCGTCTCCTGTACGCGGACGGGGACGGTCAGCGAGCCCCGCCGGTCCCCTCCCGCCTCCCCGGTGCCGACCGAGTGGAGGAGGCTGCCGTGTCCGGGGTCGATCACGTCGAGCACCCCGTGGGGCGCGCCGGTCAGCGCCGCCGCGCTGTCCACCAGGTGCTGGAGCACCGTGTGCAGCTCCAGCTCGGTGCCCACGCCCAGCACCGCCTCCAGGAGGACGGGGAGCCCGGTGTCCGACGGTCCTGGTCGCCCGGTCACGGTGCGCGCGTCCCCCTCGGTGGCCCGGGACGCGCCGCGCGCGGCCCCGGGGTCCGTCGTCGTGATGTCAGCCGGCCAGCGGGTCGAGGACCATCGGCTGGATCCGGCCCTCCAGCATCGCGCCCAGGCCCTGCACCGCGCACACGTCGGGCCGCTCGGCGATCTGCACCGGCATGCCCGTCGCCTCGCGCAGCATGTGGTCGAGGCCGGGCAGCAGGGCCGAGCCGCCGACCAGCATGATGCCCCGGTCCGCGAGGTCGGCGACCAGGTCCGGCGGGCAGTCCCGCAGCACCCGGCCGATGCCGTCGAGGACCGCGGTCAGCGGGGTGTGGATCGCCTGCCGCACCGCGGAGGTGTCCACGTGCACGGAGCGGGCGAGGCCGGTCGCCACGTCCCGGCCGTGGATCTCGGTCTGCTCGGGGCCGTGCGGGGTCAGGCCGTTGCCGCTCAGGGCCAGTTGCAGGGGCCGCACCGACTGGGAGGGCAGCATCAGCTCGTGGTGCTGGCGCAGGTGCTGGACCACCGCGTGGTCGATGGCGTCGCCGCCGACCGGGATCCGGTCGGCGGTCACGATCGCACCGAGCGAGAGCACGGCGATCTGGGTGGTGGCCGCCCCACAGACGATGATCATGGTGGCCTCGGGCTGCTCGACCGGCAGCCCGCAGCCGACGGCGGCGGCGATCAGCGTGTCGACGAGTTCGACGCGGCGCGCGCCGAGCCCGACCAGGGTCTCCACGGCGGCGCGCTGCGCCAGCGGGTCCGCGTCGTGCGGGGTGCAGGCCGCCGCGCGCAGCCGGGGCTTGCGGCGCAGCGTGCGCCGCAGCTTCTCGCCGAGCAGCTGGCGCAGCATCCGCTGGGCCATCTCGATGTCGACGACCGTGCCGCCGGAGACGGGGCGGACGACGCGGATGTAGCCCGGGGTGCGGCCGGTCATCCGCTCCGCGAACTCGCCGACCGCGATCAGCGCCCCGGTGCGGGTGTTCACGGCGGCGCAGCTCGGCTCGTCGACGACGAGGCCCGCGCCCTTCACGTACACCCGGGTGCGCGCGGCACCCAGGTCGACGGCGAAGTGGCAGCGGCGCAACTGCTCCAGACTGACGGTCATGGCAGATCCTCCCGAGATCGCGGCCCCCAGAGAAGGCACGTCGGGTCGCGGGTCCGCGGCCCTTCTGGCATCGTGCGGCGGGGTCCGGGATTCCGCGCGCTGGAGTGGGCCGGACGGGGTGGAAGCACGAACAGGCCCGTCCCGACAGCGCATCTGACGCTCCGCCACCTGAGTGAGCCGGCCTCGTGCGGCGGCCCGCCCGGGGACGGGCGGCGATGGCGGGAACGCGCCAGGGCAGCACCCGCCAGCCCTCGGCAACTTCCCCGCAACACAAGGCTCCTGACACTCTTCCCAGCACTTGGGCGACACCCCCTGAGCCCGGGGCCCGGAAGAGAGGCAACGATGTCAAGAGGACCTGCCGCGAGACGTGGAGCGGCCCTGCTGTCCGCGGGGCTGGCGTTCGCGCTGCTGCCCGCCGGAGGCGCGCACACCGCACCCGGCAAGACCCCCACCAGGGCCGCGTCCGCCGCGCACACCGTCACCCTGGTGACCGGCGACAAGGTGACCGTGACCGACCTCGGCGGCGGCCGGAGGACCGTCGCCGTGGACCGGGCGCGGGGGGCCACCGGCGCCGTGCGCACCCAGGTGTCCGGCGACCGGGTGACCGTCGTGCCCGACGAGGCCCGGCGCTATCTCGCCGACGGCAGCCTCGACGCCCGGCTGTTCGACGTCAGCGAGCTGATACGGGAGGGGCTCTCGGACGGCAGGGCCGACGCGACGCCCCTCATCGTGACCTACGCGGGAAAGCGCGCCCGCGCCGCGGCCGCCCTGCCCGAGGGCGCCGAGCGGACCCGGGCCCTGCCCAGCGTCGGCGGCGCCGCCGTCGCCGCCGACAAGGGCCGCACCTTCTGGAACGGCCTCACCACCGCGAGCGGCTTCGGCGACGGCGTGGGCAAGGTGTGGCTCGACGCCCGGGTCACCGCCGACATGGCGGAGTCCAACGCGCAGATCGGCACCCCGCAGGCGTGGCAGGCCGGCCTCACCGGCAAGGGCGTGAAGGTCGCCGTCCTCGACACCGGCTACGACGCCACCCACCCCGATCTCGCCACGCGCGTCAGCGAGTCGAAGTCCTTCATCGAGGGCGAGGAGGTCGCCGACCGGCAGGGCCACGGCACCCACGTGACCTCGACGGTCGGCGGGTCCGGCGCCGCCTCCGACGGCAAGGAGAAGGGCGTCGCCCCCGACGCGACCCTCGCCGTCGGCAAGGTCCTCAGCGACGCGGGCTCCGGCTCCGAGTCGCAGATCATCGCCGGTATGGAGTGGGCCGCCAAGGACATCAAGGCGAAGATCGTCTCCATGAGCCTCGGCTCGGACACCGGCAGCGACGGCACCGACCCGATGTCCCAGGCCGTGAACACCCTCTCCGCGCAGACCGGCACCCTCTTCGTCATCGCGGCGGGCAACTACAGCGCACCCGGCACCATCGGCGCGCCGGGCGCCGCCGACGCCGCGCTGACCGTCGGCGCCGTCGACGCCGACGACCGGGCCGCCTACTTCACCAGCCAGGGCCCGCGCCTGGGCGACAACGCCCTCAAGCCCGACGTCTCCGCCCCCGGCGTGGACATCCTCGCCGCCCGCTCCTCCCTGGCGGAGGGCTCGGGCAGCTACACCACCATGAGCGGTACGTCGATGGCGACGCCGCACGTCGCCGGGGTCGCCGCCCTGCTCGCCCAGGAGCACCCCGACTGGACCGGCGCCCGGCTCAAGGACGCGCTGATGTCCAGCAGCAGGCAACTGGACGCCTCCGCCTACGCGCTGGGCTCGGGCCGGGTCAGTGTGCCGGACGCCGTCGGCGCCGACGTCACCGCCACCGGCAGCGCCGACCTGGGCTACTACAAGTGGCCCTACGACACCAACGCGCCGGTCACCCGGACCCTCACGTACAGCAACTCCTCCGACAAGCCGGTGGAGTTGAGCCTCGCCGTGCAGGGCGCCGCGGCCGGTGCCGCCACGCTCGCCGACTCCACCCTGACCGTGCCCGCGCACGGCTCCGCCGCCACGACCGTCACCGGCGACGGCGCGAAGGCCGCCGTCGGCACCAACAGCGGCCAGATCGTCGCCAGTTCGGGCGGCAAGACCGTCGCGCACACCGCGATCGGGCTGGTCAAGGAGGAGGAGCGGTACACGCTCACCGTCCATGTGAAGGACCGCGACGGCGCCCCCGCCGCCGCCTCCCTCGCCGTGCAGCAGCTCGTCGCGGACACCGACCCGGTCAGCTACGCCACCGGCGACGACGGCACCGTGGAGCTGCGGCTGAAGCCGGGCACGTACTACGTGGACACCTTCCTCGACGTGCGCGGCAGCCACGGCGAGGACTCCCTCGGCCTCGGCTACCTCGCCGACCCCGAGGTCACCCTCGACCACGACCGCGAGATCACCCTCGACGGGCGGCGGCTGAAGGAGGTGGCCGCCGACGTCGGGCGCACCGCCGAGACCCGGCAGCTGCTCATGGAGGCCCACCGCAAGGCCGGCGGCGCCGAGATCACCAACGCCGTCCAGGTCCCGCTCGTCTACGACAGCGTCTTCGCCGCCCCCACCCGCAAGGTCACCGAGGGCAGCTACGCGTACCGCACCGTCTGGCGGCTCGGGAAGCCGCTGCTCCAGGTCGACGGGGTGCGTGACGCGGTCGTGCAGTCCGGCGGCACGCTCGCCGAGGGCCGCCGCCGGCTCGCCGTCGTCGACGCGGGCGCGGGCACACCCGCCGACTACGCGCACCTGAAGGTGCGCGGCAAGGCCGTCCTGGTCCGGGCCGACGGCGCCACCGCGCCGGGCGCGCTCGCCCAGGCCGCCCAGGACGCCGGGGCCGCCGCGCTGTTCGTCACCGACGGCACGCCCGGCCGGCTCGGCGCGTACTTCGGCACCGACGACTACACCGACCGGCCGCTGACCATCGCGACCGTCGACGCGCGCGACGCCGGGGTCCTCGCCGCCGCCGCGAGGAAGGGCCGCACGCTCGGCACGACCGGCACCCGGTACACGCCGTGGGTGTACGACCTCGCCGACGAGCACACCGGATCGGTGCCCGGCGGCTCGCTGGCCTACCGCCCCGGCAGCCGCGAACTCGCCGTGCGCGACGTGCGGTTCCACGCGCCGAAGCCGCAGCAGGGCAGCGAGTTCCGGTACGCGCTCAGCGACGCCTTCCCCATCGGCCTCGGCTTCCAGGAGGCGGTCGCCTACCCGGCCGAGCGCACCGACCACATCTCCACCGGCCCGGGCCAGAAGTGGCACGAGTCCGTGCAGGCGGGCCCGGCGCTGTCCTGGGAGGAGCGCGGCGGACTCGTCGCCTACCGGGGCGGCTCGCACGAGCGGCTCGACTGGTTCCAGCCGGTCTGGCACCCGTGGCTGGGCACCGGTCTCGGCTGGGGCCAGACCCGCACCGGCGACAACCTGGAGTTCAACACCCCGGGCTGGGGCGACTCGGGACCGGACCACACCGGCTTCGGCGACCCGTTCAGCGCCGACTCCGGGATGACGCAGGAGACGGCCGTGTACGTCGACGGCGTGGAGGCGGACCGCAGGGTGAGTTCGGGGGTGTACGTCTGGGACGCCGATCCGGCCCCGCACACGTACAAGGTCACGACGGACACCGCGCTCGACCCGAAGCTGTGGGGCGTCGCCACCGAGGGGCACTCGGCGTGGACGGTGCGGTCGGCCCGGACGCCGGCGGACACCGCGACGCGGCTGCCGCTCATCAACCTCGGCTTCGACCTCGACACCGACCTGCGGGGCACGGTCGCGGCCGGCAAGCGGCTCGCGGTCGGACTGTCCGCCCAGTACGTCGTGGGCGCGGCCGACACCGGCACGATCGGCGGCGGCAGCCTGGAGGTGTCGTACGACGACGGCGCCACCTGGAAGAGCGTCTCGCTGAAGAGCGCGAAGGCTTCCTGGAAGGGCGAGTTGAACGTGCCGCGCGGCGCCCGGCACGTGTCGCTGCGGGCCGCGGCCCGGGACGACAGGGGCGGCAGCGTCCGTCAGGAGATCGTCCGGGCGGTCGCCGTGAGGTAGCCGCGGGGTAGTCGTGGGGTAGTCGTGAGACAGCCCGGCGACCGGGCCGCTCATGGACGACGCGACGGCGCCGCCTCCCCGTGGGACCGGGGGAGACGGCGCCGTGTGCGTGCGTCCGACGGTGTGTCACACCGTGGCGTCGCGCCGGGTGTTACACGAGCCAGCCGACGAAGTGGACGATGCCGGCGAGGATGTCGGTGAGCAGGTTCATGGTGGTGCGTTCTCCTCGGTATTGCGTCTTGCCTGTGTGTGGGACATGCACTGCATCGCGATGCGTTCGCCACGGTCTGCAGCCCGTTGCTTGCGCCCTGTAAGCATCGTTGCTGTTGCGTGCCCCAGGCAAACTCTGGAGCGACGACCACCTGTTCGAGGGAACAACTGCGCCCCTGTTCGTTTACGGCGGCGGCGCCGCGATCCCGCGCACCACACCCAGCTCCACCAAGTCCTGCGGCCTGAGCCGGAGTTGGTCCGCCGTGTGTTCCGCCTGGTCGGGGCGCCGTTTGAGGATCGCCGCCGCCAGCTCGGGCGCGATGACGGAGAAGTACGCGTCCGGCGCGATCCAGGTGTTCCCGGGCGCCGACAGCGCGAGCGCGCCGCCCGAGCCGCCCTCGCCGATCGCCAGCGTCGTGACCGGCACCGGCGACTCGGCGACCGCGAGGAACACCTCGGCGATCGCCGGACCCGCCGCCGCCCGCTCCGCCGCCGCGTCGTTCGCCGCCCCGGGGGTGTCGACGAGCGTCAGCACCGGCACGCCGAGCCGGCCCGCGAGCCGGATCAGCCGGGCCGCCGTCCGATAGCCCGCCGGGGTCGTCGCCGTACCGCACTGGGCCGCGTACGCGACGGTCACGGCCGCCTCGCCGTCCCCGAGCGCGCCGAACCCGCAGAGCATGCCCGGGTCCCGGCCGCCCGTGCGGTCGCCGCTCAGCTCCTCGCGGTGGCCGAAGTACGCCGCCAAGTAGGCCCGGGCACGCGGCCGTTCGGGGGCGCGGGCGCGCAGCACCGCCGACCAGCCGGTGGGCGGCGGGTCCGTGCGCCCCTGCGCGGCCGGGACCGGGGCGGCGCCCGGGGCGGGCCGTGTCAGCAGGCGCAGCCAGCGGCCGAGGACGGCGCGCAGCTCGCCGGGCGGCACGACCGCGTCGAGGGACCCGGCGGCGAACTGGCTCTCGGCCGTGTACGCGGCCGGGTCGGCGTCCGCCGGGCGGACCCGGGACCCCGCGAAGCCGATCTGGGCGCCGGGGCAGGCGAGCGTGATGTCGGCGCCCGCGCCCAGGGTCGCCCAGCCGCCGCCCGTCGTCGGATCGCAGGCCACCGTGACCTGCGGCAGGCCGGCGGCCCGGGTCAGCGCCATCTGGCCCGCGACCCGCTGGAGCTGGGTCAGCGCGATCATGCCCTCCTGCATCCGGCTGCCGCCGGTGGCGACCAGGGCCACCACCGGCAGCCGGTGCGCGCGGGCGTGGGCGTGCGCGGCCTCGACGCGGTCGCCCGCGCGGCGGCCGAGGGAGCCGCCCAGGAAGGTGAAGTCGAAGGCGAGGAGGACGACCGCGGTGCCGTCGACGGTGGCGGTCGCGGCGGTGACGGACTCGGTGCCGCCGCGCTCGGCCGCCCGCGCCAGCACCGTGTCGTAGTCCGGCCAGCCCAGCGGGTTCGGCTCGGCGGGCGGCGGGGGAGGGGGGAGCTCCCGGAAGGATCCGGGGTCGGCCACGCCCCTGGTCGCGTCAGACATCGCCGAGCGCCCGCTTCAGGATCTTGCCCATGTCGTTGCGCGGCAGGGACTCCAGGTAGTGGACCGTGCGCGGGCGCTTGTGCGGGGACAGCCGGGCGGCGACGTGGTCCGCCAGCTCCCGCGGCGTCGGACGCCGCGCGGCGTCCGCCGGGACGATCCACGCCACCACCCGCTCGCCGAGGTCGTCGTCGGGGGCGCCGGTGACCGCCGCCTCGCGCACGCCCGGGTGCTCCAGGAGCGCGTTCTCGATCTCGCCCGCGCCGATCTTGTAGCCGCCGCTCTTGATCAGGTCGGTGGCCCTGCGGCCGATGATGCGGACCTGGCCGTCGGCGTCGCGGACCGCCATGTCCCCCGTGCGGAACCAGCCGCCCGGCGCGAACGCCGCCTCGGTGGCGTCGGGGCGGTTGAGGTAGTGCAGGAACAGGTTCGCCCCGCGGACCTGGATCTCGCCGACCGCCTCCGGGTCGCCGGGCGGCACCTCCGTGACCCCGTCGTCCTCCGTGAGGCGCAGCTCCACGCCCGGCAGCGGCACGCCCACCGTGCCGGGGCGCGCCGCGCCGTCCACCCGCACGCTCGTGTTCATCAGCGTCTCGGTCATCCCGTACCGCTCGACGATCCGCTGCCCGGTGGCCGACGCGATCCGCTCGTGGTCGTGGACCGGCAGCGCCGCCGACCCCGAGACGAGGAGCCGGGCCCCCGCGAGCGCCTGCGCGAGCGCCGGGTCGTCCGGCAGGGCCTCCGCGATGCGGTGATACATGGTCGGGACGCCGAACAGCATCGTCGCGCCCGACGCCAGCTCGCGGGTGACGCCCTCGGTGCTGAACCGGCCCAGGTGGCGCACCGCGCCGCCGCGCCGCAGCGGGCCGACGACGCCCAGAATCAGACCGTGGACGTGGAACAGCGGCAGCCCGTGGACCAGGGTGTCCGCCGCCGTCCACCGCCAGGCGTCCTGGAGCGCGTCGAGCGTCGCCGAGACCGCGCGGCGCGGCAGCACCGCGCCCTTGGGCGGGCCGGTCGTGCCCGAGGTGTAGACGACGAACGCCGGGGTCGCGGGGTCCGGCTCCGGCGGCAGGGACGGCACGGCGGCCGGGACCGCGGCGTCCGCGTCCACGTCGACGCGCGGCAACCGCGCCAGGGCGGGCGGCAGTTCGGCGTCCGCCGCCGCCAGCACCGCCTCCGGGGCGCTGTCCCGCACGATGTGCGCCAGCTCACTCTCGCCCGACCTCGGGTTCAGCGGCACGGCGGCCACCCCGGCCAGCAGCGCCGCGACCACGCCGACCACCGTCTCCGGCGTGGGCGTCGCCCACACGGCGACCCGGGACGCGCCGCCGATCCGGGCCGCGAGCGGAGCCGCCACCGCCGCCAGCCCGCCGTGGGTCAGCGCCCGGTCGCCGAAGCGCAGCGCGGGCCGGTCGGGGGTGTCGAGCAGGGCGGGCAGCAGACGTGGCACGGGGCGCTCCTCGGTCGATCCTCGGCGTCGCGAAAAATTGGCTGATTGGCTCAGCCAATCCGAGCCTGACGTGTGGCAGGCGCCCGCGTCAAGGACGTACGCTGCGGGGCGGCAGCACGCCAGGAGAGGGCGGAGAAGGACCGGATGACCGACGCACTGCGGCCGATGGGGGCGCGCCCGCGCCTGTACGAGCAGGTGCTCGGCCGGCTGCGCGCGTACGTCGCCGAGGGCGGCCTGCGCGCGGGCGACCGGCTGCCCACCGAGCGGGACCTCGCCGCGCGGCTCGGGGTGAGCCGGGCCTCGGTGAAACAGGCCATCGTCGTCCTGGAGGTGCAGGGGCTCGTCGAGGTGCGGCAGGGCGGCGGCACCTATCTGGTGCGCGACGGACTCGACGTCGCCGAACCCGTCGAGCGGCTCGTGGAGCGCAGGAAGCGGCTGCCGGACGTGCTGGAGGCGCGCGAGGCCCTGGAGACGAAGCTGGCCGAGCTGGCCGCGGAGCGCCGCACCGACGCCGACCTCGCCGCCCTGCGCGCCGCGCTCGACTCGATGGCCGAGGACATCGCGGCGGGCGGCCTCGGCACCGAGGGCGACCGGCTCTTCCACGCGGCGGTGACCGCGGCGGCGCACAGCGCGCTGCTCGCCGCGTTCATGGCGGAGATCGACGGGCCGATCGCCGAGTCCCGCACCGAGTCGCTGCGCCAGCCCCGGCGCCCCGGCCGGTCGCTCGCGCAGCACCGGGCCATCCTGGAGGCCGTCGCGGCGGGCAACGGACGCGGCGCCGCCGCGGCCATGCGCCAGCACGTGCGGGCCGTGGCCGAGGTGCGGCTGCTGGACTGGGACCCCGGGCCGGAGCCGGGCACCGCCCCGTAACCCCGCCCGCGCTCCACGGGTTAGGGCTCCGTGGGAATCTGGCTGCTCAACAACTTCAGTACGTTCGCCCTCGCCGTGCTGCTCGGGGGCGGCGCCGTGGTCCTCGCGCTCGGGGGGTGCCTGCTGGTGCGGCGGAGGTTCCCGCGCCTGTCGGCGGGCACGTACAACGACATGATCGGGGTCGTCCTCGGCATGTATGCCGCGATCTACGGGATCATCCTCGCCTTCGTCGTCGTCGCCGAGTGGGAGGGGCTCAACGAGGCCGGGACCAATGTCGCCGCCGAGGCCAGCCAGACCGCCGAAGTGCTGCGCGACGCCTCCGCGTTCCCGCCCGAGCAGCAGCGCCGGGTGTCCGCCGCGATGGACGCCTACGTGCACGGCGTCGTCGACCGGCAGTGGCCGCTGATGCGGCAGGGACGCCCCGACCCCGGGCTCACCAACCGCGAGGTCGTCCGGCTCTACACCGCCTTCCAGGAGTACGAGCCGCGGACCAACGCCCAGCAGGCGTACTACGAGCAGGCCGTCAGCACCCTCGGAGAGGTCGCCGAGGCCCGCAGGACCCGGCTCGCCGACTCCGAGCAGTCCCTGCCGATGCTCCTCGACCTCCTCGTCTACGGCGGCGCCCTCGTCATGCTGCCCCTGACCTTCCTCTACGGCATGCGCAGCATCCGCGCGCAGCTGATGTTCGTGGCGTCGGTCGCCGCCCTGATCGGGGTGAGCCTGCTGCTCTGCCTGACCCTCGACCACCCCTTCGCCGGGGACATGGCGGTCTCCCCGCAACCGTTCAAGGAGGGTGTGCTCGCGCAGTACTGGCCGTAGGATCACCGCGACTGTCGACTGCTCAATCTCTCGTTCGACCAACGGTCGATCACCGTATCCGCCCGGTGTCGGAGTCGGCGTGGGGCGCGCGTCCCCACCCCACGCCCGCACTGGAAGGCTCCAGTCGCGATCACGGGCCGGTCCTCCGGACGCCGACGGCCCCGCTGTGACGCGGCCCGCCGGGCGCCGAAAGGGACGTGCCGTGTCCTCGACACCGGCCGACTACCGCACCGCGCTGCGCACTCCGGGCGCCGCCGCCTTCTTCCTCGCCGGATGCGTCGGGCGGGTCGGGCTCGCCATGACCGGGCTCGGCATCGTCTGGCTGGTGCACGACCGCACCGGCTCCTACACCACCGCGGGCCTGGTCACCGGCTGCTTCGCCGTCACCGACGCGCTGGCCGGGCCGCAACTCGGCCGGCTCGTCGACCGGTTCGGCGAACGCCGGGTCGTGCCGTACGCGCTCGGGGCGCACGGGGTGGCCGTGGCCCTGCTGTTCGCGGGCGGGCCGGTGCCCGTCGCCGCGACCGCGGGCGCCCTCGCCGGGGCCACCCTGCCGCAGCTCGGCGCCCTGTCCGCGGCGCGCTGGGCGGCCCTGCTGCGCGGCACGGGACAGGACGCCGTGCTGCCCGGCGCCTTCGCCCTGGAGGCGCTCGCGAACGGCCTGTCGTTCCTCGTCGGCCCGGCCCTCGTCAGCGCCGCGGGCGCCGCCGGACGGCCCGGGCTCGGCAGCGGGCTCGCCGCCGCGCTCGTGATCGGCGGCGGCCTCGCCTTCACCCTCCAGCGCCGCACCGCGCCGCCGGTCGCGGACCGCGCCGAACGGCGGCACGCCGGACGGGCGTTGCGCGCCCCCGCCTTCGTGGGGCTCGCCGCGAGCACCCTCGCGCTGGGCGTGTACTTCGGCGCGACCCAGGTCTCCGTCTCCGCCTACGCGGTCGGGCGCGGCACCCCCGACCTGGCGCCGCTGCTGTACGCGGTGTCCAACTGCGTCAGCCTGGCCGGGGGATGGGCCTACGGCGCCCGCCGGTGGCGGGCCGCGCCGGTGCGGCAGCGGGCGCTCGCCGCGGCGGCGCTGCTCCTGGCCTGCCTCCCGGCGACCGTGCTGGACGCGCCGGTCGCGCTGGCCTGCGCGCTCGCCCTGACCGGCCTCGCGGTGCCGCCGCTGCTGGCCGTCACGTCCGTCCTGACCGAGGCCGCGGTGCCCCGGGCCGTGCTCACCCAGGCCCTCACCTGGCTGGGCTCGGCGAGCGCGGCGGGCTCGGCGGCCGCGGCCGCCCTGGCGGGCCGGGCGGTGGACGCCGGGGGCGCCCACGCGGGGTTCACCGTCGCGGCGGGGGCCGCCGCGACGGTGGCGGCGCTGGCGGTGGCGGCGCGGCCGGCGCGGGGGGCCCGGGAGCTGTCGCCGTAGCGGCGGCCGGGCCCCCGCACGGGACGCCCAGGACGGACACCCGGGTGCGGTGGCGCGTCGGGTGCTCCGACTCGTCCAGGACCGCCACCGCCAGGTCCGCGTACGACAGCGGCGTGTCCCGCGCCGGCGCGTGGTCGCCGCCGAAGGCGTAGCGGCCGGTGCGGGGCAGGGCCGGATCGAGGGCCGCGGGCGGGGTGAGCGTCAGCCAGTCCGCGGCGGAGTCCGGCGCCGCCCGCAGACGGGCGAGGCCCGCCGTGTGGGCGCGGGCGAACGGGACGATCGGCGGGGGCAGCCGGGCCGGGTCCTCCAGGAGCGGGCGGCCCGCGCCGTCGAGGAGGTCCGCGAACAGGCCGATCACCAGCAGCCGCGGCACCCCGGACCCGAGCAGCGCGTCCGCCGCCTTCACGAAGAAGTCCGGATCGAGCCCGGCGAAGCCCTGCTCCGGGCCGCTGAAGGGGGAGACGGCGTGCACCGCCGCCCGGTGCCCGGGGGCCAGCTCCGCCATCCGGGCGGCGTCGGTGATGTCCCCGGCGACGAGGCGGACCCCGGGGTCCGCGGCCGGCGCGGCGTGCCGGTCCGGGTCCCGCACGACGGCCGTCACCCGGTGTCCGCGGGCCCGCGCCTCGGCGGTCACCGCCCGGCCCGCGCGCCCGGCCGCGCCCACGATCAGGATGCTGGAATCGGTGGTCATGGCGGGACGCTAGCCCCGCCCCCGCCGGTTACCGCAACGGTACCGGCGGTGACCTGGCAGGCCGTAGCCTCGGAGGGTGACCGCGCCCCGCGACCCGCGACCGCCCGACCCGCGACCGTTCGACCCGCGCTGCCCGTCCACCGCGATGCCGATCCGGATCGGCGACAAGTGGACCGGCATGGTCGTGCGCTGTCTCCAGGACGGCCCGCGCCGCTTCGGCGCACTGCGCGCGCCGCTGCCCGGCGTCACGGCGAAGGTGCTCGCGCAGACCCTGCGGGCCATGGAGCGCGACGGGCTCGTCGCCAGAACCGCGTACGACGAGAACCCGCCCCGCGTCGAGTACGCCCTCACCCCGCTGGGCCGCAGCCTGATCGGCCCGCTCGACGCGGCCCGCGCCTGGAGCGAGGAGCACCTCTCCGCGCTCCTCGCGGCGCGCACCGCGAGCGAACGACGTACCCGCACCACGAAGGAGCAGCCCCGCATGTCCCGCATAGCCCTGGTCACCTGCCGGCCCGCACCCGACATCAGCGTCGACCGCGACCTGCCGCCGCTCGTCGCGGAGCTGGAGCGCTGCGGCGCCGACGCGGTCGCCGCCGAGTGGGACGACCCGGACGTCGACTGGGCCGCCTTCGACCTGGTCGTCCTGCGCTCCACCTGGGACTACAGCTGGCGGCGCGCCGAGTTCCTGCGGTGGGCCGGGCACTGCGCCGCCGTCACCCGGCTCGCCAACCCCGTCGACGTGCTCCGCTGGAACACCGACAAGCGCTACCTCGGCGAACTGGCCCGCGCCGGCGTCCCCACCGTGCCCACCGTGTACGTCGCGCCCGGCGACACCCCGGCGCTGCCGGACGACCGCGCCTTCGTCGTCAAGCCGGCCTCCGGCGCCGGAGCCCGCTACGCCGCCCGCTACACGCCGGCCGAACGGGACACCGCGCTGGCGCAGGTGGCCCGCATGCACGCCGAGGGCCTGACGGCGATGGTGCAGCCGTACGTCGACGGGATCGACGCGGGCGGCGAGCGCGCCGTGCTGTTCTACGGCGGACGGTTCCTGCACGCCGTGCGCAAGGGCGCCGTCCTCGCCCCGGGCGTCGCCTTCGACGCGCGCAAGGTCGCCCATCCGGCGCTGGAGCCCTGGCGGCCCACGGACGCCGAACGCGCCGTCGCCGACCGGGCGCTGGCCGCCGTCCCGGGCGGCGCCGAGCGGCTCCTGTACGCGCGCGTGGACCTGGTCGACGGCCCCGACGGGCAGCCGTGCGTGATGGAGCTTGAACTCGTCGAGCCCAACCTCTTCCTGAGCGCCGTGCACCCCGGATCGCTCCCGGCGGTCGCCGAGGCGATCCTCAAGGCGGCCGGCTGAGCGTCCCGGCTACCCCTGCGTCCAGCGCTGGAGCAGCCCGTAGGTGAACTCGGCCCGCACCTCGCGCGGCACGCCGGCCGCGTCCGGCGCCGTGAACGCCAGGCCCCAGCGGGTGGGCGCCGAGCCCTCCAGGGGGCGGGCCGGGGGGAAGGCGCGGGCCGCCTCGTCGACCGTGCACGACCAGGGGGTGAGGTCGTCGAGGGTGCGCAGCTGCGGTCCCGGGGCGCCGGGGGCGCGGATCAGCCAGTCGTTCCAGACCGCCCCCTGCGGCGAGAGCAGCACCTCGAAGCGCAGGTCGGGCCAGAGCGGCACCGGCCACAGCAGCGCCTCGCACTCCAGGGCGCCGACCCGGCGGACCAGGGTCTGTTCCGGGGCGCCCAGGACCGCGCGGTAGCGGGAGACCGCCGCCCGCGCGCGCGGCGAGCGGACCATGGCCTGCCAGCGCCGGTTCGCCTCCCGCATGTCGGCGGCGGAGACGCCCAGCTCGGCGCGGGCGGCCTCGACCAGCTCGGGCCGGTGGTCGGCCATCCTGCGCAGCAGGACCAGTTGGAAGTGCAGCGGGGTGAAGGGCTCGGCGGGACCGGAGGACGGTGTGGGGCGGGGCATGCCCTCCATGGTCGCGCAGCGCCCGCCCATTGCCCGGTCAACGGCACTGTGCATAGCCTGTGTTCGCGATACCGACCGAGTGTTGACATACCGAACAAGGGAGGGGGGCGGCCGTGGGACGTCTCGTACCAGCCGTGACCCGGGCTCTGGACATCCTGGAGCTCTTCCTCGACGGGGACGGCACGCTGTCCGCCCCCGACATCGTCCGCAGGCTGGGACTGCCGCGCACCACGGTCCACGAGCTCGTCACCACGCTCGCCGCCCGCTCCTACCTGGTGCAGGTCCCCGGCGAGCCGGGCCGCTACCGCCTCGGGGTGCGCCCCTACCAGCTCGGCAGCCGGTACGCGGAGCAGCTCGACCTCGCCGCCGAGGGCCAGCAGGTCGCCCGCGCGGTCGCCGAGACGTGCGACGAGACGGTCCACGTGGCGATCCTCGAAGGGACCGACGTCATCTACATCGCCAAGGTCGACTCCACGCACGCGGTGCGGATGGTCTCGGCGGCGGGCCGCCGGCTGCCCGCGCACTGCACGTCCGTCGGCAAGATGCTCCTCGCGTCCCTGCCCGAGCCCGAGCTGGCCGCCCGGATCCCGGACACCGGCCCGCTCGCGGCCATGACGGAGAACTCGATCACCGACCCGGCCGCACTGCGCGAGGCCCTGCACGCGATCCGCGAGCGCGGGGTCGCCGTCGAGAGCCGGGAGTCCAACCCGGACGTGTCCTGCGTCGCCGCGCCGGTGCGCGACCGCACCCGCCGGGTCGTCGCCGCGCTCTCCATCTCCGTACCGATGATCCGCTGGACGGACGCCCGCGAGGAGGAGCTGGCACGGCTCGCCGCGCGGGGCGCGGCGGACCTGTCCGAGCGGCTCGGCCACCGGGGCGCGGCGTGAGGGCCGAGGTGGCGGTGCGCGCGAGCGCCGAGCTCGGCGAGGGGCCCACCTGGGACGCCGCCACCGGGCGGCTGGTCTGGGTGGACATCCTCGGCGCGCGCGTGCACACCTTCGCGCCCGGCACCGGCCGCCGCACGGTCCTCGCCACCGAGCAGCACGTGGGCGCCGCCAAGCCGTGCGCCGACGGCGGCCTCGTCGTCAACCTCCGCGACGGCGTGGGCCGTTACGCCCCCGGCGGCGCCTTCTCCTGGCTGCACCGCAGCCCGGTCCCCGGGCGCCGGGGCAACGACGCGGCGGTCGCCCCCGACGGCGCCCTGTGGGCGGGCACGATGGCGTACGACGAGACGCCCGGCGGCGGCGACCTGATCCGCCTCGCGCCCGACGGCACGGTGACGGAGGTGCTGGACGACGTCACCGTCTCCAACGGCACCGGCTGGAGCCCCGACGGCACGCTCATGTACTACGTCGACACGGCGACGGGCCGGATCGACGTCTTCGACGTGGAGGGCGAGCGCGTCGTGCACCGGCGCGGGCTGGCGCGCGTCGAGCCGGGTGCCGGACACCCCGACGGGCTCACCGTGGACGCCGACGGCTGTGTCTGGGTGGCCCTGTGGGACGGCGCGGCCCTGCGCCGCTACACGCCCGCCGGCGTCCTGGACCGGGTGGTCCCGCTGCCGGTGCGCCGCCCGACGGCCTGCGCCTTCGGCGGGCCCGGCCTGAGCGACCTGTACGTGACCTCCGCCCGGGTGGGCCTGGACCCCCCGTCGCCGCTCGCCGGTTCGCTGCTGGTGCTGCCCGGCATCGGCCGGGGGCTGCCGCAGCCCGCGTTCGGGTTTCCCGTGAGCCGGCTGTGAGACAGGTCAACTACCGTCCATCTACTGCTCGTTGAACCTGCCGGATTCCGCAAAGCGGAGGTCTGGATTCGACTCCTGCCCTTTTGAAGTGCACGCGCCAATCGGATGATCGGGGACAGCCGCCGAGGCCACCGCGTCGGCGGCCACGACATCCGCACCGCCCCTGTCCACCCTTCTCAGGAGGCTGTACGTTGCGCGACACACACCCCCCAAGAAAGCACGGCCGCGGCCGTGTGGGCGCCGGGATCCTCGGCGTCGCGGCGCTCGTCTTCGCCGGACTCGGCACGGCGGCCCAGGCCGACGCCGCCGCCCCCCGCACCCCGCACGTCACCTGGCAGCGGGCCTGCGCCCAGCCGGCCAGGGCCGGTGAGATGGCCTGCGGCGCCAAGCGGGTCACCGGCGGCACCACCGCCTACGCCCTCCAGCGCGCCCAGGCCGGACACGCCGCCCCCGACGCGGCCGACGCCTCCACCCCGTCCGGCTACGGACCGGCCGACCTCCAGGCCGCCTACGGCCTGACCTCGGCGGCGGCCGCCAAGGGCGCGGGCGAGACGATCGCCGTCGTCGACGCCTACGACGACCCGAACGCCGCGGCCGACCTCGCCAAGTACCGCTCCTTCTACGGCCTCCCGGCCTGCACCGCGGCGAGCGGCTGCTTCAAGAAGGTCGGCCAGACCGGCTCCACCACCTCCCTGCCCAGCGCCGACAGCGGCTGGGCCGAGGAGATCTCCCTCGACCTCGACATGGCGAGCGCGGTCTGCCCGAAGTGCAGCATCCTGCTCGTCGAGGCCAAGTCCGCCTCGATGGCCAACCTCGGCACCGCCGTGAACCGGGCCGTCACCCTCGGCGCCAAGTACGTGTCCAACAGCTACGGCGGCTCCGAGTCCTCCGCGGACAGCGGCTACGACTCCTCCTACTTCAACCACCCCGGCGTCGCCATCACCGTCAGCGCGGGCGACGAGGGCTACGGCGCCGAGTACCCGGCGGCCTCCCGCTACGTCACCGCGGTCGGCGGCACGGCCCTCACCCGGGCCGCCTCCACCACCCGCGGCTGGACCGAGTCCGTGTGGCGGACCAGCAGCACCGAGGGCACCGGCTCGGGCTGCTCCGCCTACGACACCAAGCCCGCCTGGCAGACCGACACCGGCTGCGCCAGGCGGACCGTCTCGGACGTCGCCGCCGTCGCCGACCCGGCCACCGGCGTCTCCGTCTACGACTCGTACGGCATCACCGCCGGCTGGTACACCTTCGGCGGCACCAGCGCCTCCTCGCCGATCATCGCGGCGGTCTACGCGCTCGGCGGCGTCCCGTCGGCCGGCTCATACCCGGCGAAGTTCCCGTACGCCGTGGCCGGGACCTCCGCGCTGAACGACGTCACGACCGGCAACAACGGCAGCTGCTCCAGCAGCTACCTGTGCACCGCGAAGACCGGCTACGACGGTCCGACCGGCTGGGGCACGCCCCAGGGCGTCTCCGGCTTCACCGGCTGACCGCCGCCCCGTGCGGGGTGCGGGCCGCGGCGAGGGGGCGCCGCGGCCCGCACCCGTGTCCGCCGCCGCCGGGCGCGCGCAGGAGGCGGAGGAGCGGGAGCCGTCCCCGACAATGACCCCATGAGGATCTCCGCCCGCGCCGACTACGCCGTCCGCGCCTGCCTGGAAATCGCCGTGCGCGACGGCGCCGAACCGGTCAAGGCGGAGACCGTCGCCGCCGACCAGGACATCCCGCACAAGTTCCTGGAAGGCATCCTCGGCGACCTGCGGCGCGGCGGCATCGTCGTCAGCAGGCGCGGCGGCAACGGCGGCTACCTGCTGGCCCGCGCCGCCGACACCATCACCGTCGCCGACGTCGTGCGCGCCGTCGAGGGCCCCATCGTCTCGGTGCGCGGCGAGCGGCCCACCGCCCTCGCCTACAGCGGCGCCGCCGAACCGCTGCTCCCGCTCTGGGTCGCGCTGCGCGCCAACGTCCGCAAGATCCTCGAAGGCGTCACCCTCGACGACCTCGCCCACGGCGGGCTCCCCGAACCGGTGCGGCAACTGGCCGACGACCCGGCCGCCTGGCACAACCCCTGACGCCGCCGCGCCCGGGTCCGGGCACGGCGGCGTCAGGGGCTGTCCGCAGGGGCGGGCCTAGCGACCGCCGCGCCGCTTGTTCCAGACGTCGAAGCCGACCGCGGCGAGCAGCGCCAGCCCCTTGATCACCGACTGCCAGTCGGAGCCGACGCCGAGCAGGTTCATGCCGTTGTTCAGCACGCCGAGGACGAGACCGCCGATGATGGCGCCGAGGACGGTGCCGACCCCGCCGCTCATGGACGCGCCGCCGATGAACGACGCCGCGATCGCCTCCAGCTCGAAGTTGAGGCCCGCCTTGGGCGAGGCCGCGTTCAGCCGGGCCGCGACCACCAGGCCGGCCAGCGCCGCGAGCACGCCCATGTTCAGGAAGACGTAGAAGGAGACCTTCTTGTCCTTGACGCCGGACAGCTTGGCGGCGGGCAGGTTGCCGCCGATCGCGTAGATGTGCCGGCCGAAGACGGAGTTGCGCATCAGATAGCCGTAGCCGACCACCAGGGCGCCCAGCACCAGGAGCACGATCGGGGTGCCCTTGTAGCTGGCGAGCAGCATGGTGACGACGGCGATGGCCGCGACGATCGCGATCAGCTTCAGGACGAACAGGTTGGACGGGACCACGTCGAGCGCGAACTCCCGCTGCCTGCGCCGGTCGCGCAGCTCCTGCCACACCACGGCGCCCGCGAGGAGCAGGCCCAGCAGCAGCGTCAGGTTGTGGTAGTTGGTCTCCGGGCCGACCTCCGGCAGGAAGCCGTTGCCCAGGTCCTGGATGCCGCTCGGGAACGGGCCGAGGGTCTGCCCCTTGAGCAGGATCTCGGTGAGCCCCCGCCACACCAGCATGCCGGCCAGGGTGACGATGAACGACGGGATGCCGCCGTAGGCGATCAGATAGCCCTGCACGGCACCGGCCGCGCCGCCCATCGCCAGGCAGATGATCATCGCGACCGGCCAGGACACGTCGTGCGAGACCATGAGCACCGCGGCCGTCGAGCCGACGAACGCGGTGAGCGACCCCACGGACAGGTCGATGTGACCCGCGATGATCACCAGCATCATGCCGATCGCGAGGATCAGGATGTAGCTGTTCTGGAGCACCAGGTTGGAGACGTTGCGCGGCAGGATCAGATCGCCGTCGGTCCACACGGCGAACACCGCGATGAGCAGGCCGAGCGCGATGAGCATGCCGTACTGGCGCATGTTGCGCCGCAGCCCGTCCACGACGAGGCCGAGCAGTCCGCCCCCGCCGCCGCTCCCGGCGCCCGCGCCGTCCTCGCCCGGCGGGGCCGCCGGGGTCTTCGTCAGGTCCGTACTCATCGCGCCACCTCTTTGTCCTTCGTCATCAGGCGCATCAGCGATTCCTGGGTCGCCTCGGCGCGCGGCAGCTCACCGGTCAGGCGGCCCGCGGCCATCGTGTAGACGCGGTCGCACATGCCGAGCAGTTCGGGCAGCTCGGAGGAGATGAAGACGACCGCCTTGCCCTGGGCGGCGAGCTTGTCGATGACCGTGTAGATCTCGTACTTGGCACCGACGTCGATCCCGCGGGTGGGCTCGTCGAGCAGCAGGATCTCCGGGCCCGCGAAGATCCACTTGCTGAGGACGACCTTCTGCTGGTTGCCGCCCGACAGCCTGCACACCGGTTCGAAGACCGTCGGGGCCTTGATGTTCATGGAGGTGCGGTACTCCTCGGCGACCTGCCGCTCCTCGTGCTCGTCGACGATGCCGCGCCTCGCGACCTTGCCGAGCGCGGCGAGGGAGATGTTGCGGTTGATGGTGTCGATGAGGTTGAGGCCGTAGTGCTTGCGGTCCTCGGTGACGTACGCGATCTTGTGGCGGACCGCCTCGGAGACCGTCCTGGTGCGGATCTCCCGCCCGTCCTTGAGGACCGTGCCGCCCGCGTACCGGCCGTACGTGCGCCCGAAGACGCTCATCGCCAGCTCGGTGCGGCCCGCGCCCATCAGGCCCGCGATGCCGACGATCTCGCCCCGGCGCACGGTCAGCGACACGTCGTCGACGACCTTGCGCTCCCGGTCGATGGGGTGGTGCACCGTCCAGTGGCGGATCTCCAGGGCGGGCGCCGAGCCGGCCTGCGGGGTGTGCGGGGTGCGGTCGGGGAAGCGGTGGTCGAGGTCGCGGCCGACCATGCCGGAGATGATCCGGTCCTCGGTGGTCTCCGGGGCCTTCACGTCCAGCGTCTCGACGGTGCGTCCGTCGCGCAGGATCGTCACCGAGTCGGCGACCCGGCGGATCTCGTTGAGCTTGTGCGAGATGATGATCGAGGTGATGCCCTGCTTCTTCAACTCCAGGATGAGATCGAGGAGTTTGCCGGAGTCCTCGTCGTTGAGCGCGGCGGTCGGCTCGTCGAGGATGAGCAGCTTCACCTCCTTGGAGAGCGCCTTGGCGATCTCCACGAGCTGCTGCTTGCCCACCCCGATGTCGGCGACGGTGGTGTTGGGGTTCTCGTCGAGCCCCACCCGGCGCAGCTGCCGCGTCGCGTGCCCGAGGGTCTCGTGCCAGTCGATGAGTCCGCGCGTGGCGTGCTCGTTGCCGAGGAACATGTTCTCGGCGATCGACAGGTAGGGCACCAGGGCCAGCTCCTGGTGGATGATGACGATGCCGCGCTTCTCGCTGGCGTTGATGTCCTTGAACGCGCAGGAGCGGCCCTCGAAGAGGATCTCCCCCGCGTAGCTTCCGTGCGGGTGGACGCCGGAGAGCACCTTCATCAGGGTGGACTTTCCGGCGCCGTTCTCCCCGCAGATGGCGTGGACCTCGCCGGCGCGGACGCTCAGGGAGACGTCCGACAGCGCCTTGACGCCGGGGAAGGTCTTGACGATCGAGCGCATTTCCAGGACGGGTCCCGCCATGGCTGTGCCCTTCAACTAGTCGCTGGTAGGGGGAGGTTCGGGCTACTTCAGGCCCAGGTCCTTCCTGGTGTAGTAGCCCCCGTCGACCAGGGTCTTCTCGTAGTTCTCCTTGGTGACGGCGACCGGCTCCAGGAGGTACGCGGGGACGACCTTGGCGCCGTTGTCGTACGTCTTGTCGTCGTTCGTCTCGGGCTTCTTGTCGTTCAGCACGTCGTCGACCATGGTCACCGCGCGCTTGGCCAGCTCACGGGTGTCCTTGTAGACCGTCGAGTACTGCTCGCCGGCGATGATCGACTTCACCGAGGCGACCTCGGCGTCCTGGCCCGAGACGGGCGGCAGCGGCTTGCCGGCGGAGCCGTAGCCGTCGGACTTGAGCGCGGAGATGATGCCGATCGAAATGCCGTCGTACGGGGACAGCACCGCGTCGACCCGGTCCTTGGCGTAGGCCGAGGTGAGGATGTCGTCCATGCGCTTCTGGGCGGTGGCGCCGTCCCAGCGCAGCGTGGTGACCTGGTTGAGCTTGGTCTGCCGGGACTTGACGACGAGCTGCTTCTTGTCGATGTAGGGCTGGAGCACCTTCATCGCGCCGTTGAAGAAGTACTTGGTGTTGTTGTCGTCGTTCGAGCCGGCGAACAGCTCCAGGTTGAACGGGCCCTTCTTACCGCTGGTCAGACCGATCTTCTCGATCAGCGAGGTGGCCTGGAGCTCGCCGACCTTCTCGTTGTCGAACGTCGCGTAGTAGTCGACGTTCTTGGAGTCCAGGATGAGCCGGTCGTAGGCGATCACCGGGATCTTCGCGTCCGCGGCCTCTTGCAGGACGTTGTTGAGCGACTTGTTGTCGATGGCCGCGACGACCAGCGCCGAGACCCCCTGCGTGATCATGTTCTCGATCTGTGAGACCTGCTGGTCGGGGTCGTCCTCACCGAATACCAGCTTGGTCTTGTAGCCCTTCGCCTTCAGCGACTTGACAACGTTGTTCCCGTCCGCGATCCAGCGCTCCGAGGACTTGGTCGGCATCGCGATGCCGACGGTGGACCCCTTGGCGCTGCCCTTCTTCTCGTCCTTGCCGCCCTCGCCGTTCTGGCCGCACGCGGCCAGGGTCAGGGTGAGCGTGGCGGTCGCGGCTATTGCGCTGAGGACGGCTCGGCGGTTTCGCATGGTCATCATCCTTGATGTGTGTGTGCGAACTCGGTCTGCGGTGTGAAGTCGCTTGCGCGGGGCGGGGATTGACCGAGTGAAGGTGTGTCGGATTGTGCGCGTCTGTGTTGTGTGCTGTGAAGTTGTGTTTCAAGAACGTTATTGACTGGTGTCGAAGCGCCGGAGGTCGCCGGGCAGCCGCGATCCGAGCGGCGACATCCCGCCGTCGGCCCCGTGCCGCGCCAGCAGATCCAGCGCGAGCCGGCCCCGGCGCACCCGCTCGCGGGCGGTGTCGAGGGTGACGCCGCGCAGCTGGGCGCCGTACGGGTAGAGGCCGGGAGCCTTGGCGAGCCCGAACTTCAGGTACAGGGGCGCGCCGCGGCGCACCAGTTCGGCGATCTCGTACATCCGGACATAGCCGCCGAGGTCGTCCGGGGCCTCCACATACATGTCCATCGGAGCGGCCGACACCCGGCGGATCTCCGTGAGATGAGCGAGCGTCAGGTCCGAGGGGACGTTCAGCGAGTCGGCGCCCAGGCGCTCGTACACGGCGTACGAGGCCGGGTTCACGGGCCCGACGAGCGCGGACACCTTGAGCGTGGTGTCGGCGGGGATGACGCCCCGGGCGCGGGCCCGGTGCAGCGTCCACAGCACGCCCTCGTCGGCGACGAGCAGACATCCGACGCCCAACTCGGTGGCTCGCACGGCGTCTTCGACGCATCCGGCGACGGCGTCGTGGCCGCGGGCGCGCAGCCCCGCGCCCCCGGAGCCGGTGCGCACGGAGGCGCCGGTGTCCCAGGTGCCGCGCGGCCCGGTGAACAGGCACAGCTCGATGCCGCGCGCGGCGGTCGCCTCGGCCATCTCCACGATCTCGGCGTCGCGCAGCATCCAGACGCCGCTGCCCTGGCTGATCCGGTGGACGGGCACGTCGAGCCGCGACGCCTCGTCGAGGACGACCCCGACGGCCTCGGGCCCCTCGACGGACGGGATCTCGACCCGCCAGCTGCCGCCGTCGGGGAAGGTGTGCGGGGAGGAGTCCGCCGGGTCGTGCGCGGGTGCGCCCAGGCCGAGTTCGGAGAGGGCGGGTTCGCCGGGGCGACGCGGTGATGAGGTCACGCTGGTCCTTTGCGTTGGCGTCTGTTCGGTATGTCGAATGAGGTTCGGGACCGCTCCCGCGGGCCCGTGCGACCGGCCGGGGCCGATGGCCCTAGGGCCGCAGCAGCACCTTCCCCACCGTCGGATCACCGGCCCCGACCAGCCCGATGGCGTCGGCGAACCGCTCCAGCGGCAGCTCGTGCGTGACGAGCGGCAGCGGATCGAGCAGCCCCGCCCCGAACGCCCGCACCGCGTGCGCCCACGCCCCGGACCCGGCCCCGAAGACGGTGCGCACCTCCAGCTGCCGCAGCACCAGATCCGCCGGGTCGAGCCCGTCCGCCCCGGCCGGCGGGAGGCCGGTGAGCACGAGCCGTCCGCCCCGCCGCAGCAGCGACGCGGCGGTCCGGGCGGCGGTGGTCGCTCCGGCGGCCTCGACGACGACGTCGAAGTCGTCCGGCAGGCGGTCGCCGTGCAGCCGGACGTCGCTGGCCCCGAACGTCCGTGCCAGGGACGCGCGTCCGCGCCCCGCGCCGACCACCAGCAGCTCGGCGGGGGAGTGCGCCGCCAAGAGCTGCACGGCGAGCATCCCGAGCGTCCCGTCCCCGACGACGGCCACCCGCTCGCCCGGGCGGACCCGCGCCTTCAGCGCGGCGGCGGCGACGCAGGCGGCCGGTTCCAGCAGCGCCGCCGCCGTGAGGTCGGCGGTGTCCGGCAGGACGTGCAGCAGCCGCGCCGGCAGCACCAGCGTGGCCGCCATCGCGCCCGGCCGGGTGAAGCCCGTCTCCTCGTACCCGGCGGTGCACAGGGTGGTCTCACCGGCGTGGCAGCGCGCGCACACCTGGCAGTTGCGGAACCCCTCGCCGACGGCCTTGCGCCCGACGAGCGCGCGCGGCACCCCGTCGCCGACCGCCACCACCACCCCGGACCACTCGTGGCCCGGGGTGAGCGGGTAACGCACGTACGCCTTGGGCCGGTTGCCCTGGTAGACCTCGCGGTCGGAACCGCAGATCCCCACCGCGTGCACCCGGACCAGCGCCTCGCCCGGGCCGGGCGCCGCCGGCTCGTGGGCGACGACGCGGTGCCGGCCCGGCGCGTCGACGACGACGGCGGCGCTCACGCGGCGCCGCCCCGGCCGCCGCCCCGGGGGTCGCGCTTCTCCCAGCCCTCGGCCCACAGGTCGAAGCGGGCCTGCTGCTGCGGGAACTCGGCGGCGGCGGCCACGTCCAGCTCGACGCCGAGGCCGGGCGCGTGGGACAGCTCGAAGTAACCGTCCACGACCTGCGGCGCCCCCGTGACGACCTTCTTGATGTCGGCGTCGGCGAAGTCGTTGAAGTGCTCCAGGATCTTGAAGTTCGGTGTGCTGAAGCCGACCTGGAGGGAGGCCGCGGTCAGCACCGGGCCCCCGACGTTGTGCGGGGCGACGAGGACGTAGTGCGCCTCGGCGGTCGCGGCGAGCTTGCGGGTCTCCCAGATCCCGCCGAGGTGGCCGACGTCGGGCTGGATGATGTCCGCCGCCTGGCTCTCGAACAGTTCGCGGAACTCGATCCGGTCGTGGATCCGCTCGCCGGTCGCGATCGGCATGTCCACCTTCGCGGCGACCTTCTCCAGCGCCTTCAGGTTCTCCGGCGGCACCGGCTCCTCCAGCCACGCGGGCTCGAACGGGGCGAGGTCGCGCGCCAGCCGGATCGCGGTCGCGGGCGAGAACCGCCCGTGCATCTCCAGCATCAGCTCGGCGTCCGGGCCGATCGCGTCGCGCACGGCCTCGATCAACGACACGGCGTACAGCGACTGTTCGTGGTCCAGCTCGAAGCGGCCGGTGCCGAAGGGGTCGATCTTCAGCGCCCGGTACCCGCGCTCCATCACGGCGCGCGCGGCCTTGTGGTACGCCTCCGGGGTCCGCTCGGTGGTGTACCAGCCGTTGGCGTACGCCTTGACCCGGTCGGTGACCTTCCCGCCGAGCAGCTGCCAGACCGGCACGCCGAGCGCCTTGCCCTTGATGTCCCAGCAGGCCATCTCGATGACCGCGACACCGGACATGACGATCTCGCCCGCCCGCCCGTAGTCGCCGTACTTCATCCGCTTGACCAGGTCCTCGACCGCGAACGGGTCGGAGCCGACGATGTGGTTGGCCAGCGCCTCGTGCAGGTAGCCGACGAGCGCGTCGGTGCGGCCCAGCATCCGGGTCTCGCCGATGCCCGTGAGCCCCTCGTCGGTGTGCACCTGGACGTAGGTGAGGTTCCGCCACGGAGTGCCGACGACGTGTGTGCTGATTCCCGTGATGCGCACGGCAGTTGCCCCCTGAGCCGTTCGATATTTCGTCACGCGTTCGAAATGCTGGCGTGACAGTAAGGACGGCCCCGCGGGGGTGTCAATGGGTGTGCGCGCACCGATCGCCGGACCGCCGCACCCGGCGCCGGAGTTGTCCGGCGGTGCGGTGAAGGCGAGGTCCGCCCGGGGTGCTCCGGGGAAGCGTCAGGCGATGCCGAGCATCCTGCGCAGCATGTCCCGGAAGGCCGTGCGCTCCTCGTGCGACAGTCCGGCCAGCGGCTCGCGCGCGAAGTCCAGGGAGTCCCGCAGGCCCCGCGCGACCCGCAGCCCCTCCTCGGTCGGCGCCGCCACCTTGACCCGGCGGTCGCCGGGCGAGGGCTGCCGCTCGACGAGGCCGCGGGTCTCCAGCCGGTCCACGATCCCCGTGATGTTCGACGGCTCGCACTTCAGGCGCTGGGCGATCTGCCGCATCGGCAGCGGCCCGAGCGTGAGCAGGCTCAGGACGCGGGCCTGCGCGCCGGTCAGCCGGTGCCGGGCGGCGGCCTCATCGTACTCCTGGTGGTAGCGCGCGACGACGCCCCCGATCAGCTCGACCACTTCGATCGTGAGCGGGTCCATTCGGCGGGAGCGGGAGGCGGTCATGGGTTCCAGAGTACCCATTTACTTGACATAGTGAAATATTCAGACGCATGGTTGTTTCAGGTACTGAAATAGTTCCGGGCCGAGCCGTCTCCTAGTCGAAGGGTCATCGCATGTCCGCCGACACCCCCCAGATTCCCGCCACCGGTCGCGAGTGGGTCCTGCTCAGCCGCCCGGTCGGCTGGCCCAAGCCCGAGGACTTCGAGCTGCGCGAGACCCCGGTCGCCGAGCCGGGGGCCGGCCAGGTCCTGGTCAAGAACCTCTACGTCTCCGTGGACCCGTACATGCGCGGCCGGATGTCCGCCGCCAAGTCGTACGTCGCCCCGTACGAGCTGGGCAAGGCCATGCAGGGCGGCGCGGTCGGCGTCGTCATCGCCTCGAACGACGAGGGCGTCGCGGTCGGCGACCACGTCCTGCACTTCTTCGGCTGGCGCGAGTACGCGACCTTCGACGCGAAGCAGGCCGTGAAGGTCGACCCCGAGGCCGCGCCCCTGTCCACGTACCTCGGCGTGCTCGGCATGACCGGCCTCACCGCGTACGCGGGCCTGCTGCGCACCCTGTCCTTCAAGGAGGGCGACAGCGTCTTCGTCTCCGGCGCGGCCGGCGCGGTCGGCGGCCAGGTCGGCCAGATCGCCAAACTCAAGGGCGCCTCGCGGGTCATCGGCTCGGCGGGCTCCGACGAGAAGGTGAAGCTGCTCCTGGAGGAGTACGGCTTCGACGCGGCCTTCAACTACAAGTCGGGCGACGTCCACACGCTGCTGAAGGAGGCGGCCCCCGACGGCATCGACGCCTACTTCGACAACGTCGGCGGCGACCACCTGGAGGCCGCCATCGCGCGCCTGAACCGCGACGGCCGCATCGCCATCTGCGGCGCGATCTCCGTCTACAACAACACGGAGCCGGCCCCCGGCCCGCGCAACCTCTCCCGCCTGATCCAGACCCGCGGCCGCATCGAGGGCTTCCTCGTCGGCGACCACTACGACCTCCAGCCGCAGTTCGTGCAGGAGGTCGGCGCGTGGGTCCGCTCCGGCGAGCTGAAGTACCGCGAGACGGTCGTCGAGGGCGTCGAGAACAACCTGGAGGCCTTCCTCGGTGTGCTGCGCGGCGACAACACCGGAAAGATGGTCGTAAAGCTCTGACCTGCCACAAGTGACCCCGGTCACATCCAGCAGTTCCATGATTCGGTAACCTCGTTCCGCCTAACGAAAAACAGTGAACGCGCGAACGAGGGAGCCGGTCCATGGCCATCACGCAGTCCGACGTCGTCTACACCGCCGTAGCCACCGCCGAGAACGGTCGCGACGGCCGGGTCTCCACCGATGACGGCAAGCTGGACGTCGTCGTCAACCCGCCCAAGGAGCAGGGCGGCTCGGGCAACGGCACCAACCCCGAGCAGCTCTTCGCGGCCGGCTACAGCGCCTGCTTCCAGGGCGCCCTGGCCGTCGTCGCCCGCCAGGAGAACGCCGACATCACCGGATCGACCGTCACCGCGAAGGTCGGCATCGGCAAGAACGACGACGGCTTCGGCCTGATCGTCGAGATCGCCGCCTCGATCCCGAACGTCGACCCGGCCGCCGCCCGGGCGCTCGTCGAGAAGGCCCACCAGGTCTGCCCCTACTCCAAGGCGACCCGCGGCAACATCACGGTCACGCTCTCGGCCTGACCGCCACGGCCCGATGCCCGTCCCGTAAAGTGCGCGCCATGCGTGATCTCGGGGCGGGCTTCGGCTATCTGATGAAGGGGCAGCGCTGGGTTGCCCGGCACGGCAAGCGGTACGGCTGGAGCCTGCTGCCCGGCCTGATCACGCTCGTGCTCTACGCCGTGGCCCTGGTCTGCCTGGCGCTCTGGGGCGACGACTTCGTCTCCTGGGCGACCCCGTTCGCCGACGACTGGTCCTCCCCGTGGCAGGGCCTGTTCCGCGGCTTCCTGACGGCGGTCCTGTTCGCCCTTTGCCTGCTGCTCGCGGTCCTCACCTTCACGGCCGTGACCCTGCTGATCGGCCAGCCCTTCTACGAGTCCCTCTCCGAAGAGGTCGACCGCAGCGAGGGCGACGGCTCGGTGCCCGAGTCGGGGCTGCCGCTCTGGCGCGACCTGTGGATCTCCGCCCGCGACAGCCTGCGCGTCCTGGTCCGCGCGGGCCTGTGGGGCATCCTCCTCTTCGCGCTCGGCTTCGTCCCGTTCGTCGGCCAGAGCGTCGTCCCCGTGCTCGGCTTCTTCGTCACCGGCTTCTTCCTCACGGAGGAGCTGACGGCGGTGGCCCTCCAGCGGCGCGAGGTGCAACTGCGCGACCGCCTGGCCCTGCTGCGCTCCCGCAAGGGCCTCGCGTGGGGCTTCGGCGCCCCGCTCGCGGTGGCCTTCCTGGTCCCGTTCGTGGCGGTGTTCCTGATGCCGGGTGCGGTGGCGGGGGCCACGCTGATGGTGCGCGACCTGGAGGGGGACGCCCGCCCGCCGGTGCCGGACGCCGCGGACCCGGCCGCGGGCGACCTCCACCCGGACCCCTACGGCCACGGGTCGGGCGGGTCCCCGCGCGGGGCGAGCGCGTAGCACCGTACGCGCGGTGGGCGGCCGGGCCCGGTCCGGCCGTGGCTACCGCTCCGCGCCGAGCAGCCCCAGGAAGTCCCGGAACGCCTCCGGCATGTCGACCTCGTCGGGGTCCAGCAGCCACTGGTACTGGAGCCCGTCCATCACCGCGACCAGCAGCGGCGCCGCCCGCTCCGGCGTGAGCCCGCCCGGCAGCCGCTCCCCGTACTCCTGGCGCAGCACCCGCGTCATCGCCTCGCGCACCCCGGCGTAGCGCTCGGTGAAGAAGGCCCGCGCCGGATGCCCGTCGGTCACCGACTCCCCGAGCAGCGCGGAGAAGGTCTGCACGACGCCGGGCCGCATCGCGTTGTACTCCACCAGCGAGCCCAGCAGGTCCAGCCGCCACCGGGAATCCGGCACCGCGTCCCACTGGTCCCGCTCCGCCAGGACGGCCACGAGCAGCGCCTCCTTCGACGGGAAGTGGTGCAGCAGCCCCTGCTGGGTCAGCCCCACCCGCTCGGCGACGGCCGCGAGGCTCGCGCCGCGGTAACCGCGCTCGGCGATCACTTCCAGCGCGGCCCGCAGGATCTCGGCCCGCCGCCCCTCGCTCCGGGCACTCCTGGTGCTGCTCATGCCCGTCACCGTACGACATGGACCGACGGCCGCCGGACCGTGAATATAACGGAGAGATAACGAAACCTACTGCTCTACAGGTAACGGGTGCAGGATGGAGGGACCAGACGTGAGGAACCCCGACGAGGAGGTGCCGGCATGGCGCAGCACACGGACGGAGACCGGCGGGACCGGGCCCGCGAGGCGGCCGTGGAGGCCGCACTCGGCAAGCTCGACCTCGACACCAAGGCCCGGCTGCTCGGCGGCCAGGACATGTGGTCGCTGCCCCCGGTCCCGGAGATCGGCCTGAGGTCCCTGGTGATGTCCGACGGCCCGATCGGCGTCCGCGGCACCCGCTGGACCGCCGACGACCCGTCGATCGCCCTGCCGTCCCCCACCGCGCTCGCCGCCACCTGGGACCCCGCGCTCGCCCGCCGGGCCGGCGCCCTCCTCGCCCAGGAGGCCCGCCGCAAGGGCGTCCACGTCCTGCTCGCCCCCACCGTGAACCTGCACCGCTCACCGCTCGGCGGCCGCCACTTCGAGGCGTACAGCGAGGACCCGTACCTCACCGGCGCCATCGGCACCGGCTACGTCCGGGGCGTGCAGTCCGGCGGCGTCGGCACCACGGTCAAGCACTTCGTCGCGAACGACGCCGAGACCGACCGCTTCACCGTGAACAACCTCGTCGGCGAGCGCGCCCTGCGCGAGCTGTACCTCGCGCCCTTCGAGGCCATCGTCGAGGGCGCCCGCCCCTGGGGCGTCATGACCGCCTACAACCAGGTCAACGGCACGACGATGACCGAACACCGCCACCTCGTGAACGGGATCCTGCGCGGCGAGTGGGGCTTCGACGGCTTCAACGTCTCGGACTGGCTCGCCGCCCGCTCCACCACCGGCGCCCTCCAGGGCGGCCTCGACGTCGCCATGCCGGGCCCCCGGACCGTCTACGGACCGGCGCTCGCCGCCGCCGTCCGCGCGGGCGAGGCCGACGAGTCGGCCGTCGACGACGCCGTCCGCCGCGTCCTGCGCCTGGCCGCCCGCGTCGGCGCCCTCGACGGCGCCGAGCCCGCCGTCACCGACCCCCCGGCCGGCATCGACGGCGAGGCACTGGCCCGCGAGATCGCCCGCCGCGCCTTCGTCCTCGTCCGCAACACCGGCGTGCTGCCGCTGCGCCCGGACACCCGCGTCGCGCTCATCGGCGCCGCCGCCCGCGACGCCCGCGTCCTCGGCGGCGGCTCCGCCACCGTCTTCCCCGCGCACGTCACCTCCCCGCTCGACGGCCTCGGCGCCGCGTTCCCCTCGCTCGCCTACGCCGTCGGCGCCGACCCGAGCGACGAACTCGCGCCCGCCGACAAGGGGTTCGAGCTGCGCGCGGTGTGCCGCGACGCCGCGGGCGAGATCCTCGGCGAGGGCACCCTGCCCAGCGGACAGCTCCAGTGGCTCGGCGACGACCTGCCCGCGGGCGTCACCCATGACGCCCTGCACAGCGTCGAGATCACCGGCACCTTCACCCCGCGCGAGAGCGGCGACCACGCCTTCGGCACCCGGGGCCTCGGCGCCTTCACCCTCACCGTCGACGGCACCGTCCTCTACGACGGCGTCCAGGCCATGGGCGCCGAGTCCGACCCCTTCGAAGCGGTCTTCGGCGCCCCGCAGGAGCGCGGCACGGCCACGCTCACCGCGGGCCGCCCGGTCGAGGTCTCCCTGGTCCACCCGCTCGACAGGTCCGTCGCGATGCCGCTGCCCGCGGTGCTGTTCAGCCTCGTCCACCTCGGCCCGCGCCGCGACGCCGACGCCCTGATCGCCGAGGCCGTCGAGGCCGCCCGCGACGCCGAGGCCGCCGTCGTCGTGGTCGCCACCACCGAACGCGTCGAGTCGGAGGGCTTCGACCGCACCGACCTGCGGCTGCCCGGCCGCCAGGACGACCTGGTACGCGCCGTCGCCGCCGTCAACCCGAACACCGTCGTGGTCGTCAACTCCGGCTCCCCGGTGGAGCTCCCGTGGCGCGACGACGTGGCCGCCGTGCTCCTGGGCTGGTTCCCCGGGCAGGAGGGCGGCGCCGCCCTCGCCGACGTGCTCACCGGCGCCGAGGAGCCCGGCGGCCGGCTGCCCACCACCTGGGGCGCGCTCGCCGACGCCCCCGTCACCCGGGTCACCCCGACCGACGGCGAACTCGACTACACCGAAGGCGTGTTCATCGGCTACCGCGCCTGGGACCGGTCCGGCGCCACCCCCGCCTACCCCTTCGGCCACGGCCTCGGCTACACCGACTGGAGCTACGAGTCGATCGACATCAACAGCGCCGACAGCACTGACAGCACCGGCGGCACCGACACCACCGGCGGCATCACGGTCACGGTCCGGGTGCGCAACACGGGGGAGCGGACCGGCCGCGAGGTCGTCCAGCTGTACCTGGCCCCCGCGCCCTCCGGCGCCGACACCGACCGCCCGGACCGCTGGCTGGCCGGCTTCGCGACCGTCACCGCCGCCCCCGGCGAGAGCGCCGAAGCGGTGATCGCCGTCCCGCGCCGCGCCTTCGAGACCTGGGACGAGAGCGCGGGCGCCTGGATCCGCCGGGAGGGCGCCCATGTCCTGACCGCCGGCCGCTCCCTCACCGACGGCCGCCTGCACGAGACGATCGTCGCCTGACGATCCCCCGGACGGGGGCGGCGGCACCTGACCCCGCCGCCCCTTCGGCCCCCGCCTCCCCGGCCGCCGACCCTCAGCGCACCCCGAACCCGTACACCGTCTGCGACCGGTACACCTCGCCCGGCCGCAGCACGGTGGACGGGAACTCCGGCCGGTTCGGCGAATCGGGAAAGTGCTGCGTCTCCAGCGCGATCCCGTCGCCCGGCGCGAACGGCAGCGACCCGTCGAAGTGGTCGGCCGTGTAGAACTGCACCCCCGGCTCGGTCGTCGCCACACTCAGCACCCGCCCCGACGCCGGGTCGAACACCTCGGCGACCTCCACGGCCGTCTCCCCGGTCCCCTTGTCGAGCACGTAGTTGTGGTCGAACCCGGGCCCCGCCCTGCGGGCCTTGCGCAGGTCGAACCGCGTCCCGTCGACCGCCCGCAGCTCCCCGGTCGGGATCAGGGTGTCGTCGACGACGCTCACCCGCCCGGCGTCGATCCGCACCTCGTGCCCGGCCACCGCGCTCCCCGCACCGGCCCCGCCCAGGTTCCAGTACGTGTGATTGGTGAGGTTCACCGGCGTCGCCGCGTCGGTGACCGCCTCGTACGAGATCCGCAGCGCGCCGCCGGCCTCCAGCGCGTACGTCACCGAGACCTCCAGGCGCCCCGGGAAGCCCTCCTCGCCGTCCGGCGACACCCGGCTGAGCCGCACCCCGTGCTCCCCGGCGGGCTCGGCCACCCACACCCGCTTGTCGAAGCCGCGCTCGCCGCCGTGCAGCGCGTTCGGCCCGTTGTTCGCGGCCAGCCGGTACTCCCGCCCGTCGAGGCGGAAGCGACCGCCCGCGATCCGGTTCGCGTACCGGCCGACCAGCGCGCCCAGATAGGGCTCCGGGTGGGCCAGATACCCCGCCAGGTCGGGGAAACCGAGCACGATGTCGGCGATACCGCCCGCCCGGTCGGGCACCTCCACCGACTGCACGACGCCCCCGTACGTCAGGACGCGTACCCGCACCCCGTCCCGTTCCAGGACCCACCGGTGGACGTCGATCGGGCCGCTGTCGTCGCTGCCGTCGGCCAGGGTGCCGAAGAGTTCACTGCGCATGATCGAGACCCTACGCCCGGCCCGCGCCCCGGCGGCCCCGGATGCCTCAGCCGGCGGGCTTCTCCGCGGTCACTCCGCGATACGCGATCTCCGCGAGCCTGGCCTGCCCGTTCACACTCGGGTGGAACCAGTCCCACTGGCTCAACTGACCCTGCCCGAAGCGGTAGCCGAAGACCGCGCCGCCGTCGTAGCGGCACCGCTTGTCGGCGGCGCACACGTCCTTCAGCACCCGGTTGTACGCCTCGACGCGCCGCTGCACGGCGCCGCGCCGGGCGGTCGCCGCCGCGTCCATCGCGTCGGGGTCGGCCAGCATCGACGAGCAGATGCCCAGCTTCCACACCTGCTTGCCCAGCGGGTTCTGCCGCCCCTGCGACCAGAGCCGCTTCAGATCCGGCACGCTCACCACGTACACCTGCGCCGTGGGCACCGTGCGCCGCAACTGCCGCAGGGCATCGGTGAAGTCGGAGCGGAACGCCGCCACCGGGGTCATGGCGTCCGCGCTGCCGCGGCACGCGTCATTGGCGCCGGCCATCACGGTCAGCAGCTCGGGGCGCCGCTGCGCGGCCCGCGCCACCTGCCCCGGCAGATCCGCCATCCGCGCCCCGGTGCGCGCGTAGTTCCAACTGTGCTTCTGCGCGCCGGTCCGGCCCAGCAGCCGCACGGAGAGGCTGTCGACGTCCTTGTCCGTGCCCGTCGCCCACGACACCTCGGGGCAGTCGGACAGCACCCCGCACGCGTCGAAGCCCCGGGTGATCGAATCGCCCACGGCGGCGACCGACCGCGGGCGGGTGTCCCACGTCGGAGTGGGCTTCGGCGACGCCTTCGAGGCGGACACCGAGCCCCGGGAACCGGGGGAGTCGGCCCCCGGCCCGTCGCACGCGGTGAGCCCCGCGGCGCCGAGCACGACGGCCGTCACGGTGGTCAGCACCGCCCGAACGGCGGTTGACCGATGACCTGGCTCTCGCATCCCGCGGCACCTCCATGCCCGACTGTGCGTCCCGCCGAGTGAAAGGTCGGCGTTTACGTGCCCCCGGACCGACAGTACGTCACACTCCTTGCACCGCTGCGCGATAGCCTCGCCACGGGGTCCCCGGTCGACCCGGTGGGACTCCGCTGTACCGGTTCCGCTAAATTACAACACGTCAGATGTGTCCCTTTTTGTCTGTACCCATCCGGTCCGGGCGACGAGGGAATGAAGGCTCGGCACGGGCGCGAGGCCGCTGGGGAAGGCGAACCTCGACCCACACTGGAGGTCCCGGTGACGACACGTGGAGTTCTGTACGTGCACTCCGCGCCGCGCGCGCTGTGCCCGCACGTCGAATGGGCGGTCGCGGGCGTACTCGGCGCGCGCGTCAGCCTCGACTGGATCCGGCAGCCCGCGGCGCCGGGCACCTGGAGATCGGAATTCTCCTGGCGCGGCGAGGCCGGCACGGCCTCGAAGCTCGCGTCCGCGCTGCGCGGCTGGCAGCTGCTGCGCTTCGAGGTGACGGCCGAGCCCTGCGCCGCCGCCGAGGGCGAGCGCTACAGCGCCACCCCCGAACTCGGCATCTTCCACGCCGTCACCGGCATCCACGGCGACATCCTGGTCCCCGAGGACCGGCTGCGTGCCGCCCTGGCCCGCTCCCAGGCCGGTGAGGTCCACCTGGAATCGGAACTCGCCCGGCTCCTCGGCAAGCCCTGGGACGACGAGCTGGAACCCTTCCGCCACGCGGGCGAGGGCGCCCCGGTCCGCTGGCTCCACCAGGTGGTCTGAGCCCACGACCGCGGCGGCCCTCCGCCGTCGCACCGCATACGCACACGGGCCCGCCCGGGGATTCTTCCCCGGGCGGGCCCGTGTGCGTATGCGGTGCGACGGAGCGTCAGACGGAACGGAAGGCCAGCACCACGTTGTGCCCACCGAACCCGAACGAGTCGTTCAGCGCGGCGATCCGCCCGTCGACCGGCAGCTTCCGGGCCTCACCGCGCACGATGTCGGCGGCCGCCTCGGCCTCGGGGTCGAGGTTCTCCACGTTGATGGTCGGCGGCGCCAGCCGGTTGTACAGCGCCAGCACCGACGCCACGGACTCGACACCACCGGCACCACCGAGCAGATGCCCGGTCATGGACTTGGTGGCGGACACCGCGAAGTGGTCGGCGTCGTCGCCGAACACCTTGCGCAGCGCCTTCAGCTCGGCCACGTCACCGGCGGGCGTCGACGTCGCGTGCGCGTTCACGTGCACGATCTCGGCCGGGTCCAGGTCGGTGTTGTCCAGCAGGTTCTGGAGGGCGTGCGCGATACCGCGGCCCTCCGGCTCCGGCTGCACGATGTCGTGGCCGTCGGCGGAGATGCCCTGGCCGACCGCTTCCGCGTAGACCCGGGCGCCGCGCGCCTCGGCGTGCTCGGCGGACTCCAGGACGATGACGCCGGCGCCCTCACCGAGGACGAAGCCGTCCCGGGCGACGTCGTAGGGGCGCGAGGCGCCCTGCGGGTCGTCGTTGTTCTTGGACATCGCCATCATGTTGCCGAACGCGGCGATGGGCAGCGGGTGGATGGCCGCCTCGGTGCCACCGCAGACGACGACGTCGGCGCGGCCCGTGCGGATCATCTCGATGCCGTAGCCGATGGCCTCGGCGCCCGACGCGCAGGCGGAGACCGGCGTGTGCACACCGGCCCGGGCGCCCACGAGCAGGCCCACGTTGGCCGACGGGCCGTTCGGCATCAGCATCGGAACGGTGTGCGGGGAGACGCGGCGGACGCCCTTCTCCTTCAGCACGTCGTACTGGTCGAGCAGCGTGGTGACGCCGCCGATACCGGACGCGATGACGGCGCCGAGGCGGTCGGGGTCGATGCTCTCGTCCTCGCCGGCCTTGGCGGTGAAACCGGCGTCGGCCCACGCCTCCTTGGCGGCGATCAGCGCGAACTGCGCGGAACGGTCCAGCTTGCGGGCCTGCGGGCGAGGGATGACCTCGCTCGGGTCCACGGCGGCCGTCGCCGCGATACGGACCGCCTGCTCGGCGGCCCACTCCTGGTCGAGGGGCTTGACGCCGGAACGTCCGGCGATCAGGCCCTCCCAGGTGGAGGTCGCGTCGCCACCCAGCGGTGTGGTTGCGCCGATACCGGTGACGACCACGGTGCGATTGGTCGGGCTCACAGGAATTCTTTCTCCAACGGATGCGAGGGATTCAGCGGCGCCACCGCCGGGTGGCGGAGCGACTGACCGGTCAGGTCGAGCTTGTGGCTCAGGCCTGGTGGTCGAGGATGTACTTCGTGGCGTCGCCGACGGTCTTCAGGTTCTTGACGTCGTCGTCGGGGATCTTGACGTCGAAGCGCTCCTCGGCGGCGACGACGACCTCGACCATGGACAGCGAGTCGACGTCCAGGTCGTCGGTGAAGGACTTGTCCAGCTGGACGTCCTCGGTGGGGATGCCGGCGATCTCGTTCACGATCTCCGCGAGACCGTCGACGATCTCCTTCTCGGTGGCGGCCATGTTGGCGCTCCTTCGGTGTGTTTCCAGAGGGTATGGCGGTACCCGCACGGATCGGGTGATCCGTACGTGATGCCTAGGGGAGGGTAACGACCGTGGCGGCGTAAACGAGACCCGCCCCGAAGCCGATGACGAGCGCGGTGTCGCCGCTCTTCGCCTCGCCGGTCGCCAGGAGCCGCTCCATCGCGAGCGGGATCGAGGCGGCCGAGGTGTTGCCGGTGGTGCGTACGTCCCGGGCGACCGTGACGTGCTCCGGCAGTTTGAGAGTCTTCACCATCGAGTCGATGATCCGCTCGTTGGCCTGGTGGGGAATGAAGACATCCAGGTCGTCCGAGGTGATCCCGGCCGCGTCCAGCGCCTGCTGGGCGACCTTCGCCATCTCGAACACGGCCCAGCGGAACACCGCCTGGCCCTCCTGCGTGATCGCAGGGAACTTGACGTTGCCCGCGGAGTCCAGGGGCAGCTGTGCGACGTCACCCACGCGGAACCGGTCCCACGGGATCGTCTGCTTGATGGTGCCGGCCTTGTCGCCCTCGGAACCCCACACGGTCGGGCCGATCGCGGGCTCCTGCGACGGGCCGACGATCACGGCACCGGCGCCGTCACCGAACAGGAAGGCCGTCGCGCGGTCCTCCAGGTCGGTCAGGTCGGACAGCCGCTCCACGCCGATGACCAGCACGTACGCGGCACTGCCCTCGACGACCATGCCCTTGGCGAGGGTCAGGCCGTAGCCGAAGCCGGCGCAGCCCGCGGAGATGTCGAACGCCGCGGCCTTCTGCGTACCGAGCTTGTCCGCGATCTCGGTGGCGATGGCCGGGGTCTGCGCGAAGTGCGAGACCGTCGACACCACCACGGCGCCGATCTGCTCCGGAGCGATGCCCGCGTCGGCGATGGCCTTGCCGGACGCCTCGATGGACATCATCGCCACGGTCTCGTCGTCGCCGGCCCAGTGGCGGGTGGAGATGCCGGAGCGCGAGCGGATCCACTCGTCGGAGGAGTCGATCTTCTCGAGGATCACCTCGTTCGGCACGACCCGCGTCGGCCGGTAGCCACCGACCCCGAGGATACGCGCGTACGGGGCGCCCTGACTGGGCTTGATCTTCGACATGCTGCTCGGGTCTCCTTCTCAGGCCGTTGCTTCGGTGCCCGCTGCGGGAGCAGCAGAATGATGCGTGGCGATCAGGGCGCGGGCCGCGTCGAGGTCGTCGGGGGTCTTCAGGGCCAGCGTCCGCACACCCGGCAGCGCACGCTTGGCGATCCCGGTGAGGGTGCCGCCGGGGCACACCTCGATCAGCGTGGTGACACCCAGGGCCTGGAACGTCTCCATGCACAGGTCCCAGCGGACCGGGTTCGCGACCTGGCCGACCAGGCGGGAGACCACCTCGGCGCCGGTGGCCACGGTCCGCCCGTCCTTGTTCGAGACGTACGTCACCGAGGGGTCGGCCGGGGACAGCGCCTCGGCGGCCTCCGCCAGCGTCGCCACGGCCGGTGCCATGTGCCGGGTGTGGAACGCCCCGGCCACCTTCAGCGGCACCACACGGCGCACACCCTCGGGCTTGTCGTCGTTCAGCGCGGCCAGCTCCTCCAGGGTGCCGGCGGCCACGATCTGGCCCGCGCCGTTCATGTTCGCCGGGGTCAGGCCCAGCTTCTCCAGATGCGGGACGGTGACCGCGGGGTCGCCGCCGAGCAGCGCCGACATGCCGGTGCGGGTGATCGCGGCGGCGTCGGCCATGGCGAGGCCGCGGGTGCGCACCAGGCGCAGCGCCGCGGTGTCGTCGAGGACACCGGCGAACGCGGCCGCGGTGAACTCACCGACGCTGTGCCCCGCCACCGCGTCCGGCGCGACGTCGCCGAGCGCGGAGGCGGACAGGAGGCCGGCCGCGACGAGCAGCGGCTGCGCCACGGCGGTGTCGCGGATCGCGTCAGCGTCGGCCTGGGTGCCGTAGTGGGCCAGGTCGAGTCCGATGGCGTCGGACCACGCGGCGACGCGGTCGGCGGCGCCGGGGAGGTCGAGCCAGGGAGTCAGGAAGCCGGGCGTCTGAGCGCCTTGGCCGGGAGCGACGAGTACGAGCACTCTCACACTCTCTCTTGTGGACGGTGCGGGCCGCCCGTGGGGACAGGGACGAAGAACCGAAGACGGAATTGTAGGCCCCCGACAAAAGCCTACGACTGGGGATCCCCATCGGCCAGACGCCCCAGGATGAGGGCGATCCGCAGGGTGAAGGCCGAGCGGACGTCCGACGGCGACCACCCGGTGACGTCGGTCACACGTCGGAGCCGGTAGCGGACGGTGTTCGGGTGGACGAAGAGCATCCGCGCCGCGCCCTCCAGGCTGCTCGCCTGTTCGAGATAGACGCTGAGGGTCTCCAGGAGCGCCGAGCCCGCCTCCTCCAGCGGTCTGTAGATCTCCTCCACCAACTGCTCGCGGGCGGACGGGTCGCCCGCGATGGCGCGCTCGGGCAGCAGATCGTCCGCCAGCACCGGGCGCGGCGCGTCCTGCCAGGCCCCGCACGCCTTGAGCCCGGCGGCCGCGGCCTGCGCGGACCGGGTGGCGGCGAGCAGGTCGGGAACGACGGGCCCGGCGACCACGGCACCGGCCGCGAACGGCCCGATCAGCGACTTCGCCACCGCCAGCGGATTGTCGCTGCCGCCCGCGATGACGACGAGCCGGTCCCCGAGCACCCCGGTGAGGACCTGGAGCTTGGCGTGCCGCGAGGCCCGCCGGATCGCCTCGACGGTCAGCTCGCTGTCCCCGTCGGGGGCCGTACCGAGCACGACGCAGACGTGCTCCGGGGAGTTCCAGCCGAGGGCCGCGGCGCGGCTGACGGCGCCCTCGTCGGCCTCCCCGGACAGCACGGCGTTCACGACGAGTGATTCGAGGCGTGCGTCCCAGGCGCCGCGCGCCTCCGCGGCCTGCGCGTACACCTGGGCGGTCGCGAAGGCGATCTCCCGCGCGTACACGAGCAGCGCCTCGCGCAGCACGCTCTCGTCGCCGGGCGCGGCCACCTCGTCGATGGCCGACTCCATGACCTCGATCGTGGTGCGCACCATCTCCACGGTCTGCCGCAGCGTGATGGCCCGCGTCAGCTCCCGCGGCGCGGTCCCGAACACATCCGTCGAGATCGCCTGCGGGGCGTCGGGGTGCCGGAACCACTCGGTGAACGCGGCGATACCGGCCTGCGCCACGAGCCCGATCCACGACCGGTTCTCCGGCGGCATGGCCCGGTACCAGGACAGCGTCTCGTCCATGCGCGTGATGGCCTGCGCGGCCAGCGCCCCGGACGACTTCTCCAGGCGCTTCAGGGTCGCCGAGTGCGGATGCGGGACCGCGTGGGCGTCCGGGCGGCGGTTCGCGGGGTCGTTCGCTGAGGGCTGCGCTGCTTCCGATGGGGGCACGGGGACAAGACTGCCTTATCGGAACGGCCCGGCGGAGTGGAGGGTCCGCCCCGAGCGGGTCCGTGGCCGGGAAAGGGCGGCTACCGTGGAGTACGTGATTGATGTACGTCGCTCCGGCGACCGCTACCCAGGAGGCGAGCCCGGGGCCGGGATCACCTCCTTCCACGCGTTCTCCTTCGGCCCGCACTACGACCCGGACAATCTGCGCTTCGGCGCGATCCTCGCCTGCAACGAGGAACACCTGGCTCCCGGCGCAGGCTTCGACGAACACCCGCACAGTCACACCGAGATCGTCACCTGGGTCGTCACCGGCGAACTCACCCACCGGGACACCGCCGGCCACGTCTCGATCGTGCGCCCCGGCGACGTCCAGCGGCTCAGCGCCGGCGGCGGCGTCCGCCACGTGGAACGCAACGACGGCACCGAGCCCCTGACCTTCCTCCAGATGTGGCTGGCCCCTCGCGACCCGGGCGGCGAGCCCGCCTACGAGGTGGTGCACGGCATCGCCGACTCCACCCCGTACGACGTGCCCGAGGCCGGCGCGCTGCTGCACGTGCGGCGCCTGACCGCGGGGGAGCGCGCCGCACTGCCCGCCGCGCCGCACGTCTACCTGCACGTGGTCCGGGGCGACGTGCGCCTCGGCGACAGCGCACTGGCCCCGGGCGACGCCGCCCGCCTCACCGGCGAGAGCGGCCCGGAGCTGCTGGCCGCGACGGACGCCCAGCTGCTGGTCTGGGAGATGAACTGACGCCGTCCCGCGCCGCCGGATCCGTCAGAGCTCGGCGCGCACCGCGTCGGTGAACCGCGGCCACACCTCGGCCGCCCACGGCCCGAACGCCCGGTCCGTCAGCGCCACACAGGCCGCCCCGGCGTCCGGGTCCACCCACAGGAACGTCCCCGACTGCCCGAAGTGCCCGAACGTCCGCGGCGACGACGAACTCCCCGTCCAGTGCGGCGACTTGTGGTCCCGGATCTCGAAGCCGAGCCCCCAGTCGTTCGGATTCTGATGTCCGTACCCCGGCAGCACCCCCTTCGTCCCCGGGTACTGCACCGTCATCGCCTCGGCCACGGTGCGCGGGTCCAGCAACCGCGGCGCCTGCACCTCCGCGGCGAACCGCACCAGGTCGTCCACCGTCGACACCCCGTCCTTGGCGGGCGAACCGTCGAGCGTGGTCGACGTCATCCCCAGCGGCTCGCACACGGCCTGCCGCGCGTACTCCGCGAACGGGATGTCCGTCGCCTTCGCCAGATGGTCCCCGAGCACCTCGAAACCCGCGTTCGAGTACAGCCGCCGCGTTCCCGGCTCCGATGTCACCTTGTGCTCGTCGAACGCCAGCCCGCTGGTGTGCGCCAGCAGGTGCCGCACCGTCGACCCCTCCGGCCCGGCCGGCTCGTCGAGCTCGATCGCCCCTTCCTCGTACGCGACCAGCGCCGCGTAGGCCGCCAACGGCTTGGTGACCGAGGCCAACGGGAAACGGTGGGTCGTGGGCCCGTACGTCCCCAGTACGGAACCGTCCGCACGGACGACGGCTGCGGCGGCGGTCGGGACCGGCCAGTTCTCGATCAACGCGAGGCTCTGCATGCCTCCGAGCCTAATTCCTTTCCGGGAGGGGGCGGGCTTGGGTGGGGGCGGGCTTGGGAGGGGTTGGGGTGGGGAGGGGCCGAGCTGCGGAGGGGGTGGGGTTGGGAGCGAGTGGGCTCGGGGGGTTGGGTTTGGGAGGGTGTGGGCTCGGGAGGGGGTGGGCTTAGGGGGGTCTGGGTGTGGGAGGGCCCGAGCCTGAGGGGGCCTGAGCCGGGAGGGGCGGCCCCGACTGTCTTGCTCACCTTGTCAGCCTCATCGCGGGCGCCGAGGTGCGGGCGAAACCGAGGGAGGCGTACAACGGCTCACCGTCCGCCGTCGCCAGCAGCTCCACCCGGCGCACCGCGCGCTCCTCGTACGAGGCCAGCAACGCCTCCACGCAGGCGCGTGAGTAGCCCCGCCGCCGGTGATCGGGATCGGTGCACACATTGAAGACGTGCGCGGAGACACCGGAGGGGTTGCCCGGACCGCCCAGGCCGCGCTGCACCACCCCGGCCGCACACGCGGCGAGCCGGCCCGAACCCCCCGGAGCGTCCACCACGAACGCCGTCAACTCGGCTTCCTCCCGCGCCAACTGGACCCGCAACACCTCCAGCGCCGGCCCCTGCCAGGCCACGTCGTCGCTGGGTCTCATCGAGTCCAGCATGATCTTGCGCAGGCGAACCAGTTCCTCGGCATCCGCGGGGACCGCACGGCGGGCAGGCGTCATGATCCAGACCGTAGCGAGGGCCCGCCCCGGCCGTCCTGCGGATTTCTCCCCGATCTGCTTGCCTGGAGTGCACTCCAAGGTTCTAGCGTGGGGCCCATGACGGTGATGGAGACCACGCCCGCACCCACCCAGGCCGGGGTCGACGCCTGCAAGTCGGCCCCCGAAGCGCATCCACGTCCCGACGGCCAGGACCGCTACACCATCAGCGAGGTCTCGGCCTCCACCGGGCTCACGGCGCACACCCTGCGCTGGTATGAGCGGATCGGCCTGATGCCCGACGTCGACCGCTCGCACACCGGCCAGCGCCGCTACAGCAACGGCGACCTGGACTGGCTCGCCTTCGTCAACAAGCTCCGGCTCACCGGGATGCCGGTCGCCGACATGGTCCGCTACGCCGAACTCGTGCGTCTCGGCGAGCACACCTTCGGCGAGCGCCGGGACCTCCTCGAATCGACCCGTCGCGATGTCCTGCACCGCATGGCCGAACTCCAGGACACCCTGGCCGTACTCGACCACAAGATCAACTTCTATGCGGGGGCCGCTGCGCCCTCGCCGTAGTGCGCCTCGCTCTTTCTGGTGGGGCCCACGGTCTCGGCGGGGGGTGCCGGATCGTGGGGCGGCCGGACAGAGCCGAGTGCCGCATGGCCGGGTGGCAGGGCAGCGCGGAGTGCCGCATAGCCGGGTGGCCGGGCAGCGCGGAGTGCCGCATGGCCGGGTGGCAGGGCAGCGGGGGACGCCGGACGGTCGGGTGGCCGGGGAGCGGAGGGCACCGGATGGTGGGGTGGCCGGGTAGCGCAGGGTGCCGGCTGGTGGGGCGGCCGGGGAGCGCTGGACGCCGGATGGTGGGGCGGCCGGGCAGCGCAGGGCGCCGGATGGTGGGGCGGCCGGGCAGCGCGGGACGCCGGGCGGTGGGGCGGCCGAGCGCCGGGGCAGGCACGGTGCGGTCATGGCCCTCATGCCAGCCCCAGCGCGAACACCGCGAACCCCGCCGCGAGCAGCCCGGCCAGTGCCCGGCGTCCACCCCGGGGCCGCCTCCACGGTGATTCGAAGCCGCGCGCACAGCGGCCGGTCAGCACGAGGAGCGCCGCGAACACCGGTAGCCACGCGATGCGGGCCGCTATCCAGCCGAGCGTGTCGGGCGGGGCGGTCAGGCCCGGTAGCGCACCGGCGAACGCCGCCGCCGGGACGGCCGCCGTGAGCATCGCCGTCTGGTGCCAGCACAGAATCGTCATCGCGGACAGGTTGATCACCACGACCGGTGCCCACAGCGCGGGCCGCCGGAGCAGCCTGCCGATGCGGTCCCGCAACAAGATCGCGGCGCCGCTCTGCGCGGCTGCCAGGGTCAGTACCAGCAGCGACGGCGGATGTGAGTTCGTCCGCGCCTCGCCCGGGACGCCGACCATCGACGCCGGGTAGTGGAAGGCGAGGAGCAGCAGGGCGAACAGGGCCGTCCCTGCGATCAGCAGAACCCGGGCGCCCCGCCGGCCGAGCCTCTTCTCGCCCCAACTGACGCCCAGTTGATAGGCGAACATCCAGCCGGGGAGCAGATTCAGCAGGCTCAACCAGGACGGCACGGCGGACGCGGCGGGCCCGTACCGCAGAACGTCGACGAGGGCGACGGAGCCGAGCAGCGGTGCCGCCGACCACGCCCCGAACCGCCGCGCGGCCCGCACGCACCAGGGGGTGAGCGCGGTGATCACCGCGTAGACCCCGACGAACCACAGCGGCTGTATCACCAGCGTTGCCCCGGTGCGCAGGGTCTGCCAGGGCACTCCGAGCGCGTGGAGCACGGGGATCGACGCCGCCCAGACCGCCGTCACACCCACCACCGGCCGGCCCAGCCGGGCGAGTCTTCCGCGCAACCAGTCGGCCTGCGACGTGCCGCGGTCCCGCGCCCGACGGTGGGAGAGCGCCGATGCGTAGCCGCCCACCAGGAAGAAGACGCCGAGCATCTGAAGCACCCAGCTCAGGGGGGCGAAGAAGCCGAAGTCCGTCAGGGGGCTGGCGTTGTGCAGCGCGCCACCGGAGTCGAGGACGAAGCCGCCGAGGAGCCAGTGGCCGACCGGGACGGCGAGCAGTGCCACGGCCCGCAGCCCGTCCACGGCCCGGTCGCGGTGGGCCGGGGTCCTGGCGTCGATCGAGGCGACCGCCCGGGAAGCGGCGGCTCGCAGTGAGGTGGGTGTCATGACGTATCTCCCGTGGAGTCTCCTGTGGCGATGTCGGTGAAGGCCCGCAGCGAATCGGTTCCGGGTGTGAAGTAACCGGTGTGACCCTCGGCCTTCTCGGCGGGTATGCGACGGGCGCCGAACGAGGAGGACGTCGGATCCGCGCCGTGCCCGAGGCCGAACAGCTCGACGTTGGGCACCTTGGCGATCCAGTCGCTGTCGTCGCGCGCCGCCCACACCCGGGCCCGGGTGTGCAGATCGGCCACGCTGTCGGCGCGCACCCCCGGCGAGGCGAACACCACGAGGTCCGACGCCGGGAGCCGGGCCGCGGCGAGCCCGCACACCACCGAGCCGTAGCTGTGGCAGAACACGGCGGGCCTCGGGGCTCCGACGGCGACGAGCCCCTGCGCGAAGCGGGCCAGCCGGGGCGCGCCGGCTTCGGCGAGGCGCCCGGTGGCGGCGTCGGGGCCGAGACCCACCGGCGTCGTGTATCCGACCCACGCCACCACCGCGGTCCGTGCGTCCGTCGCCCGATAGAGGGCCCGAGCCATGCCGGCGGGAGTGCCGTACGGGTCCCTGGCCCGGTCGAAGGAGTCCAGGTCGATGTCCGAACCCGGCACGATCACCGATACGTGCCGGGCCGTACCGAGGTCGCCGTAGACCTCGGCGACCTGGCCCCGTCCGCGCGGGTCGAAGGCGAGAATGCGGCGCTGCGGCGCAAGCAGTTCACCACAGCGCTCGGCACGGGCGCGGGCGGCCGATCGCTCCTGCTCGGTGCGGGTCGCGTCCCCGGCCACGGCGTGCGCCCGGTCGCGCTCGGCGCGCAGTGCGCGTGCGTTGGCCTCGTACCGCAGCGCGATCGGAGCGCCGTCCAGATTGCCGACGACCGAAGGGTGCCGGACGACCAGCTCATGCTGTTCGGAGGGGCTCAATCCGGCGAAGAAGGACCCGACTTGAGCTGGTGTCGCCGACGCCGGGTCGGGCATCCGGACGGGCAGGGCGTGGTCGGCGCGCCAGGACGCGGTGCCCGGCGGCGGGCCGGTGAGCGGACGCTGCTCGTGCGCCGACGCCCACCCCGCGGTACCGGCGATCACCGTCGTCGTGAGCGCGGCGGCGACCAGAGTGCGCCGGCCGCGACGCTTCCATGAGCTGAGGACCATCGTCCTTCTCCCCCTCGTCCGTTGGCTTGACGAGGGGAAGGTATGGATCCGGCCGAGCGCGGCACGTCACACCACGGAGCCAACTTGGGGGTGATACCTGGGTATCCATGAGGGATACCCCAGTAGGGGGTCGTGAGCGTGTGCGTCGCTCAGCAGGCAGGACGCGGTGATACCGGAGTGCCCGGCGCGTGGGGAGCGGGCATCGGCCGGCCGCTCGTCCGGAACGGGGTGCTACCCCGGTAGGGGTTACTGCTCCCCGGGTGTGACGAGCCCCGACTCATACGCGAAGATCACGACTTGGGCCCGGTCGCGCAACCCCAACTTGGCCAGCACGCGCCCGATATGGGTCTTCACGGTCTGCTCCGCGAGCACCAGCTTCTGGGCGATCTCCTGATTGGACAGGCCGCGTGCGATCAGCTCCAGGACCTCGAGCTCACGCGGAGTCAGTGACTTCAGGTGCGGCGAGCGGTCTCTGCGTACCGGCCTCGTCCGCGTGAAGTCCTCGATGAGCCGCTTGGTCACCGTCGGTGCCAGGAGTGCCTCGCCCGCGGCCACCACCCGCACCGCGGCGATCAGATCCGTGGGCGGTGCGTCCTTCAGCAGGAATCCGGAGGCTCCCGCCTGCAACGCCGCGTAGACATAGTCGTCCACGTCGAACGTCGTCAGCATCAGGACTTTGGGCCGGTGCACCACGCCGGGCGGCGGGTCCAGCAGCTCCCGCGTCGCGGCGAGCCCGTCCATCTCCGGCATCCGGACATCCATGAGGACCACGTCGGGATGCGTGGAGCGACTGACCTCGACACCCTGCCGGCCGTCGGGGGCCTCACCGACGACGTCGATGTCGCTCTGCGCCGCCAGCAGCGCGGCGAAACCCGCTCGCACCATGGTCTGGTCGTCGACGATGATCACGCGGATGGTCATGCGGGCCGAATTCCTTTACACCGTCGGGGAGTCGGGCACGGTCAGCGGAAGCCGGGCCGCGACGCGGAAGCCCCCGTCGGGCAGCGGGCCCACGTCCAACGTGCCGCCGACCAACCGTACGCGCTCGCTCATCCCCACGAGTCCGTGCCCGGTGCCGCTCGATTCGAGCGGAGCGGTCGGCTCCCGGGCAGGCCCGTTCACCACGAGCACCAACAGGGCGTCGGCGTCGAGCCCGATCGAGATCTGCGCCCTCGCGCCGGGCGCGTGCCGCACCACGTTCGCCAGCGCCTCCTGCACGATGCGGTAGGCGGAGAGGTCCACCGCCGGTGACACGTCGGCCAGTTCACGGACCAGGGTCAGCTCGGGGTACGACAACTCGGTCGGTACCCCGCCGCGTATCGTCGCCTCCACCAGCTGCCGCAGGTGTGCGAGGCCCGGCTGGGGTGTCAGGTCACCCTGCGCGTCCTCGCTGCGCAGCACCGCCAGCAGGCGCCGCATCTCCGTCAGTGAATCGCGGGCGCCGGCGGCGATCGAGGCGAACTCCTTGCGCACGTCCTTGCTCAGTCCCGGAAGTCGGTAGGGCGCGGAATCCGCCTGCACGGTGATCACCGACATGTGATGGGCGACGACGTCGTGCAACTCCCGGGCGATCCTCGCCCGCTCCTCCAGCAGGGTGCGCCGGGTCCGTTCCGCCTCGCTGATCGTCTCCTGCTCGACGAGCCTGCGCTGCGTCTCGCCGCGCTCGCGCATCAGAGCGCCCAGCAACAGCACCCCACCGCTCAGCACGATGAGCAGCACGCCGGTGTCCTGGCTGGTGCTGTCGCGGAAGAGACCGACGGTGATGCTGGCGGCGACGGTGATCACCCAGATCCCGATGAGGGCCCGTCTGCTCTGCCGCAGGGCGAGAGCGACGCACAACGCCAGGTACCCCACGACGACCATGGGCGTCCACGGCGAGGGGTGGTGGGCGTCTCCCCGAAGCAGCGGGATCGTCCCCAGCACATCCGCGACGAACATGATGTACCAGGCGCTCAAGGGCCGGGAGACCGCGAGCAGCAGGGGCGCCGTCTGGGCGACCGCGATCGCACCGGCGAGACCGCCGCCCACTCCGTAGTCGTTCGTCAGCACCTGGGCGGTGACCGGGATCAGGACAGCGACGAAGCCGAGCGCCAGCACGTATGGCAGCAGGCGGACCCAGCGCTGGGGCGCGCGGGACAGGAACGGCTCCGCCGCGGCGCCGTCGGCCGCCGAGGCGATCCGCGCCCCGGCCGACGCGAGCCTGCCTCCCACGGCGCGCAGACGCCGGCGCAGCGAATCTGTCGCGCGCTCGGGGCCCGGCCGGTCCGGATCGTCGTCCGGCGGGCGCGGGCTCTGGTCGGGGGAGTGCGGTGCAGTGCTCATGGCCCGTTCAGCGTAGGCAACGGTGCCACCGCGTGACGTCATACCGGGGTGCTCACCGCACCCCCTACCCAGGTATCACCGCCCCCGGCAGGAGCTGGCCGCCGCAGCCGACAGGCAGAGCCGGGCGCGCGACCGTCACCACCGGGAGCACGGCCGTCACAGCTCGGCGAGCAGCTCGGCCTTCTTCGTCGAGAACTCCGCGTCCGTGACCAGGCCCGCCTGGTGCAGCTCGCCGAGATGCCGTATCCGGTCGGCGATGTCCGCCGGGTCCCGGCGTGCGGGCACCGTGGCCTGCGCGGTGGGCTGGCCGGGAAGGGACGGAGTCGAGCCGGATGCGCGCACGGCCGCGAGCACGGACGCGGCGAACGGCAGCGACTCGTGGACGGGCCCGTAGCCGAGCCCGAAGACGACCGAGGCCGGATCCTGGTCGGCCTGCCCCGGCTGCTGTTCCGCGACGTCACGGTGCAGGAGCCGCAGGTGCCCCTCGAACAGCTCGGGCGAGCGCCATTCGACACCGCTCAGATCGCCGACCGGGAAGGTCTTGTCGCCGGCCTTCCACTTCGCGGACGACGCCCCCGTCCAGAACCAGCGGAAGGAGACCGCGGAGCCGTCGAAGGAAGCCTTGCCGTCATACGCCTTGAAGTGGAGCGGAGCCTCGGGAGGGGGCACCAGACAGCCGTCGCTCCGCACGTCCTCGTCGGCGACGAGCTGCCCGCGCAACTCGTCCGCGTAATACTCCGCGAGCGCCTCCCGCTCGGCCGGCAGCACGAGCCGGTACGGATCACTGCTTTCCTTCAGCTGCCCGGCGGCGGCGTCCATCAGCGGGTCGGCGCCCGGTCTCGGGACGGCCTGGAGCACCACCGTCCCGCGCTTGCCCGGAGTCAGGGTCACCGCCGCGATCGCTTCCAGAGGGATGCGGCGCTCGCCCAGCGCCTGAAGGAGCTTCGGCGTGCGGATCCCCCGTTCGAAGCGGATGCGCACGGAGTCGGACCCGAACTCCCAGGCGGCATGAAATCCAGCCAGTACGTCACCCATGCGGCTCATCGTATGCGGCACACCCGCCTCCGTCGCCTGTTGCGTCGGACCACTGTTCCGCCGTTCTCTACGCGCGTCAGGCCGACGCGTCGCCGGAAAATCCCTCCTGGCAGTCCTGGTCGGCGTCGGCACAGTGCACCGATCGGTACGAGCCAGTTCCGATCTCGGCGAAGTTCCGGAGGCTTTCGGTGCCCGGCTCGAAGTAGCCCGCGTGGCCCTTGGCGCCTCCCGCGGAGACGACCCGGGCCCCGAAGCCCGCCGAGACCGGGTCGGCGCCGTGTCCGAGGCCGCCCACTTCCATGTAGGGCACGTCCTGGATCCAGTCGTCCCGGTCCCGCATGGCCCACACGCGCGCGTGGGTGTGCAGCCCGGCGGCGCTCTGGGCCCGCATCCCGGGACTGCCCGCGACCGCGATGTCACCCACCCGCGACGGCAGGCCGCGTGCGGCGACGCCGCAGACCACCGAGCCGTAGCTGTGGCAGTACAGGGCGACCGGCGAGCGGCCGGGCAGGCCGCGCAGCATCGCGTTGAGCCGCACGGCGCCGTCCTCCGCGCGCATGGCCGTGGCGGCATCCACCCCCAGCCCCGCCGGGGCCGTGTAGTCGGCCCACGCGATCACCGCGGTGCGGGTGCGCGGGCTCTTCTCGCGCTCGGCGTCGTACAGAGAGCGCGCCATGCCCACCGGAGCCGAATACTTGCGGAACGTCCGCTGGAACGTCAGCACGTTCGTGTCGACGCCCGGAACCACGACGGAGACGCGCTGCGCCCGGTCGAGATCGCCGAACACCTCGGCCACCCGGCCGCTGCCCATGGGATCGAACGCGAGGATCTTGCGGTCGGGATCGGCCAGGAGCGAGAAACGCCGCATCCTCTGCCGCGCGTCGGAGTGACCGGCCGAGGAGAGCCGCTTGTCGTGCATGCGCTCGTGCTCCACCGTGCGCGCCTCGTCCAGCGCGATGCGGTTGGCGCGATAACGCAGCGCTACAGGCGCACCGTTCATGTTGCCGACCGCGAGCGGGTAGCGGTGGACGAGACGACCGCGCTGGTGGGGAGTCAGCGAGGCGAAGAAGTGCCCGAGGCGAGCGGGTGAGCCGTCGTGCGGGGGCAGCGCGTGCCGGCCTATGCGGCCGTGGTCCCAGGCGCTGAGAGCGGATCGGAGCGGCGTGTCGACGCCCCGCTGGTGACGCACGGCGGTCCAGCCGGTGGTCGCCAGCATGACGAACACGACGGCCAGCGCAAGCAGTGCGCGCCAGACGTTCAGTGGGGGGGATGAGTCGAAGGAAGTCACTGCGGAACACCCTAGGAGAAGCACGGGGCACGCCGTTAAACGAGTGAGACGTATCACGTTTCGTGAGGTGTATTTGGGTAAAAGCGGACGGAGTTGAGGTCAAGCCCTCACTCTGTGTAGAGATGCGAGGTGCCGGTCGTGCGCGGGCGCACGGCCCGCGGCACGGCGAATTCCTTATGCGCCGCTCACGTGCGGGTGTGCCGCCACCGTTCGCCGATGGTCGGCGTCAGGTGATCGAGATACGTCTCCGTGAGCGCACGGATGGCGTCGATGCTGGTGTCCTCGCCGGCCCCCCACAGCCGCCCGGCCAGACGCATCACGCCGCTGAACGCGGCCACGGCCACGCGCGGGCGCGGATCACTGTCCACGTCCACGCCCTCACGCTCGGCGATGACGCGCGCGATCTCCTCCTCCAGCTCGATGGACCGGCGCAGGTGCACGGCCAGCAGGGAAGGCGTCGACTCGATCAACTGATACGTGCGCATGTGGAGTTCGACCGGGATGACTTCTTCCACGGATCGGCTCAGCGCGTCCCAGGTGCCGAGAACGGTGTGCCGCAGTGCCTCGAACGGACTCTCCTGCGACGGGCGTTCGCGCAGGGCGGCGACGAAGCGGCTCTCCACCATGTCCTGCACCGCGAAGGCGGCCTCCTCCTTGTTCGAGAAGTACCGGAAGAAGGTGCGCTGGGACACCTCGCAGGCCTCTACGATCTCGTCGACCGTGGTGCGGTCGAAGCCCTGTGTCGTGAAAAGCTCAAGTGCCGAGCGCACCAGCGCTGTTCGTGTGCGCTGCTTCTTGAGTTCACGCAGGTTGAGTCGGGCGGCCATGTTCCTCTTTTTCCTCTTTCCGGCCGTTCGTGCGGCTCGGCGGCAGTGTGAGCGAGGCGACAGTTACCGAATGGTGAAATGCTTTGTCAACTGTCAGGAGCTGTCACTAGCCTCGAACGTATGACTAGTCAGATCACTGTCGACAAGGCGGACCGGGTTCCGGAGCCCGACCCGGCCCCGGCATCGGCCAAGGGATTTCGCGGCCACCCCTGGTTGACCCTCTTCTCTGTCGCGATCGGCGTGATGATGGTCGCCCTCGACGGCACCATCGTCGCCATCGCCAATCCGGCCATTCAGAAGGACCTCGGCGCGAGCTTCGCCGACGTCCAGTGGATCACCAACGGCTACTTCCTCGCCCTCGCGGTCACGTTGATCACCGCGGGCAAGCTCGGCGACCGGTTCGGCCACCGGCAGACCTTCCTCATAGGCGTGGTCGGCTTCGCCGCCGCCTCCGGAGCCATCGGCCTGTCCGACAGCATCGCTCTCGTCATCACCTTCCGCGTCTTCCAGGGCCTGTTCGGCGCGCTCCTGATGCCCGCCGCGCTGGGTCTGCTGCGCGCCACGTTCCCGGCCGAGAAGCTGAACATGGCGATCGGCATCTGGGGCATGGTGATCGGCGCCTCGACCGCGGGCGGTCCGATCCTGGGCGGCCTGCTCGTCCAGCACGTCAGCTGGCAGTCGGTGTTCTTCATCAACGTGCCCGTCGGCGTGCTCGCCCTGATCCTCGGGCTGGTCATCCTGCTCGACCACCGGGCCAAGAACGCGCCGCGTTCCTTCGACGTGCTCGGCATCGCGCTGCTGTCCGGCGCGATGTTCTGCCTCGTCTGGGCCCTCATCAAGGCCCCGACGTGGGGCTGGGGCGACGGGCTGACGTGGACGTTCATCGCCGCCGCGGTGGTGTGCTTCGTGCTCTTCGCGCTCTGGGAGACCAAGGTCGCCGAACCGCTCATTCCGCTCGGCCTGTTCCGCTCCGTGCCGCTGTCGGCCGGTGTGGTCCTGATGGTGCTCATGGCCATCGCGTTCATGGGCGGCCTGTTCTTCGTCACCTTCTACCTCCAGAACGTGCACGGCATGAGCCCGGTCGACAGCGGTCTCCACCTGCTGCCGCTGACCGGCATGATGATCGTCGCCTCCCCGCTGGCGGGCGCGATGATCACGAAGGTGGGTCCGCGGATCCCGCTCGCCGGCGGCATGACCTGCACCGCCGTCGCGATGTACGGCATGTCCACGCTCGAGGCGGGAACCGGCAGCGGCATCATGTCCGTCTGGTTCGGCCTGCTCGGTCTCGGCCTGGCCCCCGTGATGGTGGGCGCCACCGAGGTCATCGTGGGCAACGCCCCGATGGAGCTCTCCGGCGTCGCCGGCGGTCTCCAGCAGGCCGCGATGCAGATCGGCGGCAGCCTCGGCACCGCCGTGCTCGGCGCCGTGATGGCGTCGAAGGTCGACAGCGACCTCGCGGGCAACTGGGCGGGCGCGAAGCTCCCGCCGCTCACCCCGGCGCAGCTCGACCAGGCGTCGGAGGCTGTCCAGGTCGGTGTCGCCCCGGTCCCGGACCACACTCCGGCCGGCATCGCGGCGAAGATCACGGATGTCGCCCACGACACGTTCATCTCCGGCATGAGCCTGGCCTGCCTGGTCGCCGCCGGTGTCGGGGTCGTCGCCATCCTCGTCGCGCTGCTGACCAAGCGGGGCGACAACCCGGAGGCGGCAGGGGGCGCCGCGCACATCTAGCACCCGTCAGCCGAACGGGCGGGCGAGAAATCGCCCGTGTGGGGGAAGCCCTCGGGAACTTTCCGAGGGCTTTCGCTTGTCCGGGTGACGTCTCTCGACAGCCCTTCCCGGAATCGAATCCTCCGGGCCAGAGTGTGAGGCAAGCGATCAGTCGCGAACGCAACTGGTCGACATGACACGGGGGTTGATGCACATGCGTACATCCATGATGGTCAGGCTCGCGACGGCCGCGATCGCGATCGTCGCGCTCACACCGGGCTTCGCCACCGCGGCCGCGCCACCGACGCTCGGCGCGTGCGGGCCGGGGGAGCTGTGCCTGTGGTCGAAGACCGGCTTCAAGGGGGCCCGGCACACCTATGAACTGGCCGGGACCGACATCGAGAGCTGCGTCGCGCTGCCGGAGGGGAGCAGCGCGGCCTCCCTCGCCAACCGCACCCGCCGGCCCGTCACCACCTATCAGTCCGCGGAGTGTGCCGAGACCGGGGAGTTCCAGACCTACCCCGGCAGTGGGACCTGGGAGCCCGAAACCCCCTACCACGTGCGGGCGTTCAAGATCTGGGAGAGATAGCGGAGAGCCGCGCGCGGTAGACGGGGACAAGTGGGGTACTCGGTGGAGCGCCCGAGTCGACGAACCCAAGGAGTGATGATGGCGGGCTTCGGACACACCACGCGCAAACACCCCCGCTCACGTGACCACATGGGTCCACGGAGCGGGCCGGACCGCGCGACGCTCGGAATCATCGGAGTCATCTGCGCCGTCGTCGGATTCCTGACCCTGGGGATCGTGTTCGGACCGGTCGCCGTCGTCTGCGGCTGGCTGGCCATGGGGCGCCGCTGGACCGGCACCCAGTCGATACCGGCTCTGGTGGCGGTCGTCCTCGGCGCGATCGACACTCTGCTCGCGGTCATCTGGCTGATCACGTCGGCCGGCATCGCCGCAGGCGGACTGTTCTGAGCGCGACCGACGACCGACCGCCGAAAGCGGTCAACTCCCTTCAGCCCCGGGTACGTTCCCGGGGCTGACGGGGGCAGGACCATCCCTACGCGGGTGATCCTAAGGACCACCTCTGTGTTGGGCACATCCCTACGCGGAGCGCCCCGGGCGATCTAACGGGGAGCCCGGGCGATCACCGGGGAGCGGGGCGCCCGGACGATCCCCTAGGGAGCAAGGGCTGACGGGTCGGGGAACGCCGAAGGGCGGCGGGACCGAAGTACCCACCGCCCTCGGAAGAGCCGCTTGCCACCACTCCTGCTGAACATCCGCTGACGACACCGCTGATGTGATGCGCTCACCATGAGCGCATGCACCCCGGGGACGCCCTCGCGAGCGGCACGCGCTCCGGCTGGCGCGATCAGGAGCGCACGCGCTCCGCTGACACGCGCATCACCGAGTGCACACGCCCGGCGACGCACGCGACATGCGCCCCACTGACGCCCTCACGAGCGCACGCGCTCCGCTGATAGACATCTTCATCACGAGCACACACGCCCCGGCGACACCTTCACGAGCGCATGCCCTCACGAGCGCACGAAAGCCCTCACAAGAGCACGCGCTCCACTGACGCGGTCGCAAGCGGCATGCACCCCGCGGAGGTGCTGGCGAGCGCACGCGCTCCGCTGACCGACGTCCTCGTCACGAGCGCACACGCTCCACGGACACGTTGATCACCGGGCGGCGCGCGCCTTCCGGTGCGCGCCGCCCAGCAAGAAGCTACGCGTCGCCCCCCGCCGCACCGGGATCGGCGGCGGTGACGTCGAGCAGCTGATAGCGGTCGATCGCCTGCTTCAGGACCGATCGGTCGACCTTGCCCTCACGGGCGAGCTCGGTGAGTACCCCGACCACGATCGACTGCGCGTCGATGTGGAAGAAGCGGCGGGCGGCGCCCCGGGTGTCCGCGAAGCCGAAGCCGTCCGCACCCAGCGACTGGTAGGTGCCCGGCACCCAGCGGGAGATCTGGTCCGGCACCGAGCGCATCCAGTCGGACACGGCGATGAACGGGCCCTCCGCGCCGGACAGCTTCTGCGTGATGTACGGGGTGCGCTGCTCCTCCTCGGGGTGCAGGAGGTTGTGGCGCTCCACGTCCACCGCCTCGCGGCGCAGCTCGTTCCACGAGGTGGCGGACCAGACATCGGCCCGCACGTTCCACTCCGAGGCGAGGATCTGCTGGGCCTCCAGGGCCCACGGCACAGCGACACCCGACGCCATGATCTGTGCCGGGATCGTGCCCGACGTGCCCGTGCCGACGCGGTGGATGCCCTTGAGGATGCCGTCGACGTCGACGTCGGCCGGCTCCGCGGGGTGCTGGATCGGCTCGTTGTAGACGGTGAGGTAGTAGAAGACGTTCTCGCTGTCCGGACCGTACATCCGGCGCAGACCGTCCTTGACGATGTGCGCGATCTCGTAGGCGTAGGCCGGGTCGTAGGCGACACAGCCCGGGTTCGTCGACGCCAGCAGCTGCGAGTGGCCGTCGGCGTGCTGGAGACCCTCACCGGTCAGCGTCGTACGGCCGGCGGTCGCGCCGAGCACGAAGCCGCGCGCCAGCTGGTCGGCCATCTGCCAGAACTGGTCGCCGGTGCGCTGGAAACCGAACATCGAATAGAAGACGTACACGGGGATGAGAGGTTCGCCATGGGTGGCGTACGCGGAACCGGCGGCGATCAGCGAGGCGGTACAGCCGGCCTCGGAGATGCCGTCGTGCAGCATCTGGCCGGTCGGCGACTCCTTGTAGGCGAGGAGCAGCTCACGGTCCACGGACTCGTACTGCTGGCCGAGCGGGTTGTAGATCTTCGCGCTCGGGAAGAAGGAGTCCATGCCGAAGGTGCGGTACTCGTCGGGCGCGATCAGCACGAAGCGCTTGCCGATCTCCTTGTCCCGCATGAGGTCCTTGAGAAGCCGGACGAAGGCCATGGTCGTGGCGATCGACTGCTGGCCCGAGCCCTTCTTCACGCTCGCGTACGTCTTGTCTTCCGGCAGTTGCAGCGGCTTCGCGCGCACGACACGGGTCGGCACATAGCCGCCCAGTGCCTGGCGGCGGTCGTGCATGTACTGGATCTCCTCGGACTCGCGGCCCGGGTGATAGTACGGCGGGGCGCCGCCCTCCAGCTGCGCGTCCGTGATCGGGATGTGCAGCCGGTCGCGGAAGCCCTTCAGGTCGTCGACCGTGAGCTTCTTCATCTGGTGCGTGGCGTTGCGGCCCTCGAAGTTCGGGCCGAGCGTCCAGCCCTTGACCGTCTGCGCCAGGATCACCGTCGGCTGGCCCTTGTGCTCCTTGGCCGCCGTGAACGCCGCGAAGATCTTCTTGTGGTCGTGACCGCCGCGGCCCAGGTGCAGGATCTGGTCGTCGGTCATGTTCTCGACCATGGAGCGCAGGCGGTGGTCGTCGCCGAAGAAGTGCTGGCGGATGTACGAGCCGGGCTCGGTGGCGTACGTCTGGAACTGTCCGTCGGGGGTGGTGTTCAGCTTGTTCACCAGGACGCCGTCGCGGTCCTGCGCGAGCAGCGGGTCCCAACTGCGGTCCCAGACCAGCTTGATGACGTTCCAGCCGGCGCCGCGGAACTGGGACTCCAGCTCCTGGATGATCTTGCCGTTGCCGCGCACCGGCCCGTCGAGGCGCTGGAGGTTGCAGTTGACGACGAAGGTGAGGTTGTCGAGACCCTCTCGAGCGGCGATGGAGAGCTGGCCCAGCGACTCCGGCTCGTCCATCTCGCCGTCGCCGAGGAAGGCCCACACCCGCGACTTGGAGGTGTCGGCGATGCCGCGGGCCTCCATGTAGCGGTTCATCCGGGCCTGGAAGATGGCACCGAGCGGGCCGAGACCCATGGAGACGGTGGGGAATTCCCAGAAGTCCGGCATCAGGCGCGGGTGCGGATACGAGGACAGGCCGTTCGGCGCCTTCGACTTCTCCTGACGGAAGGCGTCCAGCTGGTTCTCGCTGAGCCGGTCCAGGAGGTAGGCGCGGGCGTAGATGCCGGGCGAGGCGTGCCCCTGGAAGAAGATCTGGTCGCCGCCGTCGCCCTCGTCCTTGCCGCGGAAGAAGTGGTTGAAGCCCACGTCGTACAGGGAGGCCGAGGAGGCGAAGGTCGCGATGTGGCCGCCGACGCCGATGCCGGGGCGCTGGGCGCGGGACACCATCACCGCGGCGTTCCACCGCGTCGCGTTGAGGACCTTGCGCTCGATCTCCTCGTTGCCGGGGAAGAAGGGCTCGTCCTTGGTGGCGATCGTGTTGATGTAGTCCGTGCTGCGCATCTCGGGCACGGCCACGCGCTTCTCGCGGGCGCGCTCGATCAGCCTGAGCATCAGATAGCGGGCCCGCTCGCGGCCGCGCTCGTCGACCGCCGCGTCAAGGGAATCGAGCCACTCCTGGGTCTCTTCGGGATCGAAGTCCGGGACCTGGCTGGGGAGGCCGCCAATGATGATCGGGTTGCGATCGGATCCGGATGCCACGCTGTTCCCTCACTGTCGGTGATGCCGCTGCTGCACTGCCGCTGCTGCACTGTCGGGTACGCCGCTGTCCATCGTGTACCGCGGAATCGGAATCGTCATCTCTACCGTGAGGAAATCCGGATTCCGTTCGGTACCCCCTACCCCGTGAGCGCGCGCACACAATTCGCAACGATACGCTCATGTCGTTCAGGTGTTTCGGGGGGCCGTTCGGCCCTGATCACCCACAGTGGTCGGGCAGGGCGGGCAAACCAGGCAGAATGCAGTGGCATACATCACTGACCTGGGGGGATCCTTGACTGGAGATGCGGTGACACAGCCGGGAACGTCACCGTTTCGGCGGTCTCGGCGGCCGGGTACTTGCGCGATCCGTCGCGCACGTGTGGACTACGGCCAACGCTTCGCGTGCGCGCGAAGCTGAAGACAACTTCGTAAACATGATCAGGAGGCAAACCGTGAGCGCGACCGCGGACCACGCGGAGACGAACCTTGCCGTGAGGCTTGGTTTCCAGCCCGACCAGGTGGTCCAGGAGATCGGCTACGACGACGACGTCGATCAGGAGCTCCGCGAGGTCATCCAAGGGACCATCGGCTCCGAGCTCGTCGACGAGGACTACGACGACGTGGCTGACGCCGTGGTGCTCTGGTTCCGTGAGGACGACGGGGACCTTACTGATGCGTTGGTGGATGCCATCGCGTACATGGAAGAGGGCGGGTCCATCCTGCTTCTGACGCCGAAGACCGGGCGGGACGGGTACGTCGAGCCGAGTGAGATCGGTGAGGCGGCCACGACCGCCGGACTCTCCGCGAGCAAGAGCATCAGCGCGGGCAAGGACTGGACCGGCAGCCGTCTTGCCACGCCGAAGGCAGCCGCCAAGAAGCGGTAAGCGTCCCGGCGGAACGGGAAATTAGGAGATGAGGCCCTGGTGGGCGCGCTTCGGTGCGTCCGCGAGGGCCTCAGGCATACCCCGGCCCGCCCCTGGGCCGAGCGGAGCCGCCCCCGCCGCCCCCGCCGCCCTCGCCGGGCCGGCCGGGCTCGCCGACCCCGGCCGGCCCGGCGAGGGGCCGCAGGAGCACACCGGCCGCGGGAACTAGGCTGAAGCCACCCGAACAGCCCCATCGAAGGGAAGCTTCACCATGGCGATCGAGGCCGGCACCAAGGCTCCGGAATTCGAGCTGAAGAACCAGCACGGCGAGAGCGTCAAGCTCTCGGACTTCCGGGGCGAGAAGAACGTGGTGCTGCTGTTCTACCCGTTCGCCTTCACCGGCGTGTGCACCGGCGAGCTGTGCGCCCTGCGCGACGAGCTGCCGAAGTTCGTCAACGACGACGTGCAGCTGCTCGCCGTGTCGAACGACTCCCCGTTCTCCCTGCGGGTCTTCGCCGAGCAGGAGGGCCTGGAGTACCCGCTGCTGAGCGACTTCTGGCCGCACGGCGAGACCTCGCGCGCGTACGGAGTCTTCGACGAGGAGAAGGGCTGCGCGGTGCGCGGCACCTTCATCATCGACAAGGAGGGTGTCGTCCGCTGGACCGTCGTCAACGGCCTGCCGGACGCCCGTGACCTGAACGAGTACGTCAAGGCGATCGACAGCCTGTAGACGCACTCTGTAAAGAAGCCCGCAGGGCGACACCCTGTAGGAAGCCTCGCGGGGTGCGGGAACCCGTCACTAGGATCCATACGTTGATCCGATGCCAGACGTACTACGGGGCTCCCCGCCCCCAAAGACCACAGGGAGGACTCGTGGGAGTCAGCCTCAGCAAGGGCGGCAACGTATCGCTGAGCAAGGAGGCCCCGGGCCTCACAGCGGTCGTCGTGGGCCTGGGATGGGATGTCCGCACCACCACCGGCGCGGACTTCGACCTCGACGCCAGCGCGATTCTGACGAATGCCGAGGGCAAGGTCCGCAACGACCAGGACTTCGTGTTCTTCAACAACCTGAAGAGCGCGGACGGCTCGGTCGAGCACACCGGTGACAACACGACCGGTGAGGGCGAGGGCGACGACGAGCAGGTCAAGGTCGACCTCGCGACCGTGCCGGCCGACGTCGACAAGATCGTGTTCCCGGTGTCGATCTACGACGCCGAGAACCGCCAGCAGTCCTTCGGCCAGGTGCGCAACGCGTTCATCCGCGTCGTGAACCAGACGGGCGGCGCCGAGATCGCCCGTTACGACCTCTCCGAGGACGCCTCCACCGAGACCGCGATGGTCTTCGGCGAGCTGTACCGGAACGGGGCGGAGTGGAAGTTCCGCGCCGTCGGCCAGGGTTACGCCTCGGGCCTGCGCGGTATCGCTCAGGACTTCGGCGTCAACGTCTGAGCCGTAGCGCACCACCACGTTCATCCGTCCGGCGTCGCACTCGTGCAGTGCGGCGCCGGACGCGCTGGACCCGGCAGAGCCAGCAGTTCCAGCAGAGCCAGTAGCTCCAGCAGGACCAGTAGTTCCAGCAGAGCCAGTAGTGCCCGCAGAACCAGCAGTGCCCGCAGAACCAGCAGTGCCCGCAGTGCCTACACCACGGGGAGGACCAGCAATATGGGCGTCACGCTCGCCAAGGGAGGCAATGTCTCCCTCTCCAAGGCCGCACCGAACCTCACGGAGGTGCTGATCGGCCTCGGCTGGGACGCACGCTCCACCACCGGAGCCGACTTCGACCTGGACGCCAGTGCGCTGCTGTGCAGCGGCGGCCGGGTGATGGGCGACGAGTGGTTCATCTTCTACAACCAGCTCACGAGCCCGGACGGGTCCGTCACGCACACCGGTGACAACCTGACGGGTGAGGGCGACGGCGACGACGAGTCGATCATCATCGACCTCGCCAAGGTCCCGGCCACCTGCGACAAGATCGTCTTCCCCGTCTCGATCCACGACGCGGACAACAGGGGGCAGACCTTCGGCCAGGTCAGCAACGCGTTCATCCGCGTCGTGAACCAGGCGGACGGCCAGGAGCTCGCCCGTTACGACCTCTCCGAGGACGCTTCGTCCGAGACCGCGATGATCTTCGGTGAGGTGTACCGGTACGGCGGCGAGTGGAAGTTCCGTGCGGTGGGCCAGGGGTACGCGTCGGGGCTCCGGGGCATCGCCCTAGACTTCGGAGTCAATGTTTCGTAAAGCCGTGCGCGGAGCGGGGGAGCCCCGTACAACCAGCACGGGGAAACCCGTACAGATGATGGGGTAGCCAGTGGTTCTGAAAACCTTCGGCTGGTCGTTCGCGATCACCGTGCTCGGTTTGATCGCGGCGGTGTTCTACGACGGCTGGACAGCTTTCGGGGTCGTCGCGATCCTCGCGATCCTCGAGATCTCGCTGTCGTTCGACAACGCGGTGGTCAACGCCGGAATCCTGAAGAAGATGAGTGCCTTCTGGCAGAAGATCTTCCTCACCGTCGGCGTGCTGATCGCGGTCTTCGGCATGCGGCTCGTCTTCCCGGTCGTGATCGTCGCGATCAGCGCCAAGATGGGTCCGGTCGAGGCCGTCGACCTGGCCTTCAACCAGCCGGACCGCTACCAGCAGCTGGTGACGGACGCGCACCCGTCCATCGCTTCCTTCGGTGGCATGTTCCTGCTCATGATCTTCCTCGACTTCATCTTCGAGGAGCGGGACATCCAGTGGCTGCGCTGGATCGAGCGGCCGCTGGCCAAGCTCGGCAAGGTCGACATGCTGTCGGTCTGCATCGCGCTGATCGTGCTCCTGGTCTCGTCGATGACGTTCGCGGTCCACGCCCACCAGCACGGCGGTGCGCACGCGGACAAGCAGTCCACCGTGCTCATCTCCGGTGTCGCCGGTCTCATCACGTACCTCGTCGTGGGCGGTCTCTCCAGCTTCTTCGAGAGCCGTCTCGAGGAAGAGGAGGAGCGGGAGCACGAGGAGGAGGAGAAGGCCGCGCGCGAGGGCAAGAAGAAGTCGGCGGTCGTGCTGGCCGGCCAGGCGGCGTTCTTCATGTTCCTCTACCTGGAGGTCCTCGACGCGTCGTTCTCCTTCGACGGCGTGATCGGCGCCTTCGCCGTCACCAACGACATCGTGCTGATGGCGCTCGGCCTCGGTATCGGTGCCATGTACGTCCGTTCGCTCACGGTCTATCTGGTCCGCCAGGGCACCCTGGACGACTACGTGTACCTGGAGCACGGCGCGCACTACGCGATCGGCGCGCTCGCCGTGATCCTGCTGGTCACCATCCGCTACGAGATCAACGAGGTCATCACCGGCCTCGTCGGTGTCGTCCTCATCGCCTGGTCGTTCTGGTCGTCGGTGCGGCGCAACAAGCGGCTGGCGACCGAGGAGGGGAACTCGGGGGACCCGGACCAGGCCGAGGTGCCGTCCGGGGTCTGAGCCACCGGGGCGCCGAGGTCCGGCCCGGACGCCCTTCCCGGCAGCCGAAGCCGTGCAGCGGGGCGGCCGGTTCGAGGACAACTCCTCGAACCGGCCGCCCCGCGGGCGTGTACGGGAGGCCGCGGATAGGTACGGGTAAGTACAGGCGGGGCACGCACGGCACGTACAGGCATGGGGGCGGTATGTCCTTCTGGGACAAGCTAGGGCGGGGCAACTCCGCGCAGTCCGACTTCGACTCGGGCAGCGCGGCCACCAACAGCATCGAACTCACCAAGCGGCACCCGGTCGTCTCGCTCTCCAAGCAGGGCGCGGCCACCGGCAATCTGCGGATCAACCTGTCGTGGCGGATGCGCACCTCGGACATCGGCGGGCCGGAGAGGAACAGCCTGCTGCGGCACCCGTTCAGCATGTTCAAGCCCGACGTCGTGCAGGCGCACACCCAGTCGATGGTCAACGTCGACCTCGACCTCGGCTGCCTGTACGAACTGGTGAGCGGCGAAAAGGGCGTCGTCCAGCCGCTGGGCGGCTTCCTCGGTTCGCTGAACGGGCCGCCGTACGTCAAGCTCAGCGGCGACGACCGGTTCGGTTCGGCGTCCGGCGAGACGATCTACATCAATCTCGACCACCGCGAGTCCATCAAGCGCCTGCTGGTCTTCGTCTACATCTACGACCAGACTCCGGCGTTCGACCGGACCCACGCCCACGTGACGCTCTACCCCAGCAACGGCCCGCGCATCGAGATCAGCCTCGACGAGCGCCAGCCGCAGGCCCGGTCCTGCGCGGTCGTCTCCATCGAGAACGTCAAGGGCGATCTCGTGGTGCGCCGCGAGGTCCGCTTCGTCTACGGCTTCCAGGCGGAGCTGGACCGCCTGTACGGCTGGGGACTCCAGTGGGGCCGCGGCTACAAGTCGAAGGTCTAGGCAGCGGCCCGACGCCCGGGCCGGGCGCCGGTCACCGGCCGATGAACTGCGGACCCTGCGGCGGGAGCCGGAAGGACGGGTCCGGGTAGGCCGGGGCGGCGACCGGCTGCGGATAGCCGTACGCGGGCTGGTGCTGCGGGGCCGGCTGCGTGGTGGGCTGCGGCGGGTAGCCGTACGCCGGCGGCCGCTGCGGCGGCGGCAGCGGGAACGACGCGGGCTCGGCGGGCCGTGCCCGCTGCGGGGCCGGGACCGGCTCGGTGGCCGGGGTGGGCGTCGGCGGCGCCGGCTCGTGGGCCGGGCCGGGGTCGGCCGCCTGCCGGGTCTGGGCGGACGCGGCGGACTCGTCGACCGAGATGCCGAAGTCGGTGGCGAGGCCGACCAGCCCGTTCGAATAGCCTTCGCCGACCGCGCGCAGCCGCCAGCCGTCCCCGCGCCGGTACAGCTCGCCGCAGATCAGCGCGGTCTCGGCGCCGGTCTCGGGCTTGATGTCGAAGAACGCGACCGGCTCGCCGCCGTCGACCGCCGCGTCGTGGACGGACATCCGCAGCGACGGTACGTGCTTGAACTCGACGTCCTCCGCGGAGGCCACCAGCAGGATGCTGCTGATCTCCGGGGGGATCCCGCCGAGGTCCGCCTGGACGGTGTCGGTGAGCCCGTCGGACACCCGCTTCTTGCCCAGCCGCCACACCTTGCCGGACGGATGCCGGGGCTGGTTGTAGAAGACGAAGTCCTCGTCGGAGCGGACCCGGCCGTCGGGGCCGAGCAGCAGAGCGGAGGCGTCCACGTTCGGCACGCCCTGTCCCAGTGTCCAGCGGAGCACGGCGCGCACGGCCGTGGCGTCGAGCGGGACGTTCGCCCCCTTGAGCATCGCGTGCGTCATGCCGTCATCCTGCCTTCCCCGCCCCGGCCGGGACAACGTGGGGTGCGCCGGGGCCCGCGACCTCGCCGGGATCCCCGCGGACCTCCCTGGACATGCACGGGTTACCAGAACTTCATTGCGGCCGGGAACCCTTGACATGGGTTTGTACGTACTATTACCGGCCACTCGTGCGTTTTACGTCGGGGAGTACCGGGCGGCTCGGAAGCCGCGACGGGTCGGGTCAGGTTCGGAGCAGGTCGTATCGGGGGAGTCTTATGCGTCATTTCGGGCACCTTGCCCCTCAGATGCGGAAGCGTCTGTTCCATCGGGAGCCGCAGCCCTTCGGCGCCGACTCCCCGCCCCGCATGCTCGCCGCGGCCCTGGGTGCCACGCTCTACAGCCCGGCCACCCGGCCACGCCTCGCGGACGACGTGCTCAAGCAGGCCGGCCGCGGAGTCGTCTCCATGGTGCTGTGCCTGGAGGACTCGATCGACGACTCGGAGGTCGAGGGCGCCGAGGAGAATCTGGTCCGCCAGTTCACCGACCTGCTCGCCAGGAGCGAGCGGGGCACCGTCGCCGAGCCGCCGCTGCTGTTCATCCGCGTCCGCACGCCCGAGCAGATCACCGACCTCGTCCACCGCCTCGGTCCGGCCGTGACGCTGCTGTCCGGATTCGTGCTGCCGAAGTTCACCGAGGAGCGGGGCGTGCCGTTCCTGGAGGCGCTGACCGCCGCCGAGGCCGCCTCCGGGCGGCGGCTCTTCGCCATGCCGGTCCTCGAATCCCCCGAGCTGCTGCACCTGGAGACCCGCACCGAGACCCTCGCCGGGATCTCCCGCACCGTCGACAAGTACCGCGACCGCGTCCTCGCGCTGCGGCTCGGCGTCACCGACTTCTGCTCGGCGTACGGGCTGCGCCGACCCGCCGACCTGACCGCGTACGACGTCCAGATCGTGGCCTCCGTCATCGGTGACGTGGTCAACCGCCTCGGCCGGGCCGACGGCACCGGCTTCACGGTGACCGGGCCGGTCTGGGAGTACTTCCGCCACCAGGAGCGGATGTTCAAGCCGCAGCTGCGGCGCAGCCCCTTCCTGGAGGAGGGCGCGGAGCCGCTGCGCGCCGCGCTCATCGAGCACGACATGGACGGCCTGCTGCGCGAGATCGCCCTCGACCGGGCCAACGGGCTGCTGGGCAAGACCTGCATCCACCCCTCGCACGTCCTGCCCGTGCACGCGCTGTCCGTGGTCAGCCACGAGGAGTACAGCGACGCGCGGGACATCCTGGGCCCCGGGCGCGACGGCGGGGGCGTCCTGAGGTCGGCGTACACGAACAAGATGAACGAGGTGAAGCCGCACCGCGCCTGGGCCGAGCGCACCCTCCAGCGCGCGGAGGCGTTCGGGGTGGCCCAGGAGGACGTCGGCTTCGTGGAACTGCTGACGGCGGGCCTGCCCGCATGACGACCGACACCACCACCCCCGAGACCAGCACCAGCACCGATACCGATACCGATACCGAGACGGGGACGAGCGACATAGCCGGCGAAGCACGCACGAACGTGGTGACCACAGGAGCCGCGAGACCCGCAGGGACCGCACCAGCAGCGACAGCCGCACCAGCCGCACCAGCGACAGGGACCTCGGGAGCCGGGGAGAGCGGGCGGGACGCGGTGTGGTCGGGGACCTGGGTGGCCGACCGGCTCGGTGTCGAGCTGGCCGGTGACCCGGAGCTGACCGGACTGCTCGGCCTCGCCCTGCGCCACAACCCCAAGCGCGCCCACCTCCTGGTGTCGAACGTGCTGGGCAAGCACGTCCCGCAGCGTCCGTCCGTGGTCTGGCGCACCGGCCACGACCTGGGCGTACGCGTCCGGGAACGGCTCGGCGACGAAGCGGCGCGGCGCTCCGTCGTGCTCGGCTACGCGGAGACGGCGACGGGCCTCGGCCACGCGGTCGCCGACGGCCTCGCCCTCGCCCCGTACCTGCACTCCACGCGCCGCCCCGTCGCGGGCGTGGCCCGCGCGGGCGGTTTCGAGGAGTCCCACTCGCACGCCACCTCGCACCTGCTGCTCCCGGAGAACCCGCGGCTGCTGGCCGGGGACGGCCCGCTGGTCCTCGTGGACGACGAGTTCTCGACCGGCAACACGGTCCTCAACACCATCCGCGCCCTGCACGAGCTGCACGCGCGCGAGCACTACGTGATCGTCGCGCTCGTCGACATGCGGTCGCCCGCCGACCAGGGCCGGCTCACCGCGTTCGCCGACGAGATCGGCGCGCGCGTCGACCTGATCGTGTCCGCGCGCGGCACCGTCCGGCTGCCCGACGGAGTCCTGGAGAAGGGGCAGGAGCTGGTCGCCGCCTACGAGAAGAGCGCGGCGGCCGCCCTTCCGCGCCCGCGCCGCACGCCGGGCGAGATCGTCCGGGTCGACGGTCTCGGCTGGCCCGAGGGCGTACCGGACGGCGGACGGCACGGTTTCCGCCCCGAGCACCGCGAGCGGCTGGAGGCGGCCCTGCCCGCCATGGCCGCGCGGCTGGCCCCGCACACCACCGGCCGCGTCCTGGTCCTGGGCAACGAGGAGCTGATGTACGCCCCGCTGCGGCTCGCCACGGCCCTGGAGGCGGCCGGCGCCGACGTCGCGTACTCCACGACGACCCGTTCACCCGTCCTCGCCGTCGACGACCCGGGCTACGCGATCCGCACCCGCCTCGTCTTCCCCGCGCACGACGCCCCGGCCGACGGGCCCGGCGAACGCTTCGCGTACAACGTGGCGGGCGGCGGCTTCGACACGGTCGTCGTCGTCCTCGACTCGGCGGGCGACACCGCCGAACTGGCCGCGCCCGGCGGGCTGCTGGAGCGCGTCGCCGAGCACACCGCGCGCGTGGTCGTCGCGGTCGTGCCCTCGTACATCCCCGAAAGGCCCGTCATGCCGTTGCCCGAGCCGCTGCGCGGCCCCGCCTTCTCCTCGTACGCGCCCGACGAGGTCGGCTGGCTGCTCCAGGACCTGTCCGACGTACGGCTGGAGGCGCCCACCGAGGAGCGCGAGGAGGCCGTGCAGAGCGGCGGCGCGCACTACGCGGAGTCGCTGCCGGTCGAGTACCAGCCCAGCGAGCAGTACCAGCGGTTGTTCCACGCGGCGCTCGACACGTCGGCCGCGCGGATCGCCCGGGCCGTCGGCGTGGTGACGGAGACGGTGCTCGCCGAGCGCGCGCCGCGCCGCCCGGTCCTCGTCTCGCTCGCCCGGGCCGGCACCCCGGTGGGCGTGCTCATGCGGCGCTGGGCGCTCGCCCGGCACGGCATGGAGCTGCCGCACTACGCCGTGTCCATCGTGCGCGGACGCGGCATCGACGCGACGGCGCTGCGCTGGCTGGCCGCGCACCACGACCCGGCGGACGTGGTGTTCGTCGACGGCTGGACCGGCAAGGGCGCCATCACGCGCGAACTGGCCGCCGCGATCGAGGAGTTCGAGGCGGGCGGCGGCCCGCGCGGCTTCGACCCGCAGATCGCGGTGCTCGCCGACCCCGGCTCCTGCGTGCGGACGTACGGCACCCGGGAGGACTTCCTCATCCCCTCGGCCTGCCTCAACTCGACGGTGTCCGGGCTGATATCGCGGACCGTGCTGCGGGCCGACCTGGTCGGGCCGGACGACTTCCACGGCGCCAAGTTCTACCGGGAGCTGGCCGGTTCGGACGTGTCGGTGGCGTTCCTGGACGCGGTGCAGGAGCGGTTCGAGGAGGTCGCCGACGCGGTGGTCGCCGACGTCAAGGAACTCCTCGACGCCGACCGCACGCCGACCTGGGAGGGCTGGGCCGCCGTCGAGCGGATCAGTGAGGAGTACGGCATCCACGACGTGAACCTGGTGAAGCCCGGGGTCGGCGAGACGACCCGGGTGCTGCTGCGCCGGGTGCCGTGGAAGATCCTGGCGCGGGCCGACGCGGGCGCCGACCTGGACCATGTGCGGCTGCTGGCGGAACAGCGCGGGGTGCCGGTGGAGGTGGTGGACCAACTGCCGTACACCTGCATGGGGTTGATCCATCCGCGGTTCACCCGGGGGGCCACCGGGGCCGACGGCAGGGCGGTCGCCAAGTGAGCGGGCGACCCGCGGTGACCGTCGTCGCCAGCGACCTCGACCGGACGCTGATCTACTCCGCGGGCGCGCTCGGGCTCACCGTGCCCGACGCGCGGGCGCCGCGGCTGCTCTGCGTCGAGGTGTACCAGGGCAAGCCGCTGTCGTACGTCACCGAGGACGCGGCCGGGCTCCTGGCGGAGCTGGGGCGCCGGGCGGTGTTCGTGCCGACCACGACGCGTACGCGCGAGCAGTACGGGCGGGTGCGGCTGCCGGGGCCGGCGCCGGCCTACGCGATCTGTGCGAACGGGGGGCACCTGCTGGTCGACGGGGTGTCCGATCCCGAGTGGGCGCGCGGCGTCCGGGACCGGCTGGCCGCCGAGTGCGCGCCGCTGGCCGAGGTGCGGGAGCGGATGGTCGCCGCCGCGGATCCGGCGTGGCTGCTCAAGGAGCGGGTCGCCGAGGACCTGTTCGCGTACCTCGTGGTCGACCGGGCCGCGATGCCCGCCGGGTGGGTCAAGGAGCTGGGGGAGTGGGCCGAGGGTCTTGGCTGGGGCGTGTCCCTCCAGGGGCGCAAGGTGTACGCCGTGCCGAAGCCGCTGACCAAGGGCGCGGCCGTCCGGGAGGTGGCCCGACGCACCGGCGCCGACCAGCTGCTCGGCGCCGGGGACTCGCTGCTGGACGCCGATCTCCTGCTGGCCGTGGACCGGGGCTGGCGTCCCGGGCACGGAGAGCTGGCGGACGCCGGGTGGACCGCCGCGGGCGTCACCGTGCTGGAGGAGCGGGGGATCGTCGCGGGGGAGGCGGTGCTGCGCGGCTTCCTCGGGGCACTGTAGAAACCCCGTCCGGGACGCGACTATCACGGCCGCGCGGCGACCCCGTCAGGCACACGAGATCCCCGCGCACGCCGGGCCCCGTCAGGCACACAAGGACCCCGCGCACGATCGCCCCGTCAGGGGCGCGGGGAACTGCGCGAGAAGCCCCACCGGCCGGCACCCGACCACGGCGCTGAACGGGCCGCACGAGCCGCCCGCCCCGCCCCGCCCACGCCCCCCGGCCCACGGAGTGTCAGCCGCAGCAGCCACCCCCGCAGCACCCACCACCCCCACCACCGGCCGACGGCGCCGGAGCCGGGGAGGAGGAGCCGGTGCCGGCCACGGACACCGTCGACAGGAGCTTGACGGTGTCGGGGTGGCCCGCCGGGCAGGTGGCGGGGGCGGCCGACTCGGCCATCGGACGGGACAGTTCGAACGTGTCTCCGCAGGAGCGGCAGCGATATTCGTAGCGAGGCATGGGCCAAGCCTAGCCAGCGCGTCAGCCGGCGTGGCGGGCCTTCCAGTACGGATTGTCGTGCGGCAGCCCGCCGCTGACCCGCCCGTACATCCCGAAGAACATCAGCAACAGCCCGACGACGAAGCTGAACAGGACGTTCTGCAAGCGGAAGGCGAGGAAGTTGTAGCGGGTGTCGAGCAGGGCGAGGTTCACGAACCCGCTCAGGATGAACAGGACGCCGAGGGTCATGTTCAGCGTCGACGCGACGGCACCGCCGGCCAGCATCCCGCCGATGAGCAGGAGCCCGGCACAGACGGACAGGACGCTGAGCGCGCCGTTGGTGTTCAGGCCCGCGACCGTGTCACCGCGGGTGTCGAAGAAACCGATCTTGTCGATGAACCCGAGGACGCCGAACACCACCAGCACCAGGCCCATCAGGCCCGCGCCGACGCGGTACACCATGCTCAGCCGGTGATCGACGGGCTGCCGCTCGTCGAGGGTGACGTGGTGCCGGGATCCCGGGTGAAGTACGTGCGTGGCCATCACGGCCTCGCCTCCTCCTCACAGCTCGCCCACGCCCCCTGCGCGCCGCGCGGCCGTGTGCGTACCTCCAGGGTCCGCCTGCCGGGCACCGGACGCCAACCGCACCGCCGGGCCCGCGCGGGGACGGCGCCGCAGGTCAGGCGCCGCCGCGCTCGTCGCGGATCTGGGAGACGACCCGGGCCACGGTCTGCCGCACGGCCTCCGTCTCGGTGAGGAAGTGCCAGTAGTCGGGGTGGCGGCCCTCCAGGCCCTGCACGGCGCGGTCGAGCCGGCCCACGGAGTCGTCGAGCGGCCGGGCGTGACGCGGGTCGGGCGTGGCGCGGCCGGTCATCGCCAGCCGCTGGGCGTCCCGGATCGCGAACCGGGTGCGGTCGATCTCCTGCTGCGGGTCCTTCGCCACCGCGTTCAGCCGCTGGAGGCGGTCGGAGGCGGCGGAGACCGATTCGTCGGTGCTGTTCAGCAGCGCGCGGACGGTGGAGAGGAGGGCCGTGGCGTCGGGCCAGCGCTGCTCGTCGCGGGCCGTGCGGGCCTCGGCGAGCTTGGTCTCGGCCTGCCGCACGTTCTCCTCCGCGAGGTCCGGGACGCGCTGGAGGTCCTGCCAGCACGCGGCGGAGAACCGGCGCCGCAGCTCGCTCAGGACCGGCTCGACCTGTCCGGCGCGGGTGGTCAGGGACTGCGCCCGGGTCCGTAGCGAAACGAGCCGGTGGTCGATCTCCGCGGCCTTCTCCGGAAGCCGCTCGGCCTCCACCCGGATCGTCTCGGCCTCCCGGGCGACGCGCTCCGCGCGCTCCAGCGTCTCGGGGACGCCGTGCCGGCCCGCGCCCTCGTTGAGCCGGGTCAGCTCCGGGCCGAGGCGGGCGAGCCGGGCGGCGAGGTCGTCGGCCTTGAGCCCCGCCTGCCGTACGCCGTCCAGGGCGGCCGTCGCGCCGAGCAGCGCCTGCCGGGCCCGCTCCACGGCGGGCGCGAGCCGGGCGAGCTGGGTCTCCGCCTTGCCGAGCAGCGGCCCGAGGCCCTGGGCGAAGCGGTCCAGGTCCGCCTTGGTGCGGGTCAACTGGTCCTTGGCCGCCGCCAGTTCGCCCCGGGCGCGGGTCGCCGTGCTCGCGTCGAGGTCGTCCCGGTCCAGGTCGTGGGCGTCGACGGCGGTGATGTACTGCGCGCTGACCTCGTCGATCCGGGTGCCGAGCTGCTGGAAGTCGCCGACGGCCCGGCGGGCGGCGGGGGAGTCGTCGACCGCTGTGATCGTCTCTATCGAGATGCGCAGGTCGCGCTGGGCGGTGTCCAGCTCGTAGAAGGCGGCGGCCGCGGCGTCCTTGGCCTCCTGGGCCTGGGCGCGCTGGGTCTCCGAGCGGCCCCCGAACCACTTGCGGGTGCCGCCTGCGCTGAACGCTCCGCCGAGCGCCGCGGTGAGCACCGGCAGAGGCAGCAGGGTGAGGACGAGGAGATCGCGGAGCGGTCCGGCCCGCCGCGCCCCGCGGCGCTGCCGCCGCAGCCGTGGACCGTGGGCGCGCGGTCGCTGAACAGCGGCGTCCCGCGTCTCGCCGGGGCGCTCGTCCGTCGCCGTCGTCACTAACTCTCCCGCGCTGCCTGTGCCGTCATCAGCCCTGCCCGCTGTCCATTGTCCCACCGGTTGATGACGAACACACGGGTCGGTCGGTTCGCGGTTCGTCGGCTGACATCCGTGTCCGGGGCGCGGTCGCCCGCCGTGGCACAGGTGTTTGCGGTACGGGCCCGTCGGCAGGGTAGGCTGTCGGCTCACCCTGGTCGCGGTACCAGGAGTGCGGGTGCGTAGCTCAGGGGTAGAGCGCCTGCCTTACAAGCAGGATGTCGGCGGTTCGAAACCGTCCGCGCCCACAGGTAGAAGTAGCAGGCCAGAGCCCCTCGGTGTGATCACCGGGGGGCTTCCGCTTTGTTCGAGTTTGTTCGAGATCCACAAAGAGTCCCCAGCCCCACCGGGAGCTTGCTCGGCCGGCGTGTGATCGAGCCCTGCCTCCAGGTCCGTAAGAGCCTGGGACGACGGGCCCTCATGCGGATCCACACCTGCCGTATCCACAGCATGAGTAGGACGCTGAGAAACCAGCAATCCGGCGGCGAGCTCGGGCTGTTCTCAGGTGCAGAAGTCGAACACCGAAACGACGGCCTGCATCAGCCGCCCGCGGCGCCGGTGGCCCGACGAGCAGTACCGGCGGAGGAACCATCGCCCGGTCTGCTTCACCGGTGCGCCGCAGTAGCACGTCTGCGGTTCGCGGATGCGCTCGATCGAGATCCACCCCATGAGCTGAAGGTACCCGGCCCGCGAGGTCGGCGAGGAGGTACCGAGATCGAGGTTCACGAGGAGGGCATCTCCGGCTCAGACGAGGATTGAAGGAGCCGGAACGGGAGACTCGGCCACGGACCGATACGCCTCGCCGACATCGTGGGCGGACCCGGTTGGCGCTCCCTTGGACGTCGACGGACTCCCGCCCGTTCACCTCCTCGGTCGAGGCGGGCCGGTCGCCCTGCAGGGGCGCGATCGGCCCGACGCCAGAACGCCCGGTCCCGGACCGTGGCCGGCGGACCGGCAGGGCTCAGGAGGACGGCCCGATGTGCTGGCCGAGGGCGGTCGAGTTCCCGAGTGCGCGGGCCAACTCGTGCTGTGCAGCGCCACGTTCGGCCGCCCCGCGCTCGCCCGCGCCGCCCCGGCGGCGCAGTACGAGCAGGCAGAGGCCGATGACGGCCGCGAGTGCGACCAGTGCGACGATCACGATGGTCATGTTTCCGCCCCGTTCTGCCGAGAGCCGCCCCCCGGCGGCCCATGCAGAGTGAATGTATCGCTGCCGACGGCCCAGCAGAAGGGTTCCTACCGGGTGGTAGGGGCGGTGGAGGTGGATTGGCCGGTGTGAGGCGTCATGTTCCCTATGTGGCTAGCTGTGGCTAGCTGTGGCTATATGAGGCGGGGGTGGCGTGCGCGGTATGGATGGGGGCACTCGCCGGTCATGGACACAGAGCGCCCCGAGGTGCGTGACGAGCAGGCGGATCCGGCCGAGTCCTTCTGGCTGAGCTCGCCGCTGCACGACGATTCCTGCATGTGGTGCACGCTCACGCGTGAGGCCGCCGGTCCGTCCGGTGCGGCCGGGGCCTGAGCGGGAGCCCCGGATCGCCGGGTCGCCCGGTGGCCCTTCGCGGGTACTCGGGTGGCATGGTGTGGCTGAAGGTGATGGCGTTGTGGGTCGGCGTCGGCCTGTTCTGGGGCGCGCTGGTGGGCATGGTGCTCGACCTGTCCTGGCCGGCGGCGCTGGGGTTCGGCGGGGCCTGGGGTGTGGTGGCCGGTCTGGTGTTCTGCGTGTGGATGCGGCGCCGGGCGCGGGCGGACGGGCGCTGACCGGATGGACATGGGCCGGTGAACCCGGGGCATGCGAGGCCCATGTGGAGACACGGGGCTGCGGGACATCGGGCGGATGCTGTGGTGGCCCCGGAGGGCCGGGCCGTGATGCGGTCCGTCGACCGGTTCCTCGTGTGGGCCGGTCCGGTGCTGGCCCTCGCGGGCGTCTGCCTGGGCGTCGCGTCACTGGTGGCCGGGGAGCCCGTACGAGCCGTCTGGCAGTTCCTGCTCGCGCTCCTCATGGGCGTCGTCGCGACCGGCGCCCGACTCCGGCTGCGGCGCACCGCGATGCCGCCCGAGCGACGCCGCTGACCTGGGGCGTCGGCCCCTGGGATGCCCGCGCGCCGGTGCTCCGGGGCCCCTGCGGGCCGCGCCGGTCCGGGCTTGCGTACGGGAACTGTCTAGGATCGTCCCGTGGATCTTCCTGACAATTTGATCGAATTGCAGCGCACGGCCGACGAAGAGGGCCGCAAGATCGAGCACCTCGACGACGGCGATCGGGAGCGGCAGCGGAGCATCTGGTTCGATGCCGCGGCTCGCGTGCAAGAAGCCGTCACCAGGTACGCGGAGGAGAACGGACTCGACTCCTACGACGTGGAGAAGCGGCTCCGGCAGGTCACCCGGCACCCTCCCCGCGCCGAGGGATAAGCCCGAGAGATAAGCCTGGGGGGTAGCCGAAGGGCGGGCGGCGGCCGGATCGGGCGGGTCGGATCCGGTGGACCTGAACACCTTTGCGGAGGAGTACGGGAGGAGCGGAAGGGTGTCAGGCGGCGTCGACCCGCGCCGTCGCCGTCCCGCAGCGCTCGGTGTGGGTGAGCCCGCGCGAGATGAAGGCGTCCGTGCAGCACGCCGCCTGGAGTTCGGCGTCCGGGTCGTGCGGGCGCAGGCAGCCGGGGCCGTGCACCTCGCCCTCGGACAGGCCCCACAGGCCGCAGCACGGCAGGCCGTCGTCGATCAGTTCGCCCTCCGCCAGCCGCCGGGCTCTCTCGTGTGCGGCGAGGATGCGGCGATGGTCCGCCCGGGACCGCTGGGCGCAGTAGGCGAGCAGCGCCGTGACGTAGGCGACGGTGGCGGCCCACCCCACGCCACCCGTGGCGGCCAGGTAGACCGTGGAGGCCAGGGCGAGGAGGGCGACGGCGGTGAGGGCGCGGGCGGTGCGGATGGCAGGAGTCATGCACACCAGATTCCCGGGCTTCGCGGCAACATGCTGACGCCGTCGCGGCCCCGGAGCGTGAGGTGCCGCGCCGAGGGCAGACGTACGGCATGAAGATACTGATCGTTCTGGTCGTCGTCGCCGTCGTCATCTGGTTCATCACCTCGCGCCGCAGCCGCTGACCCTCCGCGCCCGCCGCCGGGGGTGCTCAGTCCCCGGCGCCGGGCGCCGGCTCGTGTACGTGCTTCAGGCGGGCCCTGCCGTGCACCGCGTCGGCGCCGGTGAGGCTCGACCAGTGCCGGTGGCAGGTCACGAAGACCGCCAGCTCCAGCTCCCGGCGGCGGAGCTTCTCGACCGCCGCCTGCTCGTCCTCGCTCCACCCGGGCGACGCCGGGCGCTCCAGCCTGCGCCAGCCCTGGGTGTCACTGATCGCGTCGACCGGCTCGACCGACCACGGGAGCCGCTTGAGCAGGGCGATCAGCTCCGCCCGCACCTGGTGCAGTTCCTCCTGCCCGGCGACGAGGTCGCTCGGGAAGCCCAGGGTGCGGGTGGGGTCGTCGCTGTCATCTGTCGCTGCCACCCGGCAATGGTACGTCTGTTCGATTTTATGGGGCGAGCGACTTCGTAGACTTCGTGGGGGAGTTCACGCGAACGTGTGGCCGAGTGGCCGGATCGCGGCAGACTGGAGGCATGTGCCGCAGCATCAAGACCCTCCGCCCGCCCGCGCTCCCCGAAGAGGCCACCGAGGACGACATCCGGGCCGCAGCCTTGCAGTACGTACGGAAGGTGTCCGGGTTCCGGGCGCCGGCCGCGCACAATCGAGAGGTGTTCGAACGGGCCGTGGACGAGATCGCCCGGGCCACCGCCGAGCTGCTCGACGGCCTGGAGGTGCGGGGTGCCGCGAAGGCTCAGGCTTCCTGAGGGACCGGGCGGCGCATGATGAACGCCGCCACCGTGCCCGCGCCGATCAGCGCGAGGACGGACACGCCCGTGGACAGCCAGCTCGCGCCGAGCCACTGCGCGCCGAAGTAGCCGAGCGCCACGCTGTACGCGGCCCAGGCCACGCCCGCCAGCGCCGACCAGGGCAGGAACTCGCGGACCCGGCGGTGCGCCGTGCCCGCCGCGAACGAGACGATCGAACGGCCGGCCGGCGCGAACCGGGCGATGATCACGAGGAGTCCGCCGCTGGAGCGGGCCAGTGCCCCGCCGAGACGTTCCTGCGCGGTCGTGAGGCGGCGCGAGCGGGCGATGGCGCGGTCCAGGCGCTCACCGCCGCGCCAGGCCAGCCGGTAGGCGACGAGGTCGCCGAGGACCGAGGCCGTCGCGGCGCAGAGGGTGAGGGCCAGCAGCTCCGGGGTGCTGCTCGGCAGCTGCCCGGTGGCGGCGCCCGCCGTGCCGGCCGCCGCGGCGGTGGCGGCGGTGACCACGAGGACCCCGCTCGGCAGGACGGGCACGAACACGTCGAAGAGCACGGAGAGCGCCACGATCACGTAGATCCATGGGCTGTCGGCCAGCGACCCCACACTCTCCAGCACTGCGCGCCAACTTCCTGTACGAGCCGTTCCCTACGACCGTTCCCTCCACGCGGGAGCACACAGGGGCGGCTTCATGTCAGCTTTACAGCGTACGCGTCGGGTGTGGTGGAAGTGGCGAAAGTGGCACAGATGTTCCCCATCTCACGTCTCTCGTGTCCCGGTGTCCGGATGCCCCGGTTCCCGTTCACTCATGTGCGCGCGTGCACTCATATGCGGGTGCGCGGGACGGACGGGAGGAGCGGTGATGGTGACAGGGGTGCTGGCCGGTGCGCTGGCGGCGGCCGTGCTCGCGGTGGGCGGCGGGGCCGGGTGCGCCGCGGACTGCTACGGGACGCGGGCCGAGGGCAGATTCGCGCCGCCCGCGGCGTTCGTCCCGTCCCCCGCGGTCACGTACGACATGGGGCTGGTGCCCGCGGGGGCGTCGATCGCCGTCGAGCAGCGCGGTGACGCGTCCGGGACGACGGTGACCCTGGACGTCTCGGGGCTCGTTCCCGGCCACGCGTACGGGGCGCACGTGCACCAGAAGCCGTGCGGCGCGGACCCCGCGGCGGCCGGCGGGCACTACCAGAACGTGCCCGATCCGGGCCGGGCCGACGCCGGGAACGAACTGTGGCTGGACTTCACCGCCGATGCCTCGGGCAACGGTTCTGCGGCCGTGCGCACGGCGTGGGCGCTGCGCGCGGGCGGGGCGGGGTCGGTCGTGCTGCACGGCGCCCAGGGCGGCGCGGGGGACCGGGTCGCGTGCTTCTCGGTGCCGTTCGAAGGGGTTCCCGCCGCCCCTGGCCCCGGGGTGGCGTGACGCGCGCCGGGTGACCGGTGCGGCGCGACGGCGCCCGTCCTCTCCGCCTGCGCGGGGGAGGACGGGCGCCGCCGTGCGTCCGGGGTCCGCTCCGGGGGCGGGCCGGGGTCAGGCCGTCACGGTCTCCCGCTGCGGCGCGCTCCGCGGGGTCCGCGCGGCGCGGCGGGAGAACAGCCGGTCCAGGCCGAGGGCGCCCGAGCCGGTGAAGACGAGCAGCAGCATCGTCCAGCAGAACAGCGCCGAGGCCTCGCCGCCGTTCTCCAGCGGCCACAGGGCCGCGGGCTGGTGCACGTCGAAGTAGGCGTACGCCATCGAGCCCGACGCGACGAAGGCCGCGACGCGGGTGCCGAGGCCGAGCAGCACCAGGCCGCCGCCGACGAACTGGATGACGGCCGCGTACCAGCCCGGCCAGGTGCCGGCGGCCAGGGTGCCGCCGCCCTGCGCGCCGCCGAGCACGCCGAACAGGGCGGCCGCGCCGTGGCAGGTGAAGAGCAGGCCGACGACGATGCGGAACAGGCCGAGGGCGTAGGGCTGGGCGGTGTTGAGACGTCCGGTCATGGGGGGACTCCTTCGGTCGGTCGTCGGGACCCGGCCGAAAGAGGGGACGCGGCCGGATGCGCCGATGTGGCAGGCGCCGCCGTTGCCGCCGTTGCCACCGGTGGGGGAGTGGCCCAGATTAGGCGTGCCTAACTTGTGCTTGCAACTTCAACATTCGGCCATGTTCCGCCGTGAATGACCTCGACGGGAAGCCCCCTTTGCGCGCTTTCGGCCGTCTCGCGCAGGGCGGCCCGGGCCACCGCGTCGGCGTCCGAGAGCGTCACCGAGTCGACCCCGGGCCGGGCGCCGGCCGCCGTCACCCAGTGCACCCCCTCGGTCGGCACGCCGAAGGCGAACCGCCGCGCGTGCGCCCGCCCCTGACGGTTGATCAGGCGATACGGGCGCGGGGTGACGTCGAGGCCGCCGGTCTCGTGGCCGTCGACGGTGTGCGGGCGGGCCTGGCCGGTTCTCAGCAGCCGGGCGAGGAGGTCGTCGGCGGTGCGGCGCACGTCCGGTTCGGGGAGCCGGGCCTCGATGAGTGTGGTGGCCGTCACGGTCGACCCCGGCACGTCCGGCGAGTGCGCGACGAACCGGCCGCCCCGGGCGGTGACGTCCAGGCGCGGGCCGACGACGGTCAGCACGCCCGCCTCGATGAGGGCCGTCATCTCCTCGACGCGGCGGCGCGGCGGCCCGATGGACAGGAACGCGTTGAGCGGGGTGTACCAGCGGTCGAGGTGGTCGCGGCGCGAGGCGCCCGTCAGGCCGCCGTGGTCGACCACCAGGCGCAGTTCGTTGCGCAGGTCGCGCAGGACGTCGAGGGCGGCCTTCACGGGGCCCTCGACATTGCCGAGCGCGGCGTGGGCGGCGTCCCCGCGCAGGTGCGCCAGCAGCCAGTCGCGCCAGGAGGCGGGGGAGGCGGGGGAGGCGAGGGAGTCGGGAGAGTCGGGGGAGGCGAGGGAGGCCAGGGAGTCGGGGGAGGCCGAGGTGGGGAAGTGGGGTGCGTGGGGGTGCGAGATCCTGTCCCAGGACCAGTGGTCGGCCTCGGGTATCGCGAACTCCCGCAGGACGTCGGCCTCTTGAGGCTCTTCGGCCCCCGGCCGCCGGAGGGATGCCGGGAGCGGGGAGCGGCGCGCGGCGAGGTAGCGGTCGCGGAAGTCCGGGGCGGGTCGGCCTGCCGCCTTCAGCAGTGCCTCGTAGTAGACCGTCTCGACCTCTTTGGCGATCAGCGGCCAGATGTCGGCGAGGAAGTCGGGGGCGTCGCCGGAGTCGGCTCTCTTGCGGAAGCGGGCGATCGCCTCCGGGGTGAGCACCAGGGGCCGGTGCCGCCCGTACGGGCCCTTCGCGTTGTCGCCGCGCGCCTGGTACGGGACACCGCGGCGCGAACCGGCGTACAGGCGCGGTTCGGCGCCCGACGGGGTGTAGCGCAGGGTGCCCTGCGGCGTGCGGGTGTAGCGGCCGCCGCGGGCCTCGGTGAACAGGGCCATGTGGTCGAAGAAGTTGAGGCCCAGACCGCGCAGCAGGACCGTTTCGCCGGGGTGTACGCCGCTCAGGTCGAGGTCGGCCGGGTTGGCGGGCGGCACATGGCGCAGGCCGTGCCGCCGGGCGTACTCGGTGAGGGCGTGCTCGGTGCGGGTGGGGGAGACGGGGAGGTGGCCCTGGGTGAGGACGACGGCGTGCAGGCCGGTGAGGGTGCGGCCGTCGGCCAGGGTGAGGGCCTGGCGGCCGTCGGGGGCGTCGTCGAGGCGGACGGCGCGGGTGGCGTGGACGGTGACCGCGACGCCGGGCGGGGCGGCGGCGACCGTCTCGGCGAACACCCAGCGCAGGTAGCGGCCGTAGCGGGCGCGGGTGGGGTAGTCGTCGGGGCCGAGCGGCTCGTCGCGGGGGGTGTGGTGGGCCGCCCATTCGTGCAGGCTCGGGCCCGGGCGGATCGGGCCCGAGCAGTCGACGCTCTCGTCCGTGAACAGGGTCACCTGCGAGGCGACCGTGTTCATCAGCAGCTCCGGTGCCTGGTCCGTGCGCCAGACCGCGCCCGCGCCCGGGGGTGCCGGGTCGATCACGTGGACCGTGAGGCGGGCGCCGGGCGGCAGCAGCTCCTTCGCCGACGCCGTCAGGCGCTCCAGGGCGCTGGTGCCGCGGGGGCCCGCGCCGACTATGGCCAGGTCGAACTCGGGGGGTGCCGCTGCCCGTACCGGTGCCGGTACCGGGGTCGGTGTCGGGGTCGGCCGTGCCGTCGGTTCCGGGGCCGGTCCGGGGGTCCGACCGGCCGTGGGTCCGGGGGCCGGCCCGGGGGCCGGGTCGGCGGAGGGCTCGGTCGAGGTGCGGGGCAAAGCGGGACTCCCGGGGCATGTGGGGCTGCTGGAAGCGGATGGTCCGCCTCATCATGCCGTTTCGGGGGTGGGCGGGGTGTGCGGGTGTGGGGTGGATCACGGGTGGGGCGGGGTGGGGTGGGGTGCGTGGTTCCCCGCGGCCCTGGGGAGTGGTAGTGGTCTGGTGCGGGTCGGTGGGGGCTGGTCGCGCAGTTCCTCGCGCCCCTGATGGGGTGGTGGTCTGGTGCGGGTCGGTGGGGGCTGGTCGCGCAGTTCCTCGCGCCCCTGTGGGGGTTGCGTCCCTCGGGGGCTAGGACAGGGAGCGGGACGTGGTGCGGTGGAGGGTGGTGTCGGGGGTCGCCTGGTCCAGGGTGAGGTGGGCGGAGCGGGAGCGGAGGGTCAGGGTCATGAGCTGGTTGCCGAACCAGGGGCCGCCCGTCTTGCGCCAGCTCACCCGCGGAGCGGACGCGCGGGCGTGGCGGGCGAAGACGCGGCCGAGAGCGCGGCCCGCGCGGCTCCAGCCGAGGCGGAACCCGATTCGCATCCCGGCGGGGATGGAGTTGTGCACCGGCGAGCAGGTCAGCTGGAGGACGCGGGCCGAGGGCGCCGCCTCCGGCCAGCTCGGTTCGGCGATGTACGCGTGGTGGACGTCCCCGGACAGCACCGAGATCGTCGCCGGTGCGGCCGGACCCGACCCCGCCTCGGCGATCACGTCCGCGAGCCCGTCGAACGACACCGGGAACGCCCCCCAGTGCTCCAGATCCGCCCGCCGCCGCAGCCGCTCCCCGAACCGCGCCCACCGCGCGCCGCGCTCCCCGCGGCTCAGCGCCGCGTTCCAGTTCTCTATGTCGTGGATGAGGTGGGGCAGCAGCCACGGCAGCGAGGTGCCGATGAGCAGGTGGTCGTAGGGCTCGGTCCGGTCCAGGGCCTGGGTGCGCAGCCACTCGGCGGTCCCGGGGTCGATCATCGCGCGGTGCTGTTCGTCGAGGACGCGGGCCGCGCGGGTGTCCACCACCAGCAGGCGTACGCCCCCGAAGTCCCGGCGGTAGCTCCACCGGACCGAGGCGGGGTCGCTGTCGGCGCGGCTCGCGAACGCGCGGAGCGCGTCCGTGCCGTCGGGGGCCTCGCACACCGCGCGGTAGACGGGGTCGGCGGCCAGCTCGGACGGCGGCAGGTTCCCGATGTGCTGGTAGACCCAGTACGACATCAGGCCGCTGAGCAGGCGCTCCTGCCACCACGGCGTGGCCCGCATCTCGGCCAGCCACGCGGCGCTGGTGTTCCAGTCGTCCACGATGTCGTGATCGTCGAAGACCATGTTGCTCGGGACGGTGGACAGCAGCCAGCGGATCTCCGGGTCGAGCCAGGACTCGTAGTAGAGGCGCGCGTACTCCTGATAGTCCGCGACCTGGGTCCAGGGCGGTTCGGACAGGTCGCGGCGGCGGGCCAGCCACTCCTGGGTCGCCGGTGAGGTCTCGTCCGCGTAGATCTGGTCGCCGAGCAGGACCAGCACGTCGGGGCGGTCGGCGTCCGGGTCGGCGGCGAGGCGGGAGGCGAGCGTGTCCAGCGCGTCGGGGCCGACCGGGTCGTGGTCGCCGGCCGGCGGCGCCGCCCAGCGGCAGGAGCCGAAGGCGACCCGGGTCGTGTGACCGGCGCCGTGGGCGGGCGTGTGGATGGTGCTCGGCGGGAACCGGGAGTCCTGCTCGGGCCAGACCCGGCCGTCGTCGAGCAGCACCTCGTACGGGGTCGTGGTGCCCGGCGTGAGGCCGGTGACCGGGACGAGCGCGTAGTGGTGGCCGTCGATCTGGAACGTCCGGGCGCTGCCCCGCGCGCCGTCCGCGCAGCGCACCTCGGCGCGGCACGGCCGGCTCGTCTCGACCCAGACCGTCGCCGTCTCCTCGTCCACGTACCGCAGCAGTGGGCCCAGACGCAGGCTCGCCATGTCATGTCCTCCCCGGTCCTCCGACGTCTCCGTACCGTACGGAACGCCGGAGGTGAGCGGGGAGGTTCCGTGGGTCGGATCACTTCATGGACCCGTGCCCCGGATCGTTTCTCCGGAACGTTTCTCCCGGTCTCCGGGTCAGCAGCCGCTGAGGCCGGACTGGATCGCCGACTTCTCGGCCGAGTCGACCGACAGGCTGTAGTAGTGCTTCACCTGGACGTACATCCGCAGGTAGGTGCAGGCGTACGCGGCGCGCGGTGGCATCCACTCGGCCGGGTCCTGGTCGCCCTTGGACTGGTTGACGTTGTCCGTGACGGCGATGAGCTGCGGGCGCGTGAGGTCGTTGGCGAAGGACTGGCGCTGGGTCGTGGTCCAGCCGCTCGCGCCGGACTTCCACGCCTCGGAGAGCGGGACGACGTGGTCGATGTCGACGTCGGAGGAGGCCGTCCAGGTGGCGCCGTCGTACTCCGAGTACCAGCTGCCGGCCGTGGCGGCGCAGCTGGAGCTGGTGGTGACGTTCTTGCCGTCGCGCTTGAGGACGGTCTCGCGGGTGTCGCAGGTGCCGGACTGGGTGATCCAGTGCGGGAACTTGTCGCGGCTGTAGCCGTCGGAGGAGCCCTCGGTCTTCACGGTCAGCGTGGAGAGGTAACTGCGGGCCGTGGAGGCGGCGATGGGGGTGGGCGGGGAGGCCTGGGCCGGGGTCGCCGTGGCGAGGAGGGCGAGGGTGGCGGTGAACGCTGCCGCTGTGGCTGCGGCTGTGGTCAGGGCTGGAGTGCGGCGGTGGGGGCGGTTACGCGCGTAGATGGAGGGCGTGGAGTGGGGGGTGCGGGGCATGTGGACTCCCTTTGGGGTGGGGGGTGTTGGGGGTGCGGGTGGTTCGGGGTGGGGTGATGTCGGGGTGCCTGGCCATCGTGTGGGGGTGGGGTTTCGGGGAGATGTGCTGTGGATGACAGGGTCGCGTCAAGCTGGTGTGCGGGGCAAGGGGTGTGCCGGGTAACTGGGTTTTTGGTGGGGGGAGTTGAGGGGGCGGTCTGGGTGGGGGTGGGGGAGGAGTGGGTGGGGTGGGGTGGGGTGTTGTGGCTGGGCGTGCGGTTCCTCGCGCTTGTGGGTGGTTGTTCGGGTGCGGGCCGGTGGCCGCGTCTTGCCCAGTGCCCCGCGCCCCTGGGTCGTTTTTCGGGCGCGCCGCCGTGGGGGCTGGTCGTGCAGTTCCCCGCGCCCCTGGGTGGTTCGTCGTGTGCGGGCCGGTGGCCGCGTCTTGCGCAGTTCCTCGCGCCCCTGGGTCGTTTTTCGGGTGCGCCGCCGTGGGGGCTGGTCGCGCAGTTCCCCGCGCCCCTGAGGCATGCGCTGCGCGCAGCCTCCCCCTGAGGCTGCGCTCCGCGCGCCTCCACTGACGGGCGGGACGGGGCGCGCCTCTCCAGAGAGGCGGGATGGTGGTGCGCCTCTCATGGGGGGCGGGACGGTGGGGCGCCTCTCCTGGGGGCAGGGCGGGGGTGCGCCTCTCCTGGGAGGTGGGACGGTCGTGCGCCACTCCTGGGAGGTGGGGTGCTGGTGCGCCTCTCCTGATGAGATGGCGCACGCAGTGCGCATCTCAGGGGCGCGGGGAACTGCGCGATCAGCCACGACGGTGGCGCGCGTGACGAACTGCCCAGGGGCGCGGGGAACTGCGCGATCAGCCACGTCGAGAGCCGCACCCGAAGAACTGCCTAGCGGCGCGGGGAACTGCGCGACCGGCCACGTCGCGAGCCGCACCCGAAGAAGCGGCCAGGCAGGGGTGCGGGGAGGGGGGCGGTGGCTATTGAGGGGCTCGTTTTGTATCGTGTAGGAACAAAGTGGTTCCCGCCCGCTCTCCCTGACCGGTGGGCGGGGCCGCCTTGGTTCTTTCCGTCTTCGTTCTCTGGAGCCCGCCGATGACGGCCACGCCCACCGTGCTCTCCGCCCGCGCCCTCCTCCTCGACATGGACGGCACGCTGGTCAACTCCGACGCCGTCGTCGAGCGGATCTGGCGGCGCTGGGCCGCCACGCACGGCTTCGACGGCGACGAGGTCATGGCCGTCGCCCACGGCCGGCAGGGCCACGCCACCATGGCCGAGCTGCTGCCCGAGCGCCCCGTCGCACAGAACCGTGCCGACAACGCCCGCATGCTCGCCGAGGAGACCTCCGACATGGAGGGCGTCGTCCCCGTGCCGGGCGCGGCGGCGTTCCTGGACTCACTGATCTCGGGCGCGGTGCCGCACGCCCTGGTGACCTCCGCCGACGTGCCGCTGTCCACCGGGCGGATGGCCGCCGCCGGACTGCCGTACCCGCAGGTGCGGGTCACCGCCGAGAACGTCGGCGCCAGCAAGCCCGACCCCGAGGGGTTCCTGAAGGGCGCCGCCGAACTGGGCGTCGCCCCCGCCGACTGTGTCGTCTTCGAGGATTCGGGCGCCGGCATCGCGGCCGGGCGCGCCGCCGGGATGCGGGTCGTCGGGATCGGGCCCCGCGCCGGACAGCACGGGCCCACCGTGCACGTCCCGGACCTCACCGCCGTACGGGTCGAGGTCCTCGCCTCCGGGGAGATCCTGCTCCACGTGGGCTGACCTCCGGCGCCGGGCCGCGCCCGGCGCTCAGTGGGTCTCCGCCTCCAGGGCCCTGCGGGTCGCCGGGCCGTACGTACCCGCCTCGTCGCCCCGGACGCCGCGCGACATCTGGAAGTTGCGGACCCCGAACTCCGTCCGGCCGCCGTACCGGCCGTCCGGGTCCCCGAAGTACAGCGAGACCTGCTTCAGCCGCTGCTGGAGCGCGGACACCTCGGGGCCCTGGTCGCCCCTGCGCAGGGTCGCCGGGGCCTGTGTCGTCGGGGAGTGCGACGCCGACGGGGACGCGGGCGCCGACGACGTCGCCGACGCGCTGGGCGTGGCGGAGCGGCTCGCGCTGAGACTCGGCGACGGGGACGCCGTCGACGGCGTGGCCGACGGCGCCGACGCCGACGCGGTGGCCTGAGCCACGCGGGTCGTGGCCGACGCGCTCGGCTCGGCGCTGCTCGGCGCGGCCGACGCCGACAGCACCGCCGCCGAGGGGGCGCTCTCCGCCGTCGTCCGCACCTCGTCGCCGTCACCGCCGGACATCACCAGGACCGTCACCAGCGCCGCCGCGCTCAGCACCCCCGCCACCGCCGTCAGCAGCAGCACCGGGCCGCGACGGGCCGGCGGCGCCGGATCCTCGTCGTCCCCGCCGGGCGCGTCGAGGGGCGGCAGGTCCGCCAGGGTCGGCGGCGCCGGGGCGGGCGGGTGCGCGTACGGGTCGGTGACCCGGGGCGGCGGGGGCTGGGAGGGTTCGGGCAGGGTGACGTAGGGGCGCACCCGCAGCGGAGTGAAGTCCTCCGCCTCCCGGTCCGTCCCCTTCGCGCCCTCCGTCCCAGAGGCGACCGGTCCAGGCACGACCGTCGCCGACGCCCCTGTCCCAGAGACGCCCGCCCCAGGCACGCCCGCCCCAGGCACGCCCGTCGCAGGCACGCCGGTCCCCGAGGCGCCCGTCTCGGCTTCGACCGCCCCGGATGCGCCCGCCTCGGATTCGAGCCCGGATGCGCCCGCCTCGGACACCCCCGTCCCGGCATCGCCCGTCCCGCCGCCCCCAGCCCCGCGCCCACCGGCCCCACCGTCACCGGGACCGCCGCCGCCTTCAGGCCCGCGCTCACCGCCCCCACCGTCACCGGGACCGCCGCCGTCCCCAGCCCCGCGCTCACCGGCCCCACCGTTACCGGGACCGCCGTCCCCCACAGAAACGTCACGCCCATCGCGCCCGTTGTCATCCATCGTCCGCTCCCTCCCCAAGAGCCCCGCCCTCCCCCGAGAGCTGAGCGCATTATGCAGACCCCGCGCACCGGGCGCGCCGCCCACCCCGGCACAACCGGACATCCGGCCATCGCACAACCAGCCATCCGCCCCACCGCGACCAGACACCCGCCCCACCACACCCCGCCGCACCCCCGTCGAACCACCCCCACCACCCCACCCCACTCCACCCCACTCCACCCCGGAACGGCCCCGCCCCCTCCCTCAACAGGCCAAACCACCGCGCACCTACCAGGATGGAAGGACCAAGCCCCCGGGCCGGTCGGTGCCGGGGAGCCGTGGGAGGTGGACATGAGCAGCCCGGAGACCGGCGGCGACCCGGTGGGAGCGGCGGAGAGCGGCGGCGGCACCCGCAGCCACGATCCGGCGGCCGCCGACGCCGTCAAGAGCAGCAGCGTCCTCATCTCGATCGGCGCCCTGCTGCTCGGCATGCTGCTCGCCGCGCTCGACCAGACCATCGTGGCCACGGCCCTGCCGACGATCGTCAGCGACCTCGGCGGCCTGGAACACCTGTCCTGGGTCGTGACCGCCTACCTGCTCGCCTCCACGGCGGCGACGCCCCTGTGGGGCAAGCTCGGCGACCTCTACGGCCGCAAGAAGCTCTTCCAGATCGCCATCGTGATCTTCCTGATCGGTTCGGCGCTGTGCGGCATGGCGCAGAACATGGCCGAGCTGATCGGCTTCCGCGCGCTCCAGGGACTCGGCGGCGGCGGACTCATGGTCCTGTCGATGGCGATCGTCGGCGACATCGTGCCGCCGCGTGAACGGGGCAAGTACCAGGGGCTGTTCGGCGCCGTCTTCGGTGCGACGAGCGTGCTGGGCCCGCTGCTCGGCGGGCTGTTCACCGAGCACCTGAGCTGGCGCTGGGTCTTCTACGTGAACCTGCCGCTCGGTGTCGTCGCGCTCGCCGTGATCGCCGCCGCCCTGCACATCCCGGTCCGCTCCACCAAGCACCGCATCGACTACCTCGGCACCCTCCTCATCGCGTCCGTGGCGACCTGCCTGGTCCTCGTGGCGTCGCTCGGCGGCACCACCTGGGCCTGGGGCTCCGCGCAGATCATCGGGCTCGCGGTGCTCGGCGTCCTGCTCGCCGTCGTCTTCGTGTTCACCGAGTTCCGGGCCGCCGAACCGGTGCTGCCGATGAAACTGTTCCGCGTGCGCACCTTCACCCTGTGCGCCGTCATCAGCTTCGTCATCGGCTTCGCGATGTTCGGCGCGATGACGTACCTGCCGACGTTCCTCCAGGTCGTGCACGGCGTCTCGCCGACGATGTCCGGTGTGCACATGCTGCCGATGGTGGCGGGTGTGCTGATCGCGTCGACGGGGTCCGGGCAGATCGTCAGCCGCACCGGGCGCTGGAAGGTGTTCCCGATCGCGGGCACCGCCGTCACCGCGCTCGGCCTGCTCCTGCTGCACAATCTCACCGAGACCAGCTCCGCCTGGGAGATGAGCGGCTACTTCTTCGTCTTCGGCTTCGGACTCGGCCTCGTCATGCAGGTCCTCGTCCTCATCGTGCAGAACTCCGTCCCGTACGAGGACCTGGGCGTCGCCACCTCCGGCGCGACCTTCTTCCGCTCCATCGGCGCCTCCTTCGGCGTCGCGATCTTCGGCACGATCTTCACGAACCGGCTCACCGACCGGCTGGGCTCGGCGCTCGCCGGGCAGCCGCTGCCGCCCGGGGTGTCACCGGACTCGCTCGGCGCCGACCCGCGCGGCATCGCCGGGCTGCCGGCCGCGCTCCGGCCCGCCGTGCTGCACGCGTACGCCACCTCCATCACCGACGTCTTCCTCTACGCGGTGCCGATCGTGCTGGTCGCCTTCGTGCTGGCCTGGTTCCTGCGCGAGGACAAGCTGCGCGGCTCCGTCACCGCGCCCGACGCGACCCAGACCCTCGCCTCCAATCCCGTGGAGCGGTCCTCGTACGACGAATGCGCGCGCGCCCTGTCCGTGCTCGGGACGCGCGAGGGGCGGCGCGAGATCTACGAGAAGATCACCGCGAAGGCGGGCTACGACCTGCTGCCCGCGGCGAGTTGGCTCGTCCTGCGCATCAGGCGTTACGGCTGGGCCGAACCCTCCGCCCTCGCCGAGCGCAGCGCCGTGCCGCTGCCGGTGATCCTGGAGGCGGCCCGGCAGGTGGAGGAGCGCAGGCTCGCCGTCCGCGAGGGGCTCGACCTGGTCCTGACGGACGAGGGCCGGGCGGTCGCGGTCCGGCTCGGCGCGGCCCGCGAGGAGTCCCTCGCCGAGCTGCTCGGCGACTGGTGGGGGGACGAACGCCCCACGGACCTCATCCAGTTGGTGTCCGAGCTGAACGCCGAGATGTGCGGCTCGGACGCCGAGCGCCCGCACGACCCCGCCCGCACCCCGGCCGGTACGGCCACCTGATCCCCGTACCCGAACAACCGCCCCCGGCCCCGGCCCAGCCCTCCGCCCCGGCCCTCCGTCCAGCCCTCCGCCCCGGGCTGTGTCACGGCAGTTTCTTGGCGAACCAGTGCTCGGCGTAGACGTCGTCGTTGAACGGCTCGGTCTCCGCATACCCCAGCCGCGCGTACAGCGCCCGCGCCTCCGTCAGGTCCGCGCGCGTGTCGAGCCTGACCAGGCCCGCGCCGAGGGCCCGCGCCGCGTCCTCGGCGGCGCCCACGAGCAGGGCCGCGCCGCCCTTCCCGCGTACCTCCTCGCGGACGAACACGCGCGTCAGCTCCGCCGTGCCGCGATCCCCGCCCACCAGCCGCACCCCCGCGGTGCCGACCGGCTCGCCCGCGTACCGGGCGACCAGCAACTGGCCTGTGGGTGGGGCGAGTTGGCGGCCGGTCTCGCGCGCGATGCCGCGTTCGAGCTCCGCCGGGTCGGTCCTGCGGCCCTCGTGCAGCAGGTACCAACGGTCACTGACCTCGGTGTAGTACGCGCGCCAGAGCGCGGCGGCGACCGGGGAGTCGACGGGTTCGGGGGCGACGGTCCAGGTGGGGCGCATGGTGAATTGTGGGAGGGGCCGCCCGGGTGTCCGCAACCGATTTCACCGCCGGGCGGCCCGGATCTGTTTGGGGCGGTCAGGCGCGGCAACCCGGTGCGGGACGGACTCCGATACCGAAGCTGATACCGGGAAGGTCGGGAGACATCCATGTCGACAGGCGTGATCATCGCTCTGATAGTGGTGGGGATCGTGGTCGTCGCCGCTGCGGCCGTCTTCGCCGCGCGCACCGCATCCCAAGGCGGACACGGCCTCAAGCGCCGGTTCGGCCCCGAGTACGACCGTGAGGTGGCCCGGCACGACGGCGACACCAAGGCCGCCGAGCAGGTGCTCACCGAGCGGGTGCGGCAGCACGGCTCGCTGCGGGAGCACCCGCTGGAGCCCGCCGCCCGCGAGCGGTATCTGACGCGCTGGGCCGACGCCCAGGAGCGCTTCGTGGAGTCCCCCGACGAGGCCGTGGTCGAGGCCGACCGGATCCTGGCCGACCTCGCCAAGGAGCGCGGCTTCCCCGACGGCGCCCGCTACGACGAGCAGTTCGCCGCGCTCTCCGTCCACCACGGCCCGCACGTCCACGGCTACCGCCGGGTGCACCACGCGGCGCAGGGCCGGCCGGGCGCCGCCGAGGACAACCACTCCGGTACGGAGGACCTGCGCACGGCGATGGTCGAGGCACGGGCCCTCTTCGACGTCCTGCTCGGCACGGAGCGCACCGCGCACCGCACGCCCGACGACACCGCACCGCACCAGCAGAGCCGAGGCGGCCTCAAGGGCCGTCTGGCGAAGGGCAATTGAGGGGAGCCGAGGAACACGATGACGGACATAGAGCGCGAACGACAGGCCCGGCAGAGCGGCCTTCAGCACGACCCGGACGCCCGGCGCGACGACGCCGTCGCCCCGGACCGCGACCTGACCCGCGGCACGGACCCGGACCCGAACCGGGACACGACCCTCGACACGGGCCGCGACGTCCCCCTCGGCGCGAGCGCGGGCACGGGCACGGGCCGGGCCCCCGGTACGGGCACGGGAGTTGGCACGGGCGCCGGTACGGGCGCCGGTACGGGTACGGGGACCGGTCCCGGCAGGGCCGCCGGTACGGGTACCGGCACGGGCCTGGGCCCGGACGAGCCCCGCCACACCGCGGGCGACCGCCTCACCGACACCACCCTGGGCGCCCCCGGCGCCCCGGGCGCCGCACCGACGACGCCCCCGCCGCCGGCCACCGCCCCCGCGGCCACGCCGTCCCGGGACAAGACGGTCGGCCCGGGTGCCGACGAGCCGGGCCCGCTGGTCGCCGGGGCCAAGGGCCACGAGCGCAGCGCCTCCCCCCGCCACGGCGACAGCCACGGCCACGGCAGTCACGGCGGGCTGGGCACGACGGGCGGCGCGCGGCTCTTCGAGGCCGGTGCCCACGACGAGCTGAGCGACCGGCTGCGCCAGGCGGTCACCGGCTTCGTCGACCAGCCGCGGGCGGCCGTCGAGGAGGCCGATCACGTCCTGGAGGACCTGACGGCACGCCTCGCCGAGACCCTGGCCGGGCACCGCCGCACCCTGCGCACGACGTGGCAGGAGTCGACGGACGACACGGAGCAGTTGCGGCTCGCGCTGCGCGACTACCGCGAGACGGCGGAGAAGCTGCTCAACCTCTGACGCCGCCGGAACGGCAACAGGAACGAGAACAGGAACGGGAACAGGAACGGGCCACCTCCGCGAGGGGGGTGGCCCGTTCCGCTGTGCCCGGCGCCGCCTCAGCAGCCGCCGCAGTTGTAGTACGTCACGTCCCAGTGGTTGCCCTCGTCGGCGTAGATGTTGCCGGAGCCCGCCTTGTACTGCGGGGCGCCGTCGCCGCGCAGGCCGATGTAGGCGAAGTTGTTCTTGATGTAGTTCGTCAGGCAGGTGCTCTTGCCGAAGTCGAGCTTGTAGCCGTTCCAGTGCGAGTACGTGCCGCTCGCGTGGCCGGTCTCGGTGCCGCCGGTGATGTTCAGCGCGCAGCCGCTGGCCGACCTGAGCGTCTGGGCGCCCTGCGCGGTGGCCAGGTTGAGCTGGTCGAAGGACGTACACGTGGAGTTGTTGCGGTTGGAGCAGCCGCCGGACGACGACCAGGTGATGCCCGATGAGCTGAACATCGACGTCGCGGTCGCGTGAGTGATCTTGGAGACGGCGAACGCGTCGGTGGAGGTCGTCAGGACGCCGAAGCCGGGGGCCACGAGGGCGGCGGCGGAGAGCGCGAGAGCGGTGAGCGCGGAGCGAACACGCATGGGAGGTGGGGTCCTTCCTGCCAGAGCCGGTGCATGCGGTGGGGGAGCACGGGTGGGAGGTGCGGGGCGCCTGTGGTGCAGGTGGAACGGCTCAGATCGTGCCAGGGTCTACGCGCGTACGGAAGACCGCCGACGAAGCCTGGCGACACGGATGCCCCGCACCCCTCGACGGGAGTGCGGGGCATCCGTGCGTGCGGGACCGGGGGCGGACTACTCGCCCTTGGGCGCAGCCTGCTGCACGACCTCGAAGGACCACACCGAGGAACCGCTGGCGGCGGGCCTGGGGCGGTCGCCGCCGCCCTGGTGGGCCGCCTTCATCGGGCCCTCCATCCACGCCTGGAACGACTCCTCGTCGCGCCAGCGCGTGTAGACGAGGTAGTCGTCCGTGCCCTCGATGGGGCGCAGCAGCTCGAACCACTCGAAGCCGTCGGAGTTCTCGACGGCGCCCGCGCGGGACGCGAACCGCTTCTCCAGGACCTCGCGCTGTTCGGCCGGGACGGACAGGACGTTGATCTTCACGATGCTCATGCCCGCCATCCTGCCGCAGGGCGGGTACGGATCAGGTGAGCGGGGCGCCCTGCCCGTCGGTGACGCTCCAGCCCTCGGCCGCCGTCAGCCGCGAGCCGTCGGTGAACTCCACGACGAGCCGGCCGCCGGGGTGCACCACGGCCGCGACCGGCTCCGCGCCGACCAGGGCCAGCGCCGGGGCGACCCGCTGGGTGGCCGGGTCGAGCGGGGCCGTGCCGAGGGCGGCCGGGCCCGTCACGACGATCCGGGCGCCGGTCTCCAGGACGAGGGTGAGGTGGTCGTCCACCCGCACCTGGCGCACGGCGAGTCCGGCGACGGGCAGGCGGCGGCCCGCGCGGTCCAGCCGCCACCGCCGGACGACCTCGTCGACGTCGTACGGCTTCAGGCCGAGCGGCGGGCCGGGCGGCGGCTTGAACATCATGTCGCGGATCTTGTCGTTCAACTCCGTGAGCACCCGGCGGACCGTGTGCTCGGACGGGGTCATCGGGAAGGCCGCGAAGGCGTCCTCGACCTCTTTGCGCAGGGCCAGGGAGGGCGGCAGGACGGACAGGCCCTCGCGGGCCATCTTCCGCTTGATCCACCAGTTCTCGTCGTACGAGGTGGTGTCGTCGTCGGGCGCGAAGGGCTTGCCCGCGCCGGACAGGGCGGTGAAGTCGCCCCGGCGCTCGGCCGCGCGGATCTGCCGGTCGACGAATGACTCGAAGCTGACGCCTGGTGGTTTGCGTTCGGTCATGGACGCATTGTCCCGCACACCCCGCACGGCGGGGCGCTGGGGCTTAGGATTCGGCCGCTGCGCAGGACCGTCGGGACGACGTGAACGGTGGGGGGAACACGGTGCTCGAACTGACCATGGCCACGGTGACCGGAGCGGATGCGGGGGCGACGGCGGGGATGACGATGGCGGAGTCGCCGAGCGAGCCGGGGGCCGTGCTGCGGGTGGGCCGGGACGCCGGCGTGTGCCGGCTGGTCACGCCGGACGACTGGCTGTTCGTGTCGCGGGTGCACCTGGAGTTCCGGTGCGGGCCCGACGGGCGGTGGAGCGTCTTCTGGCTGCGCGGGTCGCAGGCCGACCCGTCGTCCGAGGTGCGGGTCCGCGCGGATCCGCTGGGCCCGCACGAGCCCGGTCTGCCGCTGCCCTACGGCGGGTCGGCCGAGCTGCCGCGCGGCGGCTCCGGCGAGGTCGTCGTCCTCGACCGGAGCGGGCCGCGCGGGGTGCACGTGGGCTTCTACCACGAGGCGTAGGCGGGCCGGCCGCCGTCGCGCGCTACTCCTGGCGCTGCTCCCGCCCTGCTCCTGGCGCTACTCCTGTACGTAGGCCAGGGCGAAGCCGTCGTGGCCCTTGGCGCCCACGGTCTGGACGGCCGTGGCGTCCAGCCGGGGGTGGTCGGCGAGGAGCTGGAGCGCGGTGCGGGTGCCGACGACGTCCGGGTCGGTGGTGTCGGGGTCGGTGACGCGGCCGCCGCGCACCACGTTGTCGACCACGATCACGCTGCCGGGGTGGGTCAGGCGCAGCGCCCACTCCAGGTAGTGCGGGTTGTTGGCCTTGTCCGCGTCGATGAAGACCAGGTCGAAGTCGTGCCCCTCCTCGACCAGTCGCGGCAGCGAGTCGAGGGCGGCGCCGACGCGGACCTCCACCGTCTCGTCCAGGCCCGCGCGGGCGAGGTTGGTGCGGGCCACCTGCGCGTGGTGGGGGCTGTACTCCAGGGTGATCAGGGTGCCGTCCGCCGGGAGGGCGCGGGCCAGCCAGATGGTGCTGTAGGCGCCGAGGGTGCCGATCTCCAGGATGGTGCGGGCGCGCTGGATGCGGGCGATGAGGTGGAGGAGTTTTCCGTTGACGGCCGAGACGCTGATGCGGGGGAGGCCGGCGGCGTCGCTGTCCGCCAGCGCGGCGGTGAGGGCTTCGTCTGCGGGGGCCAGCAGGTCGCTGAAGTACGTGTCCACTGCGGTCGGGATTCCCGGGGGCGGTGTCGTCATACCGGTCAGCCTAGATCTCCGGCTCCCGTCGCCGGCCGACGGCCGGTGGCCTCTTCTCGCGCCGGTCCCCGCGGCCCCTGACGGCAGACGCTGCGCGTCCGCGTCAGGGGCGCGGGGACCGTGTGGGGGGAGGGGGTCAGACGGCGGGCGGGGAGCCGGGGAGGGGGCGGCCGGCCGACTCGCGCATGCGCCATGCCGCCACTCCGCCCACGACGGCCGCGGCCATCATGTAGTAGGCCGGAATCATCAGGTTCCCGGTGCCGGCGATCAGCGCGGCGGCGATCAGCGGCGTCGTGCCGCCGAACAGGGAGACGGAGAGGTTGAAGCCGACGGACAGCGAGCCGTAGCGGACCTTCGTCGGGAAGAGGGCCGGGAGCGTCGACGGCATCGACGACGTGAAGCCGACCAGGAGCAGTCCGAGGCCGGCGAGGCCGAGGGCGATGGCCCAGGTCGAGCCCGCCCGGATCAGCAGCAGCGCCGGCACGGACAGGAGGACGAAGCCGAGGCAGGCGCCGCCGATGACCTTGCGGTGGCCGAAGCGGTCGTTGGCCATGCCCATCGGCAGCTGCACCAGCATCATCAGCAGCATCACGCCGATGAGGACGATCGTGCCGTGCGTGGCGTCGTAGTCCAGCTCCTCGCTCAGGAACGTCGGCATGTAGGACAGCAGCATGTAGTCCGTGACGTTGAAGACGAGGACCAGGGCGATGCAGGTGGCCATGGCGCCCGCGTTGCCGACGAACATCTCCTTGAGCTTCGGCTTCGGGAAGGACTTCTCCTTCGCCTCGGCCTCCTGCGCCAGCTTCTGGAAGGCGGGGGTCTCCTCCAGCTTCATCCGGACGTAGAGACCGACCAGGCCGATCGGGCCGGCGACGAGGAACGGGATGCGCCAGCCCCAGCTGTACAGGGAGTCGTCCGGCAGCGTCGTGATGAGGACGGTGGCCAGGGTGGCACCGGCGACGTACCCGGCGTTGGTGCCCAGCTCCAGGAACGAGCCGAAGAACCCGCGCCGCTTGTCCGGCGCGTACTCGGCGATGAAGGTGCACGCACCGCCGTACTCGCCACCGGTGGAGAAGCCCTGCACCATGCGCGCCACGATCAGCAGCACCGGCGCCCACACGCCGATCGACCCGTAGGAGGGGATCAGGCCGATCGACAGGGTGCCCGCCGCCATCATGATCATGGTGATGGCGAGGACGCGCTGCCGGCCGATGCGGTCGCCGAGCGGGCCGAAGAAGGCGCCGCCGATCGGCCGCACCAGGAACGCGGCGGCGAACGTGCCGAGCGTGGACAGCACCTGCGCCGAGCTGGACGCGGTCGGGAAGAAGACGTGGCCCAGGGTCGCGGTCAGATAGCCGTAGACACCGAAGTCGAACCACTCCATCGCGTTGCCGAGGGCCGCGGCCTTGACCGCCCGCTTGACGAGCGTGGGGTCGGTGACCGTGACGTCCTGCTCGGCCTTCCTGCCGCGGCCCCGCGCCGGAGCGTGGAGCCTGCTGGTACTTGCTGCGAGGGAAGCGGCGCTCGACAAGGTCTCGCTCGCCTGCCTTTCGTCGGGGACAACGGCAAGGCCGTTCACGCGTCAGCGGAACGGCCGAAAGCGACGATAGGGTGCACCACGATCATCGCGCTGCGTACCCGATCGGCTACGCTCCGCACGTAAACCGCCTCCGAGCTGGGGAAACGCCGAGCGTCGCAGACAGCCCAAACGGACTGAACTGTGAGCTATGTCGCGGAACCGGAACCGTGGAGCATGCAACTAAGTGGTCCGCACCACCGTCTTCCCGGGCATGTTTCGGGCATCTTCCGGTCAAATCCGGAGAGACGGACAGGTGAAGCGGGGGTTGCCTGCGTCTCACACCGATGGAGGCGGTGTGAGCCTCTGACGACGATGGGAGGGCGGGCAGCGCGTGGCGAATGTCGAGCACAGGGGTCCTGCGGGCCCCGCGGGAGCGGTGTCCGGGCGGACGAGTGCCCTGCGGGCGGGGCTGTGGCTGATCGCCGCCGTCCTCGCGGTGCGCCAGCTCGTCGCGGTCCTGAGCACCCCGCGCGGTGAACGCCTCACGGACCTGGAGACGTGGATCGGCCCGCAGGGCGTGCTGCACGTCAAGGACTCCCTCTACGACGCGCCCGACCGGTTCACCGGCACCCCCTTCTCCGGACTCGTCCTCAAGCCCTTCTCCCGCGCCGCCGAACAGGCGCTCGGCTGGGGCTGGACCTTCGGCTCGCTCGCCCTCGTCGTCGCCCTCGGCCTGGTGGCGGCCCGCGCGCTGCCGCAGCCCGTCTCCCGCCGCACGTCCCTGTTCGCCGCGCCCGTCGCGATCAGCCTGCTGATGCTGTCGCTGCCGGTGCGCAACGCGTTCACCACCGGCCAGACCAGCATCATCCCGGTCCTCCTCGTCCTGCTCGGCTGCTTCGCCGTGCGCGGCGAGCGGGCGTCGGGCGTCTGCGTCGGCGTCGCCGCCGCCCTCCAGCCGACCGTGCTGCTCTTCGCGCCGCTGCTGTGGTTCACCGGGCGCAGACGCGCGGCCGTCTCCTCCGCCGTCACCTTCGCCGCCGCCACCGCGCTCGCCTGGGCGGCGATGCCGCACGACTCGTGGACGTACTGGGTGCACCACCTGGCCGGCGCGGGCCTCGCCACCCACCCGGCGGCCAACGCCAACCAGTCCCTGCACGGCATGCTGCTCCGCTTCGGCCTCGAAGGCCCGCTGGAGATCGCCCTCTTCGCGCTGCTCGCCGTCACCGTCGCCGTGCTCGGCCTGCGCCGCGCCGTCACCTACGCCCGGGACGGCCAGCTGCTGCTCGCCGTCGCGATCACCGGCTGCGTCGCCGTCGCCGTCTCCCCGACCACCTGGCAGCACCAGCTTCTGTGGGTGCTGCTCGCCGTCGTCGGCCGGGTCGGCAAGCGCGCCTCCGACCGCTACATGTGGCCCGTTCTCGTCGTCCTCGCGCTCACCCTGCCGGCGACGATGATGCTGCCCAACATGACGTTCCTGGAGCCGGTCCGGGACAACATCGTGCTCATCGCGGCGCTCGCCGCCGCCTGTGTCGTCCCCTTCCTCTTCCGCACGTCACCGCTGTACGCGACGCCGGTGCCGACCGAGTACGCCGCGCCCGTGCCCGCCCGCTGGTCGTGGGTGCCGCTCGTCCCGGTCTGGCGGCGGGTCGTCGCCCGGCCCAACCTGATCCTGGAACTGCTCCTCATCCGCGTCGGCTACTCCGCCTACCAGCAGGTCCGGCTCGCCGCGACGGGCGGCACCATCTCGGGCGGGCGGGCCACGGCGGAGGCGCACGGGCGGCAGGTGCACTCGATCGAGCGGTTCCTGCACCTCGACATCGAGCACTGGGTCAACCACACGGTCTTCCACCACGCGGCGTGGCTGAAGGACTTCTTCAACTTCTACTACACGTCGTTCCACTTCGTGGTGCCGCTGAGCGTCCTCGGCTTCCTCTACCTGCGCCGCCCCGCCGACTACCGCTGGGCCCGCTCGGCCCTCGGCTTCGCCACCCTCCTCGCGCTGATCGGCTTCTGGGCGTACCCGCTCGCGCCGCCGCGCCTGATGCCCGGCCTCGGCTTCATCGACACGGTCCACGGCGTGCAGGACTTCTCGAAGCCGAACTACGGCACGCTGACCCAGCTCACCAACCAGTACGCGGCGATGCCCTCGCTGCACTTCGGCTGGTCGCTGTGGTGCGGTGTCGTGATCGTGGTCCTGTCCCGCCGCTGGTGGATCAAGGCCCTCGGCCTGGTCCACCCGCTGTGCACGGTCTCCGCGATCGTCGCGACCGGCAACCACTGGATCCTCGACGCGGTCGGCGGCGCGACGGTCGTCGGCGCCGGGTTCTTCCTGACGTACGCCCTTCAGGGGCCCCGGGCTCGGACGGTGCCGGATGAGACGCGAAAGACGGACGCCGACCCCGCCCGGGCGGTGGACGGGGCCGTGGCGGGGCGTGCGGCGGGGTCAGGCTGAGGGGGAGTCCGGCTGGGCCGGTTCGGCCAGGACGTCGTCGATGGTGGTGGCGGTGATGGCGCAGTCGAGCCAGCGGTCGAGGGTGTCGGGGTCGGTGCAGGAGGTGATCGTGGCGCGGGCGTCGTCCGGGACGGTGATGCCTCGGCGGTCGAGGATGCGCAGTATGGCCTTGACCTCCCCCTCGGCCCGGCCTTCGGCCAGGCCCTCGGTTCGGCCCTCGGCCAGGCCCTCAGTCCAGCCCTCGCTTCGGCCCTCGGCCCGGAGGTTCTGTGCGGTCTGTGAGCGGAAGAAGGAGAGGTCGACGGACATCAGGTTCCTCTGGAGATCTGCGGCCGAGGGCATCGGGTCAGGCTGAGGGGTGCTGCGGGGTCCCGGGCTCGGCCGGTTCGGCTAGGACGTCGTCGATGGTGGTGGCGGTGATGGCGCGGTCGAGCCAGCGGTCGAGGGTGTCGGGGTCGGTGCAGGAGGTGATCGTGGCGCGGGCGTCGTCCGGGACGGTGATGCCCCGGCGGTTGAGGATGCGCAGTATGGCCTTGGCCTCCCCCTCGGCCCGGCCTTCGGCCAGGCCCTCGGTTCGGCCCTCGGCCCGGAGGTTCTGTGCGGTCTGTGAGCGGAAGAAGGAGAGGTCGACGGACACCAGGTTCCTCCAGAGATCTGCGGCCGGGAGGGCTCCCAGGCCAAGTTCGGTGAGTTCGGAGAAGACCATCGCCGTGTCCCGGTCGGCGGTCTTCAGCGCGGCACCCAGCACTTTGAGTATGGCATCGATGTGCGGGTCCTTGCCGTGCGTGACGGCCGACAGCACGGCGAGCGGAAGGTCGGCCGCCGCCGCCTCCGGATCGGTGATCATCGGGACACTGCCCGGGCCCAGGACCAGCGGCCGGACGGTGAGCGTCGCCCACTGCGGCGGCCCGATGTCGATCGGCCGTGCCGCCCAGCGTTCGGTCGCCCGGTCCTGACACGTCACGAGCAGGACGGGCGGCAGCCCGTACTTCGCGTACAGGTGCGCCGCGTAATACGCCCACGCGCTCGGCTTCGCCTTGCTCTGCGCGCTCTGCGACTCCACGGCGAGGAGGTATCCGGAGCCGTCGGCGGAGTCGAAGCGCAGGAGGGTGTCCACCCGGCGCTCCAGTGGCCGTATCTCGGTCAGGTCCGTCGGCAGGAAGGACACGGCGACCGGGTCGGGGAAGGTGATGCCGAGCTTCCGGAGGGCCCGCGGGAACATCCCGGGGTCCTCCTGGAAGATGCGGTGCATCACCTCATGTGAAGAACTGACCATGGCCGGGACGGTAGGCGGGGTCGGGCATGTGCCGGTGGCGTATGCGGAGCGTTCACTCGGACGGGTTGGCTCTGGCCAGAGCTCCCGAGGATGCGGCGGCGACTGCGAGCGGGCACTCGAACCGCACAGTCTCGCGTGGGGGCAAACGGTGAGGTGCAGCGTGTAGACGTGGGGCTGCGCGGATTGGTGGTTCACGGGACGAGCGCGGCGAGGCGTGACTACGCTGAGCGATCGACTGGATACAACGGGCCCGACCATGGACCGAGTTGAAGGGGCTGCGCATGGTCCATATCAACGTCCTCGATCCGAGCGCCTCACCGCTCGACTACTACGGCTTCGAGCTGCGCCGGCACCGGGAGACCGCCGGGCTGACCCAGAAGCAGCTCGGGCAGATCGTCAATTACACCGGCTCACTGGTGGGACAGATCGAGACTGCCCGGAAGCTGCCCACCCCGGAGTTCAGCGAACGGTGTGATGCTGCCCTGGGGACTGACGGGTTGTTGTCGCGGCTGGTGGGGCTGGTGCTCAGGTCGCAACTGCCCTCGTGGTTCCAGCAGGTTGCCGTCCTTGAGGCGAAGGCTACGGAGATCTGCTCCTTCGAGTCGGGCATGGTGCACGGCCTTCTACAGACCCGCGCGTACGCACGGGCTGTGCTCGGCGCTCTCGTCAAGGAGAAGTTGGACGACCGGACTGAGGTGCGGCTGGCCCGGCAGCGCATTTTGCAGGCTGGGGACGAGCCGCCGCAGCTTTGGCTCATCCTGGGTGAGGCTGCGCTCTACCAGGACATGGGGGCGGGCATGAGCCAGATAATGCACGGCCAACTGGGCCACTTGTTGGGCTACGAGGACGATCCACGAGTCAACATCCAGGTACTGCCGTTCGCGGTGGGACCGCACGCCGGGATGACCGGCCCGTACAGCGTCTACCGGTTCCCGTCTGATCCGTCCATCGTCTACACCGAGGGGTATGGGCAGGGGCAGGCGACCGCCAACCCGGACACGGTCAAGGACTGTTCGCTCCGTTACGATCACTTGCAGGCGGCCGCGCTGTCCATTACGGACTCAGCGAAGCTGATCAGGCGCGTGATGGAGGAGCGTTATGGCGAGCATCCAGTGGCGTAGGTCGAGCTACAGCAGCGACCAGGGTGGCCAGTGCGTGGAGTGCGCGTCGCTCGGGGCGCTCGCCTGGGCCAAGTCCAGCCACAGCGGCGACCAGGGCGGCGACTGCGTCGAGGTCGCCGGAACGCCCTGCGCCTCCGTGGCCGTACGCGACTCCAAGGACCCGGCCGGCCCGCACCTGGCGTTCTCGCCGGAGGCGTTCGGTACGTTCGTGGCGGGCTACTCCGCGTCGTAGTTCTTGTCGCGCAGGTGCAGGGCGCGCAGCGCGGCCTCCAGGGCGAAGCGGTGTGTCGGGGTTTCGAGGCGGTCGCCGAAGTGGGCGTCGAGTTTGCGGAGCCGGTAGCGGACGGTCTGGGCGTGGACGCCGAGCGCGTCGCCGACCTGCTCCGCCGTGCCCCGGGTGGTCAGCCAGGCGTGCAGGGTCTCGACGAGCCGGGCGCGGCGGGTGCCGGAGGACTTGTCGAGCGGGGCCAGTTCGCGGGTGGCGATCTCGGTGACCAGCGCCTGATCGGCGAGCAGCCACAAGGTCACCAGGTGGTCGGCACAGTCGATGACCTGCTCATCGGCAACGATGTCATCATCGACGAGCTGAAGCACCTGCCGCGCCCAGCGCAGCGAGTCGGCGGCCTGCTCGGTCGGGATGGTCAGCCCGATCGCGTACGAGCTCTCCGGAGCCGCCGCCTCCAGCATCGCGCGGCGCTCCGGTGTGAGCGGTCCGGGGATGAGGAGATGGGGCTGCGGGGCGCCGAGATCGGCGAGGACGTCGACGGCCAGACCTGGCTGGATGTGTTCGGCCGGGGTGCGCAGCGCGATCATGGTCACTTCGGTCGGCAACTGCCAGCCGGTCTGCTCGCACAGGTTGTGGATGGTGGTGTGCCCCAACGGCGTTCCGGCGAGCAGCAGATGCAGTAACCGTCTGCGCACCACCTCGCCGGCCACGCCCGCTCGCGCCTGCACCTCCATGTATCCCTCGTGGGAGAGCGATTCGAGTTCGCCGATGTAGGCGAAGACGGCCTCCGCGAAGGTGAGGAGGAGAGTGGGGGAGAGGTCGAAGCGGCGGCCCAGGTCCTTGGCCCGGCGCAGGGCGACCCGGGCGCCGAGCCGGTAGGCACCCTGGAGGGTGGCCAGATCCCGGCCCTCGTACGCCTCGACCCGGCCGAACTTCTTGAGGAGTTCGTCCCGGGTCGCGGTCGACGCGTTCGGATCGGCGACCCGGTCCACGAAGGCGTACAGACTCTGCTCGACGCCCTGCCGGATCGCCGTCCCGCTCGGCCCGCTCAGCAGCTCCGCGTACTCCGGGAACGCGCGGGTCACCTCGACCCCGATCTCCTTGATGAGACCGGGGAGTTCGGGCCGCATGATGCGGGCGAACTCCTTGGGCAGCGGCCCCAGGGGGTCGTCGACATCCTTCGCGTGCGCGGGCAGGGGCATGGCCGCTTTCCTCGCTTGTCCGAGCGCCGGGTGGGGGCCGGGCGGGACGACGACGCACGGGTGCGCTGCTGTCCCACCCGCCAGGTGCATACCAACTGGGTCCATGAAAATTAGAACAACTACTGTGCGTTGTACATCTGTTGCGCAGAGATTGATCGCCGGGTGGGGGATGTGGCTGAAAGGTGATGGGGCGGTGGGGTGGTCACTCGGGCTTGGCTCCGGGCAGCGGCGGGATGATCGGGGGGCACTGGTTGGGCTCCGGCAGGTCGGGCAGGCAGGTCATGGCCTGGTTCATGACGATGCTGTTGCCGGGGCCGCTGAGCGAGGCCGTGAGCAGGCGGTCGAGGTTCTCGCCGTTCGCCTCGCAGCCGGAGAACGACGGGATGTCGACCTTGCCCTTGAGGATGCCGCCGGTCAGCACGTTGGTGTAGGCGTCGGTGGGCGAGGTGAAGTCGCCGCGCAGCGTGACCCGGTACTTCTTCGACGTGCGGCACTGGGAACCGACGTCCAGGGGTGTGCCGTTGACCTTCACGTCGTGGACGCGCAGCGACTGGAAGAACGTCGCGACGGCGAAGTTCTGCTGGTCGGGAAACGAGCCCTTGGTGCCGGTGGAGATGGTGATCTGGCCGTTGTCGAACGCCACCTTGGCGGTGACGGGGACGAAGCCGAAGTTGAGGATGGTCGAGTCGGCGTCCGGCAGGGTGAGTTCGCCCAGGGAGTCGATGCGGAAGTAGAACGGTCCTTCGGTGGCGAACTGGGACACCGCGCTGGCCTTGATGTTCATCAGGCCGGGGTCCTTGGCCGGATCATTGATGATCACGGAGCCGTTCGGCTTCCGGATGGTGGTCATGCCGACCGCGTAGGCGCAGGCCCGGGTTCCGTCGTTGATGTACGGCGGGGCGAGCACCGACCCGGGCAGCGGCTCCGGTATCTGGCTGGTGTCCATTTCCCCCGACGGCATCTCCGCCGCGCAGGTGGAAGCGCCGGCCGGGCTGTCGGAACCGTCCTCCGGCTCGACGGCTATCCCGTCCCGGGCGGTGTCCGACGGGTCGTCGGAGGCGCCGGGGGAGGACGCTCCCGGCTTCTCCGTCTCGGGCACACTGACGCCGGCGATCCGTCGCCCGGCCGCTTCCTTGCTCGCGGGTGTGCAGGTGACGGCGAAGGAAGGGGCGGCCGTCCCGTTCTCCGAGCCGCTCGCCAGCGGGCTGATCTTCAGGCCGAGTTCGCCCGCGAAGACCTCGACATCCCCCGCTTCGCTCACGGTGATCGTGGGTGCGCCGCCGGTGTGGCCCAGACGCAGGGTGCCGTCGGCCGGCGGGGTCGAGGCGCTCGCCGCCAGCGAGGCCCACGAGGCGTCCGCCGAGGACTTGCCCTGCTGCACCTGGACGCCCAGCGTCGCCTCACTGGTGATGCCGCTGACATCGCCGGGCAGCAGCGGAGCGAGTCCGGCGTAGGGAAGGGCTGCCTCCACCGTCACCGCCCCCGGATCGATCGGGGTGCCGGGCCGGGCGGACCGCGGCAGCTCGGTGGAGATCGTCACCGTCGCCCGTACCGTGGTGGGCGGGCCGGGCGTACCGGCGGTGGCCGATGTGCCGCCGTCCCCCTGCGTCTGCGCCGCTCCGTCCGTCTGCTTCTCCGCCGCCGGAGGAGGAACCGCACAGTCGTATGCGATCTCCACCGAGGCCGAGCCCTCGTCCGCGTGCGAGCCGGGACCCGACAGCAGACCGGCGGCGAGCGCGACCGAGGCGATCGGCACCACGCGCGCCAGGCGCACCGCCCGCGCACCGCCCGGCCGTCCGCTCCGCCTGCTTGGCGCTGTCATCCGTTGACCTCCATGGGTGGCGGGCACTGATCGGCCGGCCGCGCCGTGCCCCGGACGCGGCCGGCCCGCCGCCGGTGCGGGACCGGCGGCGGGCTGGGTCGAGAAGGGATCAGATCATCACGGGGACTTGATGACCGGGGAGGTGTTCAGGACGTAGTTGCCGAGGAAGTTCGCCTTGTCGCCGGCCTTGATCAGGCCGAGGCAGCTGGCACCCGCCTGGGCGGCGAGGGTGCCGCCACCGGTGACGTGCAGGGTGTGGGTGTTGTTCGTGTAGTTGCCGGTGACGCTGCCCGCGAACTTCGCGTTGCAGCCCACACCGGTGATGGTGGCGACGATACCGGTGATGGTGCCGTTGGCCTGGTTGGTGCCGGTCATGCTGGACACGTTGATGTTCCACGGCAGCGAGCTGGGGGCCACGGTGAAGGGGATGCCCGCCACGGTGCAGCCGCCGAAGCTGATGCCGGTGATGGTGCCGATGGGGGTTCCGGAGAGGCCCGTGCCGTTCGGAACGTTGCCGTTGGCCGTGGACGTCGCACACTGGAGCGTGGCGGCCGGCACGGACAGGGTCGGGTTGGTGGCCGTGGCCGTGTAGGCGCCGCCACCGGTCACGGTGAACGTGGCCAGCGAGGTGGCCGAGGCCGAGGAGACGGAGAGCCCGAGGGCCGCGCCCAGGGACGCTGCCGCGATCGCCGTGTTTCGGGTGAATCTGCGCACGGTTGATCCTTCCAGAGGGTTGAGTGCGAGCGGTACGGAATCCCGTCCGGCGTGGGCCGGTCGGGGGTGAACAGCGGTGCACACTCCACGCGGACGTTTTGGCCAAAACTGCGGGGATGGCTTGTCCGTCGCCTGCCGATGGACGTTACGAGCAAGTAACCTCGCCCCGCAATGGGGAATGCCCAGATTCCCACCGGCAGATTTATTCATCTCCTTTTCTTGTCCGCGGGCGCTCAGTTGATCTCTGGAGGTTTGTCGGCAGGTGAGTATTTCGCCGGCGGGCCCGTAAAACACTCAGCAAGTGCGCATCCGGGAACCGTGAATACTCACTCGCTGATAAACCGCTGGGTAGTAAAAATCCTGTCAGCAACTCCATTGCCGTCCTGGTTTCCTCGTGAGTAACGTCCCGGTTCCGGCCTCTGTCCGCTCGCGGCCCCGAGTCCCGCCTCCGCACCCCCCTCGCATCCGAAGGGAAACACCTCATGTCCGTAGTCAGACGTATGTCCGCCGCCCGAACCGCCCGCCTGGCCGCAGTAGCCGCCGCGACCACGCTCGCGACGCTGGCGGCGGTGGCCCCGGCCTCGGCCGCCGGCAGCCAACTGAACGGCAATTGGGCGCCGTTCAACCGCTGCCCGGTCGACAACGCGGCCATGCTGGGCGCCGACGGCATCGACAACCAGGCGACCTGTGTTTCCTCCAGCTCGCCCAGCGGTGTCATCAAGATCGGCAGTTCGGTCGTCCCGACCGGGAAGACCGACCTCCAGGTCGGCATCGTCACCCACTCCGACGGCACCAACTCGGTGATCGCACCGTCGGACGGTGCGCTCATCGCCGACCCCGCCGACCTCCCCGGCGGCCTGCTCGGGCTGATGTGCCCCAGCTCCGTGCCCGTCGTCAGCGCCGTCTGCGGACAGATCACCAACAGCACGCTCAACCGGATCGTCGCGACGGTCGAGTCCGTGGGCACCCCCTCGAACTTCCAGCTGCTCGCCGGCGTGTCCGAGGGTCAGCCGATCATCTCCATCCCGGTCCGCATCCACCTCAGCAACCCGCTGATCGGCGGCAACTGCTACATCGGCACCAAGTCCGCGCCGATCGTCCTGCGCCCGGGCAACGCCGCCGCGCCGAGCATCTCCGCGGACAACGCCACGTCCAACGGCACACCCGCCGCCGAGGGCCCCTTCGGCCGGCTCGCGCTGACCGGCTCGACCCAGCAGGACCTCACCTTCGCGGCACCGGGCGCCAGCGGATGCGGCCCCCTCGGGCTCGGCGCGTTCAACTGGGCCGTCAACCTCAAGTCCGGCCTCCCGGCCGCCTCGGGCGTCAACAGCGTCAAGCTCAACAACACCTCGACCTACCTGGGCACCCTGAACGACCCGGCGGCGTCCGCGCCGAACCAGGGCAAGGTGTTCTCCCAGTACTGGCACTCGGCGGTCAAGTAATGCGGTTGCCGCTGCGCAGGGCGGCGATGAGCGGGGTCGCGCTGGTCGCCGCGCTGGGGGCGTCGGGGACGTCGGCCTCCGCCGCGGGGAGCGGGGTGTGGACGGTCGGCCCGGGCGGGAGCTACACCGCGCACGCCTCCAGCCCCGCGTTCACGTTCCCCGCCGCGACGTTCGTCTGCACCTCGTCGACGGCGTCCGGATCGTTCGCGACCACGGACGCCGACGGAGTGGCCGCCGGGACGTTCACGCCGACCTCCTTCTCCGTCTGTTCCGTCGGGGGCATCCCCTTCACCTACACCGCGGGACCCACCCCCTGGAAGGTCAACCTCTTGCAGCGCAACGCTGCCAACCCCTCCAGGATCGACGTGTCCATCAGTGGCGTCACGCTCAAGTGGTCCGCGACCGGCTGCAACGTCACCTGGACCGGCACCGCCTACGGTCAGTACGACAACGGCACCGGCCAACTGCTCATCGGGCCCACCGGCGTGGCCGCCAGCCAACTGGTCGCCGGACCCGGGACGTCCTGCCTCGGGCTCGTGAAACCGGGCGACGTCCTCACCATCAAGGCCGCTTACGCCCTCACCCCGAAACAAACCATCACCCCACCCGCCTGACCCCGTTTATAACCCGGTGACAAAAAACCGGGCGCCCTTCTCGGACCGGCGCGAAATTGCTCGACCGCTCTTGCTAGCGCAGGTTACTCGGCCGTAACGTCTCCAAAAAGTACTTCGCTCCTGGTCGGCGTCCCCCGCCGTACAGGGGTCGTATGAGGGCCGACCGGAATCCTCCTTTCCGGTCGTCGCCTCGGTGGCGGGGTCCCGGTCTCTCGTCGTACCCCCGGCGGGACGGGGCCCCGCCACGCACTGTAAGGAGCCCTTGCGGGCTCCCTGGTTCTACTCATCTTCCGACAGGAGAGAACGGCTCTCTTGTCACCGGATGACAAGTTTCCAGGAAGATTCGGGGCGGCCGCTCCGGGATCTTGTCCGGCACGTATGAAGCGAATTACCGTGCGCTGCCGAGTTCGCTCGCTGAAGGTGAGAAGCGATGGGAATCGAAGTGAAGGTCGAGGGGCTCACCAAGTCCTTCGGCCGGCAGAACATCTGGCAGGACGTGAGTCTCACCCTGCCCGCGGGCGAGGTGAGCGTCATGCTGGGGCCGTCCGGCACCGGCAAGACCGTCTTCCTGAAGTCGTTGATCGGCCTGCTCAAGCCGGAGCACGGCCGCGTCCTGGTCAACGGCGTCGACATGGCGCGCAGCCCCGAACGGGACATCATGGAGGCCCGCAAGCTGTTCGGGCTGATGTTCCAGGACGGCGCCCTGTTCGGGTCGATGAACCTCTTCGACAACATCGCCTTCCCGCTGCGCGAGCACACCAAGAAGAAGGAGTCGGAGATCCGCCGCATCGTCATGGAGCGGATCGACGCGGTCGGCCTGCTCGGCTCCGAGGGCAAGCTGCCCGGCGAGATCAGCGGCGGCATGCGCAAACGCGCCGGTCTGGCACGGGCGTTGGTCCTCGACCCGCAGATCATCCTCTGCGACGAGCCCGACTCCGGACTCGACCCGGTGCGCACGGCGTTCATCTCCCAGCTGCTCATCGACCTGAACACCACCACCGACGCGACCATGCTCATCGTCACCCACAACCTTGACATCGCCGCGACCGTGCCGGACAACATGGGGATGCTGTTCCGCCGCGGGCTCGTCACGTTCGGGCCGCGCGAGGTGCTGCTCACCAGCCAGGAGCCGGTCGTCTCGCAGTTTCTGACGGCCAGTAAGCACGGGCCCATCGGGATGAGCGAGGAGAAGGACGAGGCCACGCTCGCCGCCGAGGCCTCCGGCGGGATGGCGGCACCGCAGCCCAAGGCGCTGGTGCCGCAGCTCCAGCCGACCCCCGGGCTCGGGGAGCGGGCCGCCGTGGCGCGGCGGCGGGAGCGGGTGCTCGGGATGCTGGATACGCTGCCGGGCTCCGCGCAGCAGGCCATCCGCTCCTCCTACGGTCGGCAGGACGTGCTCGCGCCCACCATGACGCTGCCCCAAAGGGGTGGAGCCTCGTGAGTGCGGATACACGTCTGCCCGCTCCGGAGGACACCCGTGTGCAGGAGCGCCGTAAGCGCTCGCGCAGTTCCCCGCGCCCCTACGGGACCCTTCTGGCCCCCCTCCGCCAGACCGGGCAGCTCTTCGCGCTCGCGCTGCGCGTCGTGCGGGACACCTTCCGGCGGCCCTTCCAGTTCCGGGAGTTCGTCGAGCAGTTCTGGTTCATCGCCAGCGTCACCATCCTGCCCGCCGCCCTCGTGTCCATCCCGTTCGGCGCGGTCATCGCCCTCCAGGTCGGCTCGCTGACCCAGCAGCTGGGCGCCCAGTCGTTCACCGGCGGCGCGAGCGTGCTCGCCGTCATCCAGCAGGCGAGCCCGCTGATCGTCGCCCTGCTCATCGCGGGCGCCGGCGGCTCCGCCATCTGCGCCGACCTCGGCTCCCGCAAGATCCGCGAGGAGCTGGACGCCATGGCCGTCATGGGCGTCTCGCCCGTGCAGCGGCTCGTCGTGCCGCGCGTGCTCGCCGCCATGCTCGTCAGCATCCTGCTCAACGGCATGGTGTCCGTCGTCGGCACCCTCGGCGGCTACTTCTTCAACGTCATCCTCCAGCACGGCACCCCCGGCGCCTACCTCCAGTCCTTCTCGGCGCTCGCCCAGCTCCCCGACCTCTACATCAGCGAGCTGAAGGCCCTCATCTTCGGATTCATCGCGGGCATCGTCGCCGCCTACCGCGGGCTCAACCCGCGCGGCGGCCCCAAGGGCGTCGGCGACGCCGTCAACCAGTCCGTCGTCATCACCTTCATCCTGCTGTTCTTCGTGAACATGGTGATGACCGGGATCTACCTCCAGATCGTTCCACCGAAGGGAGGTTGAGTCCCGCATGGCCTCTCCGCTCGTCTGGCTCGACCGAGGCGGTGACCAGCTCCTCTTCTACGTCCGGGCGCTGGTCTGGATACCGAGGACGCTCGTCCGGTACATCAAGGAGGTGCAGCGCCTGCTCGCCGAGGTCGTCTTCGGCTCCGGCGGCCTCGGCGTCATCGGCGGCACCATCGGCGTGATGATCGCGATGACGGCCGCCACCGGCACCGTCGTCGGGCTCCAGGGCTACGCGGCCCTGGACCAGATCGGCACCGCCGCCTTCACCGGCTTCGTGTCCGCCTACTTCAACACCCGCGAGATCGCCCCGCTCGTCGCCGGACTCGCCCTGTCGGCGACCGTCGGCGCCGGCTTCACCGCCCAGCTCGGCGCCATGCGCATCAACGAGGAGGTGGACGCGCTGGAGGGCATGGGCGTGCGCTCGATGCCCTACCTCGTGACCACCCGCATCATCGCCGGTGTCGTCGCCATCATCCCGCTCTACGCGATCGGGCTGCTCTCCTCCTACCTCGCCTCGCGCATCGTGACCGTCGTCTTCAACGGGCAGTCGCAGGGCACCTACGACCACTACTTCGACCTGTTCCTCTCACCCACCGACGTGCTGCTGTCGGTGCTGAAGGTGCTGATCTTCAGCGTCATGGTGATCCTCGCCCACTGCTACTACGGCTTCCGCGCCAGCGGCGGCCCCGCGGGCGTCGGCGTCGCGGTCGGGCGGTCGGTGCGCAACGCCATCGTCGTCATCGCCGTCACCGACTTCTTCCTCTCGCTGGCCCTGTGGGGCGCCACGACGACCGTGAAAGTGGCGGGGTGAGCGACCGTGGACACCATCCGACGCCGGCTCGCCGGCCTCGCCTTCCTCCTCGTGCCCGTCCTGCTGATCTGGCTGGCCGTCGCCGTGTACAACAAGGACTTCACCGACTCCGACGAGGTCACCGTCGACACCGGCTCCGTCGGCAACGAGATGCACCTCGGCGCCGAGGTGAAGATGCGCGGCGTCGTCCTGGGCGAAGTACGCGAGATCGAACCGACGGCCGACGGGGCCCGGCTCGTCCTCGCGCTCAAGCCCGGCGCCCTCGACCGCATCCCGGACGACGTGCACGCCCAGATGCTGCCGACCACGCTGTTCGGCGAGCGGTACGTCGCGCTCGTGCCCGACGCCGGCTCCACCACCACGGCGGGCGCCCGCACGCTGCCGGCCGGGGCGACCATCCCCCAGGACCGGTCCGCCAACGCCATCGAGCTCCAGAAGGTCCTCGACGACGTCCTGCCCATGCTCACCGCCGTCCAGCCGCAGAAGCTGTCCGCGACCCTGTCCGCCGTGTCCCAGGCCCTGGAGGGCCGCGGCGACCAGATCGGCGACACGCTCACCCAGCTCGACGCGCACCTGAAGAAGTTCAACCCGAACCTGCCGACGCTCAACGCGGACCTCAAGCAGCTCGTCCAGGTCTCCCACGTCTACGCCGACGCCGCCCCCGGCATCCTCGACGCGCTCACCGACTTCACCACCACCAGCGGCACCATCGCCGAGAAGGACAGCGCCCTCGCCGCCGCGTACGGGGACACCACCCGCGCCGCCGAGGACCTGGACGCCTTCCTGCGGGCCAACAAGGACAACATCATCCGGCTGTCCGCCACCTCGCGGGGCACGCTCGGGCTCCTGGAGAAGTACGCGCCGTCGTTCCCGTGCACCCTGCGCACCCTCGCCGAGTTCGTGCCGCGCATGGACAAGGCGCTCGGCAAGGGCACCGACCAGCCGGGCCTGCACGTCGACGTCACCACGGTCGCCTCCCGGGGCGCCTACCAGGCCGGACGCGACACCCCGTCCTACGGCTCCGGCGGCACCCCGCACTGCTACTCCGTGCCCTACCTCGGCGGCGCCTCCGCACGCACCCCGGCCGCCGCCACCGCGTCGGAGTCCGTCACCGGACAGGACCTCGGGACCGCCAACTCGCCGCAGGAGAACGACCTGGTGAACGAGCTGATCGCGCCCGCCGCCAAGACCTCGCCCGACGACCTGCCCGACTGGTCGAGCCTGCTCGTCGGCCCCGTCTACCGGGGAACGGAGGTGAAGCTCAAGTGACCGCCCCCGGAGGAGACTTCAGCCATGTGCGACGGCGCTCGATCGCCGGACCGCTCACGAAGTCGCTGATCTTCGTACTCGTCACCGCGCTCGCCACCACCGTGCTCGGCCTGTCCATCGCCAACAGCGGCGTCAACACCGACACCCGCAGCTACAAGGCGCTGTTCACCGACGTCACCGGCCTCATCGACGGCGACGGCGTCCGGATATCCGGCGTCAAGGTCGGCGAGGTCACCGACGTCCGCGTCGTCGACCACCGCACCGCCCAGGTCACGTTCACCGTCGAGAAGGACCGCACGCTGCCCGCCACCACCACGGCCGGCGTGAAGTACCTCAACATGGTCGGCCAGCGGTACGTGTCCCTGGGGCGCGGCACCGGCACGGCGGGCGCCGACCTCGCGCCCGGCGACACCATCCCGCTGGCCCGCACCACCCCCGCCCTCGACCTCACCCTCCTCTTCAACGGCTTCAAGCCGCTGTTCGAGGGCCTGTCACCGCGCGACGTCAACGACCTCGCCGGGTCCATCGTCAAGGTCCTCCAGGGCGAGGGCGGCACCGTCGACAGCCTCATCACGCACGTCGGCTCGCTGACCCAGACCGTCGCCGCGAAGGACAAGGTGATCGGCGAGGTCATCGGCAACCTCACCGAGGTGCTGTCGACGATCAACCACCGCGAGGACCAGTTCGACGACCTCGTCACCACCCTCCAGCGGCTCGTCTCCGGCTTCAACGAGGACCGCGAACCCCTCGGCCAGGCCGTCTCCGCACTGGGCGACCTGACGACCGTCACCGCCGGATTCCTCAAGGACACCCGCACCCCGCTGAAGGACGACATCCACCAGCTCGGCCGGCTGTCGAACCAGCTGAACGACGGGATCCCGCAGATCCAGAACTTCCTCGACAAGACCCCCGACAAGCTCAACGCCCTGTCCCGGCTGGCCAGTTACGGCTCCTGGTTCAACCTCTACCTCTGCGAGGCGCACGTCAGCGGGATCACCATGTCCGACGGGTCGAAGCCGCCCACCGGTATCTCCGTCAACGAAGCGAGGTGCCAGGGATGAGCCGGAAACGGCCGTGGCTGAAGCCCGTCCAGGAACGCAACCCCGTCCTCATCGCGGTCGCCGGACTGGTCGCCCTCGGGCTCGTCGCCCTCGCCGCGTTCAACGCGAGCAGCCTGCCCTACATCGGCGGCGGCACCTCCTACACCGCCGACTTCAGCGAGGCCGCCGGACTCGGCGACGGCGACGAGGTGCGCATCGCCGGCGTGAAGGTCGGCGAGGTCACCGGCGTCGGCCTCGACGGCGCCAAGGTCAAGGTCACCTTCAAGATCAAGGACGACGGCACCTGGATCGGCGACCGCACCACCGCCGCCATCGCCATCAAGACCCTCCTCGGCGACAAGTACGTCTCCCTCGACCCCGTCGGCACCGGCCGCCAAGACCCCGGCGCCCGCATCCCGCTGTCCCGCACCACCTCCCCGTACGACGTCACCCAGGCGTTCGAGGACCTCAGCGGCACCATCGACGACATCGACACCCGGCAGCTCGCCGCCAGCTTCGACACCATCTCGGAGACCTTCAAGGACTCGCCGCCCGACGTGAAGGCGGCCGTCAAGGGCCTGTCCGCGCTGTCGAAGACGGTCTCCTCCCGCGACACCCAGCTCGCCGAACTCCTCGCCGGCAGCAAGAAGCTGACGAAGACCCTCCAGACGAAGCAGTCCAGCTTCGAGACGCTCATCAACGACGGCGGCTCCCTGCTCACCGAACTGAAGAAGCGCCGCACCGCCATCAAGGCGCTGCTCAGCGGCAGCGAGGCGCTGGGCCGCGAACTCGACGGGCTCGTCGACGACAACGACCAGCAGCTCGGCCCGACGCTCACCGCGCTCGGCCGGGTCACCGCGGTCCTCGCCGAGAACAAGGGGAAGCTCGACAAGACCCTCTCCCTGCTCGGCCCCTACTACCGGCTCGTCGGCAACACCCTCGGCAACGGCCGCTGGTTCGACAGCTACCTGTGCGGCGTCGTACCGCGCACCTACCTGCCCGAGAAGTCGCTCCCCGCGAAGTCGTGCAGACCACCGAAGAACGGCAGTTACGGGAACGGGGGCTGATCGGGGCTCATGGCAACCACACGGACCAGGAAAAGGCTGCTCATCGGCTCCCTCGCGCTCGTCGTGCTGATCGCCGCCGGCATCGTCGGCGTCAGCGCCGCGAACGACGACGGGATGCGCGTCACCGCCTACTTCGACCGGGCCGTCGGCATCTACGACGGCTCCGACCTGCGCATCCTCGGCGTACGCGTCGGACGCGTCGACGGCGTGCACCCCGAGGGCACCCGGGTGCGGGTCACCCTCGACCTCGACGACGGGGTCAAGGTGCCCGTCGGGGCGCGGGCCGTCGCCGTCGCCCCGAGCGTCGTCGCCGACCGCTACGTCCAGCTCACCCCCGCCTACTCGTCGGGCGCGGCCCTCAAGGACGGCGCGGTGCTGCCCGCCTCCCGCAACCGCACCCCCGTCGAGGTCGACCAGCTCTACGACAGCATCACCGACCTCAGCAAGGCACTCGGCCCCGACGGCGCCAACCAGCAGGGCGCCCTGTCCGGGCTGCTCACCACCGGCGCCGAGAACCTCAAGGGCAACGGCAAGGACCTGGGCGACAGCATCGAGCAGTTCGGCAAGGCCGCCAAGACGCTCAACGGCAGCAGCGACGACCTGTTCACCACGCTCTCCCAGCTCCAGACGTTCACCACCATGCTGAAACAGGAGGACTCGGGCGTGCGCACCGCGCAGGAGACCCTCGACGACGTCACCGGCTACTTCGCCGAGAACCGCGACGACCTCGCCGGCGCCCTCAAGGAACTCGGGGCCGCGCTCGGCCAGGTCAAGAAGTTCATCGACGACAACCGCGCCCAGCTCAAGGACAACGTCGACAAACTGGTCCCGCTCACCCAGGCCCTCGTCGACCAGCGCGCCTCCCTGGCCGAAGCGCTCGACGCGGCCCCGCTCGCCGCGGGCAACGTCCTCAACGCGTACAACCCGAAGACGCGCACCCTCGACGGCCGCGCCAACCTCAACGAGCTGAGCCAGGGCGGCCCGCTGCTGCCGCTGCCCTCCGTGGGAGGCGACCAGTGAACCGGCGATCCACCGCCCGCACGGGCGCCGGCCTCGGCTGCGCCACCGTCATCACCGTCGCCTTCCTGCTCACCCTCGGCGTCATCAGCGTCCCCACGCCGTCCTTCGGCGGCCTGGAGGACGTGCCGCTGCCCGGCGGCGCCGACCTCGGCGCCCACCCGTACACCATCACCGCCGACATGAAGGACGTGCTCAGCCTCGTCCCGCAGTCCGCGGTGAAGGTCAACGACGTCGCCGTCGGCCGGGTCACCCACATCGAACTCGCCGGGAAGGACAGCTGGACCGCCCGGGTCACCCTGCGGATCAACGGCGACGTGCGGCTGCCCGCCGACGCCGGCGCCCGCATCGAACAGTCCAGCCTCCTCGGCGAGAAGTACGTCCAGCTCGTCGAGCCCGACAACGGCACCGGCACGCTGCACGCGGGCGACCGCATCCCCGTGGCCCGCACCGGCCGCAACACCGAGGTCGAAGAGGTCTTCGGCGCGCTGTCCCTGCTCCTCAACGGCGGCGGCGTCAACCAGCTCAAGACCATCACCCAGGAACTCAACAAGGCCGTCGGCGGCCGGGAGTCCGATGTCCGCTCCACCCTGCGCCGCGTCGACACCCTGGTCACCGACCTCGACGACCACCGCGGCGACATCACCGCCGCGCTCGACGGGGTCAACCGGCTCTCGGCGACCCTCGCGCACCGCAAGGAGGACGTCGACACCGTGCTGTCCGACCTCTCACCCGGCCTCAAGACCCTTGAGGAACAACGGGGTTCACTGATGACCATGCTGCGCTCCCTCGACCGGCTCGGGGACGTCGCCACCGACACCATCAACCGCAGCCAGGCCGACATGGTCGCCGACCTGCGCTCGCTCGCCCCCACCCTGAAGGCGCTCGCCGACTCCGGGCAGGACCTGCCGAACTCGCTCCAGGTGCTGCTCACCTACCCCTTCACCGACGAGGTGCTGCACGGCATCAAGGGCGACTACCTCAACACGTACCTGGACCTGGCGGCCGTGAAGGGGACCACGCTGATCCCGCCGCTGGTGGAGAGCACCGGCACGGCGACGCCCGGCACCGAGCGGCGTTCCAGCGGCGAGCGGTCCGGCAAGCGGTCCGGCGAGGGGGCCTCCTCCGACGCCTCGCCGCTGCCGCTGCCCGCCACCACCGCCCCCGGCCCGGGCGCCGGTACGGGCGCCGGTACGGGCGCGGGTGCCACGCCGAGCGGGGGTGCCTCCCGGTGATCACGCTCGCCATCCGGCTGAAGAACCTGGCCTTCCTCCTCATCGCCGTGCTCGTCCTCGGCTACCTCGGCATCCGCTACGCCGACCTCGGCCGCTACGTCGGGGCCGCCGACTACTACACGGTCAAGGTGCAACTTCCGCGCACCGGGGGCCTGTTCACCCACTCCGACGTCACCTACCGGGGCGTCTCGGTGGGCCGCGTCGGGCCGATCGACCTCACCGACGAGGGCGTCGAGGCCGAGCTGCGCATCAAGAAGTCCGCGCCGCACATCCCCGACGACGCCCGCGCGGTCGTGGCGAGCCTGTCCGCGGTCGGCGAGCAGTACATCGACCTGCGGCCCGAGCGCTCCGGCGGCCCTTACCTCGCCGACGGCGCCCGCATCGACCGGACGGCGACCTCCGTGCCCAAGCCGGTCACCGACGTCCTGTCGAGCGTCGACAACCTCACCACGTCCGTCCCGCTCGACGACCTCCGCACGGTCGTCGACGAGTTCGGCAAGGCCTTCGAGGGGCGCGGCGAGGACCTGCAACTCCTCATCGACAACGGCTCGCAGTTCGTCCAGGCCGCCGACCGGGCGCTGCCGGAGACCACCAAGCTCATGAACGACGGCGAGGTCGTCCTGCGCACCCAGGCCGAGGAGGGCGACGCCATCAAGTCCTTCGCGTCCGGCGCCAGCGACCTCGCGTCCACCCTCAAGGGCTCCGACGCCGACCTGCGCCGCCTGGTCATGGCGGCGCCCGACGCCGCCACCCGGATCAGCGGGCTGCTGCGCGACCTGAACCCCGAGGTCGGCGTCGTCCTCGCCAACCTCCTCACCACCTCCGAGGTCGCCGTCACCCGGCAGCGCGGCACCGAGGAACTGCTCGTGAAGCTGCCGGCGGCCGTCGCCGCGGGGGCCACGGCCGTCGACGGGAAGAAGGTCAACTTCGGTATGGCGGTCACGTTCTTCAAGCCCCTGCCGTGCACCGCGGGCTACTCGGGCACCACGTACCGGCTCGGTACGGACCTCGGCCCGGCGCCCGCCACGAACACCGGCGCCCGCTGCACGGCTCCCGCGTCGAGCGGCGTGGACGTCCGCGGCTCCGCGCACGCGCCGGGCGGCGGCGCCGTGCCGAAGCCCGCACGGCCCGGGGCGCTGTCGCTGCCCTCGGTGACCGACGCGTCCGGGACGGCCTCCGGGATGGCCGGGCTGCTCGGGCTCCCCGCGGGGAGCGCGCGGTGAGGCGGGCGCTGGCGGGAGCGGGGCTCGCCGTCGCGCTCGCGGTGTGCGGCACCGGTGCCTGGTCGTACGCGCAGGCCCGGGGGGACGACGACCTGGCGTACGGCCGGGCCCGGGACGCCGTGCTGTCCGACGGGCGGGCGGCCGTGGCCCGGCTGACGACCCTGGACGCGTCGACGTCGGCGCGGGCCGAGGCCGGGGTGCGCGAGTGGAAGGCGGTGACGACGGGACCGTTGCGGGCCGAGCTGGCCCGGGAGTCGCCGGCGGCCGGGGTCTCCTCGCGCGGGGTCGTCACGGACGCGGCGGTGACGTCGCTGGACGACCGGGCCGGGACGGCGAAGCTGATCGCGACCGTCCGGGTGACCTCCGGGTCGGCCGGCGCGGAGCGCAAGCGCCTGGAGGCGGTACTGAGCCGCTCCGCGGACGGCGCCTGGAAGGTCAAGTCGCTCGGCGCGGTGCCGGTGACGGGAGAGCAGAAGTGACCCACAGAACAAAGACCCAAGCCCGCGAGCAATCCGCCGGGCCACCTGAAGTCGAGCCGGAGCCCGATCCCACCCAGGGGCGCGGGGAACTGCGCAAGAAGCTCGCCGGGCCACCTGACGACGAACCCGATCCGGATCCCACCCAGGGGCGCGGGGAACTGCGCGATCAGCCACCGCCGGACGGGGAGTCGGAGACGAAGCGCGGGCGGGTCCGGGCGGGAGCCCGGCTCCAGCTCATCGCGATGGCCGTCGCCGCCGTACTCCTGGTGGCGACCGGCGCCACCCTCTTCACCCTCGCCCACCACCTCCGCACCGAACCGGCGACCCGCAACCACGCCCTCACGGACGCCGACGCCACCAACCGCGTCAACGGCGAGGTGAGCAGCGCCCTCGCCAAGATCTTCTCCTACTCGCCCGACGGCATCGAGGCCACCCGCCGCACCGCCGCCCAGGTCCTCTCCGGCAAGGCGGCCGCGCAGTACGCCCAGCTCTTCACCCAGGTGCAGAAGAACGCGCCGAGCCAGAAGGTCACGCTCACCACCGACGCCGTCCGCGTCGGCACGGCCGACCTGCACGGCGACACCGCGCACCTGCTCGTCTTCCTCGACCAGTCGACGCGCCGCGGCGACAGGAAGGCGGTCACGTCGGCCGCCCAGCTCTCCGTCACCGCCCGACTCCGCAACGACGTATGGCAGATCGTCGACATCAAGGCCAGGTGAACCATGCTGAAAAGACCGCTGCTCACCGTGGCGCTCGTGCTCTCCCTCGTCGCGGGCGGCTTCGCCGTCTGGGGCGGCTGGTCCTGGTACGGGGCCGCGCACGACGACACGGCCTCCTTCGCCGCCGCCCGTGACGAAGCCCTGGAGTCGGGGGAGCAGGCCGTGCAGAACCTGAACACCCTCGACCACCAGAAGCTCGCCGGCGGGCTCGACCTGTGGGAGAGCTCCACCACCGGCGCCCTCCACTCCCAACTGGTCAAGGGACGGCCGGAGTTCGAGAAGCAGGTGCGCAGTGCCAAGACGGTCAGTACGGCGAAGGTGCTCGACGGCGCCGTCACCGAACTCGACGAGCGGGCCGGCAAGGCCCGCGTCATGGTCGCGCTGCGGATCACCGTGAAGGCCGCCGGACAGAAGGCCACCGACAAGGACAGCCGGATGCTCGGCGAGCTCACCCGCACCGACGGTCACTGGAAACTCAGCGCCCTCGCCCAGGCCCAGGTCGGCGACTCGGCGTCGACCACCACCGACTGAGCGCGCGCCGCAGCCGCAAGAGGAGCCACCATGCCGTCGACCACCCGCCACACCCTCAACCGCCAGCGCCAGCGCCGGACCCAGAACCCGGCCCGCCCGTCCGCGCGGCCCACCGCAGAGGACACCACGGCCCCGGCCACCCCGGCCCCGGCCACCCCGGCCCCCGCCGCCCCGGCCCCCGCCACGAAGAGGACCCGCCCGGCCGCGGCCCCTGCGCCCACGACCGCCGGGAAGGCCGACGCGGGCGCCGCCCCGCGCCGCCTCCTGGCCGCCCTCTGCCTGCTCACCCTGCTCCTCGGCGGCTTCGCCGGCTGGGCGCACGCCAGGTCCCACGCGCTCACCGACACCGCCGCCGCGCGGAACACGGCGCTCACCGACCCGGCCCGCACCAGCGACGTCAAGGGCCAGGCGGAGAAGGCCGTCAACGCGCTCTTCTCCTACGACTACGCCAACCCGGCGACCGAGCGGAAGGCCGCCTCCACCCTCCTCACCGGCAAGGCCGTCGGCCAGCACCGCACCCTCCTGGCGCCGGTGCTCGCCCAGGCGCAGAAGCAGAAGACGGTCGTCACCACGACCGTCACCGACAGCGCGGTCGAGCGCATCGACGGCGACCGCGCCCGCGTGCTCGTCTACGCCGACCAGTCCAGCACCAGCACCGCGGCGAAGGCGAAGGACGCCGCCGGAAACTACGCGGGCGCCATGCTCGCCGTCGACCTCGTCCACCGTGACGGCCGCTGGCTGGTCTCCGCGATCGACACCTTCAGCAGCTGACGAAAGGCCCCCTCATGCCTACCCCCCCACCGAGCAAACGCCCTCGCCTGAGCCGACGACTGCGCGGCACCGCGGTCGCCGTCGCCGCGACGGCCCTGCTCACGGCTTCCCAGGCCCCGGGTGTCGTGGAACAGCTGACCAAGAGCCATGACAGCGGCACCGACCCGGTCGCCCTCGCGGGCGGCACCGGCGCCCTGCCCCAGGTCCCCTCGCAGGGCGACGACTCGTACCACACCGAGCTGCCGCCCCTGAAGACGCCGGACAACCCGGACCTGACGTTCCCGCCCGCCGAGATCCGCGCCGAGGCCGGTGTCCCCGCGACCGTCCTGGCCGCGTACCGCAGGGCCCAGGCGTCCGTCGGCCGCACCGACCCGGGCTGCCGGCTGCCGTGGCAGCTGCTCGCCGGGATCGGCAAGGTCGAGTCGGGGCAGGCGCGCGGCGGCGACGTCGACAGCAACGGCACCACCCGGCACCGCATCACCGGACCGGCCCTCAACGGCAACGGCTTCGCGCTGATCCTCGACTCCGAGGGCGGCCGGTGGGACGGGGACGCCGTCTACGACCGGGCCGTCGGGCCGATGCAGTTCCTGCCCGGCACCTGGCGCCGCTGGGGCGCCGACGGCAACGGCGACGGCACCGCGGACCCCAACAACATCTTCGACGCGGCGCTCGCGGCGGGCCACTACCTGTGCGCGGGCAACCGGGACGTCGGCACCGACAGCGGCCTGGAGCGGGCCGTCCTCAGCTACAACTACTCGCGCGACTACCTCCGTACGGTCCTGTACTGGATGGAGTTCTACCGCAAGGGCGTGCACCCGGTCGCCGACGGCCGGGGCGTCGTCCCGGACAGTCCCGGCGCGGGCTCCGACACCCCGGCGAGGAAGCCCGTCGCGGACCACAAGGGCGGCGGCATCGTCATCGGCAGCCCGCCGCCCACCCACCGGCCGAGCCCCCGCCCGAGCACCTCGCCGTCGCCCTCCCCCTCGCCGACCGGCGGGCCGAGCCCGAGCCCGACCCCCGGGCCCACCGACTCCGGGCCCGCGACGCCGCCCGTCACCAGCTCGCCGACGGACAGCACCTCGCCCCCGGCGACGGACGAGCCGGGCACCGGCACGCCGAGCGACGGCGGCTGCCCGTCCGACAGCGCGAGCCCGACGGACACCGCGAGCCCGACAGGCTCGCCCAGCCCCTCGCAGAGCCCGAGCGGGTCGGCCTCACCCTGCGCGACAGCCGGGAGCTGACGGCCGCGGCGACGGCGACTTCTCCCAGCCGGACCCGACCCGGTAGGTACCCGCCGCCGGGGCGACCAGCTCGGTGAACTCGCCGTCGCGCTGCCGCCGCACGGTCAGACAGCCGCCCTCGGCCCGCAGCCACGGCGAGTACGCGACCCTCAGCGTCGCCGTGCCCGCGCGGGCGAAGCGGACGACGACCCGCGCGCCGTCCGAGCGGACCACGGCGGCGGGCTCGGAGACCAGCGGGACCGCGCCGCGCACCCGGTAGATCCGCCAGTGCGGGCTGCGCCACACCGGCTCCAGATAGCCGGGCCCGGAGCGCACGAACGCGGCCTCCTGCTCGGCGAAGCCGTCCGGCGTGCCCCCGGACAGCACCACGAAGCCGACCGCCCACCGGTCAAGCCACTGCCGGTAGGTGGCCGCCGAGAACGAGCCGTCGTAGAAGAGCCGCCCCCGCTCCACGTCGAGCTGCCGGTTCCAGCCGCGCGCCATGTTCACGTACGGGGCCAGCGCCGTCGCCTCCCGGTGGTTGCGGGCCGGGATCACCTCCACCCGGGTGCGGTCCGCGCCGAGCCGCTCCAGTTCCCGTACGACGTCGCGGGTGTCGGCCGCCCAGGCGGGCACCCGCGTGGACACCCGCAGGTCGTCGGCCGTCTTCCGGGCCAGCCACGCCGAGGACAGCACGAGCGCCGCCGCGAGGACGAGCACCGGCAGCCGTCGGCGGTCCGCAAGACGGGCCTGGAGCGCCGCCAACAGCACGGCCGGGGCGAGGAGTTCGGCCAGCCGCTCGACGTTCGTGCCGACGGGGGAGGGGATCAGGTAGGTGAGGACGGTGCCCGCCGCGTAGACGCAGGCCGCCGCGCGCGCCACCCGCCAGGACCGGGGCCCGGCCAGGGCCAGCGCCAGCGCGAACACCACCGGTGGCCAGATCCGGTCCACCGGCATCAACTGCTCGCCCTTGAAAGGGAACAGCAGCGTCGTCGTGCCCACGACCGCGGCGGGCGGCGCCAGGTACGCGGCGGCCCTACCCCTGTCCCGGGCGCACAGGTACCCGGCGCCGACGACGGCCAGGAACAGCCCCGCCACCGGGGACGCCATCGTGGCGAGCGCCGCGCACAGCACCCCCGCCGGATACCGCCGTCCGGTCAGCGCCACGCCCGCGCCGAGCCCGAGGGCGACGCCGAGGGCGAAGGTGGTGCGGCCGGACGCCACGTCGCACCACAGGGCCAGCGACAGGAGCACGGCGGGCGGCAGCGGGCGGGCGATGCCGGTGCGCACCAGCAGGAGCGCGCCGAGCCAGGCGGCGGCGAGCCCGGACGCCACCGTGACCGGCCGCACCCCGAGACCGGCCATCAGATAGGGCGAGATCAGCGAGTAGTTGGCGGTGTGCATGCCGCCGTACCAGAACAGGTTGTACGCCGACGCGCCGTGGTCGGCGGCGAACCGGGCCCACGCCTGCTGGGCCGCGAGATCGCCGCCGCCGGTCGCGAGGAACAGCGCCCACACGGCGTACAGCGGCAGCGTCGGCGCGGTCGCGAGCAGCGGGACGCGGTGGCGTGCGGGCAGGGGCGCGCGGGGGCGTGCGAGGGGCAGGTCGACCGTGACCACGGGTACCGATCCGTCCGTTTCCGTCGTGTCGTGTCATCTCCGGGTGGGGCATGCTCCCCGGGAAAGACGCACGGTGCGACGCACGCGTTCAGCCGGCGCCCGGATCGGGCCGGAAGTTCACCCCTTCGCGGGCGTCGCCACCTGGAGCTCCTTCACGCCGTTGAGCCACGCCGCGCGCAGCCGGCGCGGATCGCCGACGAGCCGCAGATCGGGCAGGGCGTCGGCGATCGCGTTGAAGATCAGGTCGATCTCCAGGACCGCCAGCGACTTGCCGAGGCAGAAGTGCGGGCCGCCGCCGCCGAAGCCGAGGTGCGGGTTGGGGTCGCGGGTGATGTCGAAGGCGTCGGGGTCGGTGAAGACCTCCGGGTCGTGGTTGGCGGAGGAGTAGAAGATGCCGACCCGGTCGCCCTCCTTGATCTTCTGCCCGCCGAGTTCGGTGTCCTGGGTGGCGGTGCGCTGGAAGGAGACGACCGGGGTCGCCCAGCGCACGATCTCCTCGGCGGTGGTGGACGGGCGCTCGCGCTTGTACAGCTCCCACTGGTCGGGGTGGGTGAGGAAGGCGTGCATGCCGTGGGTGATGGCGTTGCGGGTCGTCTCGTTCCCGGCCACGGCGAGCAGGATCACGAAGAAGCCGAACTCGTCCGAGGAGAGGTTGCCCTGGTCCTCCGCCGCGACGAGCTGGCTGACGATGTCCTGGGCCGGGCAGCGCTTGCGCTCGGCGGCCAGGTTCATCGCGTAGCTCACGATCTCCAGGGCGGCCTCGGCGCCGATCTCCTCGGTGATCGCGTACTCCGGGTCGTCGTAGGCCACCATCTTGTTCGACCAGTCGAAGACCTTGGACCGGTCGTCCTGCGCGATGCCGATGAGTTCGGCGATGGCCTGGAGGGGCAGCTCCACGGCGACGTTCGTGACGAAGTCGAACGAGCCGTCGGGGCCGGCCTGTTCGCGGGCGGCGGCGACGATGGCGTGCGCCCGGGAGCGCAGGGCGCCCTCCAGGGAGCGGATGGCGCGCGGCGTGAAACCGCGCTGCACGATCTGGCGCACGCGGGTGTGCTCGGGCGGGTCCATGTTCAGCATGATCAGTTTCTGCACCTCGATCTGGTCGCGCTGGATCGAGGAGTTGAAGCGGATCACGGCGGTGTTGGTGTGCGAGGAGTAGAGCTCCGGATGCGTGGACACGAACTTGACGTCGGCGTGCCGGGTCACCGCCCAGTACCCCGAGTCGTCGAAGCCGGAGATCCCGCGTTCCTGTGGAATCCAGCGGACCGGTTCGGCCTGCCGGAGTTCGGCGAACTCCGGGTACGGCACGCGGTCCTGGAGCAGATCGGGGTCGGTGAAGTCGAACCCGTCGGGCAGCGCGGGGCACGGCATGGGGCCACTCCAGATTCTGTCTGACGCTCCGTCAGTTATGGCTCGAAAGGTAGTAACCGGTTCTAGAAGTGGCAAGGGGCGCGGGTGTGTCGGTTCCGTGTGTTGTCCTTGCACGGCCCTTGCGTACCCGGGGTAAGCGCACCGAGACTGCACACAGAACTGGTACGCGTTCTAGTTTCATCAGTCCGGGATTGCGTGGAGAGGACGACTGTCATGGCAGCCGAGCCCGTCATCGTCGAAGCCGTACGGACCCCGATCGGCAAGCGCGGCGGCGCGCTCGCCAATCTCCACCCGGCGTACCTGCTGGGGGAGACGTACCGCGAACTCCTCGGCCGGACCGGCATCCAGCCGGACTGCGTCGAGCAGATCGTCGGCGGCACGGTCACGCACGCGGGCGAGCAGTCCATGAACCCGGCCCGCACGGCCTGGCTGACGATGGGCCTGCCCTACGAGACCGCCGCCACCACCGTCGACTGCCAGTGCGGCTCCTCCCAGCAGGCCTCGCACATGACCGCCAACATGATCGCGGCGGGCGTCATCGACGTCGGCATCTCCTGCGGGGTCGAGGCCATGTCCCGCGTCCCCCTCGGCTCCGGGTCCAAGCACGGACCGGGCAAGCCGTTCCCGGAGGAGGGCAACGTCGACCTGCCCAACCAGTTCGAGGCCGCCGAGCGCATCGCCCGGCGGCGCGGACTGACCCGCGAGAACGTCGACTCGCTCGGCCTGATCTCCCAGGAGCGCGCCGCGAACGCCTGGTCCGAGGAGCGCTTCAAGCGCGAGACGTTCGCCGTGCAGGTGCCCACCACCGAGGCCGAACAGGCCGCCGGACAGGGCATGTGGCGCCTGGTCGACCGCGACGAGGGACTGCGCGACACCACCATGGAGGGCCTGTCCGGGCTCAAGGCCGTCATGCCGACCGCCGTCCACACCGCCGGCAACTCCTCGCAGATATCCGACGGCGCCGCCGCCCTCATGTGGGCGTCGAAACGGATGGCACGCGCGCTCAAGCTCCGCCCGCGCGCCCGCATCGTGGCGCAGGCGCTGGTCGGCGCGGACCCGCACTACCACCTGGACGGGCCCGTCGACGCGACCCGCACGGTGCTCGGCAAGGCCGGCATGACGCTCAAGGACATCGACCTCGTCGAGATCAACGAGGCGTTCGCGTCCGTCGTGCTCAGCTGGGCGCAGGTCTTCGACCAGGACCTGGAGAAGGTCAACGTGAACGGCGGCGCGATCGCCCTCGGCCACCCCGTCGGCGCGACGGGCGCCCGCCTCATCACCACCGCGCTGCACGAACTGGAACGCCGGGACAAGGAGTTCGCGCTCATCACCATGTGCGCGGGCGGTGCGCTCGCCACCGGCACGATCATCCAGCGGCTCTGAGGAGAACCCGAGACCCGGGGTGGGCCCAGCACCACCCCGGGCCCGGGGGCGGCTCGGATGTCGGCGGGCCGGGGCCGGTCCCTACTGTCGGATCATGACCTCAGAGACGAACAACTCCACCCCGGGCGGGCGCACTTCGGCGACGGCCCGGCGGGCCTGCGCCGTGACCCTCGCCCTGCTCCTCGCGGGCGGCGCGGCCCTCCCGGCGGCGGTCGCCGCCGACGGCGGACGGCACGCACGGCAGGCCCAGCACCCGGCGACGAGCGCGCGGGGGACGCTCGTCTCGCTGGAGCCCGTCACCGTCCTCGACCGCGCCGCCGTCACCCGATGGCTCGCCGACAAGGGCATGGCGACGACGACCGTACGGCAGGGGGTGCGGGCCTACCGGCTGACCTACCGCACCCTCGACGCGTACGGCGCACCCACCACCGCCACCGGCCTGTTCACCCTCCCCGCGGGCGGCGCCCACCGGCTCGACGTCGTCTCCGACACCCACGGCACGATGGTCGACCGAACCTACGCCCCCTCGGTCGGCGACGACTTCGGCCGCATCCCCTCCTACCTGTACGCGTCGTCCACCGGCAAGGCCGTCGCCGCACCCGACTACCTCGGCCTCGGCCGGGGCCCCGGCACCCACCCCTACATGGACACCGCGTCCTCGGTCACCGCCGCCGTCGACATGCTGCGGGCCGCCCGCGAGGCGGGCCGGCGCCTCGACCGCCCGCTCACCGGCGACGTCTACGCCACCGGCTTCTCCCAGGGCGGCCAGGTGGCGACGGCGCTCGGCCGGGCGCTGCGCGACGGCGCCGGGCACGGCCTGCGGCTGCGGGCGCTCGCCCCGGTCAGCGGCCCCTACGACCTGTCAGGCCAGGAGATCCCCGCGCTCTTCGACGGCCGGGTCAACCCCGTCAGCGGCGTCGTCTACACCTCGTACTTCCTGGTGGCCCAGAACCGGCTCGCCCCGCTCTACCGCGACCCCGCCGAGGCGTTCCGGGCCCCCTACGCCGACCGGGTCGAGGCGCTCTACGACGGCGCGCACACCGAGGAGGACATCGTCACGACGCTGCCGGGCTCGGTGAAGGAGCTGCTCACCCCCGCCTTCTACGCCCGCATGCAGCACCCCACCGGCGCCCTGAAGGCGGCCATCGACGCCAACGACCACTCCTGCGCCTGGAAGCCGGACGTGCCGGTCCGCCTGTACGCGGGCGAGGCGGACACGGACGTCCCGATCGCCAACGCGCGCAGCTGCGCGCGGCAGCTGGGCGGGGCCCCGGTCCTGAACCAGGGGGCGGTGGACCACTTCGGCAGCTTCCAGAGCGCGGCCCCGAAGATCGCCGCCTGGTTCCGGGGCCTCTAGGGACGCCGCTCCTCTAGGGACGCCGGTCCTCGAAGGTCACCGGGGCTTCGAAGGCGGCGCGGCGGGTGGCCCGGCGCAGGGCCTTCAGGACGGCGCCGCCGACGACCAGGGTCAGCACCACGGTGAGCGCCGCCCGGCCCAGGTCCCAGCCGAGCGAGGTGGCCAGGCAGTAGGCGAGGAAACGGGCCAGGTTGTCGTGGAGCGGGGCGTCCGGCTGGTACGCCACGGACGACGCGAGCGCGTTGATGAAGGGCCACCCGGAGAGGTTCATGATCGTGCCGTAGGCGAACGCGGCGAGGAACCCGTACCCGGCGAGCATCACGCGCTCCGCCCGCCCGCGCAGCGCGTGCGCCCCCGGCAACAGCCCGGCCCCCATCGTGAACCAGCCCATGGAGAGCATCTGGAACGGCATCCACGGCCCGACGCCGCCCGTCAGCAGCGCCGACGCGAACATGCTGAGCGAGCCGAGCACGAACCCGAAACCGGGCCCGAGCACCCGCCCGCTCAGCACCATCAGGAAGAACATCGGCTCGATCCCGGCCGTGCCCGCGCCGATGGGCCGCAGCGCCGCCCCGGCCGCCGCCAGCACACCGAGCATGGCGACCGCCTTCGGCCCCAGGCCGGACTCCGAGATCGTCGCGGCGACCACCGCGACGAGCAGGACGAGCAGCGCGGCGAAGAGCCAGGGGGCGTCCTGCGCGTGGGCGGTCACCTGCGACCCGGGCCCGGCGATCAGCGGCCAGCCGATCGAGACCACCCCGACGGCGCTGACCAGCAGCAGCGCGACGACGGAGCGCGGGCCCAGCCGCACGGGATCGACCCGCCGGTCGGACAGCGGGCTCATCCCAGCGCCTCCCCGACCTGGGCGACGGTCAGCCACCGCTGCGGCGCCAGCACCTTCGCCACCTGCGGCGCGAACGACGGCGACGACGTCACGATCTCCGGCGTCGGCCCGTCCGCGACGATCTCGCCGTCCGCGAGGATCGCCACCCGGTGCGCCAGCTCCGCCGCCAGTTCGACGTCGTGCGTCGCCAGGACGACGGCGTGCCCGCGCCCGGCGAGCCCGCGCAGGACCGTGACGAGGCGGGCCTTCGCCGCGTAGTCGAGCCCGCGCGTCGGCTCGTCGAGCAGCAGCAGCGGCGGCGCCGCGGTCAGCACGATCGCCAGCGCGAGGGTGAGCCGCTGCCCCTCCGACAGATCGCGGGGGTGCGTGTCGTCGGCGATCCCCGGCAGCAGGTCGCCGAGCAGGGCCCGGCAGCTGCCGGGCGCCGCGTCCGCGTCCTTGTCGGCCGCCGCGCACTCGGCGGCGACCGTGTCGGCGCAGAGCAGGTCCCGCGGTTCCTGCGGCACCAGCCCCACCTTCCGGATCAGGTCGCGGGGCGTCGCCCGGTGCGGCACCAGCCCGCCGACCCGGACCGAGCCGGTGGTCGGCGCGATCAGTCCGACGAGCGTGGAGAGCAGCGTGGACTTGCCGGCGCCGTTGCGCCCCATCAGGGCGACGATCTCCCCGGGCGCGACGGTCAGCCCGACGCGGCGCAGGGCGTCGACGCGCCCGCGCCGCACCCCGAGCCGGTCGACGACGGCGAGGGGAGCGCCCTCGGACCCGCGGGGGGCCGCGCGCCCGGCGGGCGGCCCGAGCGGCGCGAGCCGGTCCCGCAGCCCGGCCGCCGCGCGCCGCGCGTCGCGCACGGTGAGCGGCAGCGGCGACCACCCGGCCAGCCGCCCCAGCCCCACCACCGGCGGATACACCGGCGAGACGGCCAGCACGGCGGCCGGATCGCCGACCACCAGCGGCTCCCCCGGCGCGGGCAGCAGCGCCACCTGGTCCGCGTACTGCACCACCCGCTCCAGCCGGTGCTCGGCCATCAGCACGGTCGTCCCGAGATCGTGCACCAGGCGTTGCAGCACCGACAGGACCTCTTCGGCGGCGGCGGGATCCAGCGCCGACGTCGGCTCGTCGAGCACCAGCACCCGGGGGTGCGGGGTGAGCACGGAACCGATCGCGACGCGCTGCTGCTGCCCGCCGGAGAGCGTGGCGATGGGCCGGTCCCGCAGGCCGGCGAGGCCGAGCAGGTCCAGCGTCTCCTCGACCCGGCGCCGCATGACCGGCGCGGGCAGCCCCAGCGACTCCATGCCGTAGGCCAGTTCGTCCTCGACGGTGTCGGTCACGAAGTGCGCCAGGGGGTCCTGGCCGACGGTGCCGACGACATCGGCGAGTTCGCGCGGCTTGTGCGTCCGGGTGTCGCGCCCGGCCACGGTGACCCGGCCGGCCAGGATGCCGCCGGTGAAGTGCGGCACGAGCCCGCTGACCGCGCCCAGCAGAGTCGACTTGCCGACACCGGACGGGCCGGCCAGCAGCACCAGCTCGCCCTCGGGCACGTGCAGGTCGATGCCGCGCACGGTGGGCGCCCGCGCGTCGTCGTACGTCACGCGGACGTCCTCGAAGCGGATCATGACGACGCCTCCTGCTTTCGCTGGACGGATTCGGGAGCGGGCACCGGCGCGACGAACGCCGGGAGGAGCCCGACGAGGACCCCCGCCGCGGGCAGCAGAGGCAGCGCGGGCGCGGCCAGCGGCACCACGGACGGCTGGAGCGCGGCCGGGTCGCGGGCGGCGCTGAGGATCATCACGGCGGCGGCGACCGCGCCCGAGGCGGCGACGAGCCAGGCCCGCACACCCCACGCGTCGGGCCGGTAGCGGGTGCGCACCGAGCGCCGCCCGCCCAGCCACAGCCCGCCGAGCGCGGCGAGGACCCCGGCGAGCAGCACGGGCAGCCCGTACCCGGCGCCCGACGCGGCGAGCAGCCCGTACGTGCCCGCGCACACGCCGATCAGACCGCCCAGGGTGAGCACGGCGGTGGCCCGGCGCACGGCGGCCGGCACTTCTGCGGTGCGGCCGTAGCCCCGCGCGTCCATGGCCGCGGCGAGAGCCACCGACCGCTCCAGGGCGCCCTCCAGGACGGGCAGGCCGACCTGGAGCAGGCCGCGCAGACCGCTGTCCGGGCGGCCCCGCAGGCGGCGCGCCGCCCGCAGCCGCCGCACGTCGGCGACGAGGTTCGGCGCGAAGGTCATGGCGACGACCACCGCGACGCCCGCCTCGTACAGCGCGCCCGGCAGCGACTTCAGCAGCCGCGACGGGGAGGCCAGCGCGTTCGCCGCGCCGACGCAGATCAGCAGCGTGGCCAGCTTCAGCCCGTCGTACAGGGCGAACACCAGCCCCTCCGCGGTCACCCGCCCGCCGATCCGCACGCCCTGCGCCCAGTCGGGCAGCGGCACCTCGGGCAGCGTCACGACGACGTGCGAGCCCGGGACGGGGGAGCCGAGGAAGCAGGCGAAGACCAGCCGGATCCCGATGACCACCAGGCCCAGCTTCACGAACGCCCCGTACGAGCGGGCCCACGGCGCCTCCGTGCGGCGCGCCGCGACCACGTAACCGGCGACGCCGACGAGCAGCGCGAGCAGCAGCGGGTTCGTGGTGCGGGAGGCGGCCGTGCCGAGCCCGAGCGCCCAGATCCACCAGGCACCCGGATGCAGCGAACGGGAACGGCCGGCCCGCGGGGCCCGCAGCGCGTCGAGACCCATGACTCAGTCGCGGCGGCGCTTGGCCTGCCAGATCGCCGCGCCGCCCAGCGCGACGACGGCCACGACACCGGCGAGCACCCCGACCGACGGCAGCGACGACCCGCCGCCCCCGCCCGTGCGGTGCCCCTGATCCTGCTTCTGGCCCTGGCCCTGACCCCGGCCGCTCACCTGCTCGCCGCAGCCCGTGCGCGGGTACCCGGAGATGGCGCAGAGCAGCGCGCTGCTGTCGTAGCGCAGCGGTTCGGCGACGGCGGCCAGCGCCTCCGCGGCGGTCGCGTCCGTGCCGACCCGCGCGCACGCCGTCCGCGGCTTCGGCGGTGTCTCGCCGGACGGCGCGTCGGCGGCCGTCCCGAAGTCGACGACGACCGCGACCCGCTTCTTCCCGTCCCGCGGGTGCGTGCCGGAGCAGATGGTGCCGAAGTCGGCGGCCCCGCGCGGCTTCGTGGCGTCCTCGGAGTCCGCGCTCACCGCGAACCGGAACCCCTCGACGTCCCCGTCCGACGGCCTGTTCTGCCCGGGGCCGGTGGTCGCGTACGTCCAGGCGCCGTCGGCGCGCTCCCAGAACGACCAGTACCGGTAGCCCGCGGCCCGCGCGGGCGCGGCGGCGGCGAGAGCGAGCACGGCGGCGAGGAGGACGAGCAGGACGAGCAGCGGTCGGGCGGCGCGGCTCACTGCTGCCGCTTCTTACGCCCGCTGATCAGGATGCCGACGCCGACGGCGGCGATGAACATGACGCCGACGATCACCCAGGACACCGAGCCGCTGTCGTCGTCCTTCTTCTTCTCGTCGCCGGAGTCGGCCGATCCGGCGGAGGCCGGGTCGGGTCCCGTCCTGTTCAGCGCGGACACCAGGTCGGTGCCGCCGAAGTCGCGCGGGTCGTTGCCGGTGGCGTGCGCGGCGAAGATCAGCTGGGCGTAGGCGGCCGGACCGGCGCCCGCGGCCCAGTCCCGCGCGTTCTTCTCCAGCCAGGCGTAGGGGTCCTTCGTGTACTTGATGCCCTCGGCGGCGGCGACGGCCGTGACGGCGTCGGCGGTGTTGCCGTAGTCGGGCTGGTCCGAGGCGCCGGCCAGCTGTGACTTCAGGTACAGGTGGGTGGAGAGCTGGTTCTGGAGGTAGACGGCGCCGTTGTGCGCGATGCCGTCGGCGGTCTTCGCCGTCGCCCCGCCCTCGCAGGTGTACGCGTCCGGGGCGGTGCCCTTCTCGGCGGCGAAACCGGAGCCGAGGGCGCCGAGCACACCGGCGGCGGTGGCGTCGGCGTTCGCGACGAGGTCGCCCTTCTTGTCGGGCTGGTAGGCGAGCGCGCCGCCGTTCTTGCCGTCCGCGCAGGGCAGGGTCAGGGCGGCGAGGGCGTCGAGGCCGGACTTGCCGGACGCGGAGCGCACCTCGGCGGGCTCGTCGCCGGAGGTGGACAGGGCGCCGAGCACGACCGCGGTGGAGTTGCCGTCGCTGGCGCCGCCGGGGTTGTAGCCCCAGCCGCCGTCGGCGTTCTGGTTCTTCTTCAGCCAGGCCACGCCCTTGGCGACCTCGCCCTTGTGCCCGCCCACCGCGGTCAGGGCCTGTACGGCGGCGGCCGTGCTGTTGCTGTCCACCGGCGTCTTCGCGTCGCAGGCGGTGCCCGGCTCGGCCCGGAACGCGGCGAAGCCGCCGTTCTCGCACTGCTGGCCGGCCAGCCAGTCGACGGCCTTGGCGGCGGGGCGGACGCCTTCGGTGCGCTGCGCCACGAAGGCGAGGGACTGGCGCCAGACGCCGTCGTACGTGGGGTCTCCCGAGCCGTACAGGCCGCTGGGCACGGCGGTCTTGGGGGTCGCTGAGGGGGAGGCACCGTCCGCGAGGGCGGTCGGCGCCGCCGCGCCGCCGATCACGACGGTCGCGGCGACGAGCGCGGCGCTGCGGCGAATGTTCATGCTGGGGCGGGTGCCTCTCCCTGCGGGGAGCCGGGCGGCACGGCACGCTTCGGTTACCGGGCGGCGCCAGCTCCGTGTGCCTCGACGGTTCTGGGCCGATCATGGCGTGGGTGAGGCATTCCGGCTGTGACGGCTGCGGGTCAGCGCCGGAGTCGCACCGGCTTCCCCTCACACACGCGTGATGACGACGACCTTCACTGTACCGGGCCCCTCGCACACCTGACTGATCCCCGCCGCCCGGCGGGGGCCGGTCGCGCACCTGGGTGGTTCGTCGTGCGCGGGCCGGTGGCCGCTTCTCGCGCAGTTCCCCGCGCCCCTGAAGCGAGCTCCGCTCGCCCAGGAGCGCGCGGACCTCAGCCTCAAGCGCTGCCTCTGGGGGAGGCTGCGCGCAGCGCATGCCTCAGGGGCGCGGGGAACTGCGCGATCAGCCACGGCGGTGGCGCACCTGAAAGACGGCCCCAGGGGCGCGGGGAACTGCGCGATCAGCCACGGCGGTGGCGCGCGTGAAAGACGGCCCTAGGGGCGCGGGGAACTGCGCGACCAGCCACGGCGGTGGTGCGCGTGACAGACGGCCTAGGGGCGCGGGGAACTGCGCGACCGGCCACGGCGGTGGTGCACCCGGAAGACGGTCCCGGTGGCCACGATGGCGGCGCGCGGAAAGGGGGGGCGCCGCGCCATCGTGGCGGGTGGGGGAGGGGTCAGCGGACCTCTACCGGGCCGTCGTCCCCGCCCCGGGGCACCCCGAGATACCGCTCGACGGCAGCCCCGGCCCCGGCCGACCCGTCGTCCCCGTTCAGGTTCTTGCGGACGGAGTCGAGGATCGTCAGACCCTGCCCCACGAGCCCGGCGGCGATCTCGCCGAGCCCGTCCGCCCCGTTCAGGACGTTCACATTGGCCCCGGCGAGCCCGGCCGACGCCTCCTTCACGATCTGCGGCAACTGATCGATGAGCATGCGGTCCAGCGCGACCCGGTCGTAGGACGCCGCCGCCTCGGCCTGGATCTTCATGCGCTCGGCCTCGGCGAGGGCCAGCACCCGGATCCGCTCGGCATCGGCCTCGGCCGGCTTCACGATCTCCGCGATCAGCTCCTTCTCCCGCAGCTCGGCCTGGCGCAGCGCCAGCTCGGTCTGCGCGGCGAGCACCTCCTGCTGGGCGTGCGCGAGCGCGAGCGGCCCGGCCTGGTCGGCCTGCGCCTTGGCCCGGTCCACCTCGGCGCTGAACTCCGCCTGCACGATCGCGGTCTGCCGCGCGAACTCGGCCCGCTTGCGGGCCGCCGCCTGCTCCGCCTCGGCGGACGCCTGGTCGGCCTGCGCCTGCGCGATCTTCGCGGAACGCTGGATGGCCGCCTTGTGCGGCTGCGACATGGCCTCGATGTAGCCGGTGGCGCCGTCGTCGATGGACTGGATCTGGAGCGAGTCGACGTGCAGTCCGATCTTCGCCATCTCGGCCTTGGAGGTGTCCAGCACCTCCGTCGCCAGCTTCTGCCGCTCGGTGACGATCTCCTCGACGGTCATCGAGCCGATGATGGAGCGCAGGTGACCGGCGAAGATCCGCCCGGTGAGCACCGACATCTGCTCCTGGTCGGACAGGAACCGCTGCCCGGCGTTGACGATCGACTCCGTGTCGTTGCCGACCTTGAAGGCGATCACGGCCCGCACGGTCAGCGCGATCCCCTGCCGGGTCACGCACTTCTCGACGACCTCCGCCTCCGCCATCGCGAGGGACAGGAAGCGGGTCTTGCGGAACACGGGCAGCACGAACTTCCCGTGCCCGGTGACGACGCGGAACGGCGCTCCCCCAAGTCCCCGCCTGCCTCCCGAGATCAGCATCGCCTCGTCGGGTGCGGGAACGCGATATCCGAACATCCTTGACGTCTCCTTAGCGGGCGCCGCCGGCACCGTCGGCGCGGAGCGGATCGGCCCAGGCCATGACCACGACCTGCCGGGTGCCGCGTGATTCGATCACGAGCACGGTCGTCCCGCGCTCCAGGGGTTCGTCGGACCACGCGAGAAACGTCTCGGTCCCGCCCCTGACCCGTACCAGCACCTCGCCCGGCCCCCCGGCACCCCGGGTGCCGAGCACCAGCTCCCCCGTACAGCCGACCACAGCCTCGTCCGGCGCCATCGGCGGCCGCCCCCTTGTCGTTCCAGCTCAAGTGAGCTCTTGGGACCGGACGATACGCCTGCGCGTGCGCCCCCACCATCCACGCGCGGCAAAGATCGACGGCCCCGGTCAGGGCGCGGCGACGTACGCCGCCGGGTCGCTGCCGGCGACCGTCTCCGCCCGCCCCAGCTTCACCAGCCGGCGCAGATGGGCCTCCGCCTCGGACACCGCGATCGTCCGCGAGCCGTAGGGGATGTCGGCCCACGGACGGTTCCACTCCATGCGCTCCGCGAGCTGCCACGGGGTGAGCGGCACCGCGAGCAGGGCGAGCAGACCGGTCAGCCGGGACTCGTGGTGCTCCAGCAACTCCCGTACGCGGGCAGGCGCGTCGGTGAACGTGTGCTGGTGCGCCGGGAGGATCTCGGCGGGGGCCAGCCGCCCGACCCGCTCCAGCGAGTCGAGGTAGTCGCCGAGCGGATCGGTGACGGTGGCGTCGTCCGGATCCTCGTACAGGCCGATGTGCGGGCTGATGCCGGGCAGCACGTGGTCGCCGCTGAACAGCCGGCCGTGGCCCGGGAGCCGGTCCGGGTGCTCCTCCTCCAGGTGCAGGCAGACATGGCCCGGGGTGTGGCCCGGCGTCCAGATCGCGCGGAGCCTGCGGCCCGGCAGGGGGAGCAGGTCGCCGGGGGTGATCGTGCGGTCGGGCAGCGCCGGGTCCAGGCCGGGCAGGCGGCGCGGGACGCCGTCGTCGCGGGCGCGGGTGAGCGGGGCGACGTGCGCGTCGGGGGCCCCGGCCGCGATCAGCTTCCTGGCCATGTACGCGTACCAGCGCGACGGGTCGTTCTCCCGGGTGCGCCGCACCACCGCCGCGTCCGCCTCGTGCATCGCGATCCAGGCGCCGGACGCCTCGCGCACCTTCGCCGACAGGCCGTGGTGGTCGGGGTGGTGGTGGGTGATCAGGACGCCGGCGAGGTCGGTGACCGAGGTGCCGCAGTTCGCGAGGCCCGCCGTCAGCGTGTCCCAGGACTCCGGGTCGTCCCAGCCGGTGTCGACCAGGACGGGCCCCGCGTCGGTGTCGAGCACGTAGACGAGGGTGTAGCCGAGGGGGTTGTCGGGGATCGGGACCCGGATGCTCTGCACGCCGCCGCCGTGATCGGTCACCTGCGTCACGTTCGTCACCTCTGTCACCTCTGTCGCCTCTGTAACCGGGGGAGGGGGACCGTCGAACTCCCGCCACTGTAGGGCACCTTGTAGAACTTGTTTCAGTGGTCGCCCGGGTCGACCGTCCGGCCGGTCCAGACGTCCTCCCCGTCCGCGTCCACCTCGCCCGACGGCGTCAGACCGAGCGCGCGGGCCACCCGCGCCGACGCGTGGTGCCCGGGGTGGATGCGGGCCACGAGGTCCGGGGTGCCCCGGGCCGCCAGCCAGCGCGCCATCCCGAGCGCCGCCTCGCGCGCGAGACCGCGGCCCTGGGCGGCGGTGCCCACGACCCAGGCCACGTCCGCCGCCCCGGCCGCCACCGTGGCCTGCACGTACCCCGTGAGGCGGCCCGAGGCCTCCTCGCGCAGCACCCAGTTGTGCCACTCGGTGCCGGCGTCGGGGGCTCCCGCGACCTGCCGGGCGTAGCGGGCGCGCAGCTCCGCGGGCGCCGGCGGGCCGCCGCCGGTGAAGGTGTACAGCGCCGGGTCGGCGAGCACGCCCGCCATCTCGCCGGCGTGCTCCACGGCCAGCGGCACCAGGGTCAGGCGCCGGGTGCGGATCGGTTCGGTCGTCACCGTCGCACCCTACGTCCGGCGCCCTCCGGGACCCTTCCGTATCCCAACTAGAACTGGTATCAGTTCTGAGACACCGTCAGAAACGACCGGGAAGACGGGAAGCCGGACAGACGGGAAACCGGGACGTCGGGAAGAGGAAGTCAGCCATGACCGAGCTCGTGGAACACGGACAGCTGTTCATCGGCGGGGAGTTGACCGACCCCCTCGGCAAGGACGTCATCGAGGTCGTCTCCCCGCACACCGGAGAGGTCTTCGGCCGGGTGCCGCACGCCGCGCCCGCCGACGTCGACCGGGCCGTCGCCGCCGCCCGCCGCGCCTTCGACGAGGGGCCCTGGCCGCGCATGACGCTCGACGAGCGCGTCGCGGTCGTCACCCGCATCAAGGACGCCATCGCGGTGCGCCACGAGGAGATCGCCCGGGTCATCTCGCAGGAGAACGGCTCCCCCTACTCCTGGTCCGTCCTCGCCCAGGCGCTCGGCGCGATGATGGTCTGGGACGCGGCGATCAACGTCGCCCGCGGCTTCACCCACGAGGAGACCCGCGACGGCGCCCTCGGCAGGCTCCTCGTGCGCCGCGAACCGGTCGGCGTCGTCGCGGCCGTCGTCCCCTGGAACGTCCCGCAGTTCGTCGCCGCCGCCAAGCTCGCCCCCGCGCTGCTCGCCGGCTGCACGGTCGTCCTCAAGCCGTCCCCCGAGTCGCCCCTCGACGCCTATCTCCTCGGCGAGATCGCCCGGGAGGCCGGGCTGCCCGAGGGCGTGCTCTCCATCCTCCCGGCCGACCGCGAGGTCAGCGAGTACCTGGTCGGCCACCCCGGCGTCGACAAGGTCTCCTTCACCGGCTCGGTCGCGGCCGGCAAGCGGGTCATGGAGGTCGCCGCCCGCAACCTCACCCGCGTCACCCTGGAGCTGGGCGGCAAGTCCGCCGCCGTCGTGCTGCCCGACGCGGACGTCGCTTCCACCGTCGCCGGAGTGGTCCCCGCGGCCTGGATGAACAACGGCCAGGCCTGCGTCGCCCAGACCCGCATCCTGCTGCCGCGCTCGCGCTACGACGAGTTCGCCGAGGCGTTCACGGCCGCCGCCTGCGCGCTCGTCGTCGGCGACCCGCTGGACCCCGCCACCCAGGTCGGCCCGCTCGTCGCCCGCCGCCAGCAGCAGCGCAGCCTCGACTACATCCGGATCGGCCAGGAGGAGGGCGCCAAGGTCCTCACGGGCGGCGGCGCACCCGCCGACGCCGGTCTCGCCCACGGCTGGTACGTCGAGCCGACCCTCTTCGGCGACGTGCACAACGGCATGCGCATCGCCCGCGAGGAGATCTTCGGCCCGGTCATCTGCCTGCTCCCGTACGGCGACGAGGCCGAGGCCGTCACGATCGCCAACGACTCCGACTACGGGCTCAGCGGCAGCGTGTGGACCGCCGACGTCGCCCACGGCATCGACATCGCGCGGCAGGTGCGCACGGGCACGTACAACGTGAACACCTTCAGCCTCGACATGCTCGGCCCGTTCGGCGGCTACAAGAACAGCGGTGTGGGCCGGGAGTTCGGCCCCGAGGGCTACAGCGCCTTCCTGGAGCACAAGATGATCCACCTCCCGGCCGGCTGGGAGGGCTGAGGCGATGGGCGACCGGTGGCACGTGGAGGTCGACCGGGGCGTGTGCATCGGATCGGGCCTGTGCGTCAATCACGCGCCGGACGCGTTCCGACTGGACACCGCGCGCCAGTCGCATCCCGCCCGGCCCGACGCGGACGCCGGCGAGGAGATCCTCGCGGCGGCCGAGGGCTGTCCCGTCGAGGCCATCACGATCACGCTCCTGGGCAGCGGAGAGCCGGTGTTCCCGCCCGAGGAATGACCGGCGTGAGGACGCCTTCCCGAGGCCGGGACCGCCCCGCGGTCCCGGCCTCCGCCGTGCGGGCGGAAAGCGTATTCCCGAACAGGGCGAACAGATATTCCCCGTGCATTCCGCACAGTTTTCTCATGACAGCTGTGACTGTCCGGGCTCCTTCTCAGCGTGCGAATCTCGGTTCCGGTCGCCACCCGAGAAACGGGACGCCGAGGAGGGCAACGAACGCATGGACAAGCGGTACGAGATCTACGCGCTTGCCGACCCGCAATTCTACGAGACGCCGGAACGGCTCTCGGGGAACGGGCAGGCACGGACACTGCCCGAGTTCGACACCGCCCGCCGCCCGGTCCCCGCCGGTTGGCGCTCCGACAGCAACGGGGAGTGGCTGAATCTCACGCCCGTCGACGACGCCGGCGCCCCGGTCCAAGGCCCCAAGCAGGGCTGGAAGATCCACGCGACGGCGACCCGCGCGGGGGCCGACAAGACCGCCGAGATCATCTGGGACTACTGCGTACCGCGCGGGATACCGTTCAAATTCGTACCGGCCCCGCATCTGCTCCACCTGCGGAACGCGAAATACGCCGGGCGCGACACCAGTGGAAAATTCGCCACCATATATCCGGCCGACGATGCCCGATGTCGTCTCATTCTTGAAGAACTCGGCGAATTACTGACCGGATTTGACGGTCCGTACATCCTCACCGACCTGCGCTGGGGCGAAGGACCGCTGTACGTGCGCTACGGCGCGTTCGCCCGCCGCATGGTCGTCGACCCGCGCGGCACCCTCGTCAGCGCCGTCGAGGACGCGAGCGGACAGCTGGTGCCCGACAACCGGGAGCCCAGCTTCCACATACCCGAGTGGGTGTCCCTGCCCACCTTCCTGAAGCCGCACCTCGACGCCCGCAACGCCACCACCGTCACCGACCTGCCCTACCGCTTCGAGAAGGCACTGCACTTCTCCAACGGCGGCGGCGTCTACCGCGGCGTCGACACCCGCGACGAGCGGACCGTCGTCCTCAAGGAGGGCCGCCCGCACGCCGGACTGGCCGCCGACGGCGCCGACGCCATCGCCCGCCTGGAACGCGAGAAGGCCGCCCTGGAGCGGCTGTCGGGGCTCGGCGTCGCCCCCGAGGCCCGCGACTGGTTCCTCGTCGGCGACCACCGCTTCCTGGTCATGGACCACGTGCCGGGCCGCCCGCTCAACGCCTTCTTCGCCGAACGGCACCCGCTGATCGCCACCGACCCCGACCCCCGCAAGGTGGCCGACTACGCCGCCTGGGCACTGGGGATCGTCGCCGCCGTCGAGGCCGCCGTCGCCCGGGTCCACGAGCGGGGCGTCGTCTTCAACGACCTGCACATGTTCAACATCATGGTCGACCCCGACGAACACACGGTCACCCTCATCGACTTCGAGGCCGCCACCAGCGTCGAGGACAGCGGCGGCCAGATGCTCGCCCACCCCGGCTTCTGGGCGCCGCTCGACCGCTCCGGCACCGAGATCGACCACTACGCGCTCGCCTGTCTGCGCCTCGCGATGTTCCTGCCCGTCACCACGCTGTTCGTGGTCGACCGCGGCAAGGCCGCCCACCTCGCCGACGTGATAGCCGCCGAATTCCCGACCGTGCCTAGGAAGTTCCTCGACGAGGCCGTCGCGGAGATCACCCGGGACGCCGGCCCGCGCGGCACGGCCGCTCCCGCGGCCCCGCCGCGCACCGCCCCCGCCCTGCCGGAGCCCGCCGACTGGCCGCGCAGCCGCGACTCCATGGTCGCGGGCATCCTCGCCTCGGCGACCCCGGACCGCGACGACCGGCTCTTCCCCGGCGACGTCGTCCAGTTCGCCACCGGCGGCGGCCTCGGCCTCGCCCACGGCGCCGCCGGCGTCCTGTACGCCCTCGACCAGATCGGCGCCGACCGCTACGAACAGGGCGAACGCTGGCTCCTCGACCACACCGCGCCGACCCCGCGCGGCACCGCGCTCGGCCTCTACGACGGCCTCGCCGGCATCGCCTTCGCCCTGCACCACCTCGGCCACCCGCAGCGCGCCCTCGACCAGATCGACACCCTGCTGCACGAGAAGTGGCAGCGCCTGGCCGGGCAGTTGCACAGCGGACTCGCCGGAGTCGGCCTCGTCCTCGACCACCTCGCGCACGCCACCGGCGAGAGCGCCCTCGCCGACCGCGCCGCCGAGGCCACCGCGATCGTCGCCGAACGGATCACCGAGGCGGCGGCCGCCGACGGCAGGCCCGGGCCACCGCGCCGGGCGGGCCTGATGCGCGGACTGAGCGGACCCGCCCTGTTCCTGCTGCGCCGCCACCGCCGCACCGGCGACCCCGCGCTCCTGCGCCTGGCGCGACAGGCCCTTGAGCTCGACCTCCGGCGCTGCCGGACCTCGTCCGACGGCGGCCTCCACGTCGACGAGGGATGGCGCACCATGCCCTACCTCGCGGACGGCAGCGCCGGCATCGGCATGGTCGTCGACGACTACCTCGCCGTCGCCCCCGACGCGGAGCTGGACATGGCCCGCGCGGGCGTCGTCACCGCCGCCAGCTCCCGCTTCTACATCCAGCCCGGCCTGTTCGAGGGCCGCGCCGGGATGATCCTGCACCTCGCCCGCACCACCGCGCCCCAGGCCCAGGACCGCCACCTGGCCGCGCAGATCGACGGCCTCGGCTGGCTGTCGATGCGCTACCAGGACCATCTCGCCTTCCCCGGGCACCAGATGATGCGCCTGTCCATGGACCTCGCCACCGGAACGGCCGGCTGCCTGCTGGCCCTCGGCGCCGCCCACGGCGCCCCGGCCCACCTGCCGTTCCTCCCGCCGCCACGGCGGCCCTGAAGCCGGCTCCGGCACTGACCGGAACCGTGTCCCAACGCACCACCCGTCCCCATCGGCACGTACCCGCGTGCCGCAGACGAAAGGAAACCATCATGGCCCTTCTCGACCTGCAGAGCCTGGAAGCCGACGAGACCACCGGCGGCGGTGGCGGCGGCGGCGCCGGCAGCAACGTCAGCCTGCTGATCTGTGACAAGTTCAGCTCCAACAGCACCCTTCTGTGCCTGTGACCGACAGCAGCACCGCGGGCCCGTCCTCCTCGGAGGGCGGGCCCGCCCCTGGCGGCACCGGCCAGGGCGGCGACGCCCTGCTGCGCGCCGCGATCCGGCACAGCGCCGCCCGCTGCGCGACCCTGTGCCTGCTCAGCACCGCCGGCGCGGGCATCGGCCTGCTGCTGCCCTACGTGCTCGGACGCGCCCTGGACGCCCTGCTCCGCGCCCACGCGACGGGCGCCACCGGCGGCGACGCCGGCCACTGGCTGCTGATCTGCGCCGCGCTCGTCGCGGGCGTCACCCTGCTCGACTGCTGCGAGGACGTCCTCACCGGCACGACCTCCGCCCGCACCACCGCCTGGCTGCGCCACCGCCTCGTCCGGCACGTCCTGGACACCGGCCCGCGCGCCACCACCCGCTTCCCGGCCGGAGACCTGGTCGCCCGCCTGATCGGCGGCACCGCCCAGGCCGGGCCCGCCCCCGCGACCGTGGCCGCCCTCGTCGCCACCCTGCTCACCCCCCTCGGCGCGATCGTCGCCCTCGGCCTGATCGACCCCCGCCTCGCACTCGTGTTCCTGCTCGGCGCCCCCGCCCTCACCCTGCTGCTGCGGTCCTTCGCCCGTGCCTCGTCCGACTGCGTCAGCGGCTACCTGAGCGCCCAGGGCGACCTCGCGACCCGGCTCACCGAGGCGATCGGCGGCGCCCGCACCATCGCCGCCGCGCGCACCGCCGACCGGGAGACCGCCCGCGTCCTCGGCCCGCTGCCCGAACTGTCCCGGCAGGGCCTGCGGATGTGGCGGGTGCAGGGCCGGGCGAGCGCGGGCGCCGTCACCCTGGCCCCCCTGCTCCAGATCGCGGTCGTCGCCGCCGCCGGCCTGCTCGTGCTCCACCACGGCCTCTCCGTCGGCGAACTGCTGGCCGCCTCCCGCTACGCCGTCCTCGCCACCGGCGTCGGCGCGCTCGTCGGCGACCTCGGCGCCCTGGTCCGCACCCGGGCCGCCGCCCGCCGCGCCGCCGAGGTCCTCGACCTCCCCACGCCCGCCTACGGCACCGGCGAACTCCCCGCGCACGGCGGCCGCCTGGAGCTGCGCGGCGTGACGGCCCGGCGCGCCGGACGCACCGTGCTCGACCGCGTCGACCTGACCGTCCCCGCCGGCCGGACCCTCGCCGTCGTCGGCGCGTCCGGCGCGGGCAAGTCCACGCTCGCCGCACTCGCCGGCCGCCTCGCCGACCCCGACGAGGGCACCGTCCTCCTCGACGGCGTCCCGCTGCCCGCCCTGCGCCGCACCGCGCTGCGCTCCGCCGTCGGCCACGCCTTCGAACGCCCCGTCCTGCTCGGCGACACCCTCGCCGACACGATCGCTCTGGGCGCGCCGCGCGACCGGGTGGCCCCCGCCGCCCGCGCCGCCCGCGCCGACCCCTTCGTGCGCCGCCTCCCCGACGGCTACGACACCGCCTGCGCGGGCGTCCCGCTGTCCGGCGGGGAACTCCAACGCCTCGGCCTGGCCCGGGCGTTCGCGCACGGCGGGCGGCTGCTCGTCCTGGACGACGCGCTCTCCAGCCTCGACACCGTCACCGAACGCGAGATCGCCGCCGCGCTCCTCGACCACACCCCGGGCGCCACCCGCCTGATCGTCGCCCACCGGGCCACGACGGCGGCCCGCGCCGACCTGGTGGCCTGGCTCGACGGCGGCCGCGTCCGCGCCCTCGGCCCCCACGAGGGGCTGTGGCGGGACCCCGCCTACCGGGCGGTGTTCGCGGGGGAGGGCGGCCCCGCGTGACCCCCCTCTCCCGGCTCGGCCTGCGCTTCCTGCGGGGCCGCCGCGCCGTGCTCGGCCGGCTCGCCGCCTGGTCGGTCCTGGAGACCGGCCAGACGTTCCTGCTCGGCCAGGCCCTCGCCCGCGCCCTCGACGACGGCTTCCTCGCCGGACGGCAGCGCACCGGCCTGCTCTGGCTCGGCGTCGCCGCGCTCGGCGTCGCCGTGGGCGCCCTGGGCACCGCCCGGGTCTACGGCGCGGTCGCCGACCTCGTCGAACCGGCGCGGGACGCGCTCGTGCGCCGGGTCGTCGCGCGCGGGGTGCGGGACGCCGACGGGGGAGCGGTGTCCCGGCTGACCCAGCAGGTCGAGATCGCCCGCGACACTTTCGCCGGCCTGGTCATGGTCTCCCGGTCGTTCGTCTTCACCGCGGCGGGCGCCCTGATCGGCCTGTGCTCGCTCGCCCCCGTCCTGCTGCTCGTCGTCGCCCCGCCGCTGGTCGCCGGGCTCGCCCTGTTCCTGGCCACGCTGCGCCCGCTGGCCCGCCGCCAGGAGGTGTTCCTCACCGCCGACGAGGCGGTGTCCGCCCGCCTCGCCACGGTCTGCGCCGGCCTGCGGGACGTCACAGCGGCGGGCCACGAGGAGGCGACGGCCGACGCCACGGGCGTGCTCGTCGACCGCGAGGCGCGGGCCGCGCGCACCCTGGCCCGCTGGTCGGTGCCCCGCGTCCTCGCGCTCGCCGTCGGCGGCCACCTCCCGCTGCTGCTGCTCCTGTGCACGGCGCCCTGGACGCTGGAGCGCGGGGTGAGCGCGGGCGCCCTGGTCGGCGCCCTCGCCTACGTCACGCAGTCCCTGCTGCCCGCCTTGCAGAGCCTGATCCACGGCCTGGGCACCGGCGGCTCCCGCCTCGTCGTCGTCCTGCGCAGGCTGACCGCGCACGAGACCGTGCCGGAGCCCCGGGCGGCGGACGCCGGGCCCCCGCCGCCCGGCCCGCCGGCCCTGGAGGCCTCCGGCCTGACCTTCGCCTACGGCCCCGGCGCCGAGCCGGTGCTGCACGGCCTGGACCTCGCCGTCCCCGCGGGCGGCCACCTCGCCGTGGTCGGGCCCAGCGGCATCGGCAAGTCGACACTGGCCGGACTCGTCGCCGGGCTGCTCGTCCCCGACGCGGGCCGGGTCCGGGTCGGCGGACTCCCGGCCCGCTCGCCCGGGGCGGCCGCACAGCGGGTGCTGATCCCGCAGGAGGCGTACGTCTTCAGCGGCACCCTGCGCGCCAACCTCGCCTATCTGCGCCCCGACGGCGTCGGCGACGCCGAACTCGAATCAGCCATCGGGGCGTTGGGCCTCGGGCCGCTCCGGGAACGGCTCGGCGGGCTCGACGCCCCGCTCGGCCCGGCCGCGCTCGCGGCCCTCTCCGCCGGGGAGCGCCAGCTGATCGCGCTGGTCCGCGCCTACCTCTCGCCCGCGCCGCTGGCCGTGCTCGACGAGGCCACCTGCCATCTGGACCCGGTGGCCGAGGCGCGCGCGGAGCGGGCGTTCGCGGCGCGGCCCGGCGGCACCCTCGTCGTCATCGCGCACCGGATCAGCTCGGCCCGCCGGGCCGAGCTGATCCTCGTCATGGACGGGCGGCACGCCCTGTGCGGGGGTCACCGGGAGCTGCTCGCGCGCTCCGCGCTCTACCGGGACCTGACCGGGGTCTGGGACGGCGCCGCCCGCCCGTCGTCACAGCCAGCCCGCCCCTTGTGAGATGCGGATGGCGTCGACCCGGTTGCGGGCTCCCGTCTTGCGGGTGATGGCGGCCATGTAGTTGCGCACCGTGCCGTTGGACAGGTGCAGGCTGCGTGCTATCTCGGCCACCGACGCCCCCTCGGCGGCGAGCGACAGCACGCTGAACTCCCGCCTGGTCAAAGGATTCTGCGCGGCTTGCAGGAATCCGAACCCCAGCGACTCGTCGACGAAGCGCTGTCCCTGGGCGACCCGTCTTATCCCGGTGAGCAGTTGCTCGACGGGCCCGGCCTTGTCCACGTAGCCCAGCGCGTTCGCCTCCGCCGCCCGGCGCAGCAGGCCCGGCCGGCCGGTGGTGGCGAGCACCAGCAGGGCGCTCCCCGGGGTGCCGGCGTGCAGATCGTGCAGGGGCGGCATCCCGTAGTTCTCCTCGCAGTCGAGGTCGGCCACGCATATCTGCGGCCGCAGCGCGCCCGCGCGGCGGGAAGCGCCGCGCCAGGCCGCTTGATGCACCTCCAGATCAGGCTCCTTCGCCAGACGGTCGGCGAGAGCCGAACGTATGAGGCATAAGTCGTGCACGAGAAGTACCCGGATCACATGTCCCCCTCCAAGCGGCGGTCCGCTTCGGTGCGTCCCTTCCCATGTTCGTCGGTGCGAGGGCACCTTGGGCGGGGCGGGTTCCCGGAAGTCGACTCACAGAACGCGCCAAGGGGGAGTTAAGGGGCGCACGATATTCCGGCTGTGCGCCCCCGCAGGTCAGAGGGGCGCACGCCACCGGAGTCCGGCTCAATGGCGCGATTCGGTCGATGTCAGGTCGATCAGCCGGCACACCGTCTCGATGTCGATCTTGACCTGGGCTATCGACGCCCGGCCCGACAGCCAGGTGATCAGCGCCGAGTGCCAGGTGTGCTCGATGACCCGGACCGCCGACAGCTGCGCGGGGGTCGGGTCGTCCAGCTCCATGGCGTCCAGGATGATCGCCGTCGTCTGCCGGGACACCTGGTCCACCTCGGGGCTGACGCTGCGGTCCGCGAAGGTCAGCGCGCGGACCATCGCGTCGGCCAGGTGCGGCTCGCGCTGGAGGGCGCGGAAGGCCCGCATCAGCGTCTCGGCGACCCGCTCGGAGGGGGCGTCGGAGGACGGCGGACGCTTGCGGACCGTGGTGTGCATGTGCTGGAGCTGGTCCTGCATGGTCGCGACCAGCAGGTGCACCTTGCTCGGGAAGTAGCGGTACAGCGTGCCCAGCGCGACCTGGGACGACTCGGCGACCTCCCGCATCTGCACCGCGTCGAACCCGCCGCGCGCCGCGAGCTGCGCGCTCGCGTGCAGGATCCGGCGCCGCCGCGCCTCCTGCCGCTCGGTGAGCGCGGGCGCGCCCTGGGCGCCGCCGCCGCTCCTGGCATCCGGAGCTGTCATCTGCCTGCTTCCGTCTCCCGGGGCGGCGGCTCGTGGCGTGAATCACCCGAGCCGCCTGTCACAGCCCCGCTACCAGCCGGTAGATTCGATCCTCATTGAACGATCAAGTCTGAAACTTGTTCTAGATTAGCGTCCCCACGTAGTGTCCACTGGCAGGCCGGGATGTCCACGGGCAAGCAGGAGAGAAGGGTGGCCTGGAGTGACCGCGGAGTCGTTGCGCATCGCTCTCCTCACGTACAAGGGCAACCCGTTCTGCGGTGGCCAGGGCGTGTACGTCCGTCATCTCTCCCGTGAGCTGGCCCGGCTGGGCCACCGGGTCGAGGTCATCGGCGCGCAGCCCTATCCGGTGCTCGACGAGGTACCCGGCGCCGGGGGGCCCACGCTCACCGAACTGCCGAGCCTGGACCTGTACCGCAGCCCCGACCCGTTCCGCACCCCGCGGCGCGACGAGTTCCGCGGCTGGGTCGACGCCCTGGAATTCGCCACCATGCGCACCGGCGGCTTCCCCGAGCCCCTGACCTTCTCGCTGCGCGCCCGCCACCACCTGCGCGCCCGCCGCGGCGCGTTCGACGTCGTGCACGACAACCAGACGCTCGGCTACGGCCTGTTGGGCGACATCGGGGCCCCGCTGGTCACCACCATCCACCACCCCATCACCGTGGACCGGCAGCTGGAGCTGGATGCCGCCGGGAGCTGGCAGCAGCGGCTGTCCAAGCGCCGCTGGTACGCCTTCACCCGCATGCAGAAGCGCGTCGCGCGCCGGGTGCCCGCCGTGCTCACCGTCTCCGGCACCTCCCGCGACGAGATCGTCGAGCACCTCGGCGTGCGCCCCCAGCGCATCCGCGTCGTCCACATCGGCGCCGACACCGACCTGTTCTCCCCGGACCCGGCGGTCCCCGAGATCCCGGGCCGCATCGTCACCACCTCCAGCGCCGACGTCCCGCTCAAGGGCCTCGTCTTCCTCGTCGAGGCGCTCGCCAAGGTGCGCGCCGAACACCCCGACGCCCATCTCGTCGTCGTCGGCAAGCGCCCCGCGGAGGGCCCGGTCGCCCAGGCCGTGGAGCGGTACGGCCTCGAAGGCGCCGTCGAGTTCGTGAAGGGCATCAGCGACGCCGCACTCGTCGACCTGGTGCGGTCCGCGCAGGTGGCCTGTGTGCCCTCGCTCTACGAAGGCTTCTCCCTGCCCGCCGCCGAGGCCATGGCCACCGGCACCCCGCTCGTCGCCACCCGGGGCGGCGCGATCCCGGAGGTCGCCGGGCCCGACGGCGAGACCTGCCTCGCCGTGCCGACCGGCGACGCGGGCGCGCTCGCCACCGGCCTGAGCCGGCTGCTCGGCGACCCCGAGCTGCGGCGCCGCCTCGGCGCGGCCGGCCGCGCCCGGGTCCTCGACCGCTTCACGTGGGCGCGTGCCGCGCAGGGCACCGCCGAGCTGTACCGCGAGTCGATGGAGGGCGCCCCCGCCCACTCCGTCCGACCCCACCAGGAAACCCCAGAGGAAAGCAGGGCCACGTGCTGACCGTCGACTTCACCCGTTTCCCGCTCGCCGCGGGCGACCGCGTCCTCGATCTCGGGTGCGGGGCCGGACGGCACGCCTTCGAGTGCTACCGGCGCGGGGCCCAGGTCGTCGCCCTCGACCAGAACGCCGAGGAGATCGCCGAGGTCGCCAAGTGGTTCGCCGCGATGAAGGAGGCCGGCGAGGCCCCCGCGGGCGCCACCGCCACCGCGATGGAGGGCGACGCGCTCCACCTGCCCTTCCCCGACGAGTCGTTCGACGTCGTCATCATCAGCGAGGTGATGGAGCACATCCCCGACGACAAGGGGGTGCTCGCCGAGATGGTGCGCGTGCTCAGGCCGGGCGGCCGCATCGCCGTCACCGTCCCGCGCTACGGCCCCGAGAAGGTCTGCTGGGCGCTCTCCGACGCGTACCACGAGGTCGAGGGCGGTCACATCCGCATCTACAAGGCCGACGAACTCCTCGGCCGGATGCGCGAGGCGGGCCTCAAGCCGTACGGCACCCACCACGCCCACGCGCTGCACGCCCCGTACTGGTGGCTGAAGTGCGCGTTCGGCGTCGACAACGACAAGGCGCTGCCGGTCAAGGCGTACCACAAGCTCCTGGTCTGGGACATCATGAAGAAGCCCGCCCTGACCCGGGTCGCCGAGCAGCTGCTCAACCCCGTCGTCGGCAAGAGCTTCGTCGCCTACGCCACCAAGCCGCACCTGCCCCAGGCCGCCGGGACCACTGAGTGAGCAGCCCCGAGCGGACCGAACTCCTGGTCCTGCCGGGCGTTCTGACGGCGGATCAGGCCACCCGTACGGTGCACGGCATCCTCGCGGTGCAGCGCCCGGACGGCGCCCTGCCCTGGTTCCGCCGCCACCACCTCGACCCCTGGGACCACACCGAGGCCGCCATGGCGCTCGACGTGGCCGGCGAGCACGAGGCCGCCGAGCGGGCCTACGACTGGCTCGCCCGGCACCAGAACGAGGACGGCTCCTGGTACGCCGCCTACCACGACGGCGACCCGCACGACATCACCGACCGCGGCCGCGAATCGAACTTCGTGGCGTACGTGGCCGTCGGCGTCTGGCACCACTACCTGTCGACCGGTGACGACGCGTTCCTGGACCGCATGTGGCCCACCGTGCGCGCGGCCGTCGAGTGGGTGCTGCGGCTCCAGCAGCCCGGCGGGCAGATCGGCTGGAAGCGCGAGGAGGACGGCACGCCCGTCAAGGACGCGCTGCTGACCGGGAGTTCGTCGATCCACCAGGCGCTGCGCTGCGCGCTCGCCATCGCCGATCAGCGTGAGGAGCCGCAGCCCGACTGGGAGTTGGCGGTCGGCGCGCTGCGGCACGCGATCCGCCGGCACCCGGACCGCTTCCTCGACAAGAGCCGCTACTCGATGGACTGGTACTACCCGGTCCTCGGCGGCGCGCTGGAGGGGGACGAGGCCGAGGCGCGGATCGCGTCCGACTGGGACCGCTTCGTGGTGCCCGGGCTCGGGGTGCGCTGTGTGGTGCCCAACCCGTGGGTCACCGGCGGGGAGAGCGCCGAACTCGCCCTCGCCCTGTGGGCGATGGGCGAGTCCGACCGTGCGCTCGCGATCCTCCAGGACATCCAGCACCTGCGCGACCCGAAGACCGGCCTGTACTGGACCGGGTACGTCTTCGAGGACCGGGCGATCTGGCCGGAGGAACTGACGACGTGGACTGCGGGCTCCGTGCTCCTGGCCGTCGCCGCGCTGGGGGGAGACGAGGCGACGTGCTCCGTGTTCGGCGGCGTCGGGCTGCCGGGCGGAGTGGAGCCGGACTGCTGCGTCTAGGGCCTGTCCCGCGACAGGATCCGCCGGACGGGCCCTAGCGCCGGGTGCTCAGCGGAGCCGGCCGGCGATGGCGTGGCCGACGAGCAGGTAGACGACGGCGGCCAGACCGTAGCCGGCGACCACGCGCGCCCAGGCCTCGTCGAAGGTGAACAGATCGCGGGACCAGCCGGCCAGCCAGTTGGCCGCATGGTGGATGAACTGGACCAGGTCGTTGCCGCGATTGGCATCGAGCAGGTACATGAGTATCCACAGACCGAGTATCAGCGCCAGGATGTCGGCAACGACCACGATCGCTCGGGCCGCGCTGTTGCCGCTGCGAGTAGAGGACATGCTCTCCTTGTGACCGGAAGCCGTTCGATAAAACCCGAACGGTGGCGCTCGGGTGGTGGCGGTGTGAGGGACGGGTGACGCTGCGGGGACCTGTGCCGTTCCACCCCGGAGGTACCCGCGGTGTCCAGCTTCGCTCTTCCCGTCCGTCGTACGGTCGTGTCCGTCCTGCTGTGCGGTTCCCTGCTCGCGGGGACGACCGCGTGCGGTGGCGACGACAAGGACTCCGCCTCGTCCTCGTCGGCGTCGCCGTCCAGCTCGGCCGAGCGCCAGAAACTCGCCAAGACCCGCTTCGTGGCCAACGCCGGCATCGCGGCCGGGGCCACCTACCAGTGGATCGTGAAGCCGTGGCGCGCCGGCAAGTTCAAGAAGGGCGCCGACGGCCGGAAGTTCGCCCTGGTCAAGGCGGGTCTCGCGGGCGCCCTCACCTACAACCGGCTGAAGGCCGCCTCGAAGAACGCCCAGGGCGACCCCACGCTCTCCAAGGCCGTCGCCCCGCTCACCGCGGGCATCGACGCGCTCAAGGACCTGCCGAGCAAGCTGCGCAAGGGCGACGGCGTCGACTCGGTGGCCGGGTCGTTCGACGACATCATCAACAGCGTCAAGGACGCCGGAAAGAGCGCGGGCGCCGAGGTGAAGGACAAGGTGCCCTCCACCTCCCAGCTGACCGGCGGTTCCTGAACCCCCGGCGCGGCCTCAGGAGTTCAGCTCCGCGAGGACGCGCAGGGTGTGCGGGTCCGGCGACAGGACCAGCAGGTCCGTCACCGGGCCCTTGCGCCACAGCTCCAGGCGCTCGGCGATCCGGGCGCGCGGCCCGACGAGCGAGATCTCGTCGGCGAACGCGTCCGGCACCGCCAGCACGGCGTCCTCGCGCCGCCCCTCGGCGAACAGCTCCTGGACGCGGCGGGCCGCGTCCGCGTACCCCATCCGCGCCATGAGGTCGGCGTGGAAGTTCCGAGTCGCGTGGCCCATGCCGCCGATGTAGAAGCCCAGCATCGCCTTGACGGGCAGCAGCCCCTCGGCGACGTCGTCGCAGACCTTCACCCGGGCCATCGGGGCGACCATGAAGTGCTCGGGCAATTCGGTGAGCGACGCCTGGTACACGTCCGACCGGGTCGGCGACCAGTACAGCGGCAGCCAGCCGTCCGCGATCCGGGTGGTCTGCGCGATGTTCTTCGGGCCCTCCGCGCCGAGCAGGACCGGCAGGTCGGCGCGGAGCGGGTGCGTGATGGACTTCAGCGGTCTGCCGAGCCCGGTGCCGTCGTCGCCGCGGTAGGGGTGGGAGTGGAAGCGCCCCTCGGCCCGCACCGGCCCCTCGCGCCGCAGCACCTGCCGCACGACGTCGACGTACTCACGCGTCGCGGTCAGCGGTGAGCGGGGGAAGGGGCGGCCGTACCAGCCCTCCACCACCTGCGGCCCCGACAGGCCGAGGCCCAGCAGCGCGCGGCCGCCCGAGAGGTGGTCGAGGGTGAGCGCGTGCATCGCGGTCGCCGTGGGGGAGCGGGCCGCCATCTGCGCGATCGCGGTGCCGAGCCTGATCCGCGAGGTGTGCGCGGCGAACCAGGTCAGCGGGGTGAAGGCGTCGCTGCCCCACGACTCGGAGGTCCACACCGAGTCGTACCCCAGCTCCTCCGCCGCGCGCACCAGTGCGAGGTGGCCGGGGTCCGGTCCGCGTCCCCAGTAGCCGAGCGCGAGTCCCAGGCGCATGCGGTCAGCCCCTATCTGACGATGTGTCAGTTCCAGGGCGACTGTACGCGAAAGGCCCCCCGCCCGGAAGGTGGGCGAGGGGCCCGGGACTGCACGGGAAAGGCTCCCTGCCCGGGCGAACGGGCAGGGAGCCTTCGGCTGTTCGGCGCGGGTCAGCCGCGCTGGATCCCGCTGGTGTCCTGGAGGACGCCGCGACGGCCGTCCTGGGTCTGCGCGATCAGGCCGGGACCCCGCTGCTCGACGGCCAAGTACCAGGTACCCGGGGCCAGTTCGGCGATCGGCGTCGGGTTGCCGTCCTCCGCGTACAGCGGGCGCGGCACCGGGACGGCGAACCAGAACGGCGAGAAGTCCACGGAGCCGCCCTGCGTCGGGGCGGGCTGCGGCGTCGGGGCGGGCGCCTGCTGCTGGCCGTGCTGCTGGCCGTAGGGCTGACCGGGACCGGGCTGACCGTGCTGACCGGGCTGACCGTGCTGGCCGGGCTGACCGTGCTGGCCCGGACCCGGCTGCCCCGGCTGGGCGCCGTACGGCTGGCCCGGCTGCTGGGCGCCCGGGTAGCCGTAGCCACCACCCTGCGGCTGGCCGTAGGGCTGCGGCTGCTGGGGGCGCGGGGCGCCGACGAGCGCGGCCTTCAGGGCCGGGACCAGCGGAGTGGCGACGGCCGCGGCGGCCAGGACCAGGGCGGCGATGAGGCCGAGGATCAGGCCGGCACCGGCGCTGATGCTGTCCGGCAGGCTGTCGCTCCAGAAGCTGAACGGATCGAAGATCGTCCACAGCGCCGTCCACGCCGAGAAGATCGTCAGGGCGACACCGAACTGCCCGAGGTCGAGACCGACCACCTGACGCGGCTGTCCGAGACCACGCGCGACGACGATCAGTGCCGCACCGATGATGCCGGAGACGTACATCCCCATCACGAGGCCGAGGCTGTCCCAGGCATTCGGGATGTCGCCACCGGGGCTGTCGAACGCGTCGAGGAACGAGGCGATGAACAGCACTACCGCTGCTCCGATCACCACGCCGTCGCCTCGAGTGAGGGAGCGGATATTCACTTCAGGAGGTCCTTCGTCAGTCGGCTGGGTCTTCGGTGGAGGCGGCGCGGAGCGCAGGGGTGACGCCACACGGTACGGACGACACTATCGTCCGCGTCCTGCGGGTGTCTGCCGCGATCCACAGGGTGACAGCTACCCGCGCAGGAAACTCACGATTCCCTCAGAGATGCCCTGCGCCGCCTTCTGCCGCCACGCTCCCGAGGTGAGCCGGGCCGCGTCCTGCGCGTCCCGCATGTTGCCGCACTCGATGAAGACCTTCGGGACCGTCGAGAGATTGAGTCCGCCCAGGTCGGAGCGGGTGTCGAGGCCCGTCCCCCGGCCGATGTAGTTCGACGGCGGCTCGCCGGTGACCCGCAGGAAGGAGCCCGCGATGCGCTCGCCGAGCGCGCGCGAGGGACCCACGACGGGGCGGGTGTCCGCGGCGCCCGCCTGCACGGATGCGGGAAGGATCACATGGAAGCCGCGGTTGCCCGCGGCGGACCCGTCGGCGTGCACGGAGACCACGGCGTCGGCGTGCGCCGCGTTGCCGATGGCGGCCCGCTCGGTGACGCACGGACCCCAGGCCCGCTCGCCGTTCTGCGTCAACCGCACGGTGGCGCCCTGCTGTTCGAGGACCGTGCGCAGGCGGCGGGCCACGTCCAGGGTGAACTGCGCCTCCGTGTAACCCCCGTTGGTGGAGGTCCCGGTAGTGTCGCACTCCTTGCTGCCGTTGCCGACGTTCACCTTCCGGTTGATATCGGCCGGGTGCCGAAAGTTCCCCGGATTGTGACCCGGGTCGATGACGACGACCTTCCCGCGCAGCGCCCCGGAGCCGCCGCCGGCCGGCGCGGTCGACCTCTTCGGCGCGGTCCTCGACGGCGTGGGCGAGGACGTCGACGCGGACGCGGCCGGGGAGGAGGGGGCCGTGGACCGGGGGGACGCGGACACCGGCGGCGCCGAGGTCGACGCGGACTGACCGGCGGCGGGCAGCACCTTCGGCGGCTCGTTCTCGCCCGGCCCGTGCACGACCTGCCACAGCACCCAGGCCGCGAGGGCCGTCGGCACCAGGGCCGCGAAGGTCATCAGGACGGGCCGGCGGCCGAACCGGCGGCCGGGGCGGCCCCGCCGCGGATCGTCGTCGCGGTAGAAGTCTTCGAAGTCGTCAGGGTCCGGGCCTACGTATGACACGCCTCGACGATAACCGCGCCGTCAGCTCCCCGCGCCCGTTCGTCGCAGGACGCGCAGCGAGTCGTGCACCGAGACCTCGGTGAACGCCCCGGACGCGAGGGCCCGCAGGTACACGCGGTACGGGGCCTGCCCGGTCCACTCGTCGTGCTTGACCGGGAAGACGTCGTGGATGACGAGCAGCCCGCCGTGCGCGACGTGCGGCGCCCAGCCCTCGTAGTCGGCGTTCGCGTGCTCGTCGGTGTGGCCGCCGTCGATGAAGACGAGGCCGAGGTCGCCGCCCCACACCTTCGCCACCTGGGGCGACCTGCCGACGAGCGCGACGACGTGGTCCTCCAGACCGGCCGCGTGCAGCGTCCGCCGGAACGCGGGCAGGGTGTCCATCCGGCCGACGACCGGGTCGACGGTCTCCGGGTCGTGGAAGTCCCAGCCCGGCTGCTGCTCCTCGCTGCCGCGGTGGTGGTCGACCGTGAGGGCCGTGACCCCGGCCGCGCGGGCCGCGTCGGCGAGCAGGATCGTGGAGCGCCCGCAGTACGTGCCGACCTCCAGCAGCGGCAGCCCGAGCGCCGCCGCCTCGACGGCGGCGGCGTACAGCGCGAGCCCTTCGCCCAGCGGCATGAAGCCCTTGGCCCGCTCGAAGGCGGCGCGGACGTCCGGGCCCGGGGTGCTCCCTGAAACGGTCATGCGCCCATGCTGCCGTACGCCCCCGGGGCGCAGGTCAGCAGCCCTGCCACAACCGGGTCATCACCCGCACCCCGAACCGCAGGCCCTCCAGCGGCACCCGCTCGTCGACACCGTGGAACAGCCGCCCGTAGTCGAGGTCGGCGGGCAGCTTCAGCCCCTTGAAGCCGAAGCAGCGGATGCCCAGCCGGGTGAACGCCTTGGCGTCCGTGCCGCCCGGGTTGCAGTACGGCACCGGGTGGCCGTCCGGGTCCTCCGCGCGCACGGCGTCGCACATCGCGTCGACGAGCGGCCCGTCGAACGCCGTCTCCATCGCGACGTCGTGGTTGACCCACTCCCGGGACACGGAGGGCAGGAGCAACGCGTCGATGGCGTCGACGAGTTCCTGTTCATGGCCGGGCAGGAAGCGTCCGTCGACCCGGGCCGTGGCCCGCCCCGGGATGACGTTGGTCTGGTACCCGGCGGTGACCATGGTGGGGTTCGCCGAGTTGCGGAGCACCACCTGCATGAAGTCCGCGACGTGGCCCAGCTTGGCCAGCTCGGCGTCCAGGTCCTCGGCCTCGAAGTCGATCTGCACGTTCTGGAGGTCGGCGGCCGTGCGCAGCAGGGCGCGCACCGGCTCGATGAGACGTACGGGGAAGGTGTGACGGCCGATGCGGGTGAGGGACTCGGCGAGATCGGTGACGGCGTTCTCGTCGTTGGGGGAGGAGCCGTGCCCGGCCCGCCCGTGTGCGGTCAGCTCCATCCACGCCATGCCGCGCTGGGCGTTCTCGATGGGGTAGAGGCGCCGGGTGTCGTCGAGCGCGTAGGAGAATCCGCCGCCCTCGCCGATGGCCTCCGTGACGCCCTCGAACAGGTCGGGGCGGTGCTCGACGAGCCAGTGCGCGCCGAACTTCCCGCCCGCCTCCTCGTCGGCGAGGAAGGCGAGCACCAGGTCGCGGGCCGGCCTGACGCCCGTACGCGCGAAGTGGCGGGCGGTGGCCAGCATGACCGCCACCGTGTCCTTCATGTCGATGGCGCCGCGGCCCCACAGGTAGCCGTCGCGGATCTCGCCGGAGAACGGCGGCACCTGCCACTCGGCGGCGTCGGCGGGCACGACGTCGAGGTGCCCGTGGACCAGCAGGGCGCCGCGCGTGCGGTCGGCGCCCTCGATGCGGGCGATGACGCTGGCCCGGCCGGGCGCGCTCTCGACGAACTCGGAGGCGATGCCGGCCTCGGCGAGCGTGGCCTCGACCCAGCGGGCGCAGGCCCGCTCGTCGCTGGTCGGGTTGGAGGTGTCGAAGCGGATCAGCTCGGCGCACAGCTCGACGACGTCGCGCTGTGCGTCCTCGGACGCGAGGGTGGTCATGCCGCTCCTACGGGGGTCTGCTCGGCGGCGACGGGACGCGGGTCCTCGTCGTCGGCCAGGGTGGTGGTGCCGTACGTCCGGATCCAGCCGGGCAGTCCGAGCGCGGCGTAGAGGACGAAGGCGGTGGCCAGGGAGTTCAGGGCCGGGATGCCGCCGTCGTAGAACTTGCCGACGCAGAAGGCGGCGGCCCAGATCACGAGGGACATCGGCACCCAGGTCGGGGACGTGGCGGGCAGGGTGCCCGCGGCGCGGGTCGCTTCGAGCGGTCCGCGCATCCGGCGCACCACCCAGTACTCGGCGACGATGATGCCGCCGATGGGCGGGATGGCCACGCCGAGCACGGTCAGGAAGTCGGTGAAGTGGGTCATGATGCCGACCGCCGACAGGAGCGTGCCGGCGATGCCGAGCGCGATGGTGACGGCGCCGCGGTGCAGCCGCTTCTTGAAGACGACCTGGAAGAAGTTGACGACGCCGAGCGAGGAGCCGTACAGGTTCCAGTCGTTGATCTTCGCCGTCGACATCAGGACGACGAGGACCCCGAAGACGCCCGAGGTGGAGAGCACGATCTGCGAGACCTCGTTGCTCTTGACCAGGTGGCCGAGGAGGACGCCGGTCAGCCCCACGATGTACTCGGAGAGGATCATCGAGGACGCCGTCTGGAGGAAGACGTGCGAGCCCTTCTTGTTGTAGCGGGTCATCTCCGGGGCGACGATCGCGCCGGTCATGTAGCCGCCCGCGATGGCGGTCGCCGCGACGGACAGCGGGATCGCCTGGCCCGGCGGCGGGGAGCTGATCAGGTCGCCGAGCGAGTGCTCGCTCAGTGCGTCGATCACGGACCAGGCCACCATCGCGAAGAACAGCGGGGTCACGATCTTGGCGAAGACCGCCATGTACCGGAAGCCGAAGATGACCAGGACGGTGATGGCGAGCCCGGCGACGACGCACCACAGCCAGGAGGGGCCGCCGACCAGCGACGAGACGCTGTTGCCGAAGATCGTGTTCTGCACCCCGAACCAGCCCACCAGGCTGACCGCGATGACGAAGCTGACCAGCGCCGAGCCGTTGCGCCCGAAGCCGACCCAGCGGGTCAGCAGCGGTGTCGAGAGCCCCTCGCGCATCCCCGCGAAGCCGATCAGGAAGATGACGGCTTCGAGCACGACCGCGCCGAGCGTGAAGGCGAGGAAGGCGTCGCCGAAGGTCATGCCGACGCCGATGGTGGCGCCGAGGGTGAACTGCGAGATGGAGCCGGACTGGGCGAGCCACTGGAGCAGCATCGTCCAGAAGCCGAGCCGCTGGTCCCGCGGGACTCTGGACAGCGCGTAGTCGTCGCTGCCCACGTTCTTCTTCGTGGTGGCCATGGCGTCACGACTCCGTGGGTGTGGTGCCGAGGGTCTGGAGGTGGGTGAGCGAGCCGTAGCGGCTCACGAGGGCGTCGAACTCCGCCGCGTCGTGGAAGTCGAGGCGCCCGCCGCCGAAGCCCTTCGCGGTCTCGACGGCGAACCGGGCGGCGGCCGCGATGTCGCTCTCGTGGCTGGCGCCGGTCTGGCAGCCGGGGACCGCCGCGGCCGAGGTGACCGCGAGGCCGACGACCGGGGCCGCGGTGGCCGTGGCCGGCTGGAGGATCGAATTGATGTGGTGTGCACCGTTACCGTACGGGGTGATGTCCTGCGTGGTCACGGGGTACGTGACCAACGGCTCACCGGTGACGACCGCGAGGAGCTCGCCCAGCTGCTCGCTGACCCGCAGCACCCACCCCTCCTTGACCGTGGGGGACAGGGCGAGGCCCTTGTGGTTGATGATGCGGTTGCCCTTGGTGGTGTCGATGGAGAGCACGGCCTCCATGTCGGCGGTCACCTCGTGCCGGTTCATCGTGGCGATGTCGACCGGCGAGTCCATGAACGGCACCGGGTCGTGCGGCGCGGTCGGCGCGTCCGGGCAGACGTGCGTGGCGACGACGACGTCCCCGTCGAGCACGTCGCCGCGGCGGCGCATGTCGAGCAGCTTCGCGGCGGTGGCGAGCGCGGCGGCGGCGCCGTCCGCGTCGGAGACCAGGCCGATCGTCCCGGGCCGGGCGCCGACCCCGCCGAGCCGCCCGACGACGCCGAGCGTGCGGGCGTCGCCGCCCCGGCTGCGGCCCCGGGCGCCGGGGACGCGGACGAGCACGAAGTCGGTCGAGCCGCGCTCGCCCCGCACCGTGGTGACCTCGGCGCCGGACCCCTCCGGGCCCGCGACCGAGTCGAGATAGGCGACGGCGCGCTTGCCGTCGGCGTCGGGGTCGTCCAGCAGATCGACCACGTCCAGGACGTACTTCAGCATGCGGGTCCCTCTCCCTGCTCGGCGCCCGGTCGCGGGTTCCACCGGTGCTGACAGCAGGTTCGGGATCCGATAGCGTTGTCGGCAACTGTTTCCCGTTATCTGCAATACGAGTCTGGATGGTGAGATGCCGTGACCGAGATCCCGCTGGACCGGAAGACCCCGGCCGGCGCCCTCCAGACCGTCGACCGGGCGCTGCTCGTCCTGCTCGCCTTCGAGCGGACCCGGCCGGACTGGGGCGTCACCGAGGTCGCCGCCGAGTTCGGCTGGGACACCTCCGTCGCCCAGCGGCTGCTCTCCACGCTGGCCGGGCGCGGCTTCCTGGTGTCGGACCCGGCGACCCGGCGCTACCGGATCGGCCCGGCCGTGCTGCGGCTCGGCCGGCTCTGGGAGCGCTCCGGCTCCCTGGAGCTGCTCGCCGGACCGGTCCTGGAGGAGCTGCGCGCGGCGACCGGCGACACGGTCTTGTTCTGCCTGCCCGACAACGTCCACATGCGCTGCGTCGCGGCGGTGGAGGGGGAGGCGGGGCCGCTGCGCTACTACCCGCTGGTCGGCGAGCTGTACCCGGCGCACGCGGGCGCCACCGCCAAGTCGTACTACGCGTTCCTGCCCGACGAGCAGCGCCACCGGCTCTTCCGGGGCCGCCCCATGGCCCGCTTCACCGAGCGCACGGTGACCGAACCGGACGAGCTGGAGCGGGAGTTCCGCACCGTCCGCGCTCAGGGGTACGCCTGGACGGTCGGTGAGTACGACGCCGGGATCGGCACCGTCGCCGTGCCGGTGTTCCTCGGCCGCGAGCCCTACGGGAGCCTCAGCCTCGGCGCGGCCAAGGAGCGCTTCCCCGACGGTCCTGACGACCGGCTCGACGCGCTGCGCAGGGCGGCCCGCCTGCTGGAGCAGCGCCTGACCCACCCGCCGCAGCATCGGCGCCGCGCCCGCGCCACCTGACCCCGTCCGCACGACCGCCGTCTGGAGCCCCCCTCCCGTGTCATCCGTGAACCTGCTGCTGCTCTCCAACTCCACCCAGCACGGGCGGGGTTACCTCGCCCACGCCCTGGACACCGTCACCGGGTTCCTGCCCGCGCGGGCCCGCCTCGCGTTCGTGCCGTACGCGCTCGCCGACCACGACGCCTACACGGCGAAGGTGCGCGGCGCGCTGGAGGGGACGGGCATCGAGGTGCGCGGCGTCCACGAGGGCGGCGATCCGCGGGCCCGGCTGGCCGCCGCCGACGCCGTGTTCATCGGCGGCGGCAACTCCTTCCGGCTGCTGAGCGCGCTGTACCGCACCGGGCTGCGCGACGCCCTGATCGGGGCGGTCGGCGCCGGCCTGCCGTACATGGGCGCCAGCGCGGGCACGAACATGGCCGCGCCCACCCTGCGCACGACCAACGACATGCCCATCGTGCAGCCGCCGTCGTTCGCGACGCTGGGCCTGGTCCCGTTCCAGATCAACCCGCACTACCTCGACCCGGACCCGTCCTCCACCCACAAGGGCGAGACCCGCGAGCAGCGGCTGACCGAGTTCCTGGAGGAGAACGACGTCCCCGTGCTCGGGCTCCGCGAGGGCTCCTGGCTGCGGGTGGCCGGGGAGCGGGCGACGGTCGAGGGTGAGCGCCCCGCCCGCCTCTTCCGCCGGGCCGCCGAGCCGCGGGAGCTGCCCCGCGGCAGCGATGTGTCCGAACTCCTGCGCGGCGAGCCGCGGTTCGACGCCTGACGCGGGCCTCGGCCCTCAGGCGGCGGGGACGAGGGCCGCGGCGCCGACCGCGGCGGCGGGCAGCGGGCAGGCCGCGACCGGCACCTCCGCCCGGCGGCGGGCGAAGGTGACGAGCCGCAGCACCACGAAGCGCGCGACACCGGTGAGCGCGGAGGCGGACAGATAGACCGCCTGCTCCAGGGCCGGGCCCGGCGCGTCCACCGCGTACCGCAGGCCGGCCACCGCCAGGCACGTCACCACGTACGCGCCCACGGCCGACCCGGCCGACTGCGCGTGCTGGCTCCAGCTCGCCCGCCCGCCGGCGCCGAAGGTGAACCGGGCGTGCAGCTCGGTGGCCAGCAGCGTGGAGACCACGGTGACCAGCGCGTTCGCCAGCGCCCACGGGAGGTGGTGGGCGACGGCCGTCACGGCGAAGCTGGACGCGACCCCCACGCCGCCCCCGCAGAGCACGAACCGGGCGAACGCCACGGCGGCGCCCGGGGCCGCGCGATCCGCTCCGCGCCCCCGCTCCTGCCCGGTCGGCCCGGTCGGCCCGATCAGTCCGGTCGGTCCGGTCAGTCCGGTCGGTCGTCTCTGTCCGGTGTGCTGTCGCTTCCCGGTGTTCCCCATGGTCCCCGCCCCCGTCGATGCCCCGGCGCACCACTGCGCCCGGCCAGTGGTGCCACTATGGCACATCGATGGCGCCACGACGAGTCATTTATGGCGCGACGGGTGGCGGCCCCGTCCGGCGGCCGTCCCGCGCCCCGGCCGGCGGGCCGAGGACGGCGCGCGCCGCGTCGATGATGCCGAACGCCCGCGGGAAGTCCTTCAGTTGGGCCACCAGCGAGTCCAGCGCGACGAGCAGGCAGCGCGGTGGGACGCCCCGGGCGGTCAGGATGTCCGCGGACCACGCGGTGAACCGGGCGAACAGGTCGGCGGAGTCGACGTAGAGGGCGGTGGCGAGGTGCGTGACGAGGTGGTCGATGCCCAGGGCGGCGCGCTCGTTCTGGTACCGGCTGTAGCCGCGCGTCTCGGGAAAGCTCTCCTCGACGTCCGCCCAGGCCCGCGCGACCAGCTGCCGCTGGACCCGGCGGACCATCGTGTACTCCTCGTCCGCCAGGTGCGGCAGATCCGCCTCGGGCGGGCGGACCCCCTGCGCCCCGCGCGGCCGGCGCGGCTCCCCGGCGAGCAGGGCGGCGGCGCCGGGCGCGTCCCCGGCCCACTCGGCCCGCATCTGCCGGGCGTAGCGCCCCCGCGGGCCGAACGCCGGCCCGCCCGCGATCACCGGGAACCCGGCGCCCTGGCAGGAGCTGATCGCGTTGTGCGCGGCGGGCAGCAGCGTCTCGACGGACAGGGACAGCAGCACCGCCCGGGTCCGGGTGTACCGGGCGTGGGCGATCAGGTGCTCGGTGGGCACCTGCGCGCCGAGGTGGTCGACGCGCCAGCCGCGCAGCCGCAGCACCTCGCTGACCAGCCGCGCGGGCAGCGCGTGCCACTCGCCGTCGACGCACGCCACCAGGACCCGCCCCGCCGTCGTGCCGGGCAGCGCCGGGGCGGCGGTGTCGGCGACGGCCGCGACGCACCGCTCACTGATCGCCGTACCGGCGTGCTCCTGGGCCACCGTGATCTCGTTGGCCGCCCAGGCGTCGCCCAGCCGGACCTGGACCGGGGCGATCAGGCCGAGCAGGATCCGCTCGGCCGCGGCCCGCATCCCCGCCGCCGTGGCGGCGTCCGTGCCGAGCGCGCCGCGCACCACGGCGACGGCGCGCGTCTCGTCGCCCGCGTGGAGCGCCTGCCACAGCCGCTCGCGCGGCCCGGCGAGCGAGCCGGTCCCGCCGCCGTCGTCCGTGCCACCGCTCACGCCGCCCACCCTTCCCGGGCCGAGTCGTTCACCGGTCACCGCCCGGAGCCGGACCGGTCGCCGAGGTCGCCGGGGTCGCGCGGTCGGTGGGCGGTGCGGACGGCCGCCCGGGTGCGCCGATCGCGAGGACGGCCATGTCGTCGTGCGGGCCCTCGCCCAGCCACTGGGCGGCGATCATCTGCACGCGCTCGGTGACCGCCTCCGGCGGCAGGCCCGCGCACGGGGCCAGCACCGCGCGCAGCCGCTCCTCGCCGAACAGCACGCCGCCCAGCGGTCCGCCGCGCGCCTCGGTGATCCCGTCGGAGTACAGCAGGCAGGTCTCGCCCGGCTCCAGGACGACGTCGGCGCTGGTGAACTCCAGGTCGTCGACCGCGCCGAGCAGCGTCCCGCCGGCCGGCACCTCCTCGACCCGGCCGGTCGCGCGCACGACGAGCGGGGCGGGGTGGCCCGCGCTGGTCACGCGCAGGCGCACCCGGTCGCCCTCGCGGACCGCGCCGACCAGGACGAGCGTCACGAAGGGCGTCCGCCGGGCGGTCAGCAGCGCGCTGTTGAGGAGCGTCAGCAGCCGGGTGTGGTCGGCGGCGAACGGCAGGAGCGCCTGCACCGCGTGCCGCACCCGGCCCGCCACGACCGCGGCCTCGATCCCCTTGCCGCACACGTCCCCCAGCACCACCAGCGCCCCGTCCTGCGGCGCGGCCCCCGGGTGCAGGTCGTAGAAGTCGCCGCCGACGCGCTCGCCCGTGGTCGAGCTGCGGTAGCGGCCGGAGAAGCAGACGCCGTGCACCCGGCCGAGGTCGGGCGGCAGCAGATCGCGGGTCAGGACCTCCGCGAAGCGGGCCTGGCGGGCGTGGCTGCGGGCGAGGGAGAGGGCGGCGCCGGCGCGCGCCGCGAAGAGCCGGGCGAAGCGTTCCTCGGCGGGGGTGAACGCCGGGGTGCCGGGGCGGCGCAGCAGGACGAGACAGCCGGCCGGGGCGCCGTGTCCGGGCAGCGGCACCGCGACCACCGACCCGACGGCGCCCGCGCCCTCGTCCGCGAACCCCTCGGGCACCGCCCAGGGCGGCACCGTCCGCGGGTCGGCCCAGAGCGAGGACAGGCCGGGCAAGCCGCGTAACGCCTCGGCCAGGCCCGGCAGCCGGCCGGGATCGAGGGCGATCCGCTCCTCCGTCACCGGCCCGCCCGCGCCGCACCGGGTGACGGGGAAGGTCCGCCCGTCGCTCGTCCCGACGAGCACCGCCGCGTCCGCCAGTCTCCGGGCCGCCCACCGCACGGTCACCTCCCGGCAGTGCGCCACGTCCAGGGAGGCGAGCAGGTCGGCGGACAGCTCCTGGAGCAGCCCGGCCCGCGCCTGCGCCTGCGCCCGTTCCCGCTCCCGCGCGCCGTCGGACGGGGCGGCGTCGTCCACCAGCCACCAGGTCACCGTCCCCGCCGCGCCCGGCCCGGCCAGGGCCCTGACCGGCAGCTCCCCGATCCGGCCCGCGGCCCAGGGCGGGGAGCGGCGCGGCCCGTCGGCGGCGTGCCGCAGATGGGCCTCGGCCAGCCACGCCGGGCCCGCGTCGGCCAGCGCGGCACCGGCCGCGAGCCCGGGGAGCAGGGCGGCGGCCCGCTCGTTGTACGACAGCACGGTGCCCGCCGCGTCGGCCGTCACCGTCGGATACGGGTCGGCGCACCGCGTGGCGGCGGGTTCCGCGGCACACGAGTTCTTCTGCTTCGGCAAGGCGGTCATCCGTCCGGAACCCACGGGCCGGGGCCGCCCGCGGGTGCGGCCCAGATTACCGACGGCATATGACGCGTGGCCGCACTTCGCCATACTTCTGACAGCCTTCCCCGGCTGCTGAATAATCCGCCCCGCGCCGGGGCCGGTGCGCGGGGCCGGGACCGGCCGTGGCAGGCTTCCGGTATGCCGATCATCCCCGTGTCCGACGACGTGTCCCTGGCGTACGAGACCTTCGGCGACCCCGGGGATCCGCCGGTCCTGCTCGTGATGGGGTTCGGCGCCCAGATGATCGGCTGGCACGAGGACTTCTGCCGGGCCCTGGCGGCCGGCGGCCGGTACGTGATCCGCTACGACAACCGCGACTGCGGGCTGTCCACCAGCTTCGACGACCACCCGGTCGACGTGGGCGCGTTCGTCGCCGCCGTCGGCTCGGGCGACCTGCCCGCCGCCCTCGCGATGGCCCCCTACCGGCTGGCCGACATGGCCGACGACGGCCTCGGGCTGCTCACCGCGCTCGGCATCGACCGCGCGCACGTGGTCGGCGCCTCGATGGGCGGGATGATCGCCCAGACCATGGCCCTCTCCCACCCCGGGCGGGTGCTCACCCTGACCTCGATGATGTCCTCGACCGGCGAGCAGGAGTACGGCCGCCCGACCCCCGAGGCGCAGGCCGTGGTGTCCGCGCCGCGGCCCGCGGACCGCGCGGGCCACATCGCCGCGGCGGAGCGCGAACTGGTGTGGGCCTCGCGGCGGTACGGCGACGCGGCGGTGCTGCGCGACCTGGCGGCCCGCGGCTACGACCGCGCCCACCACCCGGCGGGCCTGGGACGGCAGCTCGCCGCGATGATCCTGAGCGGCTCCCGCGCCGAGGCCCTGCGCGGACTGCGGGTGCCGACGCTGGTGATCCACGGCCTGGACGACACGCTGATCGACCCCAGCGGGGGCCGGCGCACCGCCGAGCTGGTGCCCGGCGCCGAACTCCTGCTGCTCCCCGACATGGGCCACGACCGCCCCCGCCAGCTCTGGCCCCGGCTCATCGACGCCCTGCTGGCCCACACCGGCTGACCGGCCCGTCCGGCGCGTCCGGGAACGTGCCGAGGTCGGCCACCCGGAAGCCGTGCGGATAGCCCCGCACCTGGGGGCTCTGACGGGCGAAGCGCGGCACGCGGCGCGGCGGCAGCAGCCGCACCAGCCGGCCGCGCAGCCGCATCCCGCCGCGCACCGCGCGCTCCAGGACGGCGGGCGGCGCCCGGTAGCCGAAGGCCGCGCGCATCGGCGGGTCCATCAGGCACACGGTCGCCCGGCGCATCGCCGCGCCGAACGGGCCCGGGTACCAGGACGCCATCAGGTCGAGCGTGGCCTCCGAGACGGCGCGCCCGCCCTCGTCGTAGGCGAAGCTGCGGCGCTCGTAGTCGTCCATGAACTCCTCGAACTCCGCGTACGTCCGCGGGATGTCCTTGATGTTCATGCGCCGGCCCAGCGCCCGGTAGTACTGCGTGGACGCGCGGATCTCGTGGTCCGACAGCGGGCGCCAGCCGAACGCGTCGAGCCACCGCTTGGGGACCACGACGAAGGTGGCCAGGACGTACCGGAAGTCGTCGTCGGGGATGGCGTAGGCGCCGTGCATCCGGTTCATCCGGCGGATCGCGGTGCGGCCCTGCTCCGCGTCCATGCCGTGCTCGCCCACCGCGTCGAGGAGGAGCACCGTGTCGTCGTAGCGCTTCTGCGTGCGCTCGGTGAACTCGCCGGTGCGCGCGAGGAGCCGGCCGATGCTGGGGACGGCGTACGTGCGGTAGAGGGCGAAGCCGAGCGCCTGCATGAAGTCCCACGGGAACTCGTGGGTGGTGCTGATCCCGTAGATCTCCTCGTAGTCGCGGTCGGGGTCGAGGGCGAGGATCCGCCGGAGGTGGTCGTAACGCTGCACGGTGGGAGCACCCTTCGTCGTGCGGCGGCGCGGTCGCCGCGTTCTCCCTCCGCATGGTCGCGCCTCGGCACGGCTGAGCACAGAGCGCGAACGCGCCGGGCGGTCGCCCGGCGCGTTCGCGCTCTGTGCTGGGACTGGCTGGTGCGCTACGGCTGCGCGACCGCCGCCGCCTCCAGGGCCAGGTCCACGTCCACGGCGCGGTCCTCGCCGTGGTGGGTGGCCGCCGAGGCGCGCGGGGCGTGCCCGGCGGCGCTCGCCGCGAGGACGTAGGAGCCGCCCTCGGGGACCGCCAGGGAGTAGCGCCCCTCGGTGTCGGTGAGGGCCGCGCCCGCCCGGCGGCCGCGGCGGTCGATCAGGGTGACCCTGGCGCGGGGCACCGGCTCGCCCGCCGCGCCGAGCACCCGGCCGCGGAAGGCGGCGAGGGCCGCCTCGGCGCGCGCCAGGTTGGCGTCCTCCTCGCTGCTGGCCCGCAGCTGCACCGTCGCCGCCCTGCGCCGGGGCAGGAACAGCGCCAGCACCACGCCGACGGCGACGGCCGCCGTGGCGATCAGGAACGAGACGCGGAAGCCGTGCATCGTGGGGATGGTGGCGCCGCCGACGTGGTCGGCGGTGTTGGCCAGCACCATGCCGATGACCGCCGACGACACGGACGTGCCGATCGAGCGCATCAGCGTGTTCAGGCCGTTGGCCGCGCCCGTCTCGGAGGCGTCCACGGCGCCGATGATGAGGGCGGGCAGCGAGGAGTAGGCGAGGCCGATGCCCGCGCCGACGACCACCGCGATGACGATGGTCTGCCAGGCGGCGCTCATCAGGCCGAGGCCCGCGCCGTAGCCGACCGCGATGATCAGCAGGCCCAGGATGAGGGTGACCTTCGGGCCGAACCGGGCCGACAGGCGGGCGTAGACGGGGGCGGTGAACATCATCGTCAGGCCGAGCGGCGCCACGCACAGACCCGCGACGACCATCGACTGGCCCAGGCCGTAGCCGGTCGCCGACGGCAGCTGGAGCAGCTGGGGCAGGACGAGCGAGATCGCGTAGAAGGCGACACCGACCATGATCGAGGCCAGGTTGGTGAGCAGCACCTCGCGCCGGGCCGTGGTGCGCAGGTCGACCAGCGGCGCCTTCAGGCGCAGCTCCATCACGCCCCAGCCGAGCAGCACGGCGAGCGCCGCGCCGAACAGGCCGAGCGTCGTGCCGCTGCTCCAGCCCCAGTCGCTGCCCTTGGTGATCGGCAGCAGGAACAGCACCAGGCCGAGCGAGAGCCCGAGGGCGCCGGCTATGTCGAAGGTGCCCCGGGCGCGCAGCGGGCTCTCCGGGACGACGGCCAGCGTCAGGCCGATGGAGACGACGCCGAGGGCGGCGGCGCCGAAGAACAGCGCGTGCCAGTCGGCGTGCTGCGCGATCAGCGCGGCCAGCGGCAGGGCGAGACCGCCGCCGACGCCGATGGAGGAGGACATCAGGGCCATCGCCGAGCCCAGCTTCTCGCGCGGCAGCATGTCGCGCATCAGGCCGATCCCGAGCGGGATGGCGCCCATGGCGAAGCCCTGGAGGGCGCGGCCGACGATCATGACGAGGAGCTGGTCGGTGAAGCCGCACACCAGCGAGCCGACCACCATGATCGCGAGGCTGGTGAGCAGCATCCGGCGCTTGCCGTAGAGATCGCCGAGGCGGCCCATGATGGGCGTCGAGACGGCTCCGGCGAGGAGGGTCGAGGTCATCACCCAGGTGGCGTTCGAGGGTGCGGTGTCCAGCAGCTCGGGCAGGTCCTTGATCACCGGCACGAGCAGCGTCTGCATGACCGCCACGACGATGCCGGCGAAGGCGAGGACGGGGACGACGCCCCCGGTCCGTCGGGGAGTGGGCGTCGGCTGGGACGGTGCTGACATTGCGGAGGGCCTCCGGAGGGCAGGTTCGGATCGCCTGTGCGGGCGGAGTGCGAGCGGGGGTGCGTGTAGGTCGAACCTGTTCGCTCGGGCGACTATTCCGATGTTTGTCGTACGAGCGTGAACCTTGACCTTTTCATTACATGGGACCTCGCCGGGGTCGGGCGGCGGTGGATTCTGACTTGCCGTCAGATGTGCTCTTCCGCTCTACTGGAACGTGTTCTACCGTGCGCCGCATGGGGACCGCCGACAGTGCCTTCATCGCCATCACTCAGGACCAGCGGGAGCTCGCCGCCTCCGTGCGCGGCTGGATCGCCCGCGCCGCACCACCCGACGAAGTGCGCAAACTCCTGGACGCCCCCGCCGCGCCGGGCCACCGCCCCCCGTACTGGGACAGCCTCGCCGCGCAGGGCCTGCTCGGCGTGCGGCTCCCCGAGGCGTACGGCGGCGGGGGCGGGAGCCTGCCCGATCTCGCCGTGGTCGTCGAGGAGGCGGGCCGGGCCGCGCTGCCGGGACCGTTCCTGTCCACCGTCCTCGCCGCCGAGGTGCTGGCCCGCTCCGGCGCCCCGGACCTGGCCGGGCGGCTCGCCACCGGAGAACTGATCGGAGCCGTCGCCCTCACGGCCGGGGGCCTGAGCGCCGTCGCCGGACCCGACGGGCTCGTCCTCGACGGGACCGCGCCACCCGTCCTCACCGGCGCCGACGCCGACGTCCTGGTGCTCGCCGCCGACAGCGCGGACGGCGTCGTCTGGCTCGCCGTCGACGCGGCCACCCCCGGACTCGCCGTGCGCGCCCACGACAGCGCCGACCCGACCCGCCCCACCGCCGAGATCACCGCCCGCGGCGCCACCGTGCCCGCCGCCCGCGTCCTCGCCGCACCCGGCCCGACGGTCCGCGACCTCGCCGCCGTACTGTTCGCCGCCGACGCCTGCGGCACCGCCTCCTGGGCCCTGCGCACGGCCGCCGAACACGCCCGGGTGCGCGAGCAGTTCGGGCGGCCCATCGGACAGTTCCAGGGCGTCAAGCACCTCTGCGCCGACATGCTGCTCCGGGTCGAGCAGGCCGGCGCCCTCGTCTGGGACGCGGCCCGCGCCCTCGACGAACCCGACCCCGCCGCGGCCGGCGCCGGGCTCGTCGCCGCCCTCGCCGCCGCGACCGCCCTCGACGCCGCCCACAGCTGCGCCAAGGACTGCATCCAGATCCTCGGCGGCACCGGCTTCACCTGGGAGCACGACGCCCACCTCTATCTGCGGCGGGCCGTCGTCGCCCGGCAGCTGCTCGGCGCCGGCGACACCCACCGGCTGCGCGCCGTCCGCCTCGCCGAGACCGGCGTCCGCCGCGAGCTGCGCCTCGATCTGCCCGCGGCGGCCGGACCGTACAGGGCCGAGGCCCGCCGCGTGGCCGAGAGCGTCCGCGGCCTCGACCCGGGCGCCGCCCGCCGCGCCCTCGCCGCCACCGGCTACGCGGCCCCGCACCTGCCCGCGCCCTACGGACTCGGCGCGGGGCCGGTCCAACAGCTCGCCGTGCAGGAGGAATGGGCGAACGCCGGGGTGCGCGTCGCCGACCTCGGCATCGCCACCTGGGTCGTCCCCTCGCTGATCACCCACGGCACCGCCGAGCAGCGCGACCGCTACCTCCCCGCGACCCTGCGCGGCGACCTCCTGTGGTGCCAGCTGTTCTCCGAGCCCGGCGCCGGCTCCGACCTCGCCTCGTTGCGCACCCGCGCCGAACGGCTGCCGGACGGCCGGTGGCGGATCAACGGGCAGAAGGTGTGGACGAGCGCCGCGCAGTGGGCCGACCACGGCATCCTGCTCGCCCGCACCGACCCCGGCGCCCCCAAGCACAAGGGCCTGACGTACTTCCTCGTCGACATGAAGCACACCGCCGGCATCGACATCCGGCCGCTGCGCGAGATCACCGGCGACGCGCTCTTCAACGAGGTCTACTTCGACGACGTCCTGCTGCCCGCCGACGCCGTCGTCGGCGAGGTCGACGACGGGTGGCGGGTCGCCCGGCACACCCTGGGCAACGAACGGGTCCACATGGCCGACCAGCTGACCTTCGACACCGGCCTGGAGGCGCTGCTCGCCCGCGCCGGGGGGCTCGACGGTGCCTGCCGGGCGCGGATCGGGGTGCTTCTCGCCGAGGCGCATGCGCTGGCCTGTATCGGGCTGCGGACCACCCTGCGGCAGGTCGCCGGGGAGGCGCCGGGGGCCGGCGCCTCCCTCCGCAAACTCGTCCAGACCCCGCATCAGCAGCGGGTCGCCGAACTGGCCCTCGAACTCCTCGGCCCCGCCGGGGCGCTCCGCGAGGGGCCGGGGGAGCGCGCCCTGCACGGCTTCCTCCTGTCCCGCTGCCTCACCATCGCCGGCGGCACCACCCAGATCCAGCTCAACGTCATCGCCGAACGCCTCCTGAACCTCCCCCGAGACTGATTCCGTCCCCTCCCACGCGCGCCACCGTCGTGGCTGGCCGCGCAGTTCCCCGCGCCCTCGTTGCGGCTGGCCGCGCCCGTGGTTGGTCGGTCGGGCGCGCCACCGTCGTGGCTGGTCGCGCAGTTCCCCGCGCCCCTGAGGCATGCGCTGCGCGCAGCCTCCCCTTGAGGCAGCGCTCCGCGCGCCTCCACTGCCTGAGGCTGCGCTTCGCGCGCCTCCACTGCCTGAGGCCGTGCTCCGCACGCCTCTCCCAGGGGGCGCCTCCCAGATGAGATAGCGCACGCAGTGCGCATCTCAGGGGCGCGGGGAACTGCGCGAGAAGCGGCCACCGGGCCGCGGATGGAGAGCGACCCGGGGGCGCGGGGAACTGCGCGAGAAGCGGCCACCGGGCGTCAGGTGGAAGTGGACCCGGGGGCGGGGCGGCGGCAAAGGTGAAGGAGGGGCACCCGTATTGTCGCCGCGGTGGAGCTGAGACATCTCACCGGATTCGTCGCCGTCGCCGAAGAACTGCACTTCGGCCGCGCAGCGGAGCGCCTGCACATGGCCCAGTCGCCGCTCAGCCAACAGATCAGGCTCCTGGAGCGCGACCTCGGCGCCCGCCTCTTCGAACGCACGACGCGCACGGTCCGCCTCACCCCGGCGGGCCACGCCCTGCTCGACCCCGCCCGCAGCCTCCTGGCCGACGCGGCCACCCTGCGCCGCACCGTCCGCTCCGCCCACCTCGGCGAGACCGGCCGCGTCACCGTCGGCTTCGGCGGCGCCAGCGCCTACTCCGCGCTCCCGGCCCTCACCCGCGCCGTCAACTCCGAACTGCCGGGCGTGGAGCTGGTCCTGGAGAGCCAGATCTTCACCGGGGAGGCCCTCGCCCGGCTCATCGACGGCACCATCGACCTCGGCGTCGCCGCCCTGCCGGTCCGCCGCGGCATCACCGCCCGCGTCGTCCGCGCCGAGCCCCTGGTCTGCGCGCTCCCCGAGGGCCACCGGCTCGCGGCGAAGGACGGGGTCACCTTCGCCGACCTGCGCCGCGAACGGTTCGTGACGTTCCCCGTCGCCCGCGGCTCGGCCGTGCGCGAGGCGATGGTGCAGGGCTGCCACGACGCCGGGTTCGCGCCGCGCGTCGCGCAGGAGGCCCCGGACTCGTACAACCTGCTGGCGCTGGTCGGCGCGGGCGTCGGCGTGGCCGTGGTCGTGGGGTCCGCGCGCTCCATCCACCTGGAGCACGTCGTCTTCCGGCCGCTGGTGGGCGCCGACGTGCCGGTGCTGCCCATCGCGCTCGCCTGGCGCACCGGCAACGACAGCGCGGCCCTCGCCGCGGTCCTGGACGTGGCCGGGCGGGTCCTGCCCACCCCCGCCGACCATGTGGATTAGCGGCACACTCGTAGCCGTAATCAGTCTTGGACAGCACTTAATGCGCGGGGCACAGTGATCGGTATGACCGAGCCGCCCGCGCCGCCGCAGGCCGTACCGCTCGCCGGGATCAAGGTCGTCGACCTGTCGAAGATCCTCGCGGGCCCGTACGCCACCATGTCCCTCGCCGACCTCGGCGCCGACGTCACCAAGGTCGAGCACCCCGGCGGCGGCGACCCGACCCGCCGCTGGGGCCCGCCCTTCCAGGGCGGGGACGCCACGTACTACCTGGCCGCCAACCGCAACAAGCGCTCGGTGACGCTCGACCTCAAGACCCCCGAGGGGCAGGCCGAGGTGCACCGGATGCTGGCCGGCGCCGACGTCGTGGTGGAGAACTTCCGGCCCGGCTCCACCCTCGCCCGCCTCTTCGACCACCGGGCGCTCACCGAGCGGTACCCGCGCCTGGTCGTCCTGCACATCTCCGCGTTCGGCGAGAGCGGCCCGATGCGCGACGAGCCCGGCTACGACATGGTGGCGCAGGCCGCCGCCGGCCTGATGTCCCTGACCGGCGAGACCGAAGGACCGCCGGTCAAGGCCGGCTTCGCGATCGGCGACCTCGGCGCCGCGCTCTTCGGACTCGTCGGCGTCACCTCCGCCCTCGTCGAGCGGGCCCGCACCGGCCGCGGCCAGTACGTCACGACGTCCCTGTACGAGACCCAGCTGGCCCTGCACGTCAACTGGGCCACCGCCCACTTCGCCACCGGCGAGCGCCCCGCCCGCCTCGGCTCCGGCCACCCGAGCCTCGTCCCCTACCAGGCGTACGAGGCGTCGGACGGCCACTTCGTGATCGCGGTCGGCAACGACGACCTGTTCCGCGCGCTGTGCGCCGCCCTCGGCCTCGACGGGCTCGCCGACGACGAGCGGTTCGCGACGAACGCCGCCCGCGTCGCCCACCGGGCCGTCCTCAACGCCCGGTTGACGGACGTCCTCGCCCGGCGCACGGTCGGACAGTGGTGCGACGCGCTGAAGGCGGCCGGGGTGCCCGCGGCCCCCATCCGCCACCTCGACGAGGTGTACGCCTGCCCGCAGACCGCCGCCCTCGGCATGGTCCAGGAGGTCGAGCACCCGGTGGCGGGCACGATCCGCCAGGTCGCCTTCCCGGTCAGCTTCAACGGCGTACGGCCCGCCGTGCGCACCGCACCGCCCACCCTCGGCCAGCACGACGACGACCACCCCCGCACCCAGCAAGGAGCCCGAGCCTGATGCCGTTCCCCGCACTCGACCCCGTCGACCCGCTGCACCTCGAAGCCCTCCTCACCGACGAGGAGCGGGCGGTGCGCGACACCGTCCGGCAGTACCTCGACGACAAGGTCGAGCCGCACATCGCCGACTGGTTCGAGGCCGGCGAACTGCCCGATCTGCCCGGCCTCGCCCGGGAGTTCGGCACGATGGGCCTGCTCGGCATGCACCTGGAGGGCTACGGCTGCGCGGGCACCTCGGCGCGCGCGTACGGCATCGCCTGCCGCGAGCTGGAGGCCACCGACTCCGGCCTGCGCTCCTTCGTCTCCGTGCAGGGCTCGCTCGCCATGTTCGCGATCCACCGCTTCGGCTCCGAGGAACAGAAGCAGGAGTGGCTGCCGAAGATGGCCGCGGGCGAGGCCATCGGCTGCTTCGGCCTGACCGAGCCCGACCACGGCTCCGACCCGGCGTCCATGACCACCCGGGCCCGCCGCGACGGCGGCGACTGGATCCTCGACGGCCGCAAGATGTGGATCACCAACGGCTCCGTCGCGGCCGTGGCGGTCGTCTGGGCGCGGACCGAGGACGGCGTGCGCGGCTTCGTCGTGCCCACCGACACCCCCGGCTTCTCCGCGCCGCTCATCAAGCACAAGATGTCGCTCCGCGCGTCGGTGACCAGCGAGCTGGTGCTGGACGGCGTCCGCCTCCCCGCCGCCGCGGAGCTGCCGGCCGCGCGCGGCGTCGGCGCCCCGCTCACCTGCCTCAACGAGGCCCGCTACGGCATCGTCTGGGGCGTCACCGGCGCGGCCCGCTCGGCCTGGCGGTCGGCGCGCGACTACGCCCTCCAGCGCGAGCAGTTCGGCCGGCCGATCGCGGGCTTCCAGCTCACCCAGCAGAAGCTGGTCGACATGGCGCTCGAACTGCACAAGGCGACGCTGACGGCCCTGCACCTGTCGGCGCTCAAGGACTCCGAGGCCGGTGTGCACCCCGCGCAGATCAGCTTCGGCAAGCTGAACAACGTCCGCGAGGCCATCGAGATCTGCCGCACCGCGCGCACGATCCTCGGCGCCAACGGCATCTCCCTGGAGTATCCGGTGATCCGCCACGCCAACAACCTGGAGTCCGTCCTCACCTACGAGGGCACCACCGAGATGCACACCCTCGCGCTCGGCCAGGCACTGACGGGACACGCGGCCTTCCGTTAATCGCCCCGCCCTGCCACTATCTGACGATCCGTCAGCTAGTGGCAGGAGGGCCGCGCAGCCATGAGGTCGTACATCGTCGGCGTCGGCATGACCAGGTTCGAGAAGCCCGAGACCCGCGACTGGCAGTACTGGGACATGGCGAAGGAGGCGGGCGACGCAGCGCTCGCCGACGCCTCGATCACCTACGCGGACGTCCAGCAGGTCCCCGTCGGCTACTGCTTCCAGCCCTCCACGGCCGGGCAGCGCGCCGTCTACGAACTGGGGTTGACGGGCGTGCCCGTCTACAACGTCAACAACAACTGCGCGACGGGCTCGACCGCGCTGATGCTGGCCCGCCAGTTCGTCGAGGGCGGCGTCAGCGACTGCGTCCTCGCGCTCGGCTTCGAGAAGATGCGGCGCGGCGCGCTCGGCGGCGGCGCCGACGGCGGCGACTTCAAGACCTCCCCGGTCGCCCGCCACTACGCCGTCATGGCCGCCCGGCACGGCTTCGAGATGAGCCCGCCCACCGCCCAGATCTTCGGCGACGCGGCCCGCGAGCACGGGGAGCGGTACGGCACGACCGCGGCGCAGCTCGCCGCGGTCGCCGTCAAGAACCACCGCCACTCGGTCGGCAATCCGTACGCCCAGTTCCGGGACGCGTACACCGCCGACGAGATCCTCGCCGCCCGGACCATCCACGCCCCCCTCACCAAGCTCCAGTGCTCGCCCACCTCCGACGGCGCGGCGGCGGCCGTCGTCGTCTCCGAACGCTTCGTCGAGGAGCGGGGCCTGGGCGACCGCGCGGTCGAGATCGTCGCCCAGGCGATGACCACGGACACCGCCGAGTCCTTCGACTCCGGCTCCTGCGTCGACGTCGTCGGGCAGCCCGTGTCGCGGGAGGCCGCCCGGCAGGTCTACGAGGCGTCGGGGCTCGGCATCGACGACGTCGACGTCATCGAGCTGCACGACTGCTTCTCCATCAACGAACTGCTGACCTACGAGGCGCTCGGCATGTGCGCGCAGGGCGAGTCCGGCAAGCTCGTCGAGTCCGGTGCCACGACCTATGGCGGCCGCTGGGTGGTGAACCCCTCCGGCGGTCTCATCTCCAAGGGCCACCCGCTCGGCGCCACCGGCATCGCCCAACTCGCGGAGCTGACGTGGCAGTTGCGTGGCACGGCGGACGCCCGTCAGGTGCCCGGGGCCCGCGTCGGCCTCGCCCACAACATCGGGCTCGGCGGCGCGGCGGTGGTGACGATGGTGCGGCGGGCCGACGCCGGGGCGGCGGGCTGACGGCGGGTGGGCCCTAGGGCGGGTCCGGGAGGTCGCGCATGACGGCGATGACGGTGTCGGCGTCGCCGAAGACCACGCGCTCGGCCTTGCCGGGATTGACCCGGACCCCGAACCCGGGTCCCGCGCCCGCCCCCGCGTCGAGCCGGTAGCCGATGACGGAGCGACCGCGGCGGCGGCCGGCGGCCACGACGTCGGCGAAGGCGACCTCGCGGCCCAGCAGGACGTAGTCGGCGGCCGGGCCGAGGTGGATCCGGTTGCCGCCGGCGCTGAACAGCTCCTCGAACAGCGCGGCGGTCCGCGGGTTCTCGCTGATCTGCGTCATCAGGAGGCTGATGAGCCGCCCGCTGACGACGAAGTCGGTGCCGGGGCTCATGGGGGCGATCAGCCGGTCCCGGTCGTCGGACAGCTCGGCGGCCACGTGCAGGGAGCGGCCCGCGGCCCGCTCGGCGGCGCGCAGGTGCAGCAGGGTGTCCAGGACGTGGTAGTCGGAGTCCGCGGTGCCCGCGTCGCCCGTCGCCTCCGGGCCCAGCACGATCACACTGTCGTAGGCCAGGACGTCCAGGCCGGGCGGGAGCCGGGGCCCGCCGGCCACCAGGTCCAGGCGCGCGCCGGGACCCGCGTACCGGTCGAGCTGATCGATGATCAGCGGGGCCCTGCGGTTCCACCCCATGAGCAGCATCCGGGCCGGTCCGAGCGCGCGCGTCGCCGTCGCGGCGAGCACCGTCCCGTCGTGGGGGAGCGGCGCGTCCGACACCTGCGCGGTCGTGTCGTTCTCCGTGATGAGGACGATGCGGTCGTGCGGGGTGAGCACCGTGGCGGCGGGCGGGTTGAGCGCGGGCCCGCCGTCGGGGCGCAGCAGGCCGACCACGCAGGAGTGCGGGTACGACAGCAGCGCCTCGCCGTAGGTGCGGCCGGTCAGCGCGGGCTCGTGGACGGTGTGGAACTCGCTGCCCGCGAAGTCCAGCAACTCCTGGTGCACCACCGAAAGTCCGGGCTGGCGCGAGCACTGGGCGAGGAGGCGGGCGGTGATGGCGTCGATGTCCAGGACCCGGCCGCCGGGGCCCGCCGCGAGCACCGCGGCCGGGTGGTGCGCCGGTTCGCGCACGGCGGCGACGACGGTGGTCGCGGTGTCGTCGCCGACGACGACGCCGAGCGCCAGCAGCGTCCGTACCACCGTGCGGTCCCCGTCGCGGTCGCCGGGCGACAGGACGATGACCGCGGCGGCCGTGTGCGGGCTGACCCGGGCCAGCACGGCGGGGTCGGTGGGCGAGCCGCTGCGGCAGACCACGCGGGTGGTGCCGGTGGGCCCCACCTTGGTGGTGATCTCCTCCTCCATCTCCACCTTGTCCCGGGGCGCCAGCAGCGCCACGGTGGCCCGGCGCCGGTGGGCGTTGGCCGTCACCAGCTCGGAGATCACCGGGAACACCTGGTCCGACCAGCCGAGGACCACGGTGTGCCGCTCCTCCACGATCGTCGAGCGCCCGAGCCGCAGTTCGAGGATCTTGTCATTCATGCCGGTGGTGATCACGCTGACGAGGGTGGAGACGAACAGCAGGCTGACCAGCGCGAGCAGCACCGACAGCACGACGTAGGCCGGCGCCCCGACCGCGCCCCCGATGCGCAGGGTGGCGCCGACGGAGGCCCACACGGCCGCCGCCTGCCCCGCGAGGGTGGTGGGCACGGGCCGGCCGACCAGCACCTGGGCCACGCTCGCCGGCACGACGACGGCCAGGCAGGCGAGGGTCAGACAGGCCACCAGGGTGAGGGTGCTGCGGGCCAGGAAGTTGTCGAACCAGTACCGCAGCCGGGTACGGACCCCTCCTGTTGCCCGTCCGCGCATCCACCCGCCCTCCCGTCCCGCCCGGTGCGACGGATCGGTCCTACCCCCGGCGCCGGGCGCGGCCACCCCCGTGACCCGAAAGGATGCGAACCGCGCGATGCGGCAGAAGTCCGCCGGCCGGCGTGCTAGGGCCGGCCGGCGGGGTGGGTCAGGAGCCCGTCGGCACCTCGGGCGCGAGGGAGTTGCCCGCCGGGACCCGGCCGCAGTCCGACGGGGGCGTCTTCCCCGCGAACCTGTCGTTCAGCCAGTCCAGCGCGACGGGCGCCCACGGCACGGCGGTGCCGACGTGGCTGAGCGCGTCGTACTGCTGGTACTTGACGGCCGCGTCGCCCTTGTCGCAGTACTGCCGCACCAGCGCGCGCACGTCGGCCGCGACCATGACGCCGTCGCCCCGTCCGATGCCCGGGAGGTTGCTGAGCGTCCCCTCGAAGACACCGCCGTTGCCCTGCGCGATGTATCCGGGGGCCTTCGGCGTCGGGGCGGAGCCCAGGTTGAGCTTGTTCACGGCGGCGACGAAGGGCGGCACCGAGTTCGGGTCGGCGTACTGCGGCTTCACCAGCTTCTTCCACGTGAGGCCCGGGTACTGGCCGAGCGCGTTGACGATCGAGGCGTCCGCCAGCTTCTTGAAGACCGCCTGGCCGTAGCTGTTCAGGTAGGGCTCGAAGTCGATGTCGTAGGCGCGGGCGGCGCCGAGGACGGCCATGGGGGCCACCCCGGCCCACACCGAACTGCCGCTGATGTACTTGAGGTTGTGCGCCGGGTCGACGAGCAGCCCGCCCTCGGCGTAGCCGACCAGCCGCCGGTCGACGTCCGGCGCGTAGCTCGGGGCGAGCGCGGCCGCCCAGTGGGTGGCGATGGCTCCGCCGGAGTAGCCGGCGAGGCCGATGCGGGTGTCGGCGTTCAGCCCGGTCTGCGGGGCGCTGCTCGCGGCCCGGATCGAGTCCAGGGTGTTGGTGCCGTACTCGGGTCCGGCGGCGAAGTCGGCCCCCTGCCCCTCGCTGTCGGGGATGACGACGTTGTAGCCGGACAGCAGCAGCGGCACCAGGAGCAGCGACTCGCCGTTCGCGATCAGGCCGCCGAGCGAGACGTTGCCCGCGATGGCGCGGGACGGCGCGTCCTCGGGGTTCAGGGAGTCGTAGAACGACTGGTACGAGACCGCCTTGCTGCCGTCGCCGTTCGGGCTGCGCACGACCGAGGTCACCCCGGCGGACGGCCGGCCCTGCGCGTCCTCGGTGCGGTACAGCAGCTGCGTCGCCCTGACCGGGGTGGGGATCCCGAGGACGTGGTACTGGAGGGTCCGGGTCTTCAGCACCGTGCCCGGCGCGTACGACGCCAGGGGGGCGCTGCCGTCGTAGGTGTAGAACGAGTCGTCCGTGGCGGCCGTCGCGGACGGCGCGCCCGACGGCGCGGCCGCCGCGGCCGGCGGGAACGCGGTGACGGCCAGCACGGTGACGACCGCGCCGGCAAGGGTCCCAAGTGCGGAGCGATGCATGGTGTCCTCGGCCTTCGCCTCGTGGAGCATGGGGGACAGGGGGTGTACCTGTCGGTAACAGCGCCGCAAGTTACCAACAGGTAGACGAGTTGACCAGACTTCTAACAAGGGCTTGCGCCGAACGGCCGACGGCGAACGGCTGCTCGGGCGGGTTCCGCTCCCGGACGCGACAGCCACAGCTGAACCCGGCCCCGTGGCCGGCGCGGGCGTCGTGGTTCCCCGGACCTAGACCCAAGGGCGTACGGCCGGTGCCCCGAAATCCTGATGTACGGGGCACCCGCGGGCTGGGACCATGACGGACATGCCGCAGACCTCCCCCCTGGCCGCCGAGGCCGCCGACGCCGAGATACGGACCCGCAGGCCCGCCCCGCCCGCCTGGCTGGTGGTGGCCGTGGCCTGCGCCGGACAGTTCCTCGTCGTGCTCGACGTCTCCGTCGTCAACGTCGCGCTGCCCTCCGTGCGCGCCGACCTCGGGCTCAGCCCGACCGGCCTGCAATGGGTGGTCAACGCCTACTCGATCGCGTTCGCCGGCTTCATGCTGCTCGGCGGGCGGGCCGGTGACCTCTTCGGGCGCAAGCGGATGTTCCTCGTCGGGCTCGGCCTGTTCACCCTCGCCTCGCTCGCGGGCGGACTCGCCCAGCAGGACTGGCAGTTGCTCACCGCGCGCGCCGTGCAGGGCCTCGGCGCCGCCGTGCTCGCCCCCTCCACCCTCACCATCCTCACCTCGGCCGTGCCCGAGGGCGCCGCGCGCGCCCGCGCCATCGCCACCTGGACCGCCGTCGGCGCCGGGGGCGGCGCGGCGGGCGGGCTCGTCGGCGGGGTCCTCACCGAGGGGCTCGACTGGCGCTGGGTCCTGCTCATCAACGTCCCCCTCGGCGCCGTCGTCCTCGCGGCCGCCGCCCGCTGGATCAGGGAGTCCCGCGCGGGCGGCGAGCGCCGGCTCGACCTGCCCGGGGCGCTGCTCGTCACGGCGGGCACGGCGACCCTCGCCTACGCCGTCGTGCAGACCGAGGCCGCCGGCTGGGGGGCCACCGGCACGCTGGTGCCCATGGCGGTGGCGCTCGCGCTGATCGCCGCGTTCCTCGTCGTCGAGGCCCGTACGCGGGTGCCGCTGATGCCGCTCGGACTGTTCCGGGTGCGGTCGGTGGCGGCGGCCAACGCGGCGATGTTCGTGTGCGGCATGGGGTCGTTCGCCATGTGGTTCTTCATGACGCTGTACGCGCAGAACGTGCTCGGGTACTCGCCCGTCCAGGCCGGGCTCGCGCTGGTGCCCAGCTCGCTCGCGGTGGTCGCCGGGTCGAAGGCGGCGCCGCTGCTCATGCGGCGGTTCGGGGCGCGCAACGTCGCCGTGGGCGGGGTGCTGGTCACCGCCGCCGGGTTCGGGTGGCAGTCCACGATGAGCGCCCACGGGTCGTTCGTCCTCAGCATCATGCTGCCCGGGATCGTGATGATGGCCGGTGCCGGTTTCGCGATGACGCCGCTCGCGTCGCTGGCCACCTCGGGGGCGGCCGCCGGGGATGCCGGGCTGGTCTCGGGGCTGATCAACACGTCCCGCACGCTGGGTGGTTCGCTGGGCCTCGCCGTCCTCTCCACCGTCGCCGCCGGGCGCTCCGCGGGGGGTCTGGACGCCGCGTCCCTCACTCGCGGGTACGCTGCCGCGTTCCTGGTGGGGGCCGGGATTTTGCTGGTGGCGGTGGTGGTGCTGGTGGCGTGGATGCCCCGCCGTGACCGGTCGCACGATGCTCCGCGCTCTTGAGGGGGCCGGGGGGTGGGCCTCGGGTCGGGTACGCCGGCGGCCCGTCGCCCGCGGCCCCTCGCGCCCCTGGGTCGTTCTTAGCGCGCCCGCCCGGTGACGTTTCCCCGCACTTCTGGGTCGTTCGTCATCCGCGGGCCGGTGGCCGCTTCTCGCGCAGTTCCCCGCGCCCCTGAGGCATGCGCTGCGCGCAGCCTCCCCCAGAGGCAGCGCTCCGCACGCCTCTCCTGGGCGCGTGCCGCCGGGTGCGCCTCTCCTGATGAGATGGCGCACGCAGTGCGCATCTCAGGGGCGCGGGGAACTGCGCGACCAGCCACGACGAGAGCCGCACCCGAAGAGCTACCTAGGGGCGCGGGGAACTGCGCGGCCAGCCACGACGCGAGCCGCACCCGGAAGACCACCCAGGGGCGCGGGGAACTGCGCGGCCGGCCACGACGCGAGCTGCGCCCGGAAGTCAGAGCCAGCCCTGTCGGCGAGCGGAGCGCATGGCCTCCATGCGATTGCGGGTCCCCGTCTTCCCGATGGCCGAAGAAAGATAGTTGCGCACCGTCGACTCGGACAGATGCAACTTCCCGGCGATGTCGGAGACGGTCGCTCCATCGGCCGAAGCCCGCAACGCATCGGCCTCCCGCACCGTCAACGGACTCGGCCCCGCCGAAAGCGCCGCCGCCGCGAGCGCCGGATCGACCACCGTCTCCCCGCGCAGCACCTTGCGGATGGACTCGGCGAGATCCTCGACGGGCCCGTCCTTCACGAGGAACCCGGCCGCCCCGGCCTCCATGGCCCGCCGCAGATACCCCGGCCGCCCGAACGTGGTCAGGATCAGCACCCGGCAGTCCGGCACCTGATCCCGCAGCTCGGCGGCGGCGTCGAGCCCGCTGCGCCCCGGCAGCTCGATGTCGAGGAGGGCCACGTCGGGCCGGCAGGTCAGCGCGGTGTCGACGATGGTGTCGCCGGCCGAGATCTGCGCGACGACCTCCATGTCCTCCTCCAGGCCGAGCAGCAGCGCCAGCGCCCCCCGCATCATCCCCTGGTCCTCGGCGAGGAGGACCCTCACGGATTTTGCGGGGCGATGGTCCCGCGGCATCTCGTCCATGCGCTCAGAATACGGGCGGAGCAGGCGCCCGGAGCGGCGGAGGACCCTGGCCGCGCCGGACAGAACGGCGAACTTCCCCCGCGAGCAGCGCGACGGCGTGGGAGACACGCGCCCCGGGCCGGGCACGCACGGCACCTTCGCGCCCAGCTCCCACCGCAGCACGGCCCGGTGACGCCCGCGCACCGAGAGCCCGCCCGCCGTCGCCGCGCCCTACGCCGTCGCGCCCCACGCCGTCGCGCCCTACGCCGTCGCATCCGACAGCTCGCCCTCCCGCTCCGACTCACCGGCCCCGACAGGAAGTTCGGCCGTCACCGTGAAACCGGCGCGCACCCCCGGCCCCGCCGTCAGCGAGCCGCCCGCCGTGGCCAGCCGCTCGGTGAGGCCCTTCAGGCCGGTGCCGCCGACCCCGGAACCGCCCGCGCCCGCCGCCGCAGCCGGCCCGGTGCCGTCGTCGGCGACCCGCAGCCGCACCCGCTCCGCCGTCCCCTCGACGGTGATGGTGCAGGTGGTGGCCGCGCTGTAGCGGACCGCGTTGGTGACCGCCTCGCGCACCACCCAGCCCAGCAGCGCCTCCGACTGCGCGGACAGCGGCGGGCCCGACTGGCGTACGACGGGCTCGATCCCGGCGGCGGTGAGCGCCGAGCGCGCGTTGTCCAGCTCCGTCGCGAGGCTCCCCTCGCGGTACCCGGTGACGGCCTCGCGGATCTCGGTGAGCGCCTGCCGGCCCACCGCCTCGATGTCGGTGATCTGCTCCAGCGCGGCGTCCATGCTGCGCGGCGCGAGCCGCCGCGCCGCCTCCGACTTCACCACGATCACCGACAGGGTGTGCCCGAGCAGGTCGTGCAGGTCGCGGGAGAAGCGCAGCCGCTCCTGCTCCACGGCCTGCCGCGCCAACTCCTCACGGGCCGCGCGCAGTTCACGTACGGTCTCGGCCAGCGACAGGATCGCCGCCGTCACCATCGTGGACAGGAACGTCCCGTAGAAGACACTGATCGCGTCCCAGCCCTCCCGCAGCGCGCCGACCCCGCCGCCGAGCACGCTGAGCGCCAGGCCGATCCGGCCGATGTGCGGACCCCGGGCGAGCGCGCCCACCGCGAGGCCGAGCAGCGGGAAGAACGTCAGCCAGCTGCCGCCGTACCCGCCCGCGAGCGCACACGTCAGCACGGTCATCAGGCCGACCGCGACCCGCGTCGACGTCGCCTCCCGCGTCTCCTTGCGGAAGGCCCGGAACACCACGTAGATGTAGAGGGAGTTGAAGGTCAGCAGCGCGAGACCGCCGATCCACGGGTCGGGCGTCCTGCCCTGCACCAGGTTCGAGAACGCGCCCAGCCCCATCAGCAGCCACGGCAGCATCGTGAAGCCGTTGAGCGACGGGCCCAGCCGCTCGACCGGCCTGCCCTCCTTGCGGCAGGCCCGCTGCTCGGCCTTGACCCGCGCGTTCTCGGCCTTCCAGTCGTCGCGCGCGACCTGCCACGCCCGCCAGTGTTCCGTCAGCCTCATCGACCCGACTCCCCGTTCCCGTTCCGTGCCCCGCCGCCGTCCCGCCCCGTCGCGGACGGCGCTCGGGGGCTGCTCAGATGGTGCGCGCGGCCCTGCGGTACGAGACCACAGCGTACGAACCGAAGGCCAGCAGCCAGCCGGCCAGGATGCCGAGGGCGGCGGCCGACGGCGCGTGCCCGTCGGCGACGGCCGTCCCCAGTTGTGCGAACCGGTTCGTCGGCGTGAACGACGACACGTGCCGCAGCCAGTCCGGGAACAGCTCCACCGGGAACCACAGCCCGCCGAGCACGGCGAGCCCCAGATAGCAGAGCATGTTCAGCCCGCCCAGGGCCTGCGAGGTCAGCCGGTAGCCGTTGCCCAGGCCGAGCAGCGTGAAGGGCAGCGAGCCCAGCCACAGCAGCAGCGCGATGGCCGGCCACTTCCACGCGTCGAGCCGTACGCCGTTCACCGCCGCGCCCGCGACCAGCACCACCGTGACGGCGGGCAGCACAGTCACCGCGCCGGTCAGGGCCCGCCCGATCACGCCCTGGTGCGGCGCCATCGGCGTGATCCGCAGCTGCCGCAGCCAGCCGACCGCCCGGTCCTCGGCGACCCCGCCCGCCGTGTTCATCGCCGCGCCCAGCGCCCCGTACGCGGCCATTCCGACCATCGACACCGTCTTCCAACCGTCCTCCTCGGCGCCGAGGTTGGTGAACAGCAGGTACATCATCACCGGCATCGCGACCGTGCCGATCACATACCGTCCGTCGCGCAGCGTGCGCCGCACCTCAAGCCGCAGGTAGTCCCACATCACACACGCTCCAGCCGCTCGGCGGGACGGTCTTGGCCGGTCAGCGCCAGGAAGGCGTCGTCGAGGGAGGCCGGCGCGACCTCCAGGTTCCGTACGGCGTCCAGCGCGGCCAGCGCCAGCACGGTGGCGTCCGGGTCCCGCGAGCGCAGCCGCGCCCGGTCGCCGCGGACCTCCACCGCGCTCACCCCCGGCAGCAGCGCCAGGCCCTGCGTGCCGCGCCCGGCGAGGTCGAAGGAGACCAGGCTGCCGCCGCCCGCCCGGCGCAGCTCGTCCCCGCTGCCGTCGGCGACGGGCCGGCCGTGGTCGAGGACGACGATCCGGTCGGCGTGCGCGTCGGCCTCCTCCAGGTAGTGCGTGGAGAACAGCACCGTGTGGCCGCGCCGCGCGTAGGCCCGCATCGACGCCCAGAACGCGTGCCGGGCCTCCACGTCGAGCGCGGCCGTCGGCTCGTCCAGGACGATCAGCGCGGGATTCCCGGCCAGCGCCACCGCGAACCGCACCCGCTGCGTCTGGCCGCCCGACAGCCTGTCGACGCGCCGGTCCGCGAGCTCCTCGATCCCCGCGAGCCGCAGCGCCTCCGCGACGTCCATCGGCGCCGGGTAGCGGCGGGCCACGAAGCCGACCAGCTCGGCGACGGTGACCCGGGGCACGGCCCGGCCCTCCTGGAGCATCGCCCCGACCCGTCCGGCACGCACCGCGCTGTGCGGCGCCGTGCCGAACACCTCCACGCGCCCCTCGTCGGGCTCGTCCAGGCCGAGCAGCAGCGCGATGGCGGTCGACTTGCCCGCGCCGTTGCGGCCGAGCAGCGCGACGGTCTCGCCCGCGCCGATCCGCAGCGTCAGACCGTCGACCGCCCGGACGTCCCCGAATGTCTTGACGGCCCCCGTGAAGGACACCGCCGGTGTCGTTGTCGTCATGACAGCGACGGTACGGAGCGGGGGCCGCGCGCGGCAGGCACGACTGTCCGCGGTCCGCCGGTACAAATGTCACATCCGGGTGCGCCCCGCACCCTATCTGACGCATAGTCAGAAAGGTGCGGCCGGGGCCTTCCCAACCCGCCGCCTCTTGGCTATACATGAGGTCGCCGGGAGGATGAGAACACGTTCTACCGGTCCGCGACGACCTCGGTGCGGCCGACGGTGCGGACGGCCGCACCGAGGTCTTGACCCGTTCCGCCCGTCAGCCTGAGGAGCGCCTCCCCGATGCCCATCGACGCAGCGAAGGCCGTGGCCGCCGAACCCAGGTCCGCCGAGATCGCCTGGGACCACAAGGACATCCAGCTCTACCACCTGGGCCTGGGCGCCGGTCTGCCCGCCACCGACCCCGACGAGCTGCGCTACACCCTGGAGTCGGTGCTGCACGTCCTGCCGAGCTTCGCGACCGTCGCGGGCGCGGGCATGGGCGTCGTCGGCGGACTCGGCGCCCCGGGCGTCGACGTGGACCTCGCGCACGTGCTGCACGGCGGCCAGACGATCGAGGTGCACCGTCCGATCCCGGTCAGCGGCGCGGCGACCACCACCTCCCGGGTCGCCGCCGTCTACGACAAGACCAAGGCCGCCGTCCTCGTCCTGCGCACCGAGGTCGCCGACGGCGACGGGCCGTTGTGGACCGCCGACGCCCAGATCTTCGTCCGCGGCGAGGGCGGCTTCGGCGGCGAGCGCGGACCCTCCGAGCGGCTCGCGGTCCCCGAGCGCGCGCCCGACCGCACCGTCGACCGCCCGATCCGCGAGGAACAGGCCCTGCTCTACCGCCTCTCCGGCGACTGGAACCCGCTGCACGCCGACCCCGGGTTCGCCAAACTGGCCGGCTTCGACCGGCCGATCCTGCACGGCCTGTGCACCTACGGCATGACCCTCAAGGCCGTCGTCGACACCGTCCTCGGCGGCGACGTCTCCCGCGTCACCCGCTACGCCACCCGCTTCGCCGGTGTCGTCTTCCCCGGCGAGACGCTGCGCGTACGCATGTGGCAGGAGCCGCACCGGGTGCAGGTGACCGTGACGGCCGTGGAGCGCGACGAGGCCCCGGTCCTGGCGGACACGGTCGTCGACCACACCTGATTCCCGCACGTCGTCAGTCCCGTACGTCCACGTGAAGGAGCCGCACCCATGCGAGCAGCCGTACTGCACGAGATAGGCCAGGACAAACTGGAGGTGCTGGACGACGTCGAGGCGGTCGGCTTCGGCCCGGGCAAGGTGAGGATCCGGGTGCGGGCGACGGGCCTGTGCCACTCCGACGTCTCCGCGATGAACGGCGTCCTGCCGCAGCCCGCGCCGTTCGTCCCCGGCCACGAGGGCGCGGGCGAGATCATCGACGTCGGCGACGGGGTCGACGGGCTCGCCGTCGGCCAGCGCGTCCTGGTCTGCTGGCTGCCCGCCTGCGGCGCCTGTCCCGCCTGCAAGCGCGGCCAGACCCAGCTCTGCCTCGCCGGGTTCATGAACGCGGGCACCCCCAACTTCAAGCGGCCCGGCGGCGACGTCTTCGGCTTCGCGGGCACCGGCACCTTCACCGAGGAGGTCGTGGTGGACGCCGGCTGCGCGGTGCCGATCCCCGACGACGTCCCCTTCGACATCGCCGCGCTGATCGGCTGCGGGGTCACCACCGGACTCGGCTCGGCCATCAACACCGCCGACGTGGCGGCCGGTTCGTCGGTGGCGGTCATCGGCTGCGGCGGCGTCGGCATCTCCGCGATCCAGGGCGCCCGGCTCAAGGGCGCCGCCCAGATCGTCGCCGTCGACCCGGTGGCGTCGCGCCGCGAGGCCGCGCTGCGGTTCGGGGCGACCGAGGCCGTCGCACCCGACGGACTCGGCGACGCCAAGCAGCGGTTGACCGCCGGCGAGGGCTTCGACTACGTCTTCGAGGTCGTCGGCAGGTCGGCGACGGCCCGCACCGCGTACGAGACCACCCGGCGCGGCGGCACCCTCGTCGTCGTCGGCGCCGGCGCCATGGACGACTTCCTCCAGCTCAACATGTTCGAGCTGTTCTTCGACGAGAAGCGCATCCTGCCGTCCATGTACGGCGGCGGCGACGTCCTCGCCTCCTACGAGCGGGCCATCGCCCTGTGGCGGGCGGGCCGCATCGACCTCGCCTCGCTGATCACGCACCGGGTCCCGCTGGCCGGGATCAACGAGGCGCTGGAGCAGATGCGGACCGGCGCCGCCCTGCGCACCTGCATCGAGATCTAGCCCCCCCCGCACGGTCAACCGGCACCGGCGAAAGGAACGCCCCACCATGTCAACGCCGCTCAAGGGCCGCACGGCGATCGTCACCGGCGCGGGCCGCGGACTCGGCCGGGCCGAGGCGCTGGAACTGGCCCGGCTCGGCGCCCAGGTCGTCGTCAACGACTTCGGGCAGCCGGGACGCGACGGCTCGGGCGAGGCCGACACCACCCCCGCCGAGCGGGTCGCCCAGGAGATCCGCGAGGCGGGCGGCACGGCCACCGCCCACACCGGCGACGTCGCCGACCACCAGCAGGCCGGGGAACTGGTCCGGTCGGCGATCGACACGTTCGGCGGACTCGACATCCTGGTCAACAACGCCGGCATCCTGCGGGACCGCATGATCTTCTCGATGAGCGAGGACGAATGGGACTCGGTCATCCACGTCCACCTCAAGGGCCACTACAACACCACCCACTTCGCGGCCCGCCACTGGCGCGGCCGCGCCAAGGAGACCGGCGGCCCGGTCTACGGCCGCATCGTGAACACCTCGTCGGAGGCGTTCCTCGCGGGCAGTGCGGGCCAGCCCAACTACGCGGCGGCGAAGGGCGGGATCGTCGGCCTGACCACGTCCACCGCGCTGGCCCTCGCCAAGTACGGCGTCACCGCGAACGTCATCTGCCCCCGGGCCCGCACCCGGATGACGGAAGACGTCTTCGCCGGGTTCGCCCCGCCCGCCGACGGCCTCGACCCGCTCGCCCCCGAACACGTGGCACCCCTCGTCGGCTACCTCGCGGGACCGTCCGCGTCCCACGTCAACGGCCAGCTCCTCGTCGTGCACGGCGGCATGGTCGCCGTCGTCGAACGGCCCCGGGTACGGGCCAGGTTCGACACGCGGAAGGACGCGTTCACCTACGACGAACTCGACGCGCTGCTCACCCCGCACTACCGGGAGCGCCCACAGGGCGAGACCTTCGCGGCGGCCGAGGTCCTCGGCCTCAAGCACGGCTGAAGCACACCTGCGGCAAACGGAGAGGGCCCGGCGACCCCACCGGGTCACCGGGCCCTCCCACCGTCCTCGACGAACGCCTACGCCTCGTCGGCGCGGGCCCCGCGATGCCGCCCACGCGGCTCCGGCTGCTCGCTCGGCGCCGCCGACACGGTCACCGCGCCGCGGTGCCGCCCCGAGCCGCCGGAGGCCGGAACCCGTCCGCGCTCGTGGCGCTCCATGGTGTCCGTGCTGCCGTTCCTGCCCTTGCTTTCCCTCATCGGAAAACTCACCCCGTAAACCCTTACAAGATCGTTCACTTACAGCCCGGCGAGTCTAACCACCCGCCGTGCGCCCACCGAGCGGCGCCTGCCCCAGGGGGACGGGACGCGGTGCCGCCGCAGCCTCCGCGGCGGCCGGGACGGGCTGTCCGTCCGCGGCCGGAACCGATGGCTCAGGGGCGGATACCCGAGCGAGCGCGCATGACACCTCCCGCGTCACGCAGGGCAGCGAGAGCACCCCTTCGCGTGACCAGAAGCCGCTGCCCGCCAACCATCCGTCCGGCGCGGGCAGTTGCCGCATGGCTCCGTCGGACGGCCGCCACAGCCCGAGCCACGGCGCCCCGCCCGCCCCGTCCGCCGGGCCGTCGATCCGCAGCGCCACCGCGCACCCCTCCGGCAGCAGCGTCTGCCCCGGCTGCACGGCGAACGGCGTCACCGTGCACTCCGGGACCCGCAGCGCCTGCGGGAACCGCACCGGCAGCGTCGAGCCCAGCACCCCCCAGCCGAGCCGGGGCGCACCCGGCGTCGCCGCGTCCGAGCGGACCAGGATGAGCCCGCTGTCGAGGTCGGCGACGAGCAGCCGGTCGGCGCTCTCCTCGGTGATCTGGAGCAGCGGCGTCACCTCGCCGCCCCGCTCCAGATCGACCGCGACCGTCTTCACCGGCCCGCCCTCCGCCGGCTCCCGGTCCAGCGCCAGCAGCCGCCCCGCGCGGTCCAGCCACACCCCGCCCGAGCAGCGCCCCGGCACCTCGGCCACGTGCTCGGGGCCGAACGCGCCGCCCGCCACCAGCCACACCTGAGTGGACCTCGCACCCGGCTCAAGGGCGTACGCGCTGCGCCCGTCCGGCGCCGGCGGCAGCAGGTGGAGCTCCCCGCACTCCACCGCGCCGAGCGGCACCTCGCCGGTCTCCGGACCGGTCGGGTACAGCAGCGCGAACAGATGGCGCCGGCCGTCGGCCCGGCGCCGGATCAGCACCCGGCCGTCCGTCAGCGGCAGCACGTCGGTGTCCGGCTCCTCGGGCTGCCGGCCGGGCAGCGGCACCGCGTACGGCTCCGGCCCGTCCAGCGTCCACCGCTGCGGGAACCACGAGGTGCCGTCGTACGCGAGCCGTGCCGCGTACGACGCGTCCGCCGTGATCACACAGCCGGACCGCGGCGGCCGGGGCCGCATCTCCGGCGCGGTCTCCAGGGCCAAGGCCGTCATGGGGATCTGCCACCTCCGCTCGTCCCCCCTCTGGTGTTCTCCGGGCGAAGCTAGTTTTCGTCCGTACCTCCGGGGCGTGCCCGACCGCCCGCTTCACACCAAAGGGTGGCCGTGTCCGCAATCCGCTGAGAGGCGTGCGCCGGATGTGCTGGGGGAGCGGCCAAGAGCCCCCGGCGCGGCTGATGTTAGGTTTACCTAACTCATTGCTGTGCACATCTTGTGCGCCCGGAACTGGAGCAAAGCCATGCTCATACGCCCCCGTACGCGCGTCGCGGCCCTCGCCGCGACGGCGGCCGCCGCCCTCGCCCTCACCGCTTGCGGCTCCGGCGACGACGGCTCCGGCACGGCGGGCGGTGACCACGGCTCCGGCTCCAAGGCCGTGGCCCAGGGCGGCGACGACTTCTCCAAGGCGGCCGAGCAGACGGCGCGGATGGGCACGACGGCGAAGGCCGGCGAGTTCCCGCGCACCGTCACCCACGCGCTCGGCAGGACCGAGATCAAGAAGAAGCCGCAGCGCGTCGTCGTCCTCGACGTCGGCGAGCTGGACAACGTCGTCTCGCTCGGCGTCGAGCCGGTCGGCTACGCACCCACCGAGGGCGACGACGGCATCCCGTCCTACCTGAAGAAGGACGCGGGCAGCCCCAAGAACGTGGGCACCATCAACGCCCTCAACATGGAGGCCATCGCGGGTCTGCACCCCGACCTGATCCTCGGCAGCGAGCTGCGCGCCGCCAAGCTCTACCCGCAGCTGTCGAAGATCGCGCCGACCGTCTTCTCCATCCGCCCCGGCTTCACGTGGAAGGAGAACTACCTCCTCAACGCGTCCGCCCTCGACGAGAAGGCGCGGGCCGAGCAGAAGCTCGCCGCGTACGACGAGCGGGTGGAGCGGCTCGGCGCCGACGTGAAGAAGGCCAACGGCGGCACGGCGCCGACCGTGACGATGCTCCGCTACATGCCGGACCGCATCCGCCTCTACGCCAAGGCGTCCTTCATCGGCACCATCCTCGACGACGCCGGCATCCCGCGCCCCGAGAACCAGCGGATCGACGACCTGGCCACGGAGATCAGCCCGGAGAAGATCGACTCCGCGGACGCCGACTGGATCTTCACCGGCGTCTACGGCGACGCGAAGAAGACCCAGCGCGCGAGCGCCGAGGGCAACCCGCTGTGGAAGAAGCTCGGAGCGGTGAAGAAGGGGCGGGCCAAGGACGTCCCGGACGAGACCTGGTACCTCGGACTCGGCGTCACGGCGGCCGACGAGGTCCTGAAGGACCTGCGCGCCGACCTGGTCGGCTGACCGGGCCCCGCGCGGGCGGGAGCCCGGGGAACCTGTCTTAGGGAAGGGGCACGCGGCGCAGGTAACCTGTCTGCGTGCCCCGTCTGTCTGAAGTAACCGCCGCGCTCGCCGACCTCTGGCCCGCCTCCCTCGCCGAGGGATGGGACGCGGTCGGCACGGTCGCGGGCGACCCGGACGCCGAGGTCGGCCGGGTGCTCTTCGCCGTCGACCCGGTCCAGGAGATCGTCGACGAGGCCGTGAAGCTCGGCGCGGACCTGCTGGTCACCCACCACCCGCTGTATCTGCGCGGGACGACGACGGTCGCCGCGTCCACCTTCAAGGGCCGCGCCGTCCACACCCTCATCAAGAACGACATCGCGCTGCACGTCGCCCACACCAACGCCGACAAGGCCGACCCCGGGGTGAGCGACGCGCTCGCCGGCGCGCTCGGCGTCCGCGTGCTGCGCCCCCTCGTGCCCGACCCGGCGGACCCCTCGGGGCGCCGCGGGCTCGGCCGCGTCTGTGAGCTCGACCACCCGGTGACCCTGCGCGCGCTCGCGGGCACCGCCGCCGACCGCCTCCCGGCGACCGCGCAGGGCATCCGCGTCGCGGGCGACCCCGACGCGACGATCCGCACCATCGCGGTCTCCGGCGGCTCAGGCGACAGCCTCTTCGACGCCGTGCGCGCCGCGGGCGTCGACGCCTTCCTCACCGCGGACCTGCGCCACCACCCGGTGAGCGAGGCCCGCGAGCACTCCCCTCTCGCGCTGCTCGACGCCGCGCACTGGGCCACCGAATGGCCGTGGTGCGAACTGGCGGCGAGCCAGCTCGAGGCGGTCTCCGACCGCGAAGGCTGGGGCCTGCGCGTCCACGTCTCGCGCACCCCCACCGACCCCTGGACCGCCCACGCGGCGTCCAACAGCCCCCTCTCTACCTTTGGAGCCCCCAACTGAACGCCGCGCCCGCCGACCAGATCCGTCTCCTGGACGTCCAGGACCTGGACGTCCGCCTCCAGCAGCTCGCGCACAAGAAGAAGTCGCTGCCCGAGCACGCCGAGCTGGAATCCCTCGGCAAGGACCTCACGCAGCTCCGTGACCTGCACGTCGCCGCGACCACCGAGGAGAGCGACTGCTCCCGCGAGCAGACCAAGGCCGAGCAGGACGTCGACCAGGTCCGCCAGCGGGCCGCCCGCGACCAGAAGCGCCTGGACTCCGGGACCGTCAGCTCGCCCAAGGACCTGGAGAACCTCCAGCGGGAGATCGCCTCGCTCGCCAAGCGCCAGGGCGACCTGGAGGACGTCGTCCTGGAGGTCATGGAGCGCCGTGAGTCCGCGCAGGAGCGGGTGGGCGAGCTGAGCGACCGGCTCTCCTCCGTCCAGGCCAAGATCGACGACGCGACGGCCCGCCGCGACCAGGCCGCCGGCGCGCTGGACACCGAGGCGTCCTCGGTCGCCAAGGAGCGCGAGGCCGTCGCGGCCTCGATCCCGGCCGACCTGCTGAAGCTCTACGACAAGCTCCGCGAGAAGGAGGGCGGCGTCGGCGCCGCGAAGCTCTTCCAGCGCCGCTGCGAGGGCTGCCGCCTGGAGCTGAACATCACGGAGCTGAACGACGTCCGGGCCGTCGCTCCCGACACCGTCGTGCGCTGCGAGAACTGTCGCCGCATCCTGGTCCGCACCGCGGAGTCGGGCCTCTAGGCCCAGCCGTGCAGGGACAGTCCACCGGCGGGGCCCCGGGCCCCGCCGGCCCCGGCCCCGCGAGGGGCACCGAACCGGCGGCCCGGCCCCCGGACCTCGGCACCCCCACCACGTTCGTCCTGCTCCGGCACGGAGAAACCGCCCTCACCCCCGAGAAGCGCTTCTCGGGCAGCGGCGGCAGCGACCCGGAGCTGTCCGCGACGGGGCTGCGGCAGGCGGACCGGGCGGCGGCGGAACTGCACGCCCGGGCCACGGTCCAGGCGATCGTCACCTCGCCGCTGCGGCGCTGCCGCGAGACGGCCCGCGCCGTCGCCGAGCGGCTGCGCCTCGACGTGACGGTCGACGACGGCCTGCGCGAGACGGACTTCGGCGCCTGGGAGGGCCTGACCTTCCGGGAGGTGCGCGAGCGCCACCCGGCCGACATGAACGCCTGGCTGGCCTCGCAGGACGCGGCGCCCACCGGCGGCGGCGAGAGCTTCGCGCAGGTCGCGGCCCGCGTCGCCGGGGCCCGCGACCGGCTCGCCGGGATCCACCGGGGCCGCACGGTCCTCCTGGTCAGCCATGTGACGCCGGTCAAGACCCTGCTGCGGCTGGCGCTCGGCGCCCCGCCGGAGTCCCTGTTCCGGATGGACCTCTCGGCGGCGTCGCTCAGCGCGATCGCGTACTACGCCGACGGCAACGCCACCGTGCGCGCGCTCAACGAGACAGCTCACCTGCGGTAGCGCACGCCTCGCGGGCCAGCGCCTCGACGCGGCCCCAGTCCTTCGCGGCGATCGCGTCGCCCGGCAGCATCCAGCTCCCGCCGACACAGCCGACGTTCTTCAGCGCCAGGTACGCGCCCGCGTTGGCCGGCGAGACACCGCCGGTCGGGCAGAACCGGGCCTGCGGCAGCGGCCCCGCCAGGGACTTCAGATAGGCGGCGCCGCCCGCGGCCTCGGCCGGGAAGAACTTCATCTCGCGCACGCCCCGCTCCAGCAGCGCCACGACCTCCGACGTCGTGGAGACGCCGGGCAGGAACGGCACCCCGGACCCGCGCATCGCGACCAGCAGCGCGTCCGTCCACCCCGGGCTGACCAGGAAACGGGCCCCGGCGGCGACCGAGTCGGCGACGTTCCGGGGCGAGATGACCGTGCCCGCCCCGACGACGGCCTCCGGCACCTCGGCCGCGACCGCCCGGATCGCGTCGAGCGCGGCGGGCGTGCGCAGGGTCACCTCGATCGCGGGCAGCCCGCCCGCGACCAGCGCCCGCGCGAGCGGCACCGCGTCGGCGGCGTCCTCCACGACGACGACGGGGATGACGGGGGCGAGGTCCAGCACGGAGGCGGACGCGGCGGCGGCAGCGGCGGGGGAGGTCATGGCCTCATCCTGCCTCGCCCGCCGCAGCATGCGCAAAGGTCGTTGCGCATGCTGCAATGAACGGTCAGTGGATCTCGTCCACCAGCACGTCCAGGCTCCACGCCCGACCCGCCCGCGTCGGCTCCGCCACCTCGACCGTGTACCCCGACCGGCGCAGCACGTCGACCAGTTCGGCCGGAGTGGCCGGCGCGGCGCCGGACTGGAGCAGGGACCGCACGATCCGGCCCTTCGTCGCCTTGTTGAAGTGGCTGACGACCTTGCGGGTCGGCGCGTGCAGCACCCGCACCCCGGCCGTCCGCTCCGCCAGCTCACCCGTGGGCTTCCAGGCCGCCGCGTAGGCCGCCGAGCGCAGGTCGAGCACCAGCCCGTCCCCGGCCGCCGCGGGCAGCACCTCGGCCATCGGCGCCTTCCAGTACGGGCCGAGCGCGCCGAGCCCCGGCAGCTTCACCCCCATCGAGCAGCGGTAGGAGGGAATCCGGTCGGTCACCCGCACCGCGCCCCACAGGCCGGAGAACACCAGCAGCGAGCGCGCGGCCCGCTTCTTCGCGGCGGCGTCCAGCGAGGCCAGGTCCAGCGCGTCGTACAGCACCCCGGTGTAGATCTCCCCGGCGGGCCGGGCCCCGGCCGTGCGCAGCCCGGCGTTCTTCGCGACCTCCCCGCGCAGCCCCTCGCTCAGGCCCAGCACCTCGCGCGCCTTGGTCTCGTCGGCGGCGCACAGCTCGACCAGCTCGTCCAGCACCGTGGCCCGCGCCCGCGCCAGCCCCGGCAGCGACAGGCTCTCCGGCTTCAGCGGCGCCCCGCGTCCGGAAGCGGCCTTACCCTCCGACGGCGGCAACAGCACAAGCACGGGCTCTCCTCAAACACGTGGACGCACGTACGGAACCCCGGTACGGAACACACGTACGGCACGTCGGGCGACGACAGAAGCCCAGCGTACGGCGTGCCGACACCGCCACCTCCCCCTACGCTCGGTGCCATGCCCCTGCGCCCCCTCCGCGCGACCGGCGCGGCGCGCGAGCCCCTCGGCGCCGCGCTGCACGACCTGCGCGAGCGGCTGGACGTGCCCCGGGAGTTCCCGGCCGACGTGCTCGCCGAGGCCGCCGCGGCCGCCGCCGCGCCGCCGCCGCCCGCGTGCGACGCGACGGACCTCCCCCTCTTCACCATCGACCCGCCCGCCTCCACCGACCTCGACCAGGCCATGCACCTGGCGCGGCGGCCCGGCGGCGGCTACCGGGTGACGTACGCGATCGCCGACGTCGCCGCGTTCGTCGCCCCCGGCGGCGCGCTCGACGCCGAGGCCCACCGGCGCGTCACCACCCTGTACTTCCCCGACGACCGGACCCCGCTGCACCCGCCCGTGCTCAGCGAGGGCGCGGCCAGCCTGCTCCCGGACCGCACCCGCCCCGCCGCGCTGTGGACGATCGACCTCGACGCCGACGGGCGCACCGTCGCCGCCGACGTCGTCCGCGCCCTCGTCCGCAGCCGCGCGAAACTCGACTACGCGGGCGTGCAGCGGGCCATCGACGACGGCACCGCCGAAGAACCCCTCGCCCTGCTCCGCGACATCGGCACCCTGCGCGAACGCCTGGAGCGGGAGCGCGGCGGCATCTCCCTCGACGTCCCCGAACAGGAGATCGTCACCACCGCTGACGGCGACTACGCGCCGACCTTCCGCGCCCCGCTGCCCGCCGACTCCTGGAACGCCCAGATCTCCCTGCTCACCGGCATGGCCGCCGCCGACCTGATGCTCACCGCGGGCACCGGCGTGCTGCGCACCCTGCCCGCCCCCGACGGCGCCGTGGGCCGCCTGCGGCGCACCGCGAAGGCGCTGCGCATCGACTGGCCGCACCACGTCCCCTACTCCGCGCTGATCCGGTCCCTCGACCCGGAGAACCCGCACCACGCCGCCTTCCTCCAGGAGTGCACGACCCTGCTGCGCGGCGCGGGCTACACGGTGTTCACCGGCGGCGAGCGGCCCGCGCTCACCACGCACGCCGCCGTCGCCGCCCCCTACACGCACTGCACGGCGCCGCTGCGCCGCCTCGTCGACCGCTACGCCTCCGAGCTGTGCCTGGCCGCCTGCGCCGGGCAGGACCCGCCCGCGTGGGTGCTCGCCGCGCTGCCCGCCCTGCCCAAGGAGATGGCCGACGGCACCCGGCGCGCGAACACCGTGGAGCGCGAGTGCGTCGACATCGTCGAGGCGGCGCTGCTGCGCCACCGGATCGGCGACCTGTTCGACGCCGTCGTCGTCGACGTGAAGGAGCACGACCCGGCGACCGGCACCGTCCAGCTGACCGACCCGGCCGTCGTCGCCCGGATCGAGGGCGGCACCGCCGCGCTGCCGCTGGGGGAACCGCTGCGGGTGCGGCTCACGCAGGCGGATCCGGGACGGGCGAAGGTGCTGTTCGCTCCCGCGTGAGCGCGCCCGTCAGCGCCCGGTGCAGACCGTCGCCGTCCTCGGCGTGGAGCCGTACGACGCGCACTTCGCGGGGCCGTCCGAAGAATCCGACGTGCCGGACCGGAGGGTCGAGTTCGAGGGTGACGGTGGTCTGCGAGCCGATCGGCAGGTCGAGTTCGCCGTCGGCCGCGGGGTGGGTGAACCGGTTCTCGCGGCGCACCCGCGCGATCGCCTCCACCGGTACGCGCAGGTCGACCTGGGCCCCGCGGCGCACCCGCAGCGCGTCGGCCGTCAGCACGTGCGGCCGGGTGACGCAGGCCGCGTGCAGCCCGAGCACCATCACCACCGTGTAGCCGTCGAGGACGGTGACGACCGTGTGCAGCACCGGCATGCCGCGCAGCAGCACCCACATCCCGCACGACTCGACGACGCAGACGAACAGGAACGCGTACATCATCACGGCCTGCCCCCGCGCGTACGGGAAGCCGCGGGCCCCCGCCGGAACGCCGTGCCGCCGCCGCGCCGCCCACAGCCCGACGCTGACCAGCACCCGCAGCTCGTGCCCGGCGATCCGCCGGATCCGCGTCACCGGCCCTCCTCCGCCAGGCGCATCGCGAGCCGGACGGCGGCCGCCTGCCCGGGGGAGAAGTCCGCGAGGAAGGCGTCGACGAGCGCGTGCCCCCCGACGTCCCGCGGGGTCGGCAGGTCCGCCGGCAGGCAGGCGACCAGCGCGCGGGCCGCCCCGGCCACCCGCGGGTCGTCGGGCCCGGCACCGGCCAGCGCGTCGAGCAGCGCGTACACCTGCCGTACGGCGTCCAGGGCGCCCGGCGCGGTGAGGACGGGGGTCAGGACGGCCATCAGCCGGGCGCGGTCCTCGGGCGGGGCCGTCGCGTCCACGAGGGCCAGCACCTCACGGTCCTTCGCGGCCATCGGCGAGTCCGGGTCGACCTCGCCGAGCCCGGCGAGGAACGCGGCGAGCTCGGGGGAGAGCGGGCCGCCCGCGGGCAGCCCGCCCTGCCGCCGCGCGTCGTCGAGCAGCGCCCGCAGCCGCGCCCGCCGCTCCCGCAGGGCGCTCTCCTGGCGGGCGAGGTCGTCGTCCAGCTCGGTCAGCACCTCCACGAGGTCCCGCCCGGCGTCGTCGGCGAGCGCGTCGCGCACCTCGGCCAGCCCGAGCCCCAGCTCGGTCAGCCGCCGGATCCGCGCCAGCTCCACGGCGTGCCGCAGCCCGTAGTCCCGGTACCCGTTCCCCCGGCGTTCGGGCTCGGCCAGCAGCCCGAGGTGGTGGTAGTGCCTGATGGCCCGTGTGGTGATCCCGACGATCCGGGCCAGCTCTCCGATCCGCATGACGCCAGTAGAAACGTTGACGCTGCGGCAAGGTCAAGCGGAGCGACGCGTGCCGCCCGGCGCCGCGGGCCCGGGTAGGATGGCCGCACGGCAGACGAGCCGGGCGGGCGGCCGCGTGGGGTTCTTCGCGAACCTCCCGAGGAACGTCCGGGCTCCACAGGGCAAGGTGGTGGCTAACGGCCACCCGGGGTGACCCGCGGGACAGTGCCACAGAAAACAGACCGCCCGGTGCTTCGGCGCCGGGTAAGGGTGAAACGGTGGTGTAAGAGACCACCAGCGCCTGAGGTGACTCAGGCGGCTAGGTAAACCCCACCTGGAGCAAGGTCAAGAGGGAGCACCCCGGTGCTCCTGCGCGGACGATCGAGGGCTGCCCGCCCGAGTCCGCGGGTAGACCGCACGAGGCCGGTGGCAACGCCGGCCCTAGATGGATGGCCGTCACCCCGACGACCGCGAGGTCCCGGGGGACAGAACCCGGCGTACAGCCCGACTCGTCTGCCGCTCCACTCCGTGCACGCACGTCCTCACGAGGGCCGGCCCGATCCCGGGCCGGCCCTCGTGTGCGTCGGCGTCAGCGGGTCAGTGCGGTGACCCGGGGCGGGCGCGCGGCGGCGGGGGTGTGGGTCAGGGGGGCGAAGGCGGCCAGGAGGGCGAGGGCCGCCGCCGGGAGCAGGTCGAGGTCGACGGTGATCAGGACGAAGGCGAGGGCGGTCAGCGCCGGGGTCCTGGCGGGGACGTGACGGGCGGCGGCCAGCATCGTCAGCAGGGCCAGCAGCGCGAGCTGGAAGCAGAGCGGGCCGACCAGTCGCAGCGGGCCGGGCAGGGCGGGCAGGGCGGGGGCGAGGTCGCCGAGGATCACCCAGACGAAGCAGGCCGCGCCGAAGAGCCCGGCTCCCGTCGCGGTCTCGGTGGCGACGCGCCTGCTCAGGGAGGCAGCCGGCACCCGCGAGCGCAGCCGCACGACTAAGAGGCCGAGGAGGAGGAACGCGCCGAGGAAGCAGGTGTGCCCGAGGTTCCAGGCCACGCCGGGGCCGTGGCTGCCGTCCATGCCGTCGATCAGGCGCAGCACGCCGTACGACAGGAGCAGCAGGGGGATGGCGACGGCGAGGCGGCGGGCGGTGGGGGGCGTTGTGGAGGTCATGGTTCTACGGTCGCGGCCGCGGCCCCGCACCGGCATCGGGACCATCCCCGAGCGCACCCGGAGGGCCGCCCTAGGGGGCGGGCGGCGCGACTACCGGGGATGTCCCCGAGTTCGGGAGGCGCGGGCACGGGACGGGCATGAAATCTTCACCCCCTGCCTGTGAGGTCATAGGTGTACCGCGAGACCGCCGTCGATCCACAATCAGACGCCCGGTGAACGCGGCAGAGCGTTCACGCGACAGCGCGTGCAAGGGGTGGTTGTGATGTCGGACGAGGCCGACGGGGGGACTGTCGACCTCTGGTCGCTCGCCGAGGACGTGGTCGTCGAACCGGGAGCGCAGGAAGGTGAGTTGGTGCTCACCGGCCGCTGGGGAACCGAGCGGGTCAGCTTCTCGCACCCGGTGGTCGAGGAGGCGCTGCGCCGGATGGAGCTCGGTCCCGTCCTGCTGGCGAACCTCGAAGCCAAGTCGGCCGAGTCCGCCGAGGGCGGTGACGGTGGCGGTGGCGACGGTCGTGCGGACACCGACGGGGCCGACGGGGCGGACGACCACGACGAACGGGCCTGCCTGCTGGTGCAGTTGGAGCGGCTGTCCCATCTGATCGTCCGCACCCTCGGCGTCGACGACCTCGGCGGCCCGCTGCTCTCGGCGGCGCCGCTCTTCCCGCTCGCGCGCTTCAGCCTCACCCCGCTGCCCGGACGGCGGCCCGTACGGCTGCCCAGCGGGGCGTCCCTGACGGTCGGCCGCGGCGGCGTCACCGTGCAGGCGCCGGACTCCTCCTACCGGGTCCTGGTGCACCGGCCGGAGGCGGCGTGGGTGCTGGCGCGGCTCGCCTGGCCGGTCACCCCGGACCAGATGGCGGCGGCGCTCGCCCTGCCGGTCGGGGTCACGAAGCGGATCATGGACTATCTCGCGGCGGCGGGGATGGCCGCCGAGGCGGCGGACGACGAGCGGGTGCCGCCGCCGGTCCTGAGCGGCGGGGGCGGCGGCGGGGGCCGCGCGGTCCTGCGGGCCTCGGACGAGCCCGGCTGAACGCCGGGCGCCGGTCCCGACCGGCCCTAGGGGAGCCAGCCCGCCTCGCGGGCGATGCGGATGGCGTCGACCCGGTTGCGGGCCAGGAGCTTGGTGACCACGGTGGTGAGGTAGTTGCGCACGGTGCCGGGCGCCAGGTGCAGCTGCTTGGCGATCTCGCCGGCCTCCAGCCCCTCCGCGGCCAGCCGCAGCACCTCCGTCTCGCGTTCCGTCAGCGGGGTCTCCGCGGTGCCCCACACGGTGAGCGCGAGCTGCGGGTCGATGACCCGCTGGCCGGCCGCCACCCGCCGTACCGCGTTGGCCAGTTCGTGCGGCGGCGCGTCCTTCAACAGATAGCCGTTGACCTGCGCGCTCAGGGCGCGGCGCAGGGTGCCGGGCCGGCCGAGGCTGGTGAGGATCAGGGTCTTGCACGCGGGCAGCTTCTCCCTGAGCCGGGTGGCGGCGTTCAGGCCGTCGAGTCCCGGCAGGTCGATGTCGATGATGGCGACGTCGGGGCGGCAGGCGAGGGCGGCGTCCACGATCTCGTCACCGCGCTCCAGTTCCGCGACGACCTCCAGATCGTCCTCCAGGTTGAGCAGCGCCACCAGGGCGCCGCGCACCATGTTCATGTCCTCGGCCAGCAGCAGGCGTAGGGCCACCGACGCGCTCCTTTCCGGCTCAGGCGGCCGGTTCTCTGGGCTCCGGCACGACGGCGTCGCCACCGGACGGGATGCGTTCGGGGAACGCCGGTGCCTCGGCGACGAGACGGAAGGTGTGGTCGGGGCCGGTGTCGGTGCGCAGTTCGCCGCCGATCTCGTGCATCCGGGTCGTCAGGTTGCCCAGGCCGCTGCCGCTGTGGGCCGACGGATCCCGGTAGTCCGGGTCCACGCCGTTGTTCTCGACGCGCATCCGGACCCGGCCGTTCTCCTGGACCGTCTCGATCAGACAGGTGTCCGCCTTGGAGTGGCGCAGCAGATTGGTGATGGCCTCGCGCAGCACGGCCGCGAGCACGGTGCTGACCTGCTGGCTCATCGCACCGGCGTGCATCTCGACCCGGACGTTGACCTCCGCCGCCGTCAACAGCCCCTCGGCGTTGGCCACTTCCTCCACCAGGGACATGTCGCGCAGCCCGCTGGCGACGGTCCGCACGTCGGCCAGGGACTGCCGGGAGATGGCGAGCACGTCGTGGATCTCGGTCAGGGCGCGCTGCGGATGGGTCGGCACCAGGCGGTGGATCAGCTCGGTCTTCAGGGTGATCGCGGAGAGGCTGTAGCCGAGCAGGTCGTGCAGGTCGCGGGAGAACCGCAGGCGTTCCTTGGTGACCGCCATCCGGGCCAGCTCGCCCCGGGTGTCGTGCAGCACCCGCACCAGTTCCGTGAGCCGGGTCAGGCCGAACACCACCAGCCCGGTCAGCAGGGTGGACTGGCCCAGATAGAAGCTGTCGAGGAACGGGCGGCCCTCGAAGGCCGGCGGCAGCGCCATCGACAGGCCCACCGCGGCGTACAGCGCCCAGCCCAGGCGCGAGGGCAGCAGGAGCAGCAGCGAACCGGCCAGGAACCCGGCCATGCCGCCCCACTGGGCCTTGAAGACGAAGATCGGCAGATACGTCAGAAGCGCCTGGGCCCCCAGGGCGGCCACTTTCTCCCGCCAGGGGGCCCGGTGCGCCTGAGGACGCGAATGTCTGAGCTGGAGCGCGAAGATGGCGAGCACGCAGGCCAGGGCCGCCAGGTCCAGGCCGGCGCCGAGGCCGGCGCTCAGCACGTTGAGCATCGTGATGCACAGGAAGCTGAGCAGCGCCCCCATGAGGATGATCCGGGCCAGGCGCGGCGCGAGCATGTGCGGCGCCAGGGACTCCGGGTGCTCCTCGGATGGATCGGACGCTCCGGACGGCGTCGGGCGGTCCCCGGCTCCGACGCTCGAAAGATGTGAACCGTTCTGTGGCGACATTGCCCTACCGGCCCCCTCCGCTAGCACGCGGTCACCGCACACCGGAGGGATCATAGATCAAGTACCTGTCTGTGCCCAGAAGTTGAGGAACTAAACGAACATCGGTACGGGGTTGAGATCGGCATAACGCGTCGGTTCGGCCTGTTGGCCGAGGGCGACCGGTATGTCGAAGAGCCTTCCAGGGGCGAATCTCGGCCAGAAATGACGCATCCCGGGAATCACCACCTTCACTACCGGAAGATCCAGGTCCGGACGGGTCTGATCGAGGACCAGCAATTCCATTCCGCGCCCCCGGACCAATTCGGTTACAGCCATGACGTCGTCCCGCAGATCAGTGTGTGGCCGATAGCCGCGACCGTGCGCGGGGACCGGCGACATGGCCGGATCTGGCGCCAGGTATGGCTGATTGGCGAGCGTGGCGGTACGCCACCAGCGCACCGGCTCCGGGTCCGCGACCGCGTACCCCGAGCCGCCCCCGCCGGGGCCGAGCGCGGGCAGCAGCTGACCCATCTCGGTGAGCGCGCGGCGCAGCGCGATCCGCGGATCGAAGTGCGCGCCGAAGCCGAACACGATGTCCTCGGTGGGGCCGGCGGTGCGCCGGGACAGCGCCACCACGACCGGGATGCCGAAGTCGGAGGTGAGGTCGAGCGCCCACAGGGCCCGCCCGGCCCGCGCGCAGCCGGTCCGGATCCGCTCGACGTACGGGTCGTCGCTGCTGTCGAGGTCCACGCCGGGTCTTCGGGTGCGGTTGTACCACCACAGGGCCACCGCGTCGCGCTCCACCAGTTCGAGGAACCCCTGGAGCAGGGCGTCCTCCGGGCTGCTGCCCGCGGCGTTGCCGTTGGAGTCGGCGCACAGCCCGTCGGCGGCCGGCTCCTGGGCGAAGTACAGCAGGGACGTGGGCAGCAGCCGCTGGGTGCCGCCGGTGAGGGACCACACCGGCGTCCACTCCGTCGGGCGGTGCTCGTCGAACGGCGCGGGTACGTGGGTCAGCGCCGACCCGGTGCTGTTCCACCGCTGCCGCTCGCGCAGCTGCCGGTCGGAGTAGAGCTGGCAGTCGGCGGGGTGGACCGCGGCCGGGCCGAGCGCGGCCCAGCTGTCCCGCACCACCGGCTCGTCGCCGTGCCGGGTGCCGCTGTACCGCTCGACCGCCTCGCACAGGGCGCTGGTCCTGGCCTCGGTCTCGGTGGCGCCCTTGCCGCCGCTGAGCGCGCGCAGCCCGGCGCGCAGCCCCGACAGGGAGGCCGAACCCATCGCCAGGTTCTGCCCGGAGAGGTAGGACTCCACGAAGTCCGGGCAGTCGCGGGCCCGCCTGATGTCCTTGACGATGCCGGTGACCGGGTCGACGAGCGCGCCGTAGCGGTCGAGCATCTGGCGCGGGGTGAGCGCCCGGTGGCCGCCCGAGTCCTGGTCGGCCTTGGGCCGGGAGGCGGGGACGAAGGGGGCCCGCACCCGCCGGGTGACCAGCTGCGCGTCCCCGCACACCGGGCACTGCGGCAGCCGGGCCACCTGGTGCGCGCCGGTGGTCAGCCGCAGGGTGTCCAGGACGTGCACGGCGCTCTGGCCCGCGTGCCGCAGGCCTGCCAGCCACTTCGCGGTCTCCAGGGCGGCGAACCCGGCCGCCGCCGACTCGCCCGCGGGCAGTCCGGCGGCCGGCCGGCCCGCGGGGCCCGCCAGTCCGAGGTGGCGCTGGAGCGGCAGCTCCGAGCGGCGGTGGCCGCGCAGCCGGACGGCCAGGCAGGACCAGCAGGGCCCGGTGCCGGGCCGGAAGACGGGGCCCACCCAGGGGTCGGCGCCCCCGGTGCGGGCGAGCAGCCAGGGGGTGCCCTGCGCGCGCAGGGCGGCGTCGACGTCCTTGAGGCCGGGGGCCAGGTAGTCGTCGCACAGGACGAGGGCGAAGGCGGCGTCCTGCGCGCCCTCGGCGACCTGGATCCCGGAGTCCCGCAGGGTGCCGTGCAGCCGGGCCGGGTCGCAGCCGGGCAGCGCCACGACCCGGACCCGGGCCGTGGCCACGTCGCGTGCGGCCCGGCCGCCGTCGAGGCCGGCGAGGTCCCAGTAGGCCTCGGCGGACGCGTCCGCGGGGGTGGCGCCGAGCCGGAGCAGGCCGGCCGCCTCCAGGGCGTCGAGTGCCGAGCGCGCCGCCTCGTGGGAGAGGCCGGGAGCGGCGTCCCTGATCACCGTCTCCCGGTCGCGGGTGCCGTCCAGCAGAGGCGTCAGGACCTCGGCCGAACGCCCCCGCAGCGCGGTGACCCCGCGCTGCGAGAGCAGATAGGCGGCTTCTCCGGGCACGAGTGCGGCCCGCAGGTGGCTCTTGAAGCCGAGGAGGCCGGCGGAGCCGCGGTGTGTCCCGGAGAGGGTCATGCGGTGTGGTCCCCGACGGCCGGGGCGACGTGGGTGTAGGTCACGGTGAACAGCGCGCCGCTCTGGTCGGACGGCGCGTCCAGGTTCTCTATGACCAGCGCGCCGGCCTGCGCGGCGATGATCTGGGGGGTACCGATGCAGCTCTGGAGCGGGGTGTGCGGGGTCATCGCGATCAGGTCCCTTCGCCGTGCGCTGACATGGAGGAGTACGGGAGAGATTCTGCGAAGACTTGAGGGGCGGACCCAGTGCGGTCGTCATCACCCTGGGGTGAAGATTTCACAGTGAATTCTTCATGATCCATCACCTGACGAACACACGGCGGACCCGTTATGCCGGCACTGGGGGACGGCGTCCGCGGCTGGCACTGTCGACATGAACAGGCCTCGGCCCAAGGAGACCTCGGCCCAGGGAGACACAGATAGGAGCTGACTATCCGTCATGTTGGAGTTCCGCGTTCTCGGTCCCGTCGGGCTGTGGTCTGCCGCAGGTGAGGCCCCGCTGGGCGGCTGTAAGCAACGGACCATTCTGGCCACCCTCCTGCTCGCCGACGGGTGGATCGTCTCCGACTCCGACCTCGGCGGGGTGCTGTGGGAGCGAAGACCACCCGCCACCTACCAGGCGCAGATCTACACCTACGCGTCCCGGCTCCGCGGGCATTTCGCCGGCGGCGCCACCATCACGCGCTGCGGGCGCGGATACCGCATCGAGAAGGGGGACGCCCGGTTCGACCTGGACGACTTCTACCGGCTCGCCAAGGAGGGGCAGTCCCTGACGCGCGCGGGACGGGTCGGCGACGCGGCCGCCCGCTTCCGCTCGGCGCTCGACCTGTGGAGCGGGCCCACCCTCACCGGGGTGACCGACGCGCTGGTCGACAACGAGCGGTCGCGGATCGAGATGGCGCGGATGGAGGTTCTGGAGAGCCGGATCGACGCCGACCTCCAGCTGGGCCGGCACCACGATCTGGTCGGCGAGCTCACGCAGTTGGTGGGAGCGCACCCGCTGCGCGAGACGTTCCGGGCGAAGCTGATGATCGCGCTGCACCGCAGCGACCGGCAGGCCGAGGCGTTCGAGACGTTCCACGCGGGCTGCACCCTGCTGCGCGAGCAGCTGGGCGTCGACCCCGGACCGACCCTGCGCCAGGCCCACCAGTCCATCCTGGCGGGCGACTTCGAGCCGGCGCTGCCCGGCCGGGGCGACCTGGTGGCCGGTTCGGCCGGATGAGCCCGACGGCTCCCGGCCCGTACGCGAGGTCCAGTGCGTACGGGCCCGGGAGCCGCGTCCGTTTCCGGGGCGCCGGAGACGGGGGGAGCGCGAAGCGCCGGGGCCGTCGGGACGACCGGGACTGTCGGGACTGTCGGGACTGTCGGGATTTCCGGGGCTGTCGGGGCAGCCAGGACCGCCGGGATCGCCGGGACAGCCAGGATCGCCGGGACGACCGCGACCGCCGGGGCTGCCGGGGCTGTCGGGGCTGTCGGGGCTGTCAGGATCGCCGGGACAACCAGGACAGCCGAGGCCGCCAGGGCCGCCGGGACAACCGGGACGACCAGGACAGCCGAGGCTGCCAGGGCCGCCGGGACAGCCGGGACAGCCGGGATCGCCGGGACGACCGCGACCGCCGGGACTGTCGGGGCTGTCAGTACTGTCAGGATCGCCAGGACCGCCGGGGCCGGCGGGACAGCTAGGACAGCCAGGACCGCCGGGGCCGCCGGGATCGCCGGGACAGCCGGGGCCCCGGGAGCGTCGGGAGTGTCAGGCGGCCGCGGGTTCCGGGGCGCGGCGCAGTACCACCGGGCCCGCGTGCGCCGACGCGCGGGCCAGCGCCGCCGACAGGCCGGATCCCACGAACAGGTCGTAGACCTCCCAACTGCCGCCGATGCGCGGCTCGTTGTGGTCGATCCGGAGCGGGCCGCCGCCACCGGGCGTGAGTGCGTCGAGATCGCGCAGGTCCGCGACGATGCCGACCCCGGTGGCCTTCAGCACCGCCTCTTTGCGGGTCCACGCGCGCAGGAACAGCTCCTCGCGCTCCCGCTCGTCCCCGATGCCGCGCAGGAGGCCCAACTCGCCCTCCGACAGCGCGACGTCGGCCGCCTCGTCCACCCCCGCGCGCCCGGTGACCTGCTCGATGTCGATGCCCACGGGGCCGCCCGCGGTGACGGCGAGCAGCCAGTAGGGCCCCGAGCGCGACAGGCTGAAGTCCAGCCGGGTGGCGGGCGCCACGATCCGGGGCCGGCCGTGCGTGGGGTCGGCGCACCGCGGGCACGGGTGGCGGCCGAACCGGACCGCCGCGGGCGGGCAGCCGAGATAGTGGTCGGCGACGACCCGCCGCAGCGCCGCGTGCGCGCCCGCGTAGTGCCCGTCGAACGGGGCGCTGCGCCTGCGGAACGTCGCGTGTTCGTTCGCGTCGAGCAGGGCGACGTCGGCCGGGTCGGGCAGGTCGGGGACCCGGCCGTGCCAGACGTGGACGGCGTGGTTGCGGCTGAACCGGGCGATGCCCCGGTCCGACGCCGGCCCGCTCATCCGACGGGCTCCCGGTCCGCGGCCGTCCGACGGGCGCCGTCGGCGGCCGCGGGGAAGAGGGCTCCGGCGCGCGGGACGCCGGGGTGTCGTGCGCCGGGTTCGAGCGGGACTGCGGACATGGGATGCCTTTCTGCGAGGGGCCGCGGCGGCGGCAGCGGCCGGGGCGTGCGGCGAGAAGGAGGAGGGGGCCAGGACCGGGCGGGGGAGGTGCCGGTCCTGGCCCCCGGTCGGGGGGTGGGGCTGGGGAGGTCAGTCCGGCAGGAAGCCGCTCACCTCGACCCCCAGTCCCTGGGCGCGGGCCGCGGTGAGGAGGTGGTCGGCCAGGGCGATGTCCAGGACGCCGAGACCGAACGGCGCGTAGACGACCGTCCGGTCCGGCGCGGGCGCGTACCTCCCCCCGGCGGCGTCGTCGGCGTCGTCGAGGAGTAGCCGGCCGATCGTCGGGGCGATGAACGCGCGGTGGCCCGCCGCCTGGACGGCGAGGTCGAGCGAGGTGCGCTCGCGCAGCGCGTGCTCGGTGTCGTCGACGATGTTGTCCGCGTCGATCAGCGACTCGGGCAGCAGGTCCCGCAGCGAGATGTGCAGGACCACGGTGCCCGGCGCGGCCGCTTTGAGGTCCAGGTGCGGCTCGATGGCCGAGGTGGCGATCGAGACCAGACCGTGCGCGGCCAGCGCCTGCTCGGCGCTGTCCACCAGCCGCACCCGGGCCCCGGGCAGCATCTCGGCCGCCCGCGCGGCGAACTCGGCGGCCCGGCGCGGCGAACTGTCGTACACCGCCAGCGAGCCGAGGCCCGGCAGCGTGGCGCGGACGTGCCGCAGGATCTCCAGGTTGATGACCCCGCAGCCGATCAGCGCGAGGCCGTCGGGGCGCCGGTCGCGGGTGAGCAGCTCCGCCGCGAGGGCGGCGCTGGCCGCGGTGCGGGCGGCCGAGATCAGCGACCCCTCGATCACGGCCTCGGGGCGCCCCGTCTCCAGGGAGTTGAGGATGATCGAGGCGCTGGCCCGCTGCGTGCCGCGCTCGATGTTGGCGGGGAAGGAGGCGATCCACTTCATGCCGGCGGCCGGGCGCGGCCCGCCGCGGTAGGCGGGCAGCCCGATGATGCGGTTGCGCGGCTGCCCGGGGAACCGCAGGAACGTGGAGTGCGGGACCGCGGTGTCGCCCTGCTCGTGCAGGCGGTAGGCGTCCGCGACGACCTCGACGGTGTCGGACTCGCGGCCGTCGAGGAGCTGCGCGACCTCACGGTGTCGCAGGATCAGCATGGCGGGATCAGTACCTTTCCGGGAGGTGCGGGACCGGGGTCACCGGGTCGCCTTGAGGGTGCCCAGATACGGGTGCCACAGGTGGTCGGGGTTGGCCTCGACCGCGGCCACCGCCTCGCGCATCGCGGTCAGCGCCTTGGGCTCCTCGTCGTCGTACACGTCGCCCTGGAGCATCTTCAGGACGTCCTTGCGGTAGCGGGGGTCCTGGACGAAGGCGGTGAAGAGCACGTTCAGCCGGTAGTAGATCGAGATGAACTCGTACCAGTACTTCACCGCGCTGCGGATCTTGCGCTCGTAGGTGTCGAACCGCTCCTTGGCGTAGTCGCCCGCGGCGTGCGCCGCGATGATGTCCCGCGAGGCGATCCGGGCGCTGTTGAGCGCCACGCTGACACCGCTGGAGAAGATCGGGTCCACGAAGCGGGCGGCGTCGCCGATCAGGACGTAGCGGTCGCCGGTGATCTCCTTCACCGAGTAGCTGTAGTCGCCCTCGGCCTTCAGCGGGCGGACCTGGCGGCAGCCCTTGAGCGCGTCCTGGAGTTCGGGGCGGCTGCCGACGAAGTCCCAGAAGAACTCGTCCAGATCGCCGCTGCCCTCCTTGAAGCGCTTCTTCTGGGTGACCACACCGATGCTGGTGATCTTGTCGGTGATCGGGATCTGCCAGACCCAGGAGTCCTTGATCGGCAGGAAGTGCACGTAGATGTGTTCGGCCTGGGCCGCGGAGGTCGACAGCGCCTCCCGGTCGAGCCCCTCGAACCAGGCGTGCACGGCGTACTGGTCGAAGACCGGGTCCGCCACCTTGGTCCTGAGCTGGCGGCCGAGCACGGTCGAGCGGCCCGAGGCGTCCACGACCATGCCGACCGTGTACGCGACCGGCTTGCCCGCGATGCGGGTCCGCACGACGACCTCGGGGTCACCGAAGTCGACGCCGAGCACCCGGGCGCCGTTGATCACGGTCGCGCCCTGCTCCTGGGCGTGGCGCAGCAGGATCGAGTCGAAGCGGGAGCGGTCGACGTGGAACGTGTAGTCGCGGTCCACGCCCTGCTGGTCGCGCTCGACGAACTGGATGTCGGCCGTCCAGTCGTGCTGGAGGCCGCTGAAGCCGAGCCGGGGGATGTCCCGCGATTCGGCCGAGGTCCACGACGCCCCGTACTTGCGCGGGAAGTCGGCCTCGTCGATCTTGTCGAGGGCGTCGATCTCCAGGAGCACGGGAGTGGTGGCGGGCACCAGCGACTCGCCCACGTGCGGCCGGGGGAAGGTCTCGCTCTCCAGGACGATCACGGAGAGCCCGGCGCGGGCCAGGTAGGAGGCGGCGGTCGAGCCGGCGGGCCCGCCGCCGAGCACGGCGACGTCGAAGTCGAGGGCGGCCATCAGACGGTCTCCTTGTCCAGCTCGCAGATCATCGCGGCGATCGAGCCCGCGTTCTTGAAGTTCTTCGCGTCGATCCGGGCGGCGGGCACGGAGACGTCCCACTCGTTGAGGATGAAGGCCTGGAGCAGCGCGATCCGCAGCGAGTCGACGATCCCCCATTCGAGGAGCGGGGTGGTGGCGTCGATCGTGACCCCGTCGTCGGACCAGAGGAACTCGGTCCTGATGAAGTCCAGCAGTCGGCCGGTCACGGCATCGGTGTTCATGAGCGTCCTTTCGAGAGGGTCAGATGCCGCCGGACCAGCTCCGGGCGGTCGATCTTTCCGTTACGGGTTCTGGGCAGGTCGGTCAGGAGGTGCACGTGGTCGGTGATCATGTAGCTGGGCAGCCGCTCCGCGAGGTGCCGGCGCAGCGCGAGCGCGCCGGGCCGGGCGCCGTCCACGGGGACGACGAAGGCGACGAGCCGGGCGTCCATGCCCTCGCCGGCCACCACGACGGCCGCGCTGTCCACCTGCTCGTGGGCGTCGCAGGTCGCCTCGATCTCGCCGAGTTCGATCCGGTGGCCGCGGACCTTCACCGCGTGGTCGCGGCGGCCCACGTAGTCGAAGGAGCCGTCGGGCAGCACGGTGACGATGTCGCCGGTGGCGTACTCCTCGGGGCAGGGGCCCCGGCCCCAGTAGCCGAGCATCACCGTCGGGCCCGCGACGATCAGTTCGCCCTGCTCTCCCGGGGCGGCGACGGTGCCCGCGTCGGTCCTGGCCCAGGCCTCGTCGCCGCTCGCGGCCCGGCCGATCGGCACGGGACGGTCCCGGTCGAGGTCGGCCGGGCTCACCTCGTGCCAGGTGCACACGTTGGTCTCGGTCGGGCCGTACAGATTGAGCAGCCGGGCCCGCGTCCACGCGGCGAGCCGGCGGACGTGGGTGATCGGGAACGGCTCCCCGGCGAACAGCACCGCCCGCAGGTCCGCGGGCGCGGGCCGGTCCAGCAGCCCGCCGCCGCGGATCATCAGGATCAGCGCCGACGGCACCGAGTACCAGACGGTGATCCGCTCCCGGTGCAGGAAGTCCACCAACTCGCCCGGTGCATAGGCCAGTTCGGCAGGCACCAGGTGGACCGCGGCGCCGACCGAGAACGCGGCGTACAGATCGAGGACCGACAGGTCGAAGACGAGCGGCGCGTGATTGGCGAAGCGGTCGCCCGGCCCGGCGCCGAGCAGCTCCACGGCCCAGTCGACGAAGGCGCGGGCGTTGCGGTGGCTGATGCACACGCCCTTGGGCGTGCCGGTGGAGCCGGACGTGTAGAGGATGAACGCCGGGTCGTCGGGCTTCACCTCGGCCTCGGCGACCGGCACCTGGGCGCCGCCGTGCAGCGTCTCCTCCAGGTCGAGCACCGCGACGCCGGCCCCGAGCGCCGAGCGGATCCCGGCCAGGCGCGGCCCCGTCGAGCAGACGACGCGGGCGCCGCTGTCGCGGGCCACGGTGACGACCCGGGCGAGCGGCGCCGTGCCGTCCTGGGGCACGTAGACGGCGCCCAGGCGCAGCGCCGCCTGCATCGCCACCAGGACCGAGGGCGCCTTGTCGCCCCACAGGACGACGCGGTCGCCGCGGCCGACGCCGGCCCGGGACAGGAGCCGGGCGAAGGCGTTCGCCCGGCGGTCGAGTTCCCGGTAGCTCAGCTCGCGGCCGGCGGCCGAGACGGCCACGCGGTCGGGATGCAGCCGGGCGGATCGTGCGACCAGCTCGTGCAGGTTCACAGCCCTCTCTCCCTTGCTATGACGCTCCGGTGGATCTCGGTCGTGCCGGAGAACAGCGTGCTGGGCACGGCGTCGCGCAGCTGCTGCTCGATGCCGGTCGAGGCGAGGTAGCCGATGCCGCCGAACACCTGGACGGCGTCCCGGGCGTTGGCGACGGCGGCCTCGGAGACCGCGACCTTGGCCAGGGACACGGCGCCCGCGTCCGCGCCGCCCTGGTCGGTGAGCCAGCACGCGCGGTACAGCAGCAGCCGCGCGCCCTCCAGGCGCTCCGACATGACCGAGATCTTGTGCGAGACGGCCTGGAAGTCGGAGAGCCGGCGGCCGAACTGCTTGCGCGAGCGGACGTGGGCGACGCACCGCTGGAGCTGGTACGTCATCACGCCGAGGTAGATCGCGAACAGGCAGGCCCGCTCCCAGCCCATCGAGTGCTGGAAGATCATCCGGCCCTGGCCCTCGGTGCCCAGCAGGTACCGGGCCGGGACCCGCACCCCGTCGAAGGTGATGCGCCCGGCCGGGCAGCCGTGCAGGCCCATCTTCTCCAGCGGCGGCCCGATGCTCACGCCGGGCAGCTCGCGCGGGACCGCGAAGCCGCTGGTGCCGAGGAAACCGGCCGCGGGCTGGGTGACCGCGTAGGTCACGATCACGTCGGACAGCGGGGCGTTGCTCGCGAACGACTTCACCCCGTCGATCACGTAGTGGTCGCCGTCGCGGACGGCCGTCATCTCCAGCCGGGCCGAGTCGGAGCCCGCCGCGTCCTCGGTGATGGCGTTGGACGCGATCAGCGAACCCGCCGCGAGCCCCTTCAGGAGTTCGTCCCGCACCTCGGCGCCGGCGAAGTCGCGGATCGGCACCGCGCAGGCCAGCAGGTGGGCCGCGACCCCGAAGGCGAGCCCGGTGTCCAGGCAGCCCTGGCCGAACGCCTCCAGGCACAGCGCGGTGTCCAGGGCGCCGAGCCCGGCGCCGCCGGACTCCTCCGGCAGGCACAGGCCGGTCAGCCCGAGGGCCGCGGCCCGGCCCCAGTCGTCCCGGTCGAAATGGTCCGCCGGGTCCGTGCGCCGGCGGCCCGGCAGTTCGGTCTCGATGGCGGCCAGCAGATGGTCACGACGCTGCTGCTGCTCGCTCGTCAGGGCGAAGTCCATCGACGTCCTCCTTTCCGTAGGCGGTCAGCTCGGCATCGGACATGGCGTCGAGCTCGGAGCGGATCAGTTCCTCGATCAGCGACGCCAGTTCGGCGACGCTCGGGCCCTCGAAGACGGCCCGGATCGGCAGGTCCACGTCGAAGGCGTCCTGGAGGGCGGCGACCAGCCGGATCGCGAGGATCGAGTTGCCGCCGGCCCGGAAGAACCCGGTGTGCGCGCCGACCGGGACCGCGAGCAGCTCGGCGAAGATCTCCGCGACCCGCTCCTCGACGACGCCGCGCGGCGCCACGAGCCCCTCGGCGGGGGCCGCCGGGCGGGGGAGCGCCGAGCGGTCGATCTTGCCGTTGGCGTTCAGCGGCATCGCGGCCAGCGCGGTGAACGCGGTGGGCAGCATGTACGCGGGCAGCCGGGCGGCGCACAGCTCCAGGAGCGAGGGGTCGGCGGGCGCCTCCCCGTCCGGGACGTAGGCGACCGCGATCCGGCCGTCGTGCGCGGTGGCCACGGCCTGCCGCACCCGCGGGTGCTCGGTGACCACCGCCGCGATCTCGGCGAGCTCGACGCGGTAGCCGCGGATCTTGACCTGGGTGTCGGCGCGGCCGAGGAACTCCACCGCGCCGCCGTCCAGCACCCGCACCAGGTCCCCGGTCCGGTACAGCCGCTGCCCCGCCTCCCCGAAGGGGTCGGGCACGAACCGCCGGGCGGTCAGCGCCGGCCGGCCGGTGTAGCCGCGGGCCACCCCCGCGCCGCCGACGCACAGTTCACCGACCGCGCCGATCGGCACCGGCCGGAGCCAGGAGTCGACCACGTGCATCCGCACCCCGGGCAGCGGCCGCCCGATCGGGACGCTGCCGCGCACCGGGCCCGCCGGGACCGGGTGCACGCAGGTGCCCACGGACGCCTCGGTCGGCCCGTATTCGTTGATCAGCCGGCCGGGGCCGAGGAGCGACGCCCAGCGTTCGGCGAGCGCGGGCGGCAGCGCCTCGCCCGCGACGACGATCCGGGCGGCGAGACCCGCGATCCGCTCCTCGGGGAGGCCGGAGAGGATCTCCAGGTGGCCGGGGGTGAGCTTGAGGAAGGCCAGCGGGGCGGCGGCGGTCAGCCGGTCGCCCAGCTCGGTCAGCTCCAGGTCCTGCGGCAGCAGCGTCGTCGGTCGGCCCGCCAGCAGGCCCGCCCACAGGTTGGGGACGCCGAGGTCGAAGGCGACCGAGGTGAACACCGCCGCGCCCCCGGGCGCGGCGAGCGCCAATGCGTCGACGGCCCACCGCAGATGACCCGCGAGCCCGGCATGGGTGATCTCCACGCCCTTGGGCCGGCCCGTCGAGCCGGAGGTGTAGATCACGTAGGCGAGCCGGTCCGGATCGGCCGACCGGGCGGGCCGCGAGGCGTCGCCCGTGCGGTGCGCGGGCGACAGCGTCGTCACCCCGTCGGCGGCGACGCCCTCCGGGGCGGTGTCGCAGACCAGCAGCCGCGCCCCGGAGTCGGCCAGCATGTACCGCACGCGCTCGGCGGGGGTGCCCGGCTCCATCGGCAGGTACGCGGCGCCCGCCTTCCAGACGCCGAGCAGCGCGGCCATCAGGTCGGCGCCCCGGTCGACCAGGACGCCGACGACCGTGTCGGGGCCCGCGCCGTGCTCCCGCAGCCGGTGCGCCACCCGGTTGGCCCGCCGGTCGAGTTCGGCGAAGGAGACCTTGCCGGCCTCGGTCGCCAGGGCCGTCGCGTCGGGCGTGGCGGCGGCCTGCCGCTCGAAGAGTCCGGGGGCGTCGGCCGTGTACGCGGGGGCGGGGGTGCCGCTCCAGCGCAGCAGGGCCGCGCGCTCGGCGGCCGGGAGCAGGCCGAGGGCGTCGAGACGGTCCCGGGGCCGGCCCGCGGCCTGCCCCAGCAGCAGCACGAACTGGGCCGCCATCCGCTCGACGGTGTCCCGCCGGAACAGCGAGGTCGCGTACTCGAGACCGCCGGACATCCCGCCGTCGGGACGGCGGCGCAGGTACAGGGTCAGGTCCGTCTTCGCGATCCGCGAGACGTCGACCAGCGTCGCGAGGTCGGCCGGGTCGGTGGCGGAGCCGGTCGACTCCTCGTCGTGCAGGTCGAAGGCGACCTGGTACAGCGGGGTGCGGGCGGCGTCGCGCTCCGGCGCCAGCGCGGCGACGAGCTGCTCGAAGGGCAGCTCCTGGTGGGCGAACGCCTCCCGGCACGCGTCCTTGACCCGGTCGAGCCCGGCGCCGAAGGACAGCGAGCCGTCCAGGCCGAGCCGCAGCACGAGGCTGTTGAGGAAGAACCCGACGACGCCCTCGGTCCCGGGCCGGTCGCGGCCCGCCACCGGGGTGCCGACCACCACGTCCCACTGCCCGGTCTGCCGCGCCAGCAGCGTGGCGAAGCCGGTGAGCAGCGTCATGAACGGGGTCGCGCCGTGGGCCCGGCCCAGCTCGGTGAGGGCCGCGGTGACCTGCGGCGAGAGCTCCAGCGCCACCATCGCGCCGCGGCCGTCCCTGGTCGCCGGACGCGGGTGGTCGGCGCGCGGCTCCAGCGGCACCGCGCCCTCCAGCGCCTTGCGCCAGTACGTCAGTTCCCGCTCGGCCCGGTCCGGCGTGATCCGGTCCCGCTGCCAGGAGGCGTAGTCGGCGTACTGGATCGCCAGCGCGGGCAGGCCGGCCGGGCGGCCGGTGCGCACCGCGTCCAGGACGGCGGCGAACTCGCGCTCCAGGACGGAGGAGGACCAGCCGTCGCAGATGATGTGGTGCACCGAGAGCACCAGCACCCGGCGGCCCCCCGGCGCGGGGTCGGTCGCGAGCAGCGCCCGGGCCAGCGGCCCGCCCGCCAGGTCGAAACCGCGCTCCAGCTCCCGGTCGAGCACGGCGGGCAGCTCCTCGGCGGCGGCCGTGACCGTGGTCAGCTCCAGCGGGGCCGGCGCCTGGATCAGCTGCATCGGCTCGCCGTCCTCGACGACGAAGGCGGTCCGCAGCGCCTCGTGCCGCTCCACCAGGAGGCCGAGCGCGGCGGCGATCTGCTCCTCGCCGGCGCCGTCCGGCACCGGCAGGAACAGCGCCGACACCCACTCGCGGCTGCGCGGCCGCATCCGGTCGAGGACCCACAGGCGGCGCTGCCCGAACGACAGCGGGAGCGGGCCGGTGCGCGGCAGCGGCGTCGGGCCCTCGGGCTCGGCGGGCCCGGCCAGCAGGCGGGCCTGGGCGGCGATCGTGGTCGCGTTCAGCAGATCGCCGAGGGCCAGGTCCTGCCCGGTCGCCTTGCGCAGCCGGTTGACCAGCCGGGTGAACTGGAGCGACGTCCCGCCCAGTTGGTAGAAGTCCGTGTCCACGTCGATGGCGTCGGTCCGGAACAGCTCGCACCACACCCGCGCCACCGCCCGCTCGGCGGCGGACTCCTGGCGGGCGGGCCCGGCCGGGGCGGCCGGGACGGCCGGGACCGCCAGTGCGGCCAGCGCCGTGCGGTCCAGCTTGCCGCTGGACGTCGTCGGGAACCGCTCGACCGCCGTCAGCACCGACGGCACGTGCGTGCCGGGCAGCCGCTCGGCGAGATGGTCGCGCAGCCCGTCCGGGACCCGGTCCGCCCGGACGAAGGCGGCCAGCGCCGCTCCGCCGCCCGGCGCCTCGACCGGGACGACGGCGGCGCCGCCGACCCCGGGGTGCGCCTCCAGGACGGCCTCGATCTCGCCGGGCTCGATCCGGACCCCGTTGATCTTGACCTGCCGGTCGATGCGCCCCAGGTACTCCAGGACGCCGTCCGCACCCGCCCTGACCAGGTCGCCGGTGCGGTACAGCCGCGCCCCGGCGGGCCCGGCCGGGTCCGGCACGAACCGCTCGGCGGTCAGGTCGGCGCGGCCCAGGTACCCGCGGGCGACGCCCGCCCCACCCGCGTACAGCTCGCCCGCCGCCCCCGCGGCGACCGGCGCGCCGTCCTCGTCCAGGACGAGGACGCGCATGCCGTCGATCGGCCGGCCGATCGGCACCGGCCCGGACCGCTGGGCCGGGTCGAAGCGGTGGGCGGTGATGTCGATGGAGCACTCGGTCGGCCCGTACGTGTTCCACAGCGCGAGCCCGGGCGGCGCCAGGGCGAGCAGCCGCTGGGCCGGCTCGGCGTGCAGCGGTTCCCCGGCGCAGGCCACCACGCGCAGGGCGGAGCAGCGCTCCCAGCCGTCCGCGTCGAGCAGCTCGCGCAGCACGGACGGCACCACCTGGAGCACGCTCGTGCCGGTGTCGGCGACGGCCTCCAGCAGCGCAGCCGGGTCCCGCTCGGCGCCGGGCGGCGCGAGCACGACCGTGCCGCCGACGGTGAGCGGCGCGAAGATCTCCCAGCCCGCCGCGTCGAACGTCACCGGCGTCTTCTGGAGCACCCGGTCGGCGGCGCGCAGGCCGAGCCCCTCGACGGCCCACCGGATGCGGTTGGCGAGGCCGGCGTGGTCGACGACGACGCCCTTGGGGCGGCCGGTCGAACCCGAGGTGTGCAGCACGTACGCCGCGCCCCGCGGGTCGGCGGGCACCGGCGCGGACCCGGCGGCCGGGGCGGCGTCGCCGGTGAGCACCGGCGTCGCGCCGGTGGCCGTGACGGTGTCGTGCCCGGCGCCGTCGGTGACGATCAGGGCGGTCCCGGACCGCCCGACCAGCCCGGACAGCCGGGCGGGCGGATGGCCGGGGTCGAGCGGCAGGTAGGCGGCGCCCGCCCGCCAGACGGCGAGCAGGGCGACGACGAGGTCGACGCCGCGCGGCAGCAGCACGCCGACCGGGCGGTCGGGTTCGGCGCCGCGGGCGATGAGGCGGTGGGCCAGGGCATCGGCCCTCGAACCCAGCTCGGCGTAGGTCAGCTGCCTGCCGGCCGCGGCAACCGCCGGCCGGTCCGGGGTCAGCGCGATCTGCCGGGCCACCAGCTCGGGGACGGGCATCGGGGCACTCATGACAGGTCTCCTTCGGAGGTACGGGGGAGCGGGTCAGGACGTGAACTGCGGGACGCCGTAGCGGGCGAACCGCCGGGCGATGTCCGGGGCCTGCCGGGTGGTGGCGAGGGTGAGCAGCAGCAGGATCCGGGCCTTCTGCGGCAGCAGGTCCTCGGCGGGCAGCACCCCGGGGGCGTGGGCGTCGTAGACGGCACCGGACCCGGTGCGCGTCGCGGCCACCACGGTCACGCCCCTGCCGAGGACCTTGCCCAGCGCGGCGGCCTCGCCGTCCGACGGATCGCCGGCGACGACGATGCCCCGCACGCCCGCGTCGGCGAACGCGGTGATCGCCTCGCCGCCGGCGTCCGGGTAGGAGGCGACGACCTCGGTACGGGGCAGCGCGTCGCGCCGGATGCCGGACAGGTCGAACGGGGTGCGCCAGCCGTCCTCGCCGCACCGCTGGATCCGGGCGGGCGCCCGCAGCAGGCGCACCCGGTCGCCGTCGACGGTGCCGAGCGCGCCCACGTCCCTGGCCTGGAAGGCGTCGGGCCGCACGGTGGTGGTCTTGGTCGCCTCGCGCGCGGCCAGGATCTCGTTGTTGAACGTGACGACGGTGCCGAAGCACCGGGTGCGCCCGCTGGCGGCGAGCAGCACGGCGTCGTACAGGTTCGCGGGGCCGTCCGCGCCGAACACGTTGGACGGCCGCATCGAGCCGGTCACCACCACGGGCTTGGGACTGCGGACCGTCAGGTCGAGGAAGTAGGCCAGCTCTTCGAGGGACTTGGTGCCCGAGGTGACGACGACGGCGTCCGCCGAGCGCAGCGCCCGGTCGACCTGCCGGGACAGGTCGTAGTAGTCGGTCATCGCGGTCTCCTCCGGGCCCTCCTGGGCGGAGACCGCGGCCACCGCGTCGAGTTCGGGCCGCAGCCCGTCGACGACGTCCGCGATCGGCAGCGCGCTGCCGTCGTAGTCCTCGAATTCGGCCCGGTCCTTCGCGACGCCGGTGATGGTGCCGCCGGTGCCGATCACGGCCACCTCCGGCCTGCCGGACCGCTCGCCGCCGCCCGCCGCGGCGGGCACCGCGGGGACCAGGCCCAGCACGAGGGCCGCGAACAGCAGGACGGGCCGCTTCACGACAGCACCTGCCCGTTGTCGGCGCGCAGCGCGCGCGAGCGGCGGTGGTCGAGGTGGATGAAGGTCCGGTGCAGCCAGCGGTCCTCGCCGTCGTAGCGCGGCGTGAAGTGGGTCCTGCCGTGCAGGGTGACCCGGTTGTCGACGACCGCGAGGTCGCCCGGGCGCAGGTAGACGGCCCGGGTGACGGTGTCGAGGGCGGCCCGCAGCACCGTCATCGCCTCGGCCGCCCCGTCGTCCGCCGGGTGCGTGGCGTGGAAGTCGACGCGCACGTCCGGGTCGTCGAAGTCGCCGTGCAGGATCGCGTGCGGCGACGCCTGGCCGCCGGGGGCGCCGAAGGACGGCGGCACCTCGGTGCGGAACCGCTCCTCGCCGAGCACCTTGCGCACGTCGTGCGGGAGCAGCGCCGCGGCCCTGCGCACGGAGGCGACCCGCAGCCCCGCGCCGCCGTCGTGATCGGGGCGCACGCAGAACAGCGAGACCATGTCGGGGCGGTGCGGGTGGAACGCGTTCTCGACGTGCAGTTCGAGCGGGACGGAACCGGCGTTGCTCTGCTGCTCCTCGCGCCCCGCCACCGGGACGACGTTCTGCACCAGGGCGCCGCTCTTCTCGTCGCGGTACGCGATGACCTCGCCGATCTGCATGGAGACCAGGGCGGTGGTGCCGGCGGCCGGGGTGGCCGTCCGCTCGACCGAGTCGTAGACCGTCGGGGTCGGCGCGAGGGCGGGGCCCACGGGCAGATTGCGGACCAGCAGCACCCCCTCCAGCAGGGGGTCGTGCCGGAAGTCGCGCAGCCGGCGGCGCAGCCGCTCCGGCAGCCGCTCCGACATGCCGCGGCAGGCGTCCAGCCAGGTCCGGTCGTCGACCAGGCGGGGCTCCACCTCGGCGAGCGCCCCGGCGACGGCCGCGATCTCGTCCCGCTCCGCCGCGGTGAGGGTGAATATGTGGTCCTCGGTCATGACGTGCCTTCCGTGAGAAGAGTGGACAGCTCGCGCACCAGGGGGTCCGGGCCGAGCGCGACCGCTTCGAGCACCCGCGCGCAGCGGGCGGCCAGCCGGTCCGCCTCGGCGTGGCCGAAGGCGTCGGGCCGGTACCCGAGCCGCAGCGAGAGCCGGGCGCCCGGGACGACCGCGAGGCGCAGCGGGAAGTGGGTGTCGTCCGCCGCCTCGAACGCGGTGATCCGCAGCCGGCCGTCCAGCGCCGCGGCCCAGGAGGCCGGATCCATCGGGTAGTTGACGAACAGCGTGGTGGTGTCGAACAGCGTGCGCAGGCCCGCGGCCCGCTGGATCTCGGCCAGGCCGAGATGGTCGTGCGGCTGGAGGGCGGCCTGCTCCCGCTGGAGCCGGTGCAGTGCGCCGAGGAACGGCTCGCCGTCGGTGAACCGGACCCGGACCGGGACGGTGTTGGTGAACAGGCCGACCATGCCCTCGACGCCGGGCAGTTCGGGCGGCCGGCCCGACACCGACGACCCGAAGACCACGTCGCGGCTGCCGGTCAGCTCCCCGACGACCAGGGCCCAGGCGCCCTGGACGACCGTGTTCAGCGTCAGCCCGTGCGCCGCGGCCCGCGCCGTCAGCTCCCGGGTGGTGTCCTCGTCGAGTGCGCGGACGGCCAGCTCGTGCGCCACCTCCGTCCGGGCCTGCGCGCCGACCAGCGTCGGCCCGGGCAGCCCGGCCAGGGCGTCGCGCCAGGCGGTGCGCGCGGCGTCCCGGTCCCGGCCGGCGAGCCAGGACGCGTAGCGCCCGTACGGGGTGAGCGGCGGCAGCTCCCGGCCCGCGTACAGGGAGCACAGCTCCCGGACGAGCACCGACGTCGACCAGCCGTCCCACAGGATGTGATGGACCGTCAGCACCAGTCGGTGGCGGCGCGCTCCGAGGCGCAGCAGCCGCAGCCGCAGCAGGGGCGGCCGGGCCAGGTCGAAGCGGTCGGTGCGGTCCGCCGCGGCGAGCCGCGCGGCCTCGGCCGCCGGATCGGGCAGCCCGCTCACATCGCCCTCCCGCCACGGCAGTTCGACCCGCGCGGGCAGCACCTGGACCGGCTCGTCGAGATCGCCGTAGTAGAAGGCGGCCCGCAGATTGGTGTGCCGCTCCAGGGCGGCCTCGGCCGCCGCCCGCATCCGGGCGGCGTCCAGGTCGCCGTCGAGATCGAGGCTCAGCTGGGCCGCGTACACGTCGAGCGTGCTCTCCGTGCGCAGGCTGTGGACCAGGAAGCCCTCCTGCAACGGGGAGAGCGGCAGCAGGTCGGTGAGCGGCCCGTACTCCTCGGCCAGCTCGTCGATCGCGGTCTGGTCCAGGCCGGTCAACGGCACGTCGGACGGGGTGAGTCCGCCCGCCCCCGGGGCCCTCCCGTGCGCGGCCAGGGCCTCAAGGGCCGTCCGGAACAGGCCGGCCAGCCCGGCGATCCGCTCCTCGGTGAACAGCGCCCGCGGCCAGTGCAGGGTGGCGGTCAGCTCGGGCCCGGCCGGGCCGTCGAAGGTGGCCGCGACGATCTCCACCTCGTGCGCGCAGGGCATCCGCGGATCGGCGTCGGCGTGGAACCCGCCCTCGGCCAGCTCCCAGTCGGCGTCCCGGCCCGACGCGAACCGGCCCAGGTAGTTGAAGCCGAGGCGCGGCGCGGGCAGCGCCGCCAGCCGGGCCCGCGACGGCTCGTGCAGATGGCGCAGCAGGCCGTAGCCGATGCCGTGGTCGGGCAGCGCCCGCAGCTGCTCCTTGACCTGCTTCAGCGCGTCGCCCAGGGCCGGGCCCGCCGCCTCGACGTCGGGCCAGGAGACCGCGCCCGGGTCGACCCGGACCGGGTACATGCTGGTGAACCAGCCGACCGTGCGGTCGAGCCGGGCGCCGGGGACGATGTCCTCGCGGCCGTGGCCCTCCAGGTCGCACAGCACCGCGCCGTCCGCCCCGCGCCAGCGCCGGTAGGCCAGCGCGAGGGCGGTGAGCAGCACCTCGCCGACCCCGGCGCCGAACGCGGCGGGCACCTCGGTGAGCAGCGCGCCGGTCGTCCCCGGCGGGAGCGTCACCTCCAGGGTGCGGGCGGTGGCGAACAGGTCGGTCGCCGGGTCGAGCCCGCGGGCCGCGGTCCCCGGGTCGGGGGTCCGCGCGATCCCCTCCCACAGGGGCAGTTCGGCGGCGCGGGCGGGCGCCGCCTCGGTGAGCCGGTGCGCCCAGGTGCGCAGCGAGGTGCCCACGGCGGGCAGCGGGTCACCGGCCGTCGCCGCCGCCAGGTCCTGGAGGAGCACCCGCCAGGACACCCCGTCGACGGCCAGGTGGTGCACGGTCAGTTCGAGCCGGCCGGGCGCGCCGGGGCCGCCGGGGAACCAGACGGCCTGGTGCAGGACGCCGCGCGCCGGGTCGAGCCGGTCCCGCGCCGCCGCCCGCTGCTCGGTGCCCGGCTCCGCGACGCTCAGTTCGGGGGCGACCGTGCCGGGCGCCCCGACCTCCAGGCGTCCGCCGTCCCGCACCCGCAGGCGCAGCGCGTCGTGGTGGTCCACGAGGGTGCGCAGCCCCTGCCGCAGGCCGTCGGGAGTGGTGCCCGCGGGGGTGCGCACCAGCACCGACTGGCTGAAGCGGTCAGTGGGGACGTCCTGCTCGGCGAGCCAGGCGACGATCGGGGTGGGCGGCACCTCGCCGACCCCCGCGCCCGCCGGCTCCGCGACCTCGTCGTCGGCCAACGGGCGTGCGACCTGCGCGAGTTCGGTGACCGTCGGGTGCAGGAACACCTCGCGCGAGGTGATGACCAGCCCCGCCCGGCGGGCCCGGCTGACCAGTTGCAGCGCCATGATGCTGTCCCCGCCCCGGTCGAAGAACGACACCCGGGTGCCGACCCGCTCCAGGCCCAGCACCCCGGCGAACAGGGCGCACAGCGTCTCCTCGACGGGGGAGCCGGGCCGGTCCGCGGCGGCCGCCGGCTCCGGCACCGCCGCCGGGGCGGGCAGGGCCCGCCGGTCGACCTTGCCGTGCGGGGTCAGCGGCAGGGCGTCGAGCACCACCAGCACCTCGGGCACCATGGCCTCCGGCAGCACCCGCCGGGCCGCCTCCCGCACCTCGGCCGGGTCGAGCGGCCCCGCCGGGACCAGATAGCCGACCAGCCGCCTGGCGCCCGGCCGGTCCTCGCGGACCGCGACGGCCGCGGCCCGCACCCCGGGGTGCCGGCCGAGCACGGCCTCGATCTCGCCCGCCTCCATCCGCAGCCCGCGCAGCTTGAACTGCCCGTCACCGCGGCCGAGATACTCGATCGCGCCGTCCGGACGCACCCGGACCCGGTCCCCGGTCCGGTACATGCGCGCCCCGGCCGGGCCGAAGGGGCAGGGCAGGAAGCGGTCCGCGGTCAGCGCGGGCCGGTCGTGGTAGCCGCGGGCCACTCCGGCACCCGCGATGTACAGCTCCCCGGGGCAGCCGACCGGCACCGGGTCGAGCCGCTCGTCAAGCACATGGACCCGAACGCCCCTGACCGGGCGGCCGATCGGCGGCCGGCCCCCGCCGCGCAGCGGCCCGTGACCGGTCGCCGCGACCGTCGTCTCGGTCGGGCCGTACATGTTGAACATGCGCCGCCCCGGCGCCCAGCGGGCCACCAGCGCCTCGTCGACGGCCTCGCCGCCGACGATCAGCACGTCCAGGTCCGGCAGCCGCACCTCGGGCAGCGAGGCGAGGACGGCGGGCGGCAGCGCGAGATGCGTGATCCGCGCGGCGCGCAGCAGCACCGCGAGGTCGTCCGGGGCGAGCGTCCGGGTCTCCGGGGCGAGCACCAGGGCGGCACCGGAGACCAGCGCGGGCCAGATGTCGCCGCCGGCCGCGTCGAACCCGGGCGAGAGGTACTGCAACACCCGGCTGCCGGGCCCCAGACCGAACCGCCCGGCGTGGTCCAGCGCCAGGTTGGCGAGCGGCCCGTGCGGGACGACCACCCCCTTGGGCAGGCCGGTCGAGCCCGAGGTGTAGATGACGTACGCGGCCGTGTCCGGATCGGGGGAGGGGAACCCACCGCCCGGCGCACCGCCGGCCCCGGCCCCGGGCTCCCGGTCCTCCTCGGTGAGCACGCACACCGGGGCGGCGTCCGCCAGCAGATGGTCGATCCGCTCCCGCGGGTAGCCGGGGTCGATCGGCACATAGGCGGCGCCGGCCCGCAGGCAGGCGAGCATCGCGACGATCAGCCGGTCGGTACGCGGCATCAGCAGCGCGACCCGGGTGTCGGGGCCCGCGCCCGCGGCCCGCAGCGAGCGGGCCAGCGCGTCGGCCCGCGCGTTGAGTTCGCCGTACGTCACCGCGGTGTCCCCGCACTCGACGGCCGTGGCGTCGGCGGGGCCCGCGGCGACGAGCCCCGGCACGTCCGCGCCGTCCGCCGCGGCGGGCCCGCCCGCCATGGACAGCGTCGCCCGGTCCCGTTCGCTCAGCAGCTCCAGTTCGCCGATCGGCGTGTGCACGGAACCGGCCACCCGCGCCACGAACGCGGCCAGCCGCCCCGCGTGCGCCGCCAGCCCCTCGGCGTCGTGCAGCCCGGGGTCGGCGTCGAAGAGCAGCGCGCCCGGCGAGCCGTCGGAGCGGCCGCTGACCGCGATCGACACATCGGGCGCCGGACCCGCGGCGAGGTTCGTCACGCGGCCCGGGACACCGCCGAAGTCGAGATCGCGCTCGTACGGCATGAAGTTGACCAGCGGACCGAGCAGCCCGGCGTCGCGTCCGGTGACACCGAGCGCGCGGCACAGGTCCTCGTGCCGGTAGCGCTCGTGCCGCAGCGCCGCCGCGAACTCCGCGGCCACCACCGGGACCAGCTCGGCCAGCGACGCCGTCAGCGGGACGGCGAGCCGCAGCGCGACCGTGCCCGTCGCCATCCCCGGCACCCGCCGCGAACGCGGACCGCGGCGTCCGGAGACCGGCAGCCCGAGGATCACGTCGTCGTCGCCGGTCACCCGCCGCACGTACGCGGCCGTCGCGGCGACCAGCACCGTCTGCCAGGTCACGCCGACGGCCTGCGCCGCCGCGGCGAGCGCCGCCCGGCCGGCCGCGGGCAGCGGATCCTCCCGGCGCAGCCTCGGCGGCCGGTCGCCGGCCGGCGCGGCGCCGGGCAGCAGCGTGGGCTCCGGGCGGTCCGCGAACCGGTCCGCCCAATAGCGGGCGTCGGCCTCGAACGCGGGCGAGGAGCGGTACTCCGCCTCCTCCTCCACGAGGGACCCCAGCGGCTCGAAGCGCGCCTCGCCCGGCGTCCGGCCGCACAGCTCGGCGAGCCGGCCGCGCAGCAGATGGACACCGTAGGCATCCACCAGCACGTGGTGAATCCGGTAGAAGAACAACAGCCGCCGCGGGCCGAGCCGGAAAACGACCGCGTGCGAGAGCGGCCCTTTCTCCAGATCCACGGAGGTCGCCAGATCGGCGTCCATCCAATTCCCGGCCGCCTCCAGCGGATTCGCGAGATGGCTCAGATCGATCAGGGGCGGCAGCTCGGCCGATGGCGCGATCACGTACTGCCGCAGACCCTCGGCGTCCTCGCCGACGGACGCCACGCGCAGCACCTCGGCCTCGGCGCGCAACCGCACCCAGGCCCGCCTCAGCACCGCGGGATCCAGGTCGCCGCGGATGTCGATCTGCTCGCCGCAGTTGTAGCGCGTCCCGGAGGGATCCAGCTGATGGGCGAACCAGACGCCCTGCTGCGCCACGGAGAGGGGAAGCCGCCGTTCGTAGTCCATGGCCGAGATCGTGTGGCGCCGGACTATCAGCGGCCTATAGCAAAACCACCGCGCGACCACCCCGGACGACGGCACCCGAAAGGTATGGCCGGAATATGGATCCGTCATCGCGGGCGACTCGACCCTCGCCCACATGAATATCGCTGTGAACCCCGTGGCGCCCTTGCCCGCGGATCAAGTGCTGACGTTCCTGTTGCAGGCCGGCGCGCTTCTGGGCACCGCGCTGCTCCTCGGGCGGCTCGCCCGCCGGGTCAACCTTCCCGCCATCGTCGGTGAACTCCTGGCCGGCGTGCTCCTCGGCCCCTCCGTGCTCGGCGCGCTCGGCGTCTGGCACGGACCGAGCCCCGACCAGATGCACCTCCTCGACGCCGCGGGGCAGATCGGCGTCCTCCTCCTGGTCGGCCTGTCCGGCTTCGAACTGGACCTGCGCCTGGTCCGCACCCGCGGCGCGACCGCGGCCCGGATCAGCCTCGGCGGCCTGCTCCTCCCGCTCGCCCTGGGCGTGGCGGCGGGGTTCGTCATCCCGCTGTCGCTGCTGTCGGGCGGCGCGGACCGGCCGGTCGTCGCCCTGTTCCTCGGGGTGGCCATGTGCGTGAGCGCGATCCCCGTGATCGCCAAGACGCTCCTCGACATGAACCTGCTGCACCGCAACGTCGGCCAGCTCACCCTGACCGCGTCCGTCATCGACGACGTGTTCGGCTGGCTGCTGCTCTCGGTGGTCTCCGCGATGGCCACGACCGGGCTGCGCGCCGGAACCGTACTGACCTCCGTCCTGGAGATCGCCGCCGTGCTGCTGGTCGCCGCGTTCGTGCTGCGGCCCGTCGCCCGGACCGTGCTGCGCCGCGGGCCCTCCATCGCCCCGGTCACCGTCATCATCCTGCTGGGCGCCGCCGCCACCCAGGCCCTCCACATCGAGGCCGTGTTCGGCGCCTTCGTCTGCGGGGTCGTCATCTCCTCGGTGCTGCCCCGCCCGGAGAGCCTGGCGCCGCTGCGCACCGTCGTCCTGACCGTCCTCGCCCCGCTGTACTTCGCCCTCGCGGGCCTGCGGATGGACCTCACCGCGCTGGGCGACCCCCGGATCGCCCTGACCGCCACGGCCATCCTCGTCCTCGCCATCGCGGGCAAGTTCGTCGGCGCCGGGGTCGGGGCCTCGCTCAGCGGCCTCAACCGCTGGGAGGCACTGGCCTGCGGCGCGGGCATGAACGCCCGCGGGGTGATCGAGGTGATCGTCGCCATGACCGGGCTCCGGCTCGGCGTGCTCAACGGCGCCGCCTACACCGTGATCGTGCTCGTCGCGATCGTCACCTCCCTCATGGCACCACCCCTGCTGCGCAAGTCGATGGACCGCGTCGAGCACACCGCGGAGGAACAGATGCGCCTCAACTGGCCGTCGGCCCCCGAGACCAAGACGGAGATACCGTGAGCGAGCTGCCCCACATCGTCGAAGGGGCGCCCGGCGCCCCGCCCCTGGCCGACTTCGCCGCGCACCACCGCGACGACCTGCGCGACCGGCTGACCCGGCACGGCGCCGTGCTGCTGCGCGGCTTCACCGCCGGACCCGATCTGCTGGCCGGCGTCGACCGCACGGTCCGCGCCTTCGCGGGCGCGCCCCTGGAGTACGCGGAGCAGTCGTCGCCGCGGACGGCCCTGCAAGGCAACATCTACACGTCGACGGACTACCCGCCGGACGAGGAGATCTTCCTGCACAACGAGAACTCCTACCAGGCGTCCTGGCCCGGCGTGCTCTTCTTCACCTGCGTCGAACCGCCGCTCACCCGGGGGGCCACCCCGCTCGCCGACACCCGGCGGATCCTCGCCGCCCTCGACCCTGCCGTCCGCGCCGAGTTCGAGGCGCGCGGCTGGATGGTCGTCCGCAACTACCGGCCGCGCTTCGGCGTCGACTGGCGGGTCTCCTTCGGCACCGACGACCGCGCCGCGGTCGCCCGCCTCTGCGAGAGCCGCGACCTGCGCTGGTCGTGGCAGGACGGCGACGTGCTGCGCACCGAGGGCGTGCGCGGGGCGGTCCACCGGCACCCGGTCACCGGGGAGTCCGTCTGGTTCAACCACATCACCTTCTTCCACAACAGCACGCTGCCGCCCGACGTCCGCGAAGGGCTGCTCGAACTGTTCGGCCCCGACGGCCTGCCCACCAACAGCTACTACGGGGACGGCGGCACCATCCCCGACGACGTCGTCGCCCATCTGCGCGCCTGCTACCGGGCGGCCTCCCGCCGGTTCGACTGGCGGCGCGGGGACGTGCTGATGGTCGACAACATGCTGTCCGCGCACGGCCGGGAGCCGTTCACCGGGCCGCGCAGGATCGCCGTGGCCATGGCCGAGCCGATCGTCCCGGCCGGTCTGCGGTGAGCTGGCTGCGCACCTTCCACAGCCGGCCCCGGGCCCGGGTCCGGCTGGTGTGCCTGCCGTACGCGGGTGGGGGCGCGGGCCTCTACCGCACGCTCGCGCAGCGGCTCGGGCCCGGCATCGAGGTCGTGGCGGTGCAGTACCCCGGTCGGCAGGACCGGCGCGCCGAGGCGCCCGTCGACGACCTAGAGGTGCTCGCCGAGCGGATCGCCCAGGAGCTCAGCCTCCTGGACGGTCCGCCCGTCGCGCTGTTCGGGCACAGTCTGGGCGCCACCGTCGGCTTCGAGGTGGCCCGCCGGATGCTGCCGCGCTTCCCCTCGCCCGTCACCCGGCTGTTCGTCTCGGCGCGGATCGCGCCGGCCGATCACCGGCCCAGCGGGCGGGACTTCCGGGAGGACGCCGTGTTGCGGGCCTGGGCGCGGGGGGCGGGGGACGCCGCGCGGCAGGCTGTCGCCGATCCGGATCTGTGGCAGCTGGCGGCGCCGTCGCTGGCCGCCGATCTGATGATGTCGGAGACCTACGCCGGGCGGGCCGCGTCGAAGGTGACCTGTCCGGTCACCGCGATCGCCGGCAGTCGTGACCGTGGGTGCGGGGTGGTGGAGATGGGGCGGTGGGCCGCGCACACCATCGGGGGGTTCGAGGTCGCCGAGGTGGCGGGCGACCACTATTTCGTCGACACCGCGCCGGACGACCTCTGCGCCCTCATCGAGGCCGCCGTCTGACTCCTCCTCCCCCAGGCGCCGCGAACTCGTCCCCGAACGAGCCCGCGGCGCTTTCCCGTCCCTCCGAACGCCGCCACCCTTCTGGTCGCTTCACCGTCCACGGCCCGGTGGGGCTTCTCGCGCAGTTCCCCGCGCCCCTGGGCGGTTCTTCGGGCGCGGCTTTCGTGGCGGCTGGTCGCGCAGTTCCTCGCGCCCCTAGGTGGTTCCTCGGGTGCGCCACCGTGGTGGCTGGTCGCGCAGTTCCCCGCGCCCCTGGGCAGTTCGTCGTCTGCGGCCCGGTGGCCGCTTCTCGCGCAGTTCCCCGCGCCCCTGAGATGCGCACTGCGTGCGGCATCTCATCGGAGAGGCGCAGGGCCGTCCCGTCCTCCGGGAGAGGCGACGAAGCGCAGCCCCAGGCAGGGCGGCGCGCGCAGCAGGCCTCAGGTGTGGAGGCAAGCGCGGCAGGGCCTCAGACGCGGAGGCACGCGAGGCGCAGCCTCAGGGGGAGGCTGCGCGCAGCGCATGCCTCAGGGGCGCGGGGAACTGCGCGACCAGCCACGACGGTGGCGCGCGTGAGAGAGCACCCCAGGGGCGCGGGGAACGGCGCGAGAAGCCCCACCGGGCCCGCGGACGAGATGCGACCCAGGGGCGCGGGGAACTGCGCGAGACGCGGCCACCGGCCGGTAGGTGACGAACCACCCAGGGGCGCGGGGAACTGCGCGAGAAGCGGCCACCGGGCCGCACCCGAAAGGCCGTCCAGGGCGCGGGAAGCACGCCAGAAGGGGGCGGTGCCGGAGGTCGGCGCCGCCCCCTTGGGGGAAGGTCAGTCTCCCTTGGTGATCAGGTCCAGGAGCCGGCCCCGGAGAAAGAAGCGCGTGGCCACCACAGCCACGCTCACGGCGACGACGGCACAGGCCACCGCCACGGCGAGGATCGACCCCCAGGGCACGACGACGGCGAAGTCACCGGCCAGCTCGGTCAGAGCCAGCCGCTGCCCGCCCACGACGAGCCCGGCGGCGACGGCCCCCAGAACACACCCGGCGACGGCGGCGACCCCGGTCTCGGCGGCGACGTACTTCAGGGTGTCGCCCCGCGTCGCCCCGGACAGATTCAGCGCCGCGAGCTCCCGCCGCCGCCCGGGCGCCGCCATCACCAGGGTGTTGGCGATCGCCAGCAGCGCATAGCCCAGGGCGAGCGCGAAGATGATCAGCGTCGCGAGCCGGGCCTGCTTCTGCTGGCCGGACCGCAGGTCGTCGAGGTAGTCGCCCATGGCGGCGACCTCGACCGGCTGCCCCCGCGTCGCCTTGCGCAACGCCGCCCCGACCGCGGCCACGTCACCGCCCCGGTCCACCGAGACGTCGATCCGGGTCGCCGCGCCGCCGGCGGCGTGGGCGGCGGAGACGTAGCCGGTCTCGCCCAGCACCGAGGGCCCGGTCAGCGCGGCGACCGTGAGGTCCACCGCCGAGCCGTCGGGCAGCCCGGCCCTGACCCTGTCCCCGGCCGCGATGCCGAACTCGCCCGCGGTGTCCGCGTCGAGCACCAGCTGGTCGTCGCCGAACCGGGCGAGCGAACCGTCCGTGACCTTCAGGTTCTGCGTGGCGGACAGCGCCTTCGGATCCACCGCCCAGCTGGACAACGTACCGATGTAGCGGTCCTTCTCGCCGGACAGCCGCAGCTCGCCCGGCGTCAGCGCGGCGACCCGCACACCGTGCAGGCCGAGCACCTCGTCCCGTACCCCGTCGCCGATGGTCGCGCCGTCGTCGGCCACCACCGTGAAGTCCGCCCGGGTCGCCGCCCGCAGCCCCGCACTGCCCGCGTCGCCGGCGGCGAGCGGCGCCGTGAGCAGCGCACCGCCCAGGCCGAGGGCGAGGACCACCGGAGCGGCGACCGACGCGGTGCGGCGGCCGGCGAACAGCGCGCCCTCCCGCACGATCATCGCCCCGGCGCCGAGCCGGCTCAGCGGCCAGGACGCGAGGAACAGCACCGGGCGCAGCAGCAGCGGCGTCAGCAGCGCGCAGCCGCCCACGATCAGCACGGGCACCGGGAAGTAGTTCTGCATGCTCATCGCCGTGAGCGGGCTGTCCACGGCGGAGGCGCTCTTCTGGAGCCCGAGGCCGAGCAGGACCACGCCGAGCACGAGCCGGACCGGCGTCAGCGCGCCGCGCCGCCCGGTCGCCTCGCGCAGCGCCTCGGCGGGCCGCACCCGGCCCGCCTTCCACGACACCGCGACGGTGCCGATCATCGACGACAGCAGGCCGGCGGCGAAGGCGATCACCAGCGGCGGCCAGACGACGTCGATCTCGTACCAGGCCGGCGCGATGTCCTTGTCGATCATGAAGTCCTGGAGCATGGACGCCCCCTGAGTGCCGATCAGGCAGCCCAGGGCCGAGGCGACCACGGCCAGCAGCAGCGCCTCGAACAGCACCATCCGCCGCACCTGTCCGGGCGTCGCCCCGATGGTGCGCAGCAGGGCGAGCTCGCGGCGCCGCTGGTCGACCACGAAGGCGAACGTGGCGATCACCACGAAGATCGCGACGAAGGCCACGATCATCAGCGAGGTCCCCGCCATGCCCTCGGCGTCCCGCAGCTGGTCCCGGCCGCCCTCCTGGTCGGCCTCGGCGAGCAGCCGGTCCGCACCGGTCAGGACGCTGGCCCGGCCGGCCGCCGCCCGCACCTCGGCGGGGGAGGCGTAGGCCACCACGGCCTGCACCCCCGGCGACAGCTTTTTCGCCTCGGCGTCCGTGAAGAACAGCGCGTCCTCGAACCAGACCAGCCGGGTGACGCCGACGACCCGGTAGCCGGTGAAGGCGCCGTCCACGGCCACCCGCACCGTCCGGCCGACCAGCGACGGATCGCCGCCGCCGACCACGATCTCGCCGTCGGCCCGCGGCGCCCGCCCCGATGCGAGGTGGTACGGGGTGAACGCGGCCGTCGACCACGGGTGTCCGACCTGGTCGCCGGGACCGTCCGCGAGACGGGCGGAGAACGACCGGTCCTCGACCGTCCTCCCGGTGCCGGCCAGCGCCTTCACGGTCGCCGCGGGCAGCTCGCCGGGGCGCGCGATCGGGAACTCGCGCGGATCCCCGTCGTCGTCCTTCAGCCGGTAGGTGACCGGCTGGGTCACGACGGCCGGCGCGGCGGCGTACCGCTGCGGACCCGACAGGTCGGTGGAGCCGACGGCCCACAGGGCGAGGGTCATCATCGCGATGATGCCGACGCCCAGGGCGAGCGCGAGGAACGCCCCCGCGTAACTGACCGCGCGGCTGCGCACGGTGGCCAGCGCCAGCCTCACCATGACTGCTCCAGCTTCGTGATGCGCTCGGCGGCCAGCTCGGGCGTCGGCGACTCCAGCAGACCCGCCGGGCGGCCGTCGGCGAGGAAGACGATCTGGTCGGCGTACGAGGCGGCGACCGGATCGTGCGTGACCATGATGATCGTCTGGCCGTCGCGGTCGACCAGCTCGCGCAGCAGCTCCATCACCTGGCGCGAGGACTTGGAGTCGAGCGCGCCGGTCGGCTCGTCGGCGAACAGCACCTTCGGCCCGGTCAGCAGCGCCCGCGCGATCGCGACCCGCTGCTGCTGGCCACCGGACAGCTCGCCGGGGCGGTGCTGCTTGCGCTCGCCCAGACCGAGCCGCTCCAGCGCGGCGTCCACGGCCTTCCGCTTGGGCTTGCGGCCCGCGAGCATCAGGGGCAGCGCCACGTTCTGACGCGCGGTCAGCGCCGGGATGAGGTTGAACGTCTGGAAGACGAAGCCGACGTGGTCGCGGCGCAGCCGGGTCAGCGCCGCCTCGCTCAGTCCGCGCAGCGGCGTGCCGGCCAGTATGACCTCGCCGGAGTCGACCCGGTCGATGCCGGCCGCGCACTGGAGCATGGTCGACTTGCCCGAACCCGAGGGGCCCATCACCGAGGTGAAGACGCCCGCGGGGAAGTCGAGGGTCACCTTGTCGAGGGCCGTGACCCGGTTGTCGCGTTTACCGAACCCTCTGCTGACGGCTTCGAGTCGCACCATCGCCGTTCCCGTATCCATGCCGTCAACGCTAGGAGGGCGATCTATATCCGGCCCATAGTCCGCGCGGCCGGGGCCCGCCGGGCTCGCGGTATCTGGCGAATATGGATCGGTTATGGCGCGCTCCCGAAGCTCTGAAGGGTCCGTGCACACACGCGGACTCCTTGTTCACCGGAGGTGGGAAGAATGCACGCTGAGGAAGCCGACGACCGCCGTTATCTCGTGGTGCTCAACGACGAGGAGCAGTACTCGGTCTGGTGGGCCGACCGGGAACTGCCCGCCGGCTGGCACCCGGAGGGCACCGAGGGCAGCAAGGCCGAGTGCCTGGACCACATCGGCCGGATCTGGACCGACCTGCGGCCCGCGAGCCTGCGCCGCCGGATGGCCGCGGCCCGATGAACACCTCCCGCAGTCTGGTGTCCCTGGAGGACCTGGGCGACGACGACCTGGAGCGGATCGTGCGCCGCGGTGTCGCCCACTCCGCGGGCACCTCCACGCACCGGTCGCCGCTGGCCGGCCAGGTGGTCGGCATCTACTTCGCGATGACCTCGACCAGGACCAGGACCGCGTTCTGGTCGTCGGCGCTGCGGCTCGGCGCCCACGTCATCAACTTCGGCCCCGGCGACCTCCAGACCAACACCGGCGAGGCGTCCTCGGACACCGGCCGGGTCCTGGCGGGCATGCTCGACCTGCTCGTCGCCCGCACCGGCCGGCCCACCGGCGAGCTCGCCCAGTGGGCGGGCCGGCACCGGATGCCCGTGGTCAACGCGATGACCGAGGAGGAGCACCCGACCCAGGCGCTCGCCGATCTCACCACCCTGCGACGGCAGTTCGGCTCGCTCGACGGGCTGCGCGTGCTGTACGTCGGCGAGGGCAACAACACCGCCGCGGCCCTGGCCCTCGCCCTCGGCAGGACCGCCGGGGTCGAACTGGAGCTGCGCACCCCGCCCGGCTACGGCCTGGACCCGGCCGTCCTCGCGACGGCCCGGGACCACGCCCTGCGGCACGGCGCGAAGATCACGGAGCGGCACACGATGGACCCCGCGCCCCGCGGCTTCCACGTCGTGTACACCACGCGCTGGCAGACCACCGGCACCAGCAAGCCCGACGCGGACTGGCGGCGGATCTTCCAGCCGTTCCAGGTCACCCGGGCGCTGTGGCAGGGCAGTCCGGACGCGGTCTTCATGCACGACCTGCCCGCCCACCGGGGCGAGGAGGTCACCGCGGACGTCCTCGACGGGCCGATGAGCATCGCCTTCCAGCAGGCCGAGAACAAGATGCACAGCGCCATGGCCGTCCTCGAATGGTGCCGCGGCGCCGTCGTCGAGGACGGCGCCGCGAACGAGAAGGCATCGCTGTGGTGACCGAGGTCGGTTCCAGCGGCGCGTCGGCCCCGGCCGGCGCGCCGCCGCCGTTGCGGCGCAACCGCGACTTCCTGCTGCTGTGGACCAGCGCGGGCGCCGCCCAGTTCGGGGCGCGCATCAGCGTGATCGCCTATCCGCTGCTGGTCCTGTGGGGCGACGGCACGGCCTCCGACGCCGGTCTCGTCGCGTTCGCCGGACTGCTGCCCATGCTGGTGCTCCAGCTGCCCGCCGGGGTGCTGGTGGACCGCTGGGACCGCCGCCGCCTCATGCAGATCTCCAACGCGGTGGGCCTGCTGGCGATGGCCAGCGTCGTCGCCGCCGTCCTCGCCGACGCGGTGTGGCTGCCGCACATCATCGCGGTCGCCTTCGTCGACGGCTCGGCGACGATCTTCTACCAGCTGGCCGAGCGCACCGCCGTGCGCAACGTCGTGCACGCCGACCACCTGTCCTCCGCGCTCGCCCAGAACGAGGCGCGGGGCCGGGCGGCCGGCCTGCTCGGCCAGCCCATCGGCGGCGCCGCGTTCGCCGCCGCGAGCTGGCTGCCGTTCGGCGCCGTCGCGGCCGGGCACCTGCTGTCCCTCGTCAACCTGAGCCTGGTCCGCACGCCCTTCCAGGAGGAGCGCGCACCGGGCGGACGCGACTGGAAGGAGGAGGTGCGGCAGGGCCTGTCCTGGCTGTGGGGCCAGCGGTTCCTGCGCGCGGCGATCGCGGTGGTGGCGGGCACCAACCTGCTGTTCCAGATCGTCAACATGGCACCGCTCGTGATCATCAAGGCCCAGGGCGGCTCGGCGGCCCAAGTGGGCCTGATCGGGCTCGTGTCGGGGATCGGCGGGGTGGCCGGCGCGCTGTCGGCGAGCAAGCTGATGACCGGCGTCAGCCTGCCGGCCATCCTGATCGGCACCCTGGCGAGCTGGACCGTCCTGGTCCCGGCGGTCGCCCTGACCACGCAGTACTGGGCCATGCTCGCGCTGTTCGCGGCCATGTCCTTCAGCGGCGCCGCGCTCAACGTCGGCGCGGGCGCCTACATGGCGCAACTGGTGCCCGACGAGATCCACGGAAAGGCGATGAGCGCGGTCATGCTGGCCTCCTGGGGCGCCAACTCCCTCGGCGCGCTCGCGGCGGGCTTCCTGCTGGCGGCCTTCAGCACCTTCGCCGTCCTGATGGGGGTCGCCGTGGCCATGCTCCTGTGCACGCTCACCGCCGCCGCCAGCCCCGCGATCCGCAATCCCTGACCGCGACGCACCACCCGCTCGACCGCCACGCACCAGGGCCCGCCTCCCGACCGGGAGGCGGGCCCTGATGTCGTCCCGCTAGGCGATGGCCGTGCAGAGCCGGGCCGCCGTGCGGTACTCGAACACCTCGCGCACCGAGACCCCGACCCCCGCGCGACGCAGGATCTCCGTCGCCCGGTAGGCCCGGATCGAGTCACCGCCGAGGTCGAAGAAGTCGTCCTCGACCCCGACCCCGTCCACCGGGAGGACCGACTGCCAGACGGCCACCACCTGCTCCTCCAGCGGCGTCCGCGGCGCCAGCGGCTCGGCCCGCACGTATGCCTCGGGGCCCGGCGCGGGCAGCCCGAGCCGCCCGGACTTGCCCGCGACCGTCCGCGGCACGCCGTCCACCCGCACGTACGCGACCGGGACCATCGGCTCCGGCAGCACCCGGGCCAGCGCCGCGCGCAGCTGCGCCGGACCCGCGTCCCGGGCCACCACGTACGCCACCAGCTCGCCGTCGACGCCGGCCACGGCGGCGTCGGTGACCAGGCCGGTGGCGAGCAGGGCGGCGCGCACCTCGGCGGGCTCCACCCGGTGGCCGCGGATCTTCAGCTGGTCGTCGAACCGGCCGAGGAACTCCAGCCGGCCGTCGGCCAGCCGCCGCACCCGGTCGCCGGTGCGGAACCAGCGGGCACCCGGCGCGCCCCCCGGATCGGGCACGAACCGTTCGGCCGTGGCCCGCGGATCGCCGCGATAGCCCTCGGCCACCCCGGCCCCGCCGATGTACAGCTCGCCCGGCACCCCGGCGGGGACCGGATGGCCCGCCGCGTCGCGCGGTTCGGCACGCACCCCCCGAAGGGGCCCGCCGATCACGCTGCGGCCGCCGCCGGCGATGTCCCCGGCGGTGATCCGGTGCGCCGTCGCGTACACGGTGGTCTCCGTCGGCCCGTACACGTTGAACAGCGCCGTACGCTCCAACAGGTCCCGCCAGGGCGCCAGTTCGGTGGCGTCGAGCCGCTCCCCGGCCAGCAGCACCGTCCGCAGCCCCGGCCGGGCGCCCTGCGCCACGAGACCGGTCAGGCCGCGCAGGGCCGTCGGGGTCTGGCACAGCACGCTCACCCCGTGCTCGGTGATCGTGGCGAGCAGTTCGCGCGGCGAGCGGGTGCTCTCGCGGTCCGGGACGACCAGCGTGCCGCCCGAGACCAGCGCCCCGAAGATCTCGAACACCGAGACGTCGAAGGCGGGGGAGTGGGCCAGCGCCCACACCTCGCCCGGGCCGACGCCGAGCCGCTCCAGGGTCGCCGTCACGACGGCGACGGCCTGGGCGTGCCCGACCGCGACCCCCCGGGGCCGCCCGGTCGAACCGGACGTGTGGACGAGGTACGCCGGTCCGTCGGCCGGCGCCGGGGACAGGGCCACCGCCGCGGCGTCGTCGCCCTCGACCGGTACGCCGACCGTGCCGGGCAGCGCGAGCCCCGCTCCGGTCACCACGCACCGCACGTCCGCGTCGGCCGCGTACCCGGTGAGCCGGCCGGCCGGCAGCGCCGGGTCGAGCGGCAGATAGGCGGCGCCCGCCTTCAGGACGCCGAGCAGCGCGACGACGAGATCGGCGCAGCGCCCCACGTGCACGCCGACCCGGTCGCCGGGCCGGACCCCGCGGGCGGCCAGCCGCCGGGCCAGCCGGTCCGCGCGCCGGTCCAGCTCCTCGTAGGACAGGGTGACCGGCCCGGACACGACGGCGGTGGCGTGCGGGGTGCGCGCCGCCTGCTCCCCGACCAGCTGGTGCAGCGTCGCCGTCACCGGGGCCGCGGCGTCGGCCGGCGGCTCGGGCGCGGGGTCGGGCAGGACCGGGCCGCGGGCGTCGCCCTCCGGGTCGGCGGCCATCGCCTCCAGCACGCGGCGCAGCATCCGCCCGATCAGCTCCGCCTCGGCGCGGGACACCGTCCGCGCGTCGTGGCTGAGCCCGAGCCGGTCGGGACGGGCGATCACATTGAGGCCGAACTCGGTGCGCACACTGCCGCCACGGCCCGCCGCGACATCGACCACGTCCGTGTCCACCTGGTGGAAGTCCACGAAGTTGAAGATCGTGTCGATCAGCCGGCCCGCGCTCCAGCCGCGCTGGAGCGCCGACATCGGATAGCGCCGGTGCGGCCACAGCTCGACCTCGCGCCGGAACACCGACCCGACCAGCTCCCGCCAGGTCGCGGCCTGCCGGTCCACGGGGAACGGCACGGTGTTGAGGAACATGCCGTGCACCCGGTCGGCGCCGATCCGCTCCGGCCGGGTGTCGCAGACCAGCCCGACATGGACGTCGCGCTCCTCGGTGAGCGCCCCCATGACCTTGCCGAACGCCGCGAGGAGCACGCTCTTCACGGACGCCTGGGCGCCCGCGGCGAGTTCCCTGAGCGCGGGCTGGAGGTCCGCGAGGCCGACGACGACGTCACCGGCGTCCGCCGGCTCGTCCGCGCCGCCCCAGCTGTCGGGGAAGGCGAACGGGGTGCGGCCCGCCAGGACCCCGTCCCAGTAGGCGCGGTCCTCCCGCGAGGTGAGGGAGGCCCGTTCCTCCGCGACGAAGTCGGCGAACCGGACGGCGGGCGGCCGGTGCGGCTCGGGCTCCAGACCGTCCCGCAGCCGCCGGTAGCAGGCCACCAGCTCCATCAGCAGCTGGTGGTAGGTCCAGCCCTCGGTGATCAGATGCGCCTGGGTGAAGACGACGGTCCAGTGCGCGTCCGGTTCGAGCAGCACGGTCATCCGCATCAGCGGCGCCCTCGCGAGGTCGAACAGGTCGCCCCGCCCGGCCATCGCGCGCACCGCGGCCTCGATCCCGGCCGCGGTCTCCGCGCGCAGGTCGCGCACCTCCACCGGGATGCGCGCCCGCTCGTGGACGCAGCTCATCGGCACCGAGTACCCGGTCAGGTGCAGCGAGGTCCTGAGCATCTCGTGCCGTGCCGTCAGCTCGTCGACGGCACGGCGGAACGCCTCCGCGTCGAAGGGCGCCCCGTCCTTGATCCGGAACGAGGTGACGTCGTGATAGCTGTCGCGGCCGTCCCCGGAGAGCATCTCCACGGCCATGCCGATCTGGTTCTGCGCCAGCGGATAGGCGTCGGCCAGACCGTCCGGCAGCAGCGCCCGGTCCTCGGCGGACACCAGCGCGAACGGCGCGACGACCTGCTGGAGCGCCGCGTCCAGCAGCGGCCGTTCCGCCAGGACGGCGCAGAGCGCGGCGACGGTCCGCAGCTGGAAGATGTCGCGCACCGTCACGTCAAGACCCTCGGCGCGCAGCACACCGGCGACGGTGACCGCCCGGATCGAGTCGCCGCCCAGGTCGAAGAAGGCGTCCTCCACCCCGATCCGGCCGACCGGCAGCGCGTCCTGCCACGCCGCGGCCACCCGCCGCTCCAGGGCGGTGCGCGGCGCGACGTGCGCGGCCCGAGCGAACGCCGACGAGCCGGGCTCCGGCAGCGCCTTGCGGTCGACCTTGCCGTTCGCGGTCAGCGGTACGCCGTCCAGCGCGACGAACGCGGCCGGGATCATGTACTCGGGCAGCGTGGGGGCCAGCGCCGCCTTGAGCGCCGCCGGGTCGACCGCGGTGTCCCCGGCCGGCCCGTCCTCCGGGCCGGCGACCACATAGCCGACCGGCTGGCCCGCCCGGACCGCCACGACGGCCTGGCGCACCAGGCCCGTCGCGACCAACGCGGCCTCGATCTCGCCCAGTTCGACCCGGTGCCCGCGGATCTTCACCTGGTCGTCGATCCGGCCGAGGTACTCCAGGCTGCCGTCGGGCCGCCAGCGGGCCAGGTCACCGGTCCGGTAGAGCCGGTCGCCCGGGCGCCCGCCGAACGGGTCGGGCACGAACCGCTCGGCGGTCAGCGCCGGCCGGCCGCCGTACCCGCGGGCGACCCCGACACCGCCCGCGTACAGCTCGCCCGCGATGCCCGCGGGCAGGGGGCGCAGCTCGCCGTCGAGGACGTACAGCTCGGTGTTGCGGACCACCGTGCCGATGGGGACGCGCTGCACGGGGGCGTCCGCCACCGTCAGCACCGCGTGCGTGATGTCGTCCGAGCACTCGGTCGGCCCGTACGCGTTCACCAGCGGGATGCCGGGGAACCGCGCGAACCAGCGGGTGCACAGGTCCGCGGGCAACTCCTCGCCCGTGACCACGAGATGCCGCAGCGGCGCCAGCGGGGGCGCACCGGCGCCCAGGTCCCACAGGTCGAGGGCGGCCCGCAGCAGCGAGGGCACCACTTCGAGCACCGTGACGCCCTCCGCGTCGACCAGCCCGAACAGGGCCTTCGGGTCGAGGGCGAGGGAACGGCCGGCGACCCGGGTGCGGCCGCCCGTCACCAGCGCCGCGAGCATCTGCCACACGGAGATGTCGAAGCCCTGCGAGGCGTTCTGCACGATCGTGTCGGCGGCCGTCAGACCGAGGTCCTCGGCCTTGGCCAGCAGGTGGTTGCCCATGCCGCGCCGGTGCACGAGAACACCCTTGGGCAGGCCGGTGGAGCCCGAGGTGTAGATGACGTACGCGAGCTGGGCGGGATCGGCGCCGCCGCCGTCGAGCACCGGCCCCGCGTCGGGCCCGGCCGCCTCCACGACGGTGTCCGCGCGCAGGCCGTCCGGGGCGCCGCGGCCCCGCACCAGCAGCCGGGCCCCCGAGTCGTCGAGCATGTACGCCAGCCGGTCCGCGGGCAGTTCGGGATCGAGCGGCACATAGGCCCCGCCCGCCCTGAGCACCGCGAGGACCGCCACGACCAGCTCCGCCGAGCGCTCCATGCACAGCGCGACCACCGTGTCCGGGCCGACGCCCAGGCCGGCGAGCCGGTGCGCGAGGCGGCCCGCGCGCTCGTCCAGCTCCCGGTACGTCAGCGTGTCCGCGCCGTCCGTCAGGGCCACCGCGTCCGGGGTCCGCCGGGCGAAGCCGGCGACCTTTCCGGGCACGTCCAGGGTGAGCGGGGCCCGCACCTTCGTGGTCCACGCGGTGAGCTGCTCCCACTCGCCCTCGGGCAGCCGGATCGCCCGGGCGTCGCCCTCCGGGTCGGCGGCCATCGCCTCCAGGACGGCCCGGAACATCCCGGCGACCCGGTCGGCGTTGTGCGCGTCGACGAAGCGCGGGTCGGCCGTCACCCAGATGTGGCCCACCCGGGAGGAGACCGTCAGCGGGAACTCGGTCGGACTGTCGTCGGTCCCGGCCATCCCGACCAGATCGGTGTCGACCTGCCGGAAGTCCTGGTAGTTGAAGTACACGTTGACCAGGCGCTGGCGCCCCGGCACGTCCCGCTGGATCTCCGCGAGCGGGAAGCGGCGGTGCGGCCACAGCTCCACCTCCCGCTCGAAGGTGCGCCGGACCAGGTCGCGCCAGGTCCCCGCGGACCGCTCGACCGGGAACGGCAGCGTGTTCAGGTACATGCCGTAGACCCGGTCGGCGCCGACCGCCTCCGGGCGCGCGTCGCAGATCAGACCGGTGTGGAAGGCGGCCTCGTCGGTGAGCTGGCTCATCACCTTCGTGTACGCGGCGACCATGACGCTCTTCAGCGACGCGTCGGCCGCCGAGGCGAGCCGGCGCAGCCCCGCCTCCAGGTGGGACCAGGGGGTGCGGCGCACCAGATAGCGCGAGCCGGCCGGCAGCGCCGGATCGCCCCAGCCCGCGGGCACCCGCATCGGCGCGTGGGCGCCGGTGACGCCCTTCCAGTACGCGCGGTCCTCGTCCGAGGCGACCGAGGCGAGTTCGGCGGCGATGAAGTCCGCGAACCGCACGGCGGGCCGCTCGAACGGCGCGGGCGCCCGGCCGTCCCGCAGCCGGTCGTAGAGGTCGAGCAGCTCCATGATCAGGGTGTGGTGGCCCCACCCTTCGAGGATCGGGTGGCACTCGGTGATCGACAGCCAGTACCCGCCGTCGTCCGTGACGTGGGCGAACACCCTCATCAGGGCCGGGGTGTCGAGGTCGAAGAGGTGGGCGCGGTCGCGGGCGGCGAACGCGGCCAGCGCCCGCTGGACGTCCTCCTCCGCCGGCGGGCCGTCCGCCGAGAGCACCTCCATGTCCACCGGCATCACCGCCTGCGCGTGCACGACCTGCATCGGGACCGAGAACCCGGACAGATGCAGCGAGGTGCGCAGGATCTCGTGCCGCGCCACCGCGATCCGGGCCGCCTCGCGCCACGCGGACAGCGAGAACGGCTTGGGGTCCTTGATCCGGAACGAGGTGACGTTGTGATAACTGTTCTGGTCGTCCGCGAGCATCTCGACGAGCATGCCGATCTGGTTCTGCGACAGCGGATACGCGTCGGCGGCGCCCGCCGGCAGCCGCTCCCGGTCCTCGTCCGAGATCAGCGCGAACGGCGCGACCCCCTCGTCCGACCCCGTCAACTCCGGCCGCTGCGACAGCAGTGCGCACAGCTCGGCGACCGTGTGATGGGCGAACACGTCGCGGACCGAGACGTCGAAGCCCGCCGTGCGCAGCGCGCCGACCAGCGCGACCGCCCGGATCGAGTCGCCGCCGAGGTCGAAGAAGCTGTCGTGGACACCGACCTCGCCGGCCTCCAGCACCCGCGTCCACACCGCGGCGATCCGCTCCTCCAGCGGGGTGCGCGGCGCCGTCCTGGCCGTGCCCTCGTCCAGGCCGGGAGCGGGCAGCGCCGCGACGTCCAGCTTGCCGTTCGCGGTGAGCGGGATCCGCTCCAGCGCCTGGAACGTGCCGGGGATCATGTACGCGGGCAGCGACAGCGCCAGCCAGGCGCGCGCCGCACCGGGCTCCAGCTCCCCCTCCGCGCCCACGTAGTACGCGGCGAGCCGGCCGTCCACGGCCAGCACCCGCGCCTCGGTGACCGCGGGATGCGCGGCGAGCGCGGCCTCGACCTCGGCGGGCTCGACCCGGTAGCCGCGGATCTTGAGCTGGCGGTCGACGCGCCCCGCGAACTCGACGGTGCCGTCCGCCAGGACCCGGCCCAGGTCGCCGGTGCGGTACAGCCGGGAGCCGGGCGGGCCGTACGGGTCGGGCAGGAAGACGCCGGCGGTCGCCCCGGGCCGGCCCGCATAGCCGCGGGCCACCCCGGCGCCGCCGACGCAGACCTCGCCGACGACACCGGGCGGCACCGGCGAGAGGGTCTCGTCCAGGACGTACATGGTGGTGCCGGGGATGGGCCGCCCGATCGGCACGACCTCGCGCTGCGGGCCGCTCACCGCGTGCGTGGAGTTGCCCACGGTGATCTCGGTGGGGCCGTATTCGTTGATCAGCCGCCCCGCGCCGAGGAGGGCGCCCCAGCGCTCGGCGGTCGGCCCGAGCAGCGCGTCGCCTCCCGTGACGACGGTGTGCGCCAGGCCCGCGATGTCGGCGTCGGCCAGCTGGTGGCCCAGCAGTTCGAGGTGGCCCGGGGTGAGCTTCACGAACGCGTAGGGGGCGCCCCCGCTCAGCAGCGCGCCGAGATCGGCGAGGTCCAGGTCCTGCGGCAGCATGTGCACCGGCCGCCCCGCGAGCAGCGGCCCGAACAGCACCGGGACGACGACGTCGGAGGAGACGGTGGAGAACAGCGGGGCGCCCGCGCCCGCGGGCCCGCCGACGTACGCGGCCCGCACCCAGTCGAGGTGGACGGCCAGCGAGGCGTGCGAGATCTGCACCCCCTTGGGGCGGCCCGTCGAACCGGAGGTGTGGATGACGTACGCCAGCGCGTCCGGCGCGGGCAGCACCCGCGGACCGGGGCCGTCGGCGTCCCGCGGGTCGGCCTCGTCCACCACCACGACGGTGCCGGAGAAGACCTCGGCCAGCCGGGCCGCGCGGGCCCGGTCGGTGACGGCGACCCGCGCCCCGGCGTCGGCGAGCAGCGCCGCCCACCGCTCCGCCGGGAAGTCCGGATCCAGCGGCAGGTAGGCGCCACCGGCCCGCCAGGTGCCCAGGAAGGCGGCGAGCAGATCCGGCCCCCGATCCAGCAGCACGCCGACGACCGACTCCACGCCCACCCCGGCGCGCGCCAGCCGCCCGGCGACGAGCCCGGCACGGTCGTCGAGCTCCTGGAAGGTGGCGGTGCCCGCACCGGTGACGGCGGGGGCTTTTGGGGTGGCCGCGACCTGCTCGGTGAAGCGTTCGAGGGCGGAGCGGTACGGCGCGGCGGCCGCGCCCCGGCCCGCGGCGAGGAACCGGTCCCGCTCGGCGTCGTCGAGGAGCGGCACGGCGGACAGCGGCCGGCCGGGGTCCGCGGTGAGCCGGTCCAGGAGCCGCACGAGGTGACGGCCCATCGCCTCCACCGTCCCGCGGTCGAACAGGTCGGTGGCGTAGATCAGCCGCCCCGCGAAACCGTCCTCGCGCGCGTCCCGCACCTGGAGTTCGAGGTCGCAGCGCGCCGTGCCGCCGTCGGCGAGGAACGGCTCGGCCGTGATCCCGGGCAGCCCGGGATCCGCGCCGCCGGCCTCGTGCAGGGTGAACACCGCCTGGTAGAGCGGCGTACGCGACAGATCGCGCTCCGGCTCGACCTCGGCGACCACCCTGGCGAACGGCACCGCCTGGTTGTCGAACGCGTCAAGTCCGGTCGTCCGGGCCCGGGCGACGAGCGCGGCGAACGAGTCGTCGGCGGCCCACTCGCCCTTCATCACGAGCGTGTTGACGCCGTAGCCGACCATGCCCTGCAACTCCGGCCGGGTGCGCCCGGAGACGACGGTGCCGACCGCCACCTCCCGGCGGCCCGCGTACCGGCCGAGCAGCAGCTGGTAGGCGGCGAGCAGCACGGTGAAGACCGTGGTGTCCTGCGCGTCGGCGACGGCCCTGACCCGCTCGGCGAGCCCGGCCGGGAAGACCAGGCCGACCTCGGCCCCCTCGTGGCCGCGCACCGCGGGACGCGGCCGGTCGAAGGGCAGCTCCAGCGGCTGCGTGCCGGTCAGCCGCGCCTTCCAGTACGCGAGCTGCCGCGCGAACCGGTCACCGGCGGCCTGCTCGCGCTGCCAGGCCGCGAAGTCGGCGTACTGCACCGCGGGAGCGGCCAGCGGCAGCGGCTGCCCGGCGGCGAACGCCGCGTAGATCTCGGCCAGTTCGGACATCAGGATGCCGGTCGACCAGGCGTCGCAGGCGATGTGGTGGGACAGCAGCAGCAGGACGTGGTCATCGGCCGCGATCCGGACCAGCAGAGCCCGGGTCGGCCAGTCGCGCGCCAGGTCGAAGGGGCGGGCGCAGGCCTGCCGCACCGCGGCGCGGGCACCCTCCTCGTCCGCCTCGGCCACCGCGAGGGTGCCCGCGCGCGGCGGGTCGACGAGCTGCTCGGGCTCCGCGCCGTCCAGCACGTGCCGGGTCCGCAGGATCTCGTGCCGCTCGACCAGCGCGTCCCAGGCCCGCCCGAACACGTCCGCGTCGAGCGCCCCGCGCAGCCGGAGCGAGACCGGGACCAGGTACTCGGTGCTCCCCGGGTCGAGCCGGCTGAGGAACCACATCTGCTCCTGTCCGAACGACAACGGCAGCGGGCCGGACCGGTCGGCGGGCCGGATGACCGCCCGCGCCCGCCGCCCCCCTCCGGCCAGCCGCTGACGCAGCAGTCGCGCGCGCACATCGTCCTCGGGCGGCGCCATCACGGAATCTCTCGGGGTCATCTCGGCCTCTCCCAGTCAAGGATCCATATCAGCCTTCCGATGCTGGCGACGGCCGCCATACCCACTCCATATTCGGGCCGTCGGGCCGTCGGGCCACGGCCCGACCGGCCCCGCGGCGGTGGAAGGCAAAAGGGCCCGCGGTGCTCACCCGGGCCGGATGCCGACACCCCGTCGCGGGGGCCGGACATGACACATCGGTACGTTCCGGGCCCCGCGGCTACGGCGCCGCCACGGGCGCCTCCGGCTTCCAGAGCTGCGAGACCTCGCCGAACCGCTCGCCGACCCACACGTCGTCGTAGATGGTGTCGAGATAGCGGTCCCCCCGGTCCGGGAAGATCAGCACGCAGTGCGAGCCGGCCGGGATCTCCCCGCGCAGCTGGTGCAGCGCCGACACCACGGCGCCGGACGAACCGCCCGCGAGCACCGCCTCCTCGCCGACCAGCCGGCGGCAGCCCACGACGCAGTCCAGATCGGTCACGTGGACCACCCGGTCGGCCGCCGACGCGTCGAACAGGTCGGGCCTGACCGACGCGCCGTGCCCGGGGATCAGCCGCCGGACCCCGCCGGCCTCGCCGAAGAGCACACTGCCGACGGCGTCGACCGCGACCATGGTCGTCATCAGGCCGTGGGCCCGGGCGTACTGGGCGCAGCCCTGGAGGGTGCCGGTGGTGCTGGTCGCGCAGAACAGGTAGTCCACCTTGCCGTCCAGCGCCTCGGCGATCTCGCGCATGGTGCGCCGGTGCGCCGCCGGATTGAGCGGATTCCCGTACTGGTTCGGCCAGAAGGCGTGCGGGATGGTCGCCACGAGCTGGCGGACCCGCTCCAGCCGGCGCCCGAGATATTCGCCGGTCCGCGGATCCGGCTCGGTCACCTCCTCGATCTCGGCCCCGAACGCCCGCAGGATCGCGAGATTCTGCCGGGGGGTCTTCGCGTCCACCACGCAGATGAAACGGACGCCGTGATACCGGCACAATTGGGCGATCCCCACGGCGAGATTGCCCGAACTCGATTCGACCACGACCGAGCGGGCCGGGTCGATCTCGCCGCTGCGGATCCGGTCGAGGACCATGCTCGCCGCGGTCCGGTCCTTGATGCTGCCGCCCGGATTGAAGCCTTCGATCTTGGCGAACACCCTCCCGTCGAAGCCCGGCAGAAGCCGGGGCAATTCCACCAGGGGCGTGCCCCCGACGGTATCGAGGATGCTGCCCGCAGCCGTTCTCTCCATAGCCACTCCTCTTTGAAGTACCTCCTTCAACCGTTGGTCCGGACGCTATAAGTGCCCTATACGGAAACGGATATGGCTGGAATGTAGGAATGGGCTCCAAGGTCTTGTCGAACACCCCGAGAGGAGGCCGAATGAACAACAACCTGAACAACAACGCGAACAACAACAACGCGAACGTGAACAACAACGCGAACGCGAACAACAACTGAGCGGCGCCACCCACAAAGCCCGGCTCCACGATCGTGGAGCCGGGCTTTGTGGGGCCGGGGGAGGGGGAATTCAGTCGGACATCGCCACCAGGACACGGCGCGCCCCCGCGTACGGCCGGCGCCCGTGGGCCACCAGCACGTTGTCGACGACCAGCAGGTCGCCGGCCCGCCAGTCGACGTCCACGGCGGTCTCCAGGCCCCGGTCCCGGATCTCCAGGACGTACGCGGGGTCGATCGGCCTGCCGTCCGCGAAGGTGACGTGCTGCGGCAGGTCCTGCTCCGGCATGATCCGGGCCAGCGCGGCGGCGGTCTCGTCGCCGAGCGCCGCGTGGTGCCACTGGTCGGCCTGGTTGAACCAGACCTCGGTGCCCGTGACGGGATGGGTGACGGTGGCCGGGCGTATCTGCGAGATCCGCAGGCCGCCGTCGCGCTTCCACTCCCACGTCGTCCCGGACAGCGTCGCCAGGTGCGCCTCCGCCGCCGCCCGCTCGGACACCTCGAAGGTGTCCTGCCAGCTCTTGCCGAAGCCGTGCCCGTCGTGCAGGTTCTGGGTGTAGCGCACCCCGCCCGCGAAGGCGGCCCGCAGCCGCGGCGAGAGCGCCGCCAGCCACGCATCGCCCCGCACGACCGGGGTGGCGCCCCCCGACCCCGGCGCCGTCTGGCAGTAGAAGGCGAGCCGGGAGGGCCAACGCGCCGAGTACGACAGCTCGTTGTGCATCGAGATCGTCTGCCCGGCCGGGTACTCCGTCGACGTGTAGATCCGGTCGCCCACATGGCTGCGGGGGGAGTTGCCGTGCACGTAGGCGAGCCGGTTGCGCAGGACGCGGTCGAGCACGCCGTCCAGGGCGGCGGGCGTGATGTCGAAGCCGCGGAACACCACGGCGCCGTTGCGCAGCAGTGCCTCGTCGAGGCTCGCGGTCAGGTGGTCGGGCAGCGGCCCTCGCTCGGGAGTGATCTCCGTCGGGGCCCAGGTCATGGTGTCGGTCATGAGCACGAGCGTCCCGCCGCGGGCTATACGGCTCCGATATCCCCGTCCTCCCCGTCCTCCCCGTCCTGCCCGTCCTGTCCGGCCTCCCCGTCCTGCCCGTCCTGTCCGGCCTCCCCGCCCGGCCCGGCGTTCCGGTGCGGCCGGACCGGCACCACCAGCGGTGTTCCCGTCCGCGGATGCGCCAGCACCTCCACCGGGTGCCGGTAGACCTCGCTGAGCAGGGCGTCCACCAGGACGTCCTCCGGCGGCCCGCAGGCCGTGATGCGCCCCGCGTGCAGCACCGCCACCCGGTCCGCGTGCGCGGCGGCCAGGCCCAGGTCGTGCAGGACCACGACCACCGCGTCACCGGCGGCGGCCCGCTCCCGGCAGACGCGCAGGACCAGTTCCTGGTGGCGCAGGTCCAGGGCGGCCGTCGGCTCGTCCAGGAGCAGCAGCTGGGCGGACTGGGCGAGGACCCGGGCCAGGGCGACCCGGGCGCGCTCGCCGCCGGACAGCGCGGCGAAGGGGCGGGCGGTGAAGGCCGTCGTCTCCGTCGCCGCCAGCGCCGCCGCGATCACCGCGTCGTCCTCGTCCTCGCGCGCCGTGCCCGCCCAGGGGGCGCGCCCCATCCGCACCACGTCCGCCACCGGGAACGGGAAGGACAGCGTCGCCGACTGGGGCAACAGGGCCCGGCGCAGCGCCAGTTCGGGCGCCGACCAGGCGGCGGCCGGCCGGCCGTGGACCAGCAGCCCGCCGGAGACCGCGGGCAGGTCGGCGGCCAGCGCCGCCAACAGGGTCGACTTCCCGGCGCCGTTGGGCCCGACCAGGGCCAGCACCTCGCCCGCCCGCACCGTCAGGTCCACGCCCGACAGGACGGCCCGGCCGCCCAGCTCCACGCGCAGGGCGCGGGCCTCGGCGACCGTGTCGCCCGGCGCGAACCGCCCGGGGAGCGTCCGTGAGCGGGTCCATCTCCTCATGCCCAGCCTCCTTGCCTGCGGCGGGTGCGGCGCAGCAGCCAGAAGAAGAACGGGCTGCCGGTCAGGGCCGTGAGCACCCCGATGGGGAGTTCGGCGGGCGCCGCCACCGTGCGCGCGGCGAGATCGGCCGCCACCAGCACGACCGCGCCGCCGAGCGCGCTGCCCGGCACCAGGAAGCGGTGCCCGGGACCGGCCAGCATCCGCAGCAGGTGCGGGACGACCAGGCCGACGAAGCCGATGACGCCGGACACCGCGACGGCCGCCGCGGTGAGCAGGGCGATGACGAGGATCAGCGTGACGCGCAGCTTCTCCACGTCCACGCCCAGGTGGCGCGCGGGGCGTTCGCCGAGGGAGAGCAGGTCCAGCCGCCGGGAGAAGAACGGCGCGACGAGCAGGCCGGCCGCCGCGCAGGGCAGCACGGCCAGCACCTTCGGCCAGGTCGCCTGCGCCAGCGAGCCGAGCTGCCAGAACGTGATCTGGTTGACGGCGGCCGTGTCCGCGTAGGACAGGAACAGGCCGATCAGCGCGCCCGCGAAGGCGTTCACGGCGATGCCGGTCAGGATCAGCGTGACGATCTCCGTGCGGCCGCCCGAGCGGGACATGACGTAGACGACGAGCACCGTCGCGAGGCCCGACACGAACGCGCAGACCGTGATGGTCCACGTACCGAGGAAGTTCAGGCCGAGCGCGATGCAGCCGACGGCGCCGACGGCCGCGCCCGACGAGATGCCGATGACGCCGGGCTCGGCGAGCGGATTGCCGAACACGCCCTGCATCAGGGCGCCCGCGCAGCCGAGCGAGGCGCCGACGAGGAGGGCGAGCACCACGCGCGGCAGGCGCACGTTCCACAGCACCGACTCGCCGACCCGGTCGAGCGCGTGCCCGCCGAGGCCGGTCCGGTGCTGGACGGAGGCCAGGATGTCGCCGGGCGCGATGTGGTAGGCGCCGATCCCCGCCGAGACCAGGGCGAGCAGCAGCAGGGCCAGGGCGAGTCCGGCCGTCAGCAGCCAGGCGGTGCCGCGCCGGGCGGCCGGCGCATCGGCGGGCGCCTCCCGGCCGGCCGTGCGCGGGGTGGCGGTCGCCGTCATCTCAGGCACCGCCCGTTCCGTAGAGCTGCCGCACGATGGAGCGCAGCACCTGGTCGGTGCGGGGGCCGTAGTTGAGGAGCACGCCGTCCTCGACGGAGACGACCCTGCGGTCCACGCCCGCCGGGGTCTCGGCGACGCCGGGGATCTTCACCATGCCGTCGACGCCGCCGACCGAGTCGAGTCCCTTGCTCATGACGAGGATCGCGTCCGGCGCCGCCTTCGCCAGCGCCTCGCTGGTGATCGCGGTGAAGTCCTTGCGCAGGCCCGATGCGGCGCCCGCGTCGACGGCGCCCGCCGCTTCGAGCAGCGAGGTGGCGCCGGACTCTTTGCCGCCGAGGAGGTAGACGGAGGCCGAGCCGCGCAGGTAGAGGAAGGCCACCCGGGGCCGGTCCCGGCCGCTCTTCGGCTCGGGGATCGTCCTGCGCACGGCGGCGATCCGGTCCTCGGAGCGCCGGGTCAGCTCCGTGCCGGCCGCCGGGACGCCGAGGGTGTCCGCGACGGCCCGGATCCGGGTGCCGACGTCGGCGAGGCCGGTCGCCGGGGCGATCACGACGACGGGGACGCCCGCGTCCCGGATCTGCCGCATCGCCTCGGCGGGGCCGGTCGTGGCCTCCGCGAGGACCAGGTCCGGCCGCAGGGAGAGCACGCTCTCCGCGGACACGTCGTGGTTGCGGGTGACCACCGGCAACTTCGCGGCCTGCGCGAACGTGGCGGTGATGTCGCGCGCGACCACGTGTGCGCCGAGTCCGAGCGTGAACACCAGCTCGCTGAGGCTGCCGGAGAGCGGCACGATCCGGTCGGCCGCGCGGACGGTGACCCGCTCGCCGTCGGCCGAGGTGACCGTGGCGGGCAGTGCGGGGGTGGGCGCCGGGCTCAGCGGCTCGACGCGGTTCGGGGCCGCCGCCCCGGCGGTGGCGCGCGGTGCGGCGGCCCCGGTGGTGGTGCCCGAGCAGGCGGTGGCGAGCAGCGCGAGGGCCAGGAGCAGTACGCAGATCAGCACCCCCGTCCGTCGGGGGGAGTGCGCGAGGGCGCCGTGCGTGGACACGCGGACACCGTCCTGTCGTGGTGGGAGGGGCTGTTGACGAGAGCGAGCATAGTTTAGGTTAGCCTTACCTAAGTCGCCAGGGTCTGGTGACGTCACCCGGAGGAAGAGCCATGCCCCGACGCGCCCGGATACGTGTCCGCGTCCTCGCCGTCACCCTGTTCACCGCGCTCCTCGGCGCCCTGCTGCCGGTCGCCGGCGCGCACGCCGCCGCCCGTACCGTGCAGGGCGGCCGGCTCGACTGGGGCGTGAAGTCGTCCTTCCAGAGCTACATCACCGGGCCCATCGCCCAGGGCACGTACTCGCTGACGGGCGGCGCCGCCACGGTCGGCGCCAGCCAGTTCCGCTTCCACTCGGCGCGCGGCTCGTACGACGGATCGACCGGCGCCTTCACCTCCTCGTTCTCCGGCGGCGTGCACTTCGTCGGCCACAAGAAGTCCGACGGAACCCACGAACTCGACATGACGCTCAGCAGCCCGACCGTCCGCATCGCGGGCGGCGCCGGGACGCTGTACGTCGATGTCGTGAGCAGGGCGAAGGGCACCGGGGCGGTCACGTCGTCCCGCCAGGTGCCCTTCGCCTCCCTCTCCCTCGGCGGGATCGACATGAGGGGCGACGGCACGGCCGTCACGCTCAACAACCTGCCCGCCACGCTGACGTCGCAGGGCGCCCGGTCCTTCGCCGGCTACTACACGGCGGGCACCGCGCTCGACCCGGTGAGCCTGTCCGCCGACGTCGCGCCGCGGAAGGCCGAACCCTCCGCCACGGCCACGAAGAAGGCCGCGCCGAAGGGCGCGAAGGAGAAGAAGGCGGCGAAGGCCGCGCGGGACGCCGGGAGGATCCGCGACGGAGCGGTCGACTGGGGCGTGCGGCGCACCTTCCGCGAATACGTCACCGGGGACATCGCCCAGGGCGGATGGACCCTCGGCGACGGCGCCCAGGACGGCGGCGCGCTGTTCCGCTTCCCCCAGGGGGACGGCACGTACGACAAGAAGAAGCGGACCCTGCGGGCCGCCTTCGACGGCTCCGTCCGCTTCACCGGCGAACACGGCCTCGACCTGCGACTCGCCCGCGTCAGGATCTCCGTGACGGACGGCAGGGGCACCCTGCGCGCCGACACGGGCGGCGCCGGCGGCACCACGAGGAACACCGCGCTCGTGACGTTCGAGGCCGGTGACCTCAAGGCCGACGACGGGCTCGTGCAGGTGCGCGAGGCGCCGGCCGTGCTCACCGCCGCCGGGGCGAAGGCGTTCGGCGGGATGTACCGCGCGGGCACCGCCATGGACCCCGTCTCGCTGGCCGTCGCCCTCGACGCGAACGTACGCCTGCCGGCCCTGCCCGACCTCGGCAGCTCGGCGTCACCGGCCCCAGCCCCCGGGGCGACGGCGCCCCGGTCCGCCGCTCCGGCCGCCGCCGCGACGGACAGCGGCCTGTCCGGGGGAGCGGTCGCCGAGATCACCGCCGCCGGCGTGATCGCCCTGGCCGCCGCGGCCGGCCTGCTGGTCCGCCGGCGCCGCCGCACCCCCGAGGACTCCTGACCCGGCCGCCCCCGCGGCCCCGAACTCCCCACTCCGCAGCGGCTGTCCACCCCCCCCCGGCAGCCCACCTGAACCAGGATCCACCCAAGGAGGAACCACCCCCATGGCACGCATCGCCAGACACCCGATGGCCCTCGCCGCCGCCACGGCCACCGTCGTCGCGCTCGGAGCCGGCGCGCTCGTCCTGCCCGCCGCGGCGGCCGACGGGGCCCCGGCCGGCATCGAGTTGAAGAACGGCACCCTCGACTGGGGCATCAAGCAGTCCTTCCGCTCGTACGTGACCGGTGCCGCCGCGGGGTCGATCGCCGCGACCGACGGCGCCACGCAGGCCGCGGGCAACGGCCCGTTCACCTTCACCGGCGGCACCGGCACCTACGACACCGCCACGCACGGCACCGACACCTCCTTCAAGGGCGCCGTCCGCTTCTCCTCCAAGGCGCACGGCTTCGACATCCGGGTCAGCGACGTGAAGGTGGTGACGTCCGGCACCACCGGCCACATCGACGCCGACGTCTCCCTCAACGGCACCGTCCAGAACGACATCGAGTTCGCCACCCTCGACCTCTCCGGGGTCCGGCCCGGCCAGGGCGCCGGCGGCGCGATGACCTTCAAGGACATCCCCGCGACGCTGACCGCCAAGGGCGCGGCCGCCTTCAACGGCATGTACAAGGAGGGCACCGCGCTCGACGCGGCGACGCTGACCGTCACGGCCGGCTCGGCGCCCACCGCCTCGCCGACCCCGACCAGGACGCCCCAGCCGACCCCCACGGCCACGGCGACCACCACCCCGGCGCCGTCGACGACCGCCCCCGCCCCGTCGACGACCGCCCCGACCAGGCCCGCCGCGGCCTCCGGCGAGATCGCCGACGGCAATCTGGACTGGGGCGTCAAGGAGTCCTTCCGTTCGTACATCACCGGCCCCGTCGCGAAGGGCAAGGTCGAACTGAGCGGCGGCGCCGCCAGGAACGGCTCGGTCTACCGGTTCGGCGACGCGAGCGGCGTCTACGACGCCGACGCCAAGTCCCTCGACGCGAAGTTCGCGGGCGGGGTCCGCTTCCTCGGCCACGAGGAGGGCGGCGCCTACTCCCTCGACCTGCGGTTCAGCGACCTGCGCGTGACGGCCAGGGGCACCGGCGGGAAGCTCGTCGCCGACGTCTCCAGCAAGGACCGCGAGAGCGGCAGGGTCACCACGTACGACAACCTGACGGTGGCCACGCTCAAGGTCGGCGCCGGCGCCCTGACCGCCAAGGACGACGTCGTCGAGCTGGACGGCGCCGCGGCCACCCTCACCGCCGCGGGCGCCAAGGCGTTCGGCGGGTTCTACCAGGCGGGCGCCGCGCTCGACCCGGTCACGGCCGCCGTCTCCCTCGACGCGGACGCGACCCTCCCGGTCGGCTCGGGCGGCTCCGACGGCGGTACGTCCGGCGGCACTTCGGGCGGCACCGGCACGACCGGCTCCACCACCACGGGCGGGACCGGCACGACCGGCTCGACCACCGGCGGCTCCCTCGCCGCCACCGGCGCCGACGTCCCCGCCGGCCCGCTCGCCGCGGCTGCCGCGCTGGTCGTCGCCGCGGGCGCGGGCACCGTGTTCGCCACCCGCAGGCGCCGCACCCGGCAGGGCTGATCCACACCGGCCCCGGCCGCCCCGGCCGTCCCCGGGGGCGGCCGGGGCCACCGCGGTCAGATCAGCGGCGGGCGCCCGAGCCGCGTCATCCGCCACACCGTGCTCCACCGCATCGGCCGCCGCTCACCTGCCGACGTGCGCACGCCCTCCACGAAACCGGCCGCCCACGCGCGCAGACCGCCCAGCGAGCGGGTGCGCAGCAGGGTGATCGCCGTCCAGACGCCCAGGTATACGGGGATCAGCGGGAGCGGCAGGCGGCGCCGGGCCAGCCACACCCGGTTGCGGGCGGTCATCCGGTGGTAGACCGCGTGCCGCGCCGGGGACGTCTTCGGGTGCTGGAGCAGCAGCGACGGCTCGTAGAGGACCTTCCAGCCCGCGTCCAGCGCCCGCCAGGCCAGGTCCGTCTCCTCGTGCGTGAAGAAGAAGTCGGCGGGCCAGTCGCCCGTCTCGGCGAGCATGTCCATCGAGAAGGCGTGCCCGCCGCCCAGGAACGCGGTCACGAGCCCGCGCCGCATCGGGTCCTTGGCGCGCAGCCGCGGCACATGGCGGCGCTGCGTCTCGCCGAGCTCGTCCGCGATGCGGAACCCCACGACGCCGAGCCGGTCGTCGGCCGCGTACAGCCGCTGGAGGGTGGAGAAGACGTCGGCGGCGACGAGCAGTCCGTCGTCGTCCAGTTCGACCGCCACGTCCACGTCGCCGAACGCGCGCAGGCGGGCCAGCGCGACGTTGCGGCCGCCCGGGCAGCCGAGGTTGTCGTCCAGCTCGACCGTCGTGACCTCGAAGGGGTATCCGGTGTACGCGGGCAGCACCGTGCCGTTGCCGATCAGCACGACGCGGGCGGGCGGCGCGTCCTGCACGGCCACCGAATCCAGCAGCGCGTCCACGTCCTTGGGACGGTTGCCCATGGTGACGATCGCCACGCCCAGGCGGGGGAGTTCGGAGATTCGGTGCCTGTCTGTCATGGCGGCGATGGTAGCTGTTCACCTGCGGGCGCCCGCGAGCGCGTCGGGCCGCGGGCGCCGGGCCCGGCGGATCAGTCCGTGCCGAAGGCGCGGTCCGCCAGCCCGGCCACATGGGCGCCGAGGGCGGCCCGCGCGTCCGGGGTGAGCGTGCCGAGCGCCACCAGCGCCGTGACGATCACGTCGCACAGCTCCGACTCGACGTCCTGCCAGGTGTGGCTGACGCCCTTGCGCGGGTTCTGGCCGACGGCCCCGATCACCGCCTCGGCGACCTCGCCGACCTCCTCCGACAGCTTCAGCACCCGCAGCAGCAGCGCCTCCCGGGGCGGCTGCCGGTCGCTGTCGTCGAGCCAGCCGCGGAGCCGGTCCACGGTGCTCCACAGGGCGGCGTCGGGATCGTCGGCCCGCGGACCGGTGTCGCTCGTCGTCATGGGCGCCGAGTGTACGAGCGCCGGGCGGGCGCGAGGACTACGCCTGCGGTTCCTCGGCCCGCTTGTTGCGCGAGCCGACCACCGCGAGCGCCGCCGCCCCGGCCCCGACGAGCGCGGCGGGCACCATCCAGTGCCGGTCCAGGGCGTGGCCCAGCGCGTGGTCCAGGGAGTAGCGGCCGGGCCCGGTCACCGCGAGACCCGCGGCGACGAACCCGAGGAACGCCGCGTACTCGTAGCCGCCGTTCATCGCGAAGAAGCCGTTCGGGGCGTGCACCGCGGAGGCCGCCACCATGGTCCCGGCCGCGGCGGCGCCGCCCACCGGCGTCGCCAGGCCCAGCGCGAGCAGCGCGCCGCCGCCCACCTCGCCGAGCCCGGCGGCCAGCGCGCTGGCCCGGGCCGGGGCGAACCCCATGGAGTCCATGGCCGCGGTCGTGCCGGAGACCCCGCCGCCGCCGAACCAGCCGAGCAGTTTCTGCGCTCCGTGCGCGAGCAGCACCCCGCCGGTGCCCGCGCGCAGCGCGAGCAGTCCGAGGCCGGTGCGGTCGGGGCCGGAACGCCGGGAGCGTATGCAGGTCGTCATCATGGTTCCACCGTCCGCCCCGGGCGCGCCGGGCACCCGGTGGCCGGGCCCGTTCGGGTGGCGGCCCCCACCGCCCGGTGCGACGCTGACCGCATGCCCATCCAGACCGCGAAACTCAGCGACCCGGCGGTCCGCGCCTTCGTGGCGGCCCTGAACGCCCACGACAAGGACGCCTTCCGGGCCGTCCTCGCCCCCGGCGCCACCATGGCGGACGACGGCAGCGCCCGGGACCTCGACGAGTGGACCGACCGCGAGATCTTCGACTCGCACGGCCATCTGGAGGTCGAGAAGGAGACGGCCCGGGGCCGCGGCCTCGTCGCCCGCTACCGCAACGACACCTGGGGCGAGATGCGCACCCGCTGGAGCTTCCGGGTGGAGGACGGCAAGGTCGCCCACTTCGAGACCGGCCAGGGCTGACCGCCCCGCCGGGTCCTAGGCGATCGGCACCGCCGTGCCGCTCACCCGCACCCGCGCGTCGCCGGCGACCAGCGTCACCGTCAGCTCGCCGGGGCGGCCCATGTCGGCGCCCTGGTGCAGGGTGAGCACGGACGCCTCCGGGACGAAGCCGAGCGTGCGCAGGTACGCGCCGAACGCCGCGGCCGCCGCACCCGTCGCCGGGTCCTCCACGACCCCGCCCACCGGGAACGGGTCGCGGACGTGGAAGACGGACGCGCTCTCGCGCCACACGAGTTGGACGGTGGCCAGGTCCAGGCGGTGCATCAGCGCGGTCAGCCGGTCCATGTCGTAGTCCAGGTCGGCCAGGCGCTCCCGGCTGCCCGCGGCGAGCACGAGGTGGCGGGCGCCCGCGTAGGCGATCCGCGGCGGGAACGCCGGGTCGAGGTCGGCCGCGGGCCAGTCCAGCGCCGCCAGCGCCTCGGTGACGTCCTGCGCCCGGACGTCCTCGACGTGCGGGGCGACGCTGGTCAGGGTCGCGCGCAGCGGGGTGCCGGGGGCGCCCTCGACGGTGACCGGGACCTCGCCGGCCCGGGTGTGGAACAGGAAGTCGCCCGTGCCGTGCCGCTCCGCGAGGGCCACCGCCGTCGCCACGGTGGCGTGGCCGCAGAAGGGGACCTCGGCCTTGGGGCTGAAGTAGCGCACGTGGTAGGCGCGGTCGCCGGCCGGGGCGGGCGCCGGGGTCACGAACGCCGACTCGCTGTAGCCCAGGTCGGCGGCGATCCTCAGCATGCCGTCGTCGTCCAGCCCGGAGGCGTCGAGGACGATCCCGGCCGGGTTGCCCCCGGCGGGGGTGGTGGCGAAGGCCGTGTAGCGCAGCGGGGTTGTCATCCCCCCATTCTGGCCCAGCCCCCCGAACCCCCCCGGCCGGCCGGTCATCCCCGGCCCACGTACGGCATGTTCGTGGCGAGCACCGTCGCGAACTGCACATTGGCCTCCAGCGGCAGCTCGGCCATGTGCCGCACGGTCCGCGCCACATCGCCCGCGTCCATGACCGGCTCGACGGCCAGCTCCCCGTTCGCCTGGAGGATCCCGCTGCGCATGCGCTCGGTCATGTCGGTGGCCGCGTTGCCGATGTCGATCTGCCCGCACGCGATCCGGTAGGGCCGCCCGTCGAGGGAGAGCGACTTGGTCAGCCCCGTCACGGCGTGCTTGGTCGCGGTGTACGCGAGCGAGTGCGGCCGGGGCGTGTGCGCGGAGATCGAGCCGTTGTTGATGATCCGCCCGCCCTGCGGCTCCTGCTCCTTCATCAGCCGGAACGCGGCCTGCGCGCACAGGAACGCCCCGCCCAGGTTGACGTCGACGACCTGCCGCCAGTCCTCGTAGGACAGCTCCTCGACCGGCACACCGCCGGGCCCGAACGTCCCCGCGTTGTTGAACAGCAGATCGAGCCGCCCGAACCGGTCGCGCACGGTGCCGAACAGCGCCGTGACGTCGTCGGGGCGGGAGACGTCGGCGCGGACGGCGACCGCCTCCGCGCCGGGGGCCAGGCCCGCCGTCTCCTCCAGCGGTCCGGGGCGGCGGCCCGCCAGGGCCACGCGCCAGCCGGCGCGCAGCAGTTCCAGGGCGACGGCCCGGCCGATGCCGGAACCCGCGCCGGTGACCACGGCGCTCCTCGTCGGTACCGGTGCGTTGTGCGAAACGTCCATGCGCCGCAGGGTACGGGCGCCCCGGCATCCGGAGATCACCGATCCGCCATGTGGCTGTTGTGTACGCGACAGGCAGTGGTCGTCCCGTGACACTCCAATGCACCTGACACCACACGACAGCAGCAGTCAGGGGAGGGGCTTCATGCCACACGCACCCGCACTCCGCGCCGCCGCCCAGCACGTGGGCCGCCGTCGCTTCCTCACCGTCACCGGCGCCGCCGCCGCGCTCGCCTTCGCGACGAACCTGCCCACCGCGGGCACGGCGGCCGCCGCCGAACTGGACGGCGCGAGGATCGGCGACGACCCCTTCACGCTCGGCGTCGGCTCCGGCGACCCGCTCCCCGACTCGGTGCTGCTGTGGACCCGGCTCGCCCCGGCCCCCTTCGAGACCGGCGGCGGACTGCCCGCCCGCCGCGTCGAGGTGCGCTGGGAGCTGGCCCACGACGCGCGCTTCCGCCGGATCGTCCGCCGGGGCAGCGCCACCGCGCACCCGGAGTTCGACCACTCCGTCCACGTCGAGGTCCCCCACCTCGACGCCGGCCGGGTCTACTACTACCGCTTCCGCGCCGGATCCTGGGTGAGCGGCACCGGCCGCACCCGCACCGCGCCCGCCGCCGACGCCCGGCACGTCCCGGCGCTCACCCTCGCCGCCGTCTCCTGCCAGGCCTACCACGACGGCTACTTCACCGCGTACAAGCACCTCGCCGAGGACGACGTCGACGTGGTCCTCCACCTCGGCGACTACCTCTACGAGTACGCCGTCGACTCCGCCGGCGGCGCCCGCAAGTACACCGACCGGTCGCTGCCCGACGTCTTCGACCGCGAGACCGTCACCCTCGACGACTACCGGTTGCGCTACGCCCTCTACAAGTCCGACCCGGACCTGGTGGCCGCGCACGCCGCGCACCCCTTCGTCGTCACCTGGGACGACCACGAGACCGAGAACAACTACGCCGACGACACCTCCGAGAACGACGACCCGCCGGCCGAGTTCCTGCTGCGCCGCGCCGCCGCCTACCGCGCCTACTGGGAGAACCAGCCGCTGCGCCGCCCCCAGCTGCCGCACGGCCCCGACGCCCGGCTCTACCGTCGCCTCCAGTGGGGCCGGCTCGCCCAGTTCGACATCCTGGACACCCGCCAGTACCGCACCGACCAGGCCAACGGCGACGGCTGGAAGGCCCCGACGCCCGAGTCCGAGGCCGCCTCGCAGACCCTGCCCGGCTTCACCCAGGAGCGCTGGCTGGTCGACGGCTGGCGCCGCTCGAAGGCGCTGTGGAACGTCGTCCCGCAGCAGGTCACCTTCGGCCGCCGCAACAACCCCGACGGCACCGGCACCCTCTCCATGGACTCCTGGGACGGCTACCCGGCCTCCCGCGAGCGGCTCCTGCGCGGGGCCCGCTCCGCGGGCGTCGAGAACCTGATGGTCCTCACCGGCGACGTGCACGTCTCGTACGGCATGGACATCAAGCAGGACTTCGACGACCCGGACTCCGCGACCGTCGGCACCGAGATCGTCACCACGTCGATCACCAGCGGCAAGGACGGCTCCGCGAAGCCGGCCAACTGGGCCGCCTACCTCGCCCGCAACCCGCACATGAAGCACTACAACGGCCAACGCGGTTACGTCACCGTGCGGCTGGGCGAGAGCGAGGCCCGCGCCGACTTCAAGACGGTCCCCGCGGTGACGGTCCCCGGCGCCCCCCTCACCACGGCGGCCTCCTTCCGCACCGAGCCGGGCAACCCGGGCCTGCACCGCGCCTGACCGGCGCGCCCCCGGACCGCCCCTCCGCCGCGGGGCGCGACCCGGGGGCGCGGCCGGCGCGCGCCGGTGACCGACGCCTCACACCTCCCCGGGGTAGCGCACGCCGATCGCCGCCCGCACCCGGTCCAGCGTCCGCATCACGGCCAGGGTCCCCTCCAGCGGCACCAGCGGCGACTCGGTGTCCCCGGCCCGCAACCGCCGCATGACCTCCAGCGCCTCGTGCCGCAGGGAGTCCCGCGGCCCGTCCTCCGGCACCCCCGTGAACTCCTCGGGCTCCCGCCCGTCGCGGTGCAGGACGAACCGCTCCGGATGGAAGAACCCGCCCGGCACGTCGATCCGCCCGGCGGACCCGGTGACCGACGCGGTCACGCCCGTACCGGCGTTGATGGCGCAGTGCAACAGCCCCCGCGCCCCGTTCGCCCAGGACAGCAGCATCCCGGTCTGGAGGTCGACGCCCTCGTCGGACAGCTGCGCCGACGCGGCGACCTCCGTCGGCTCCCCGAGCAGCAGATGGGCGAAGGACACCGGATACACCCCGAGATCCAGCAGCGCGCCCCCGCCCTGCGCGGGATCCCGCAGCCGGTGCGCGGGCGGGAACGGCCCGGCGAGCCCGAAGTCGGCCTGCACGGTGCGCACGTCACCGATCGCCCCGTCGTCGACGAGCCCCTTCAGCCGCCGCACCAGCGGATGGCAGTACATCCACATGGCCTCCATCAGGAACAGCCCGCGCGACCGCGCCAGCGAGACCAGCTCCTGCGCCTCCCGCGCGTTCAGCGCGAACGCCTTCTCGCACAGCACCGGACGGCCCGCCTCCAGACAGAGCCCGGCGGCCCGCCGGTGCGCGGAGTGCGGCGTCGCCACGTACACCACGTCGACCTCGGGATCCGCGGCGAGCGAGGCCCAGTCGCCGTACGCGCGCGGAATGCCGAACCGCTCCGCGAACGCCTTGGCCGACGCGTCCGACCGGGACCCCACCGCCACCACCTCGGCGTCCGGCAGATCGAGCAGATCCGCGGTGAACGAAGCGGCGATACCGCCCGTCGCGAGGATCCCCCACCGCACGCGTTCCACTGTCATCGCTGCCCACCTCAGTTTGGTCTCGACCAGTCCTCCGAGCTGAGAGCATAGGTAATCGTACGAACGGCCGGGAGGGAGCCAGGATGACGGACAGGGCGGACAGAGCGGTGCGGCAGGCGGTGCAGGCACCGACCCCGGCGGCGGCCGGCACGGCGCAGCCCCCGGCCGCCGCACCCCGCACGGCCGTCCGCACCGGACTCCTGGTCACCCTGGTGCTCGGCGGCCTCACCGCCGTGCCCCCGCTGTCCATGGACATGTACCTCCCGGCACTGCCCGAGGTCACCGGCTCCCTGCACACCTCCACAGCCACCGCCCAGCTGACCCTCACCGCCTGCCTCACCGGCATGGCGCTCGGCCAGCTCGTCGTCGGACCCATGAGCGACCGGTGGGGACGGCGCCGCCCGCTCCTCATCGGCCTCCTCGTGTACGTCGCCGCCACCGCGATCTGCGCCGTCGCCCCCGACGCCACCCTGCTCATCGCCTTCCGGCTGCTCCAGGGCCTCGCCGGCTCCGCGGGCATCGTCATCGCCCGCGCCGTCGTCCGCGACCGCTACGACGGCATCGCCATGGCCCGCTTCTTCTCCACCCTCATGCTGATCTCCGGCGTCGCCCCGATCGTCGCGCCCCTCATCGGCGGCCAGATCCTGCGCTTCACCGACTGGCGCGGCGTCTTCGTCGTCCTCACCGGCATCGGCCTCGCGCTCACCGCACTGGTCTGGAAGTGCCTGCCCGAGACGCTGGCACCGCAACAGCGGCACGACGGCGGCGTCGGCACCGCGCTGCGCACCATGCGCGCCCTGCTCGCGGACCGCGTCTTCGCCGGGTACACGCTCGCGGGCGGCTTCGCGTTCGCCGCGCTGTTCGCCTACATCTCGGCGTCGCCGTTCGTCCTCCAGGACCTGTACGGGGCGTCGCCGCAGACCTACAGCCTGCTGTTCGGGCTGAACTCGGTCGGCCTGATCGCGACGGGCCAGATCAACGGCAAGATCCTCGTCGGCCGCGTCGACCTCGACAAGGTCCTCGGCATCGGCATCGCCCTGATCATCGCCGCGTCCGTCTTCCTGCTCCTCGTCGCCACCGGCACCTTCGGCAGCCCCGAGGAACTGGGGCTCGTGCCCATCGCCGCCGGCCTGTTCGTCCTCATGGCGTCGATGGCGCTGACCACCCCGAACACCAACGCCCTCGCGCTGATGCGCACCCCGCACGCCGCCGGGTCGGCCTCCGCGCTGCTCGGCACCTCCTCCTTCCTCATCGGCGCCGTGGCGTCCCCGCTGGTCGGCATCGCGGGCGCCGACGGCGCGCTGACGGCCGTACCGATGGCACTGGTCCAGCTCGTCGCCGGTCTTGCGGCGGCGCTCGCGTTCGTGGTGTTGTGCCGCCCGTGGCGGCGCACGGGGGAGGTGAGGGAGGCCTGAGCTCCCCAAGACTGCGGCACGGCACGCCCGAGCGGGCCGGCCTCGACCCGGCCGAACTCACCACCCTCGTCCGCGAGGTGCGCCGGCTCCCCGAAGGACCGCGGCCCTGGTGCGCGGGCGCCGTGCTGGTCGCCGGACGCGGTCCGGTCGTCGCCGCCGAGGCCGTCAGCGGCTGGGCCGTGCGCTACGCCGCCTACGACGAGAACACCGACCGCGGCGTCGAACTCCCGGCGGACGCCCGCGTCCCCATGACCCTCGACACCGCCTTCGACCTGGCCTCGCTCACCAAGCTGTTCACCTCCATCGCCGCCGTCCAGCAGATCGAGCGCGGCACCCTCGGCATCGACGCGCAGGTCGGCGCCTACCTCCCCGACTTCACCGGCGCCGCCCGGCACGCCGTCACCGTCCGGCAACTCCTCACCCACACCTCGGGCCTGCGCCCCGAACTCCCGCTGTACGAGGCCCGGAACCGGCCCGCCCGGCTCGCGGCCCTGCGCGCCGAGTTCCCCTCCTCCAAGCCCGGCCACTACCGCTACTCCGACCTGAACATGCTGCTGCTCCAGCACCTCCTGGAGCGCCTCACCGGCAGGTCCCTGGACGCCCTCGTCCACGACGGCATCACCCGGCCCCTCGGCATGGCCGCCACCTCGTTCGGCCCGCGTCCGCGCGCCGCCGCCACCGAGGACCAGCGCCGCCCCTGGGCCAAGGCCGACCGGGGGCCGCTGCGCGGACAGGTGCACGATGAGAACGCCTGGGCGCTCGGCGGTGTCGCCGGGCACGCCGGGCTGTTCTCCACCGCGCACGACCTGGCGGTCCTGTGCCGGACGCTGCTCAACGGCGGCTCGTACGGCACCGCCCGCATCCTCGGCCCCGACTTCGTCGACCTGATGCTGCGCGCGCCCGGACTCGGGTTCCTGGTCGACCAGCCCTGGTTCATGGGCGAGCTGGCCGGGCGCGGGGCCGCCGGGCACACCGGGTTCACCGGGACCTCCCTGGTCCTGGACCCCGTCACGGACACCTTCCTGGTGCTCCTGGCCAACACGATCCATCCGCGCCGCCGCATCCCGGACAACGGCCCCCGCTCCCGAGCGGCCACCCTCCTCTCCCGCTCAGTAGTCCCCCTGGGCCCACCCCTCCCCTAACCCCCTACGCCCCGGCGACGGCGTCTCGCGCAGTTCCCCGCGCCCCTGGGTGGTCGGTCGTCTGCGGCCCGGTGGCCGCGTCTCGCGCAGTTCCCCGCGCCCCTGGGGGGTCTTTCGGGTGCGGCTCTCGTGGTGGCTGGTCGCGCAGTTCCCCGCGCCCCTGAGATGCGCACTGCGTGCGGCATCTCATCAGAGAGGCGCGCCACCGTCCCGTCCCCGGGAGGGGCGGGGCAGCACGGTCTCTGGTGGGAGAGGCGCGCAGCCCAGCCTCAGGCAGTGGAGGCGCGCGGAGCGCTGCCTCTGGGGGAGGCTGCGCGCAGCGCATGCCTCAGGGGCGCGGGGAACTGCGCGACCAGCCACGACGGTGGCGCGCCCGACAGACCACCCAGGGGTGCCGCCTGGCCACAAAGGCGGCGCACGCACAAGCCACCCCAGGGGCGCGGGGAACTGCGCGAGAAGCGGCCACCGGCCCGCGGACTAGCAACGGACCCAGGGGCGCGGGGAACTGCGCGAGAAGCGGCCACCGGCCCGCACGTGAAGAACCCGCCCGGGACAGCCCCGGCCCAGCCCTCCGGCGAGGGACCGTAAAATCGCCGGGTGAACGACCCCACCGCCGCCACCCTCCGCACCGCCCTCGCCACCCTCCTGGACGGCCTCCCGCCGAGCCAGGCGACCCGCGCCGTGGACCGGCTCATCGCGAACTACCGGGGCACCACCCCCACCGACGCCCCGATCCTGCGCGACCGCGCGGACGTGGCGGCCTACGCGGCGTACCGGATGCCGGCCACCTTCGAAGCCGTGCGCACCGCACTCGACGCCCTCGCCGGCGCGGCCCCCGACTGGACGCCCGCCGGACACCTCGACATCGGCGGCGGGACCGGCGCCGCCGTGTGGGCCGCCCAGGACGTCTGGCCCGGGCCGCGCCCGACGACCGTCCTCGACTGGTCCGAGCCCGCCCTCGCGCTCGGCCGCGAACTGGCGTCCGCGGAACCCCGGCTGGCGACCTCGGTGACCTGGGAACGGGCCCGGATCGGTGCCTCCTCGCCCCCGGCCGCCACCGCCCTGGTCACCATCTCCTACGTCCTCAAGGAACTGACCGGCACCGACCGGGCGGCCGTCGTCGACCTCGCCGCCCGGGCCGCCACCGACGCCGTCGTCGTCGTCGAACCCGGCACGCCGGACGGCTACACGCGCGTCATCGAGGCCCGCGACCGGCTGATCGCGGCCGGCTTCCACATCGCGGCCCCCTGCCCGCACAGCGCGCCCTGCCCGATCGTCCCCGGCACGGACTGGTGCCACTTCTCGGCGCGGGTCAGCCGCTCCTCCCTGCACCGGCAGGTCAAGGGCGGCTCGCTGGCGTACGAGGACGAGAAGTTCGCGTACGTCGCGGCGACCCGCGACGCCCCGCACCCCGCCCCGGCCCGCATCGTCCGCAGGCCCCAGATCCGCAAGGGCCAGGTCCTCCTCGACCTCTGCGAGACCCGGGGCGCCCTGACCCGGACCACGGTCACCAAGAAGCACGGGGAGAGCTACCGCCGGGCGCGGGACGCGGAGTGGGGGGACGCCTGGGACGCCACCCCGCACTCCTGAACGGGCGGGACCGGGGCCCCACAGGCCGCCCGATCCTCACAGCCCTCGCAGTTCGAGCGTGCAGCACTTCACGCTCCCGCCCCCCTTCAACAGCTCCCCGAGATCCATCCCCACCGGGATGAACCCGCGCTCCCGGAGCGGCTCGAACAGCCCGACGGCGGCCTGCGGCAGCAGCACGTGCAGCCCGTCCGACACCGCGTTCAGGCCGAAGGCGACGGCCTCGGCCTCGGCCACGACCAGCGCGTCGGGGAACATCCGCCGCAGCACGGCCCGGCTCCCGGCCGAGAACGCGCCGGGGTAGTACATGACCTCGTCCGCCGCGTCGTCCAGCACGGCCAGCGCCGTGTCCAGGTGGTAGAAGCGCGGGTCGACGAGGTCGAGCCCGATCACCGGCCGCCCGAACACCTCCTGCGCCTCCCCGTGCGACAGCGGCGACGCCCGGAACCCGCGCCCCGCGAGCAGGTACGACGCGGTGACGGCGAAGTCCCCCTCGCCCTCGTTGACGTGCACCGGCTCGTGCACCTGCGCGCATCCCCGGCCGCGGAACCACTCCAGGTGGGCGACGGCCTCCAACTCCCGCTCGGGGTGGGCGAACCGGGCCCCGAGCACCCGCCCGTCGACGACCGTCGCGCCGTTCGCGGCGAACACCATGTCGGGCAGGCCCGGCCGCGGGTCGAGGACGTCGACGGTGTGCCCGAGCGCGCGGTAGCGGTCGCGCAGGTCCTCCCACTGCGCCACGGCGAGGCGGACGTCGACGGGTTTCGCCGGGTCCATCCACGGGTTGATCGAGTACGTGACCTGGAAGTGTGCCGGTGGGCACATCAGATAGCGCCGGGGTGTGGCGCGCCGTTCGGCGATACGCGGACTACGCAATGAGTGCTCCTCACGACCGCAGGGCTGTTGACGCCCATGGTGCGGCCGGAGGAGCCCGCGGGGCTGTGAACCGAACGGGTGGTTCACGGCGGCGCGGCCGGGCCATGACCCGGCCGACCTTGTCGAGACGGTACGTCTCGGTTCGCGCGCTGCTACATTCGGACCATGGCAGCCACACCGACGTCCTCGGACAAGAAGACGCCCCCCGACAAGAAGGCGGCACCCGACTCCACCCGCCGCAGCGAGCGCTCCCGCCACGCCATCTATGACGCGGCCCTCTCCCTCGTGGGCGAGATCGGCTACCCCCGCACCACCATCGAGGGCATCGCCGCCCGCGCCGGAGTCGGCAAGCAGACCATCTACCGCTGGTGGGGATCGAAGGCGGAGGTCCTCCTGGAGGCCTTCCTCGACCTGGGGGAGCAGGCGGCCCGCGAGGCCGGCGGCGACGCCGCGTACGCCATCCCGGACACCGGGGACCTCGCCGCCGACCTCAAGCGCGTCCTGCGACTCACCGTCGACCAGCTCACCGACCCCCGCTTCGAGGCCCCGTCCCGCGCGCTGGCCGCCGAGGGCGTGGTCAACGAGCAGGTCGGCCGGAACTTCACCGAGAAGCTCCTCATGCCCTCGCTCCAGCTGTACGTCGACCGGGTGCGCGCCGCGCAGGAGGCCGGCCAGGTGCGCGCCGGGATCGACCCGCGCATCGCCCTCGAACTCTGGGTCTCGCCGCTCGCCCAGCGCTGGCTCCAGTTCACGGGCCCGATCTCGTACGAGTACACCGACACGCTCGTCGACTACGCCCTCTACGGCATCGCGCCCCGCTGAGGCGTCCGGGCCAGCAGCCCCGGGGCGTCGGAGACGACCCCGTCGCAGCCCAGCCGCAGCACCCGGTCCCGCTCCCGGGGCGTGTTCACGGTGTGCGCCCACACGTGCGGCACCCCCGACGCGAGCGCCCGCAGCAGGTCCGCGTCCCGCGCCCGGTGGTCCAGGTCCAGCACGTCGACGTAACCGGCCCAGCGCGCGGGCCGGTCCGTGCGCAGCTGCCGGGCCGACCGCCACAACTGGGCGATCAGGCCCAGCCGGTGGGCCCGGCGCGCGACCGCCGGGCGGTTGGAGTTGACCAGCACCGAGCGGGTCAGCCCGCGCGCCCGGATCAGCCCGGCGAGCCGGCCGAGGCTGTCGGGGTCCTTCGCCTCCAGCATCAGCACCGACCGGCCGCCGAACCGGTCCAGCACCTCCGCGACCGTCGGCGGCCGCTCGGCGCGCCAGTGTCCCGGCAGCGCCGCCCGGGGCCGCAGCCGCACCGCCCGCCAGTGCCGCAGGTCCAGGGCGCGCACCGGGCCCGCCGACGTGGTCGTGCGGTCCAGGGTGGCGTCGTGCATCACCACGAGGGTGCCGTCGCGCAGCATCCGCGTATCGAAGTCGAGGACCTGCGCGCTCCCGCGCCCGTACGCCGTCGCGAGCCCCGCCATGCTGTTCTCCGGCACCTCCAGGGCGCCGCCGCGATGGGCCGCGTACGTCACGCGGGGCAGCGCGTCCACGGTGGGGGCGGCCCGGCCCCACTCCGGCGGGGCGACGGCCGCCAGGCCGCTGACGCAGAGCAGGCCGGCCGCACCGGCGAGCGGCAGCGCCCCGCGCAGCCGGGCGGGCAGGGCTCTCGGGGCGGTCATACGCCTCACGGTAAAGCCGCAAATGCCGCACATCACCTCAAGAGCGGCCATGAGGTCTCATGACCCGTCATATCGGTGGCCCCGGTACCCCCGGATGTGGACTGTGGCCCCCCGGGGCGCAGGATGGTGGGAGCATGTTGGTCCGGGATTCATCCGGTACCCGTCGGCGGCACAGGCCGCCGTGGTCGGCACGCGGGCGACGACGAGGAGTTAGATGGGCACGGAGCGGAGCGGACGGTACGGACTGGGCCGGATCTCCCAGTGGCTGAAGAGCGGCCGGGCCCCCAAGGAGGCGGAGACCGACACCGAGCGCGAGCCGCTGCTGCTGGCCGCCGCCGGCGCCGGACTCCCGCTGGCCCCGGCCGCGTACCCCTCGGACTACCGGTGCTCGTGCAACCGCATCGGCTGTCCGACGCCGGGCAGGCACCCGGTGTCCTTCGCCTGGCAGACCCAGTCCACGACCGACCGGTCCCAGATCGAGCGCTGGGCCCGGCACCAGCCGCTGGCCAACTTCATCACCGCGACCGGCATGGTCCACGACGTCCTGGACGTCCCGACCGAGGCCGGCCGGGAAGCCCTGGAGCGGCTGCTCTCCTCCGGCGTCGACGTCGGCCCGGTCGCCCTCAGCGGCGATGACCGGATGCTCTTCTTCACCGCGACCCGCGGCACCCCGGCCGACGAGGACGAGTGGTGGCCCTGCGAGCTGGACTGCCACCCCGAGACGATGGACGAGCACCCCGGCCTGCGCTGGCACTGCCGCGGCAGCTACGTCCTGGTCCCGCCGGCCCGGCTCCCCGCCGAGCGGTCGGTGCGCTGGCTCCGCGGCCCGGAGCACCCGCTCCCGGACCCGCTGACCCTGCTGGAGCCCCTGACCGACGCCTGCGCCCGCCACGCGGGAGCGGAACCCGACTTCACGACGGCCTGGCCGTAGCGGTCCCGGCCGTAGCGGTCCCGGCCGGGACGGCCGCGGCCGCGCCCGGCGTCACGACCCCTCGGCCGACGTGATCCCTTCGAGCCGGGCCCGCACGTCGACCCCCGCCCCGGCGGAGCCCTTCGCGGGGACCACCGCCGCCTGGTTCGACACGTACCCGTACGTCGCGGACTGCTTGGCGTCCCCGGTCATCAGCGCCTTCACCCGGATGTTGACCGCCGGCAGATCGCTGCCGGGCGACGCGGTCTGCTTCTCGTAGCGGCGCGTGGTGAAGAAGACGAGCGCCCCGCCGTCGGCGGTGCGCAGCGCGACCGGCGCGTAGTCGCCCGACGTCAGCGGCTCGTCGATGTACTGCGTGGCGAGACCGGGCCGCGAGAGGTTCTTCTTGCGGTTGGCGAGCCACTGCGTGGTGAACGTCCCCCCGGCGAACGCGTCCCCGCCCCCCGTCTTCGGGTCCAGGTAGTCGGCGTAGGTCCGGCTGAGCGCCGACGGCTTCACGGCGAGGCCGGCCGTGTCGTTGCCGACGGCCTCGCCGAGACCGGCCGCGTCCGTCCGGAACTTCGGCACCGTGCCGTCGCGGAACAGCGTCAGGTACGACACCGCCCACGGCTCGCCCACGTCGTTGCGGGTGAAGACCATGACCCAGCGGTAGCCCGCGAGCCGGTTGTTGTCGGCGTCGGCGACGAACCAGCGCGGCCAGCCCGCCTTCTTGGGGATCGTGTACCGCACGTCGGTGAGCTTCAGCGGCCGGGGGTTCTTGTTGCCGTCCGGGCTGAGCTTGTGCGCCGCCTTCAGCTTCGCCGTGTCGATCGCGCCGAGCGGCCCGGTGACGTACGCGGCGTCGGCGGACCGGTCGTAGGTCCGCTCGGCCTTGGTGTACGCGGCCACGAACGCGTCGAGCGCACGCGCGGCCCGCGCCTTCGTCGTCGTCGGCACGACCTCCAGCTCCCCGTGCACGGTCACGCAGCCGCTCGCCGTGAGGGTCAGCGCGACCGCCGTCACCGCCGTCGCGGCGGGCCTGCCGAGCCTGTTCGTGACCTTGCTCATGACGTTGACCTCACCCTTCGCTCCCCTGCCCCTCCACGGGGCCGAACCCTACCGGGAAGAGGAGGCCCGCACCGCCCCGGCCCTCTCGGAGCCGCGGCCCGTGCGGCCGAGGAAGATCGCCATGGTCGGCACCAAGTACAGGCACCAGACGACGACTTGCACGACGGTGGGGTCGGGCTGGAAGTTGAAGACGCCCTTGAGGAGCGTGCCGAGCCAGCCGTCGGGCGCGATCGTCGAACTGATGTCGAAGGCCAGGTCGTTCAGCCCGCCGATGAAGTCGGCCTCCTGGAGGTCGTGGAAGCCGTACGCGAGGACACCCGCGGCCACGACGACGAGCATGCCGCCGGTCCACGTGAAGAACTTCGCCAGGTTGATGCGCAGCGCGCCCCGGTAGAACAGCCAGCCGAGCACCACCGCGGTGGCGAGCCCGAGCAGCGCGCCGACCACCGGCTCCGTGGTGCCGTCACTGGTGGCGTGCACCGCCGTCCACACGAACAGCGAGGTCTCCAGGCCCTCCCGGCCCACCGCGAGGAACGCGGTGACGACCAGCGCCGTCGTGCCCATGCTCAGCGCCGAGTCGAGCTTGCCCTGCAACTCCGTCTTCAGGTGCCGGGCGGTGCGCCGCATCCAGAACACCATCCACGTCACCAGGGCCACGGCGATGATCGACAGCGAACCGCCCAGCGCCTCCTGCGCCTTGAACGTCATCTCCTGCGAGCCGAACTCCAGGCCCGCGCCGAACGCCAGCGCCAGGAAGACGGCGGCCCCGATGCCCAGCCACACCGGCTTCAGCGCGTCCCTGCGGTCCGTCTTCACCAGGTAGGCGACGAGGATGCAGACGATGAGGCTCGCCTCCAGGCCCTCGCGCAGCCCGATCAGATAGTTCGCGAACATCCCTCACACATCCTTCGCTGCGAAGAGGCCGCGGCCCCACCAGTCACTCGCGTCCCGCACGCCGGGCGGCACGGCGAACACCGCGGACCCCACGTGCTGGATGTACTCGTTGAGCGCGTCGTGCGCCGCGAGCGTGCGCTGCACGGGGATGAACCCCTTGCGCACGTCCTTCTGGTACGCGAGGAAGAACAGCCCCGCGTCGAGCCGGCCGAGCCCGTCCGTGCCGTCGGTGAACGAGTAGCCGCGGCGCAGGATCGTCGCCCCGTGATGGGAGTCCGGGTGCGCGAGCCGCACGTGCGCGGTCGGCTTCATCGCCTTCAGGAACGGCGCGTCGTGCTCCTTCGCCCGGCCGACCGGCGCGCCCTCGCCCTTGTCCCGGCCGAAGACGTCCTCCTGCTCCTGGAGCGAGGTGCGGTCCCACGTCTCGATGTTCATGCGGATGCGGCGGGCGACGAGGTACGAGCCGCCCCGCATCCACCCGGCGTCGCCGACCCAGATGTGCCGGTCGAGAGCGTCGGTGTCGGTGCCCGCGACGTTGCGCGTGCCGTCCTTGAACCCCATGAGGTTGCGAGGGGTCTGCGCGTCCGGCGTCGTCGAGGACGTCTTGCCGAAGCCCAGCTGCGACCAGCGGATGGCGACCTTGCCGAAGCCGATCCGGGCCAGGTTGCGGATCGCGTGCACCGCGACCTGCGGGTCGTCGGCGCAGGCCTGCACGCACAGGTCGCCGCCGCTGCGCGACTTCTCCAGGTTGTCGCCGGGGAACTTCGGCAGCTCGACCAGGGCCGCCGGCCGCCGGTCCGCGATCCCGAACTCCTTGCCGTACCGCTCGAAGAGGGAGGGCCCGAAGCCGACGGTGAGGGTGAGCCGGGACGGCTTCAGGCCGAGCGCCTCCCCGGTGTCGTCCGGGGGCGCCTCGGCGATCCCGCCGTAGGCGCCCTCGCCGACCGGCCGCCCCTCGGTCATCAGGGCGGCGGCCTTCGTCCAGTCCTTCAGCAGCTGGACGAACTCCTCGCGGTCGTCGGTCTTCACGTCGAACGCGGCGAAGTGCAGCCGGTCCTGGACGGCCGTGGCGATGCCCGCCTGGTGCGCTCCGTGGAAGGGCACCGCGCCGCCCGACTCGGCGGCGGGCGTCATGTCGGAGCCGCCGTCGGCCCGGGTCAGGGCGACGGCGCCGCCCGCCGCCGCGGCCCCGAGCGCCAGCCCGGCACCGCCGACGGTGAGCAGGGCCCGCCGCGAGGGCGGCGCGGGGGACGCGGGCGCGGACGGGGAGGGGGCCGTGGAGGGGGCCGTGGAGGGGTCCGGGGAGTGGTCCGTCATCGGGCGCTCCTGTTTCCTGCTCGATCTGCCTGCTCGATCTGCCTGCTCGACGCCTACTTGACGACCGCCGCGGCGAGCTTCGACAGCGGCTCGGCGAGCGCGTTCACCCCGTCGGACAGCTCCTTGCGGTCCGCCTTGCCGACCTTGTCGTAGGAGGTGAACTCGTACGAGGCGGTGTCGCCCTTGTCGGTGCGGAACCGGTCGAGGAGGGCGTCCAGGGCCGCGAACTGCTTGTCGAGCTCCTTGGTCAGCGCGGCGTCGTTCTCCGAGGCGACCGGCTTCAGCAGGGCGTAGGCCTTCTCGGCGCCCTCGACGTTGGCCTTGAAGTCGACCAGGTCGGTGTGCGAGTAGCGCTCCTCCTCGCCGGTGACCTTGCCGGTGGCGACCTCGTCGAGGAGTTCCTTGGCGCCGTTGGCCATGGAGGTGGGGGTGATCTCGGCCTTGCCGACGCGCTGCTGCCAGTCGGTGAGGTCCTCATCGAGCTGGGTGGCGAGCGTCTTCTCGGCCGCGCCGATCTTCTTGTCCTGCCACAGCGCCTTCTCCAGGCGGTGCCAGCCGGTCCACTTCTGGCCGTCCTCCAGGCCGTCGGCGCGGGTGTCGGTCTTCGGGTCGATGTCGCCGAACGACTCGGCGACCGGCTCGGTGCGCTCCCAGCCGATGCGCGAGGGCGCGTACGCCTTCTTCGCGGCGTCGAGGTCGCCCGCGCGCACGGCGTCCGTGAAGACCTTCACCTTCGGCAGCGTCGCGTCGGCCTGCGCCTGCGCGTACTGGCGGTAGCCGGCGACGGCCGCGTCCAGGCGCGGGTCGCGCTTGGCGGCCTTGCCGCCGGTGGCCTTGACGTCCTGGCGGTGGCCCTTGCCCTTCATGCCGGGGATGCAGGCGATGCGGTAGTCACCGCTCTTCACCTCGGCGGTCAGGGTGTGCTTGGTGCCGGGGCCGATGTTCTCGCGCTCGGAGACGATCCGGTCGTCGGGGAAGAGGATCTCCACCTCGGTGACCCGCGAGCCCTTGTTCTCCACGGCCAGCTCGACGTGCCCGGCCGGGAACGCGGTCTTCGACACCTTGCAGCTGTCGTCGGTCGCGGTCACCCGGATCGCCCCGGCGTCACCGCTCTTGGCGTCGCTCTTCTCGGTGCAGCCCGTGACGACGGTCAGGGCCGCCACCGTGGCGACGGCGGTGGTGACGGAGAAACGGACGGCTCGCATGCGGGCTCCAAGGGGGCGTACAGATCGTGCACAGCTCGACTAAGGCGGCCCTAACTTATATGAGGCTTGCCTAAGTGCTACCCCCTTCTTTCGTGATTCACCTCTCACTGGAAGACGCCGGTCGCGGGGCGGACACGAGCGACCCATGGGCGACCCGAGGGAGGGTCAAGAGCAGGTCAAATGGGGGAGGTTGGGCGTCCTGGCGCTTCGTGGTTCACTGCCGCCATGAACGAGTACGACGTCCTGTCCGTCTTCTGCGGCCCCGACGGCCGGTACGGCAACGCACTCGGGGTCGTGCGCGACGGCTCCCTGGTCCCGGACCCGCGGGAGCGCCTGCGGATCGCCGCCGGCCTGGGCTTCAGCGAGACCGTCTTCGTCGACGACCCCGAGCGCGGCGCGATCGACATCTGCACGCCCTCGACCCGCCTGCCGTTCGCCGGTTACCCGTGCGTGGGCGTCGCCTGGCTGCTCGACGTGCCGGAGCTGGTCGTCCCCGCCGGTGTCGTCGGGGCGCGGCTGGACGGCGAGTTCAGCTGGATCGAGGCCCGCGCGGACTGGGCGCCGCCGCGCACCCTGCGCCAGTACGCCTCGGCCGCCGAGGTGGACGCGCTCCCGGTGCCGCCCGCGGGCGAGTGGATCTACGCCTGGGCCTGGGAGGACGAGGCGGCGGGCCGCGTCCGGGCGCGCGGCTTCCCCGGCCGCGGCGACGGCATCGAGGAGGACGAGGCGACCGGCGCGGCGGCGCTCCTGCTCACGGACCGGCTCGGCCGGGCCCTCAACATCCGCCAGGGCAGGGGCTCCCAGCTCCTGACGGCGCCCCAGCCGGAGGGCTTCGTCGAGGTGGGCGGCCGGGTGCGGATCCTCCACACCCCCTGAGCCCCCGCGCGCCGGTCAGGCCGCGCTGGAGAACTCCTCGCCGAGCGCCGCGAACACCGCCGTGTTCAGGGAGAACGCCCGCTTGCACTCGGCGATCACCCGCTGCCGCTCCAGCTCGTCGACCCCGATGGCGTCCAGCAGTTCCCGGTACTCCCGCTTGAACGCCGCCGGGTTCCCGACCCCCTCGAACACGTAGAACCGCACCCCGTCGCCCTTGCGCGCGAAGCCCCAGGCCTTCTCCGCCCTGTCGCGGATGATCTGCCCGCCGGACAGGTCGCCCAGGTAGCGGGTGTAGTGGTGCGCCACGTATCCGGCCGGCCAGGTGCGCGCGCACTCGGCGATCCGGGCCGCGTACGCCTCGGTCGCGGGCAGCGCGGTGATCCGCTCCCGCCAGTCGGGGCCCCGCAGATGGGCGAGGTCGCGCGCCAGCTCGGGCACGCGTGCCAGCTCGGTCCGGACGAAGGGGCCGGCGACCGGGTCGCCCGCGAGCCGCTCTATGCCGTCCTCCAGCGCCTGGTAGACGAACCACAACTGCTCCGTGTACCGCGTGTAGGCGTCCACGCCGAGCGACCCGCCGAGCAGGTCGCTCATGAACGTCGACGTCTCGGCCTCGGTGTGCTGCTCGTGCGAGGCGGTACGGATCAGGGTGGAGAACGGGGTGTCCATGAGGCCTCCGCCGGAGAATGTTAGTTAGGTTAGGCTCACCTAAGATAACAGTCCCTCCGGCTTTCCCGACAGGCTGTCGGGAAAAAAGATACCGGCATTCCCCGGAGCGCCGACAGTCACGCGAAAGCCCGCCCCGCGAAGCGGGACGGGCCGGTGCGGTGCGGGTGCGGGCTACGGCAGGGTGAGGATCTCCGTGCCGGTCTCCGTGACGACGAGCGTGTGCTCGAACTGGGCGGTCCGCCTGCGGTCCTTGGTGACGACGGTCCAGCCGTCGTCCCACATGTCGTAGTCGTGCGTGCCCAGCGTCAGCATCGGCTCGATCGTGAACGTCATGCCGGGCTGGATCACCGTCGTGGCGTGCGGGCTGTCGTAGTGCGGGATGATCAGGCCGCTGTGGAACGACGAGTTGATGCCGTGCCCGGTGAAGTCGCGCACCACCCCGTAGCCGAAGCGCTTGGCGTACGACTCGATGACCCGGCCGATGATGTTGATCTGGCGGCCCGGCTTCACGGCCTTGATCGCGCGGTTCAGCGACTCCCGGGTCCGCTCGACCAGCAGCCGGGACTCCTCGTCGACGTCGCCCACGAGGTACGTCGCGTTGTTGTCGCCGTGCACGCCGCCGATGTACGCGGTCACGTCCAGGTTGATGATGTCGCCGTCGCGCAGCACCGTGGAGTCGGGGATGCCGTGGCAGATGACCTCGTTCACACTCGTGCACAGCGACTTCGGGAAGCCCCGGTAGCCGAGCGTCGAGGGATAGGCGCCGTGGTCGACCATGTACGCGTGCGCGATCCGGTCCAGCTCGTCGGTGGTGACGCCCGGCGCGATCGCCCTGGCCGCCTCCTCCATCGCCCGCGCCGCGATCCGCCCCGCGGTCCGCATCGCCTCGATCGTCTCCGGGGTCTGCACCTCCGGCCCCTTGTACGGGGTCGGCGCGGGCCTGCCGACGTACTCGGGGCGCCGGATGTTCCCGGGCACGGGACGGGTGGGGGAGAGATCCCCGGGTACGAGCAGCGACGACTGCGACTGGCCAGACATGCCAGCGAGTGTAACGAGCGGGACTGGGGGAGCATGGCCCTGAGCGCCCCGAGGAGAGGAGTCGGACATGGCCCTGTTCAAGAAGCGGACCGTGGGAAAACCGGGCGAGTGGTACTACTGCCTGGAGCACCAGAAGGTCGAGGAGGGCCCGGACTGCCCCGCCAAGGACCGGTTCGGACCCTACGCGTCCCGGGCCGAGGCGGAACACGCCATGGCGACCGCGCGCGAACGCAACCTCGAATGGGAGAACGACCCGAAGTGGCATGACGCGGGCGCGTCCGGCGAGCCCGACAAGGACTGAGCCGGGCCGGCCGACGGCCGCCTCCCGCGCCGGGGCGGCCGGCGGCCCGGGCGCGACGCGCTACCAGCGCGCGGGCGGCGGCGACGTCAGATGGTCCGCCAGCCGCGACAGCCGGTCCCGGAACCGCCGCTGCCCGCGGGGCGCCGGCACCGCGTTCTCCCCGGCCGCCGCGCTCACCAGGTGCTGCACGGTGTCCAGGTCGAGGTCGGTCCCGCCGGGCACGGCCAGGGCGTCGTGCGCCAGCGACCGCAGATCCGCGTTGCCCGGCCCCTGCCCGTCCAGCGCCAGCACGGTGGCCCCCGCCCGCCGCGCGTCGTGCACCCGCTCCAGCAGCCCCGCCCCCACCGCGTCCGGCGTCACCACCAGCAGCGTCTCCCCGCGCCTGGCCGCCGCGAGCCGCCCGAGCCCGACGGCGAGATGCGCCGGATCCCCGGGCCGCGCGGCGTGCCGCACGAGCGTCGGGGCCAGCTCCGGCACGCCCGACCAGGCGGCCTCGTCCACCAGGTGCGCGGCCAGGTGCCAGGGCTCGTACTCCTCGGTGCCCACCAGCAGCAGCCCGCCGCCGTGCGCCCCCACCGAGGACCGCAGCGCCCCGGCGAAGCGACGCGTGGCGGCCGGCCACTCGGTGCCCGCGAGAACCTCGCGCAGCAGCGCTACTCGTACCGCGTCCATGGGGCTGCATGGTGCCCCAAGTGCGCCGCCCCGGTGTGACGTTCGCGGCAGGACCGCCCGTACGGGTCGCCGCCCGGTGCCGCTGAGTAAGGTCGCTCCATGACTACCAGTGATGACAGCGCACAGACCGCCCCCAAGGCCCCGGCCAAGGACCCCTGGGAGCTGCCCGACGTGTCCGGGCTCGTCGTCGGCGTGCTCGGCGGCACCGGCCCGCAGGGCAAGGGGCTCGCCTACCGGTTCGCGCGGGCCGGCCAGAAGGTGATCCTCGGCTCCCGCGCCGCCGAACGCGCCCGCGCCGCCGCCGAGGAGCTGGGCCTCGGGATCGAGGGCGCCGACAACGCCGAATGCGCCCGGCGCAGCGACATCGTGATCGTCGCCGTGCCGTGGGACGGGCACGGCGCCACCCTCGAAGCGCTCCGCGACGACCTCGCCGACAAGCTCGTCGTCGACTGCGTCAACCCGCTCGGCTTCGACAAGAAGGGCGCCTACGCCCTGAAGCCCGAGGAGGGCAGCGCCGCCGAGCAGGCCGCCGCCCTGCTCCCCGGCTCCCGGGTCACCGCCGCCTTCCACCACCTCTCGGCCGTGCTGCTCGCCGACCCCGGGGTCGAGGAGATCGACACCGACGTGATGGTGCTCGGCGAGAGCCGCGCCGACACCGACCTGGTCCAGGCCCTCGCCGCCCGCATCCCGGGCATGCGCGGCGTCTTCGCGGGCCGGCTGCGCAACGCCCACCAGGTGGAGTCCCTGGTCGCCAACCTCATCTCCACCAACCGCCGCTACAAGGCGCACGCGGGCCTGCGCATCACGGACGTATAACCACCGGATCACCGCATAGCGGGTGGTACGGGGCGCCTTCGGACGCCGGCGGGGCATGGGGGACACTGGTCGGCGAACACCAGCCGTGTATTGGAGCCGACCCCATGCCCCGCATCGCACTCTTCGCTCTCGTCGTCTGCCTGCTCGCCGTCGTGGCGGCCGTGGTCTCCTTCGTCCAGGGCAGTTTCCTCGGGATCGTGTGGGTGCTCATCGCGGGCGTCACCTCGAACATGACCTGGTTCTACGCCCGCAGGGCCAAGGCCGAGAAGGCGCGGAGCGCCCCTACTGGCTGAACACCGGGATCTCCGGGGTGCCCTCCCAGAAGCGGTAGAGGCGCTGCCCCCAGTAGGTGTCCCCTCCGTTCACCCCGAGCGCGCGCAGCAGCGCGTCCACCACGTCGAAGAACACATGGTTCACCGACGGGATCCACAGCAGCGCGAACACGGCGATCAGGCCGAACTGCCCGAACGGCTCCAGCTGCCTCCTCGTCCTGTACGACAGCCAGGGCTCCAGGACGCCGTAGCCGTCCAGGCCCGGCACCGGCAGGAAGTTCAGGATCGCCGCCGTCACCTGGAGCAGTGCCAGGAAGGCCAGCGCGTAGCGGAAGGTGTCCGGCACGCCGTCCAGCAGGTCCAGCCAGAACGGGGCGGTGCACACGAGCGCGAACAGCACGTTCGTCAGCGGGCCCGCCGCCGAGATCAGGCTGTGCTTCCAGCGTCCCCGGACGCGGCCCCGCTCGATGAAGACCGCGCCGCCCGGCAGACCGATGCCGCCCATGATCACGAAGAGGACCGGCAGCACGATGCTGAGCAGCGCGTGCGTGTACTTCAGCGGGTTCAGGGTCAGATAGCCCTTCGCGCCGACCGAGGTGTCGCCGCTGTGCAGGGCGGTGCGGGCGTGCGCGTACTCGTGCAGGCACAGCGAGACGATCCACGCCCCGGTCACGAACAGGAAGACCGCGAAGCCGGGCTGCGAGGCGAACCCCGTCCACACCGCCCACCCGGCCACGGCCGTGATCGCGGCGATGCCGAGGAAGACGGGGCTGATCCTGCTGTCGCCGCGTCGGGATGTGGCGGTGCTCATGAGGGCGGGACTCCCGGGTCGGAGGTCGGGGGGGCGTGCCTGAACGTACCCGCCCCACGGGGGAAACGCGTCGCGCGGGCGCGGGAGTTCCGCCGCGCCCCCGGCCGCTTTCCACGCTCTGGGCGGACCCGGCGGCCGGAGCGCGCGCGGGCGGGGACAATGGGCCGGTGCGCTATCGCCTGCTCGGCACCACCCAGGCACTCCGCGACGACGGCTCGGCCGTCCCCGTCGGCGGGGCGCGGCTGCGTGCCCTGCTCACCGTGCTCGCCCTGCGACCGGGGCGGACCGTGCCGGTCACGACGCTCGTCGACGAGGTGTGGGGCACCGACCCGCCCGCCGACGCGCAGGGCGCGCTCCAGGCGCTCGTGGGACGGCTGCGCCGGGTGCTCGGCGCCGCCGCCGTCGCCTCCGACGAGGGCGGCTACCGGCTCGCGGCAGGCACCGACGACATCGACCTGTTCCGCTTCGAGCGGCTGACCGCCGACGGCGCCCGCGCCCTCGCCGACGGCGACCCGGGCAAGGCCGCCGAAGTGCTCGACGAGGCGCTCGCGCTGTGGCGCGGTCCGGCCCTCGCCGACCTGCCGGACCGGGTGGCCGGGGCCGCCCGCTGGGACAGCCGCCACCTGGACGCCCGGCGCACCCGGCTCGCCGCCCGGCTCGCCCTGGGCCGCGCCGAGGAGGCACTGCCCGAGCTGACCGCGCTGTGCGACGCGCACCCGCTGGACGAGGCCCTCCAGGTGCTGCGGCTGCGCGCGCTGCGCGACGCGGGCCGCACCGCCGAGGCGCTGGCCGCCTACGACGGGGTGCGCCGCGTCCTCGCCGACCGCCTGGGCACCGACCCCGGCGCCGCCCTCCGTGCCCTGCACGCCCAGCTGCTGGATCCGACAGGTCCTGACGGCCCCGGCGACCCGGGCGGCCCCGGTGGCCCCGGTGGCTCGGCCGGCCCGCGGCCCGACCCGGCCGCCGCCGTCCGCGCCGAAGCCGCCACCCCCGGCAATCTGCGCGCCCGCCTCACCTCCTTCGTGGGCCGCGCGTCCGACCTCGACACCATCCGCGAGGACCTGGCCCGCACCCGGCTGCTGACCCTGCTCGGCCCGGGCGGCGCGGGCAAGACCCGGCTGTCGCAGGAGGCCGCCGAGGGCCTCGCGCGCAGCCTGGCCCCGGACGGCGTCTGGCTCGTCGAACTGGCCCCCGTCAGCGACCCCGCCTCCGTCCCCGAGGCCGTCGTCAGCGCGCTCGGCGCCCGCGAGACCGTGCTGCGCGGCGCCGGCGCCGAGGAGCTGCGCGTCGCCGGGGAACGGCAGGGCGACGACCCGCTGGTCCGGCTCGTGGAGCACTGCGCCGACCGCCGCATGATCGTCGTGCTCGACAACTGCGAGCACGTCATCGAGGCCGCCGCCGCCCTCGCCGAGCACCTGCTCGCCCGCTGCCCCGGCCTGACCGTGCTCGCCACCAGCCGCGAGCCCCTCGGCGTGCCCGGCGAGGTCCTGTACCCCGTCGAACCGCTGCCCCAGCCGTACGCACTGCGCCTGTTCGGCGAGCGCGGCGCCACCGTCCGCCCCGGCTTCACCGTGGACCGGTCGCCCGAGACGCTGGCCGCCGTCACCGAGATCTGCCGCCGCCTCGACGGGCTGCCGCTCGCCATCGAGCTGGCCGCGGCCCGGCTGCGCATGCTCACCCCGCGCCAGATCGCCGACCGCCTCGACGACCGGTTCCGCCTGCTGACCAACGGCGCCCGCACCGCGCTGCCCCGCCAGCAGACCCTGCGCGCCGTCGTCGACTGGTCCTGGGACCTGCTCGACGCACCCGAACGCGCCGTCCTCGCCCGGCTCTCCGTGTTCAGCGGCGGCTGCGACCTGACCGCCGCCGAGACCGTCTGCGGACCCGACGCGCTGGACGCGCTGGACGCGCTGGACGCGCTGTCCTCCCTCGTCGACAAGTCCCTCGTCGTCGCCGCCCCCGACGACAGCGGAGAGATGCGCTACCGCCTCCTGGAGACCGTCGCCGAGTACGCGGGCGACCGGCTCGACGAGGCCGCCGACCGCGCCGCCGCCGAACGCGCGCACCTCACGTACTACCGCGAACTCGCCCGCACCACCGACCCGCTGCTGCGCGGCGCGGGCCAGCGCGCGGCCATCGCCCGGTTCGAGCGCGACTACGAGAACCTGCGCACCGCCCTGCGCCGGGCCGCCGCCGCCCGCGACGAGCAGGAGATGCTCAGCCTGGTGCTGTCCCTGCTCTGGTTCTGGATGATGCGCGACCTGCGCACCGACGCCCGGACCTGGAGCCTGGAGGCGGCGGCGCTCGGCCCCGACCCGTTCGGCCCGGACGCGCGCCCCGCCCCGCCGCTCTACCAGCGCTGCACCGACGTCCCGCCGCCGCTCACCGGCGACCTCCTCGACCAGGCCCGCCGCGAGGTGCACCTGACCCGGCTCGGCTACATGGACATGGAGCTGGAGATGTGGCAGAGCGACGAGGGCCGGGCCCGGCTGGAGACCATCGTCGCCACCCTCGCCCCCGACCTCCCGCAGTCCTGCCGTCCCCCCGGCCACCTGTGGTACTTCGCGGTGCTGATGTCGGGCCAGGGGGAACGGATGGAGGAGCTCAGCGGGCGCACCGTGCGCACCTGCCGGACCCTCGGCTACGAGTGGGAACTCGCCCACATGCTGCAACTGCGGGCCAACCTGCGCGCCAACCGCGTCCAGACCGCCGAGGACGGCCTCGCCGACGCCGACGAGTCGCTGGCCGTCTTCACCCGGCTCGGCGACGAGTGGGGGATGGCCGAGGCGCTGTCGGTGCGCGGCGAGTCGCACGAGAAGCTCGGCCGGTACGACGCCGCGGCGGCCGACTTCATCCGGGCCCAGGAGGTCGCCGAGGAGGTCGGCGCCCATGCGCAGGTCGCGATCCTGCGCGTGCGGCTCGGCAACGTGCTCATCGAGAAGGGCGAGGGCGAGCGCGGCGAGCAGCTGCTCCGCGACACCCTCGACCCGGCCCGCAAGTTCCACAACGAGGCCTGGCCCGCGGCCCGGATGATGCTGCTCACCCGGCTCGCGTCGACGGACCGCACGGCGGAGGCGCGGGAGATCCTGGAGCAGCTGCGCGCCGAGTTCAAGGTCGCCGAGGTGCTGTTCTTCCGGTCCCTGCTCCTCGGCCTCGAAGGCATGCTCGACCTGCTGGAGGGCGAACCCGGGCTCGCGCTGGCGAAGTCCGCGCAGGCGCTCGCCGTCGCCGACGACCCGCTGGCCTCGATGCTCGAACCGCACATGGGGGCGCTGTACCTGCTCACCGCGGCGAACGCCCTGAGCCTGCGCGGCGCCGCGGGCGACGCGGTGACGGCCGCCCGGCTGATCGGCGCCTCGGACGCCTCGCTGCCGCCCGGGCACGTGCGCAGCGTCATGGAGGGGGAGTCGCGGGAGAAGGCCGAGCGCGCCGCGCGCGCGGCGCTGGGCGACGACGCGTACGTACGGGAGCACGCCGAGGGCGGCGGCCTCTCCGTGGAGGAGGCCACCGCCCTGCTGGGACGCGATCCGACCGACTGACGCACCGCTGGTGCGCGGTGCCCGGTCAGTTCTTGGTGGTGAACTTGCGGATCGCCACCGGTGCCATGACCGCGGTCAGCGCCGCCGTCCAGGCGAGGGTCACCCACAGGTCGTGGGCCACCGGGCCGCCCGTCATCAGGGCGCGGCAGGTGTCGGCGAGCGCCGAGATCGGGTTCCAGCTCGTGAAGGACTGGAGCCAGCCCGGCATGGACTGGGTCGGCGCGAAGATCGACGAGCCGAACTGCAACGGCATCATCACCAGGAAGCCCATGGCCTGGACGGCCTGCGCGCTCTTCATGGTCACGCCGAGCACCAGGAAGATCCACATCAGGGAGGAGCCGAACAGCGCGGTCAGGCCGATCGCGCCGAACAGTCCGGCCCAGTTGGTGATGTCGAAGCCGACGAGCAGCGCGACGATCATCAGGACGGTGGTGGCGCACAGCAGGCGCAGCATCTCCACGGCGACCTTGGCGACGAGCACCGAGCCGCGTCCGATGGGCAGGGACCGGAAGCGGTCCATGATGCCCTTCTGGAAGTCCTCGTTGAAGCCGGTGCCGACGCCCTGCGCGATGTTCATCGACATCATGGCGACCATGCCCGGGATCACGTACTGGACGTAGGCGTCCTGGCCGCCGCCCATCGCGGAGCCGATGGAGCCGCCGAAGACGTACACGAACAGCAGGGTGAAGACGACCGGCATCAGGATGGCGTCGAACATCGACTCCGGGTCCTGCTTGATCCACAGCAGATTGCGGCGGATCAGGGCGCCGGTGTGGCGCAGATGGCCGCGCAGGCCGATCTTGGGGTCGGCGTCGACCTTGATGGTGGGCGCCGTGCGGGTCAGGGTGGCGGTACTCATACGGCGACCTCCGCGAGTTCGGGCCTGGCGTCCTGCGGGGCGGAGGCCTTCTGGCCGGTGATGGAGAGGAACACCTCGTCCAGGCTGGGCAGTTCGGTGGCGATCGAGCCGATGGTGATGCCGCGCGCGGTGACCGCGCCGACGACGGCCGTCAGCTGCTCGTCGCTGAGGATGGGGACCAGGACGGTGCCGGACTCGGCGTCCACCGTGGTCGTGGCGATGCCGGTGATGCCCAGGTCGTCCAGGGCGTGGGCGAGCGGGCGCAGCTCCAGCGGGTCGGCCGGGCGGATGCGCAGGGTGCGCCCGCCGACCTTCGCCTTCAGCTCCTCGATGCCGCCCTCGGCGATCACCTTGCCGCGGTCGATGACCGTCAGCTCGGAGGCCAGCTGCTCGGCCTCCTCCATGTACTGGGTGGTCAGCAGGACGGTGACGCCCTCGCGGACCATGCTCTTGACCTCGTCCCACACCTCGTTGCGGGTGCGGGGGTCGAGGCCGGTCGTCGGCTCGTCCAGGTACAGCACGTGCGGGCGGCCGATCATCGACGCCGCGAGGTCGAGGCGGCGGCGCATGCCGCCGGAGTAGGTCTTCGCGGGGCGGGTGGCGGCGTCCGTCAGCGAGAAGCGCTCCAGGAGGCTGTCGGCCCGGGTCCGCGCCTCCTTCTTGGACAGGTCGAGCAGCCGCCCGATCATGTACAGGTTCTCGCGGCCGGAGAGCTTCTCGTCGACCGAGGCGTACTGGCCGGTGAGGCCGATCACGCGGCGCAGCTGCCGGGGCTGCTTCACCGTGTCGTAGCCGGCGACCACGGCCGTGCCGGAGTCGGGCGTGATGAGGGTGGACAGGCAGCGTACGAGGGTGGTCTTGCCGGCGCCGTTCGGCCCGAGGACACCCATCACGGTGCCTTCGTGCACGTCCAGGTCCACGCCGTCCAGAGCCTTGGTCTCGCCGTAGTGCTTGGCCAGTCCCCGTACGGACACGGCCACCGGGCGGCCCTGGAGGCCACCGTCTGGGGTCTTGTCGTTTCGCGTCATGCCCTCAAGGTGTCACCCCCCACCGACAATCCACCGACAGCCGACCGACAGCCCCGATATATCGCTGACAGGTCGCCGTAGGTGGTCTCGGTGGCCGGTGGGCGCGCCCGTGGCCACCGGGGGCCGGCCGCCCTCGCGCGGACGGCCGCGGCCCGCCGACGGGGGAAGATCGGCGGGCCGCGTTGGTGCCGCGATGGATCAGGGGGTGGGCCGGTTCACGGGGTGGCCCGGGCCCGGTGCGGGTCAGTGCACGGAGTGCTCCTCAAGAGGGAACGTTCCGCCAACCACGTCCTCCGCAAACGCCTTCGCCGCGTCGGACATCACGGCACGCAGATTGGCGTAGGTCTTCACGAAGCGCGGCATCCGGCCCCCGGTGAGCCCGAGCGCGTCCGTCCAGACCAGGACCTGCGCGTCCGTCTGCGGCCCGGCGCCGATCCCGACCGTGGGGATCTGGAGGATCCGCGTCACCTCGGCCGCCAGCTCCGCCGGCACCAGCTCCAGGACGACCGCGAACGCGCCCGCGTCCTGCACCGCCTTCGCGTCCCGCAGCAGCTGCTGCGCCGCCTCCTCGCCCCGGCCCTGCACGCGGTACCCCTGCGTGTTGACCGACTGCGGGGTCAGCCCGATGTGCGCCATGACCGGGATGCCGGCCTCGGTGAGGAGCTTGATCTGGCTGTGCGAGCGCTCGCCGCCCTCCAGCTTCACGGCCCCGACCCCGGCCTCCTTGACCAGGCGCATCGCCGACCGCAGCGCCTGCGTCGGGCTCTCCTGGTAGGAGCCGAACGGCAGGTCGCCGACGATCATCGCGCGCGACGTGCCGCGCACCACCGCCGCCGACAGCATGATCATCTGATCCAGGGTGACCGGCACCGTCGTGTCGTAGCCGAGGTGGCAGTTGCCCGCCGAGTCGCCGACCAGCATCACGGGGATGCCGGACTCGTCGAAGACCGAGGCCGTCATCGCGTCGTACGCGGTCAGCATCGGCCACTTCTCGCCGCGCTCCTTGGCGAGCGAGATGTCCCGCACCGTGATGCGCCGGGTGCTGGTGCCTCCGTACAGCGCCTTCGGGTCGCCGGAGGCCCCGGAACCCGTACCGCTGCTGTCGGAGGACTGCTCCCGGGCAGCCTGGAGTGCTGTGTGTTGCGTCATCGCAACCGCTCCTTCAAAGACGTCGTCTCGAGGCGCCCTGACGGCGTCCCCGGATCCCCTCCATGGTCGCACCCGGCGTCGCCGTCGCGCCAGAGGCCGCCCGCACCGCCCTCCGCCGGCCCGAAACCCTTCCGCGTAAAGGCCGGGTAAGGGCTTCGCCCGGATACTTTCAATACGAGACGGGTCCGTATCGAAACGAGTCTAGGGTCGGGACATGACCACTCCCGCCGCTCCCGCGGCCCCCCGGATACCGGAGGCCGTGCATCGCCGTCGCTGGGCGATCCTCGGCGTGCTCATGCTGAGCCTGCTGATCGTCGTGCTCGACAACTCCATCCTGAACGTCGCGATCAAGACGATCTCGACCCCCGCGCCCACCGGCCTCGGCGCCACGCAGAGCGAGCTGGAGTGGGCGATCAACGCATACACCCTCGTCTTCGCCGGGCTGCTCTTCACCGCCGGACTCCTCGGTGACCGCCTCGGGCGCAAGAAGGTCCTCATCGGGGGACTCGTGGTGTTCGGCATCGGCTCCGCGCTCGCCGCCGAGTCCGGCTCGCCGGCCCAGCTCATCGCGTTCCGCGCCGCGATGGGCCTCGGCGCCGCCTTCGTCATGCCGGCCACCCTCGCCGTGCTGATGAACGTCTTCGAGCGCGAGGAGCAGCCGAAGGCCATCGGCATCTGGGCCGGCGGCGTCGGCCTCGCCATCGCCATCGGGCCGATCACCGGCGGACTGCTCCTCGACCACTTCTGGTGGGGCTCGGTCTTCCTGGTGAACGTGCCCATCGTGATCCTCGCCGTCGTCCTGATGCTCGCGCTCGTGCCCGACTCCAAGGACCCCCGGCCGGGCCGCATCGACCTGATCGGCGTCGCGCTGTCCATCGTCGGCCTGGTCCTGCTGGTCTACGGGATCATCAAGGGCGGCGACGAGGGCGACTTCACCGGGCCCGAGGTCCTCGCCACGATCGCCGCGGGGCTCGTCGTCCTCGCCGCGTTCGTGCTCTACGAGAAGCGCAGCGACCACCCCTCGATCGACGTCGACTACTTCAGGAACAAGGTCTTCTCCGCCGCCATCGCCGCGATCGCCCTCGTCTTCTTCGCGCTGATGGGCGTCACGTTCTTCTCCGTCTTCTACACGCAGAGCGTGCGCGGCTACTCGCCCCTCCAGACCGGCGCCCTGATGCTGCCGCTCGCCGTGGCCCAGCTGATCTTCGCGCCGCGGGCCCGGATCGTCGTCGACAGGATCGGCGTGAAGGCCACCACCACGGGCGGCCTGGTGCTGCTCGCCGGGATGCTCGCCGCCTTCACCGTCCTGGACGCGGACACCCCGATCTGGCTCCTGGAGGTCGTCTTCTTCCTCATGGGCACGGGGATGGCGCACGTGATGACGCCGACCAGCGTCGTCATCATGCAGGCGCTGCCGCGCGAGAAGGCGGGCTCCGCCTCCGCCCTGAGCAACACCTTCCGGCAGGTCGGCGGCGCGCTCGGCATCGCCGTGCTCGGCTCCGTGCTCTCGACCACGTACCGCAACGGGCTGGAGAGCCACACCGACGGACTCGCCCTGCTGCCGCCGGGGCTGCGGGACGCCGCGGGCGGGTCCATCGAGGCCACCCTCGGCGTCGCCGAGAAGATCGGGCCGCGCGCCCAGAGCCTGGTCGGCGCGGCCGACGACGCGTTCCTGCACGCCATGCACGTCACCGCGCTGTGGGGTGCGGGCATCGCCCTGCTGAGCGCCGTGGTCACCGGGCTCTTCCTGCCGGGCCGGCCGCCCGCCGCGCCCGCCGCCCGCAGCGACGAGACGGAGAAGGTCGGCGCGGGCGGCTGAGCCGGGTGCGCCGGGGCGGGCGGCGCTGAGACAATCGCCCCGGGCCCGCCCGGAGCACGGCGTTCCGGTCGGCGGGCCGCACTCCGGGCCGCAGCGCGGTGCGGGGCGGACGATGCGCGAGGTGGAGAGCGTGGGAAGCATGGAGGGCGTCGGTACGGGGCGCGGCACGCGTCGGGCGGCCCGACGCCCGCCGCCGGGCACCCGGACCCCGGCCCGGGACACCCCGGCGCCGGCTCCCGCGGTCCCGACCTCCGCGTCCCCGGACGCCGTAGCCGCTCCGGACCCCGTGGCCGCCCCGGCACCCGCCCGCGGGCGTCCGCGCAGCGAGGCCGTCGAACTGGCCATCGTCGAGGGTGTCGTCCGGCTCCTGGAGGAGGGCGTGCCGCTCGCCGAACTGTCCATCGAGCGCATCGCCCGCACCGCCGGAGTCGGCAAGGCGACCATCTACCGGCGCTGGTCCGGCAGGGAGGCGCTCTTCGTCGACGTGGTCGCCTCCATCGAGGAGCCCGACCCCGACCTGCCCGGCACCTCGCTCCGCGACGACCTGGTCCGGCTCCTGGAGCACATGCGCAGGCGCGGCCTCAACCTGCGCACCTCGGCCCTGCTCCACAACGTCTTCGCGCAGATGAAGACCCTGCCGAAGCTCTGGGACGCGTACCACGCGGTCGTCGTGCAGCCCCGGCGCGAGCTCCTGTGCGACGTCCTGCGGCGCGGCGTCGCCCGGGGCGAACTCCCGGCCGGCATCGACATCGAGCTGTCCGGGGACCTGTTCACCGGCCCGATGCTGCTGCGCTCCATGCTGCGCGCCGACGCGCCGCTCGCCGCCGACCTCTCCGAGCGCATCGTCGACACGGTCCTCGCCGGACTGACGGCGCGGGGGCCGCGGCCCGATCCCACGGCCCGCGGGGGCCCGGCCGGGTGAAGTGCCCGGCGAATGTGCAGGTTTCGTCACAGACCGGTTCGCAAACCTCCATGAGCGGAACTCCGCATGCCGCCCCGCTCGTCCTCGTGGCAGTACGGACGTCATCGAACCGCCCCCCGAGGGGTGTGACGGGACGGAAAGCCGCCGCGCATCGCCTAGGGTCGGACGGGCGAGAACGGCGGGCACGGCAGGCAGTGAGGCGACGAAGGCATGGCGCAGGCGTACGACGGCGGGGCCGCCGAGGGATCCGGGCGACAGGGGCCGGGTGCCCGGTTGCGGCGCCTCGGGGAGCGGCTGCGACACGATCGCGGGTACTGGCGGCGCGGCATCGTGCTGGCGGTCGTCGCGGTGCTGGTCGCCCTGGTCATGCTCTTCCACGCGCAGATCCCCAACACCATCGGCAACCTCGGTTCGTTGACCGAGACCTTCCTGCCGTGGCTGGGGCTGTTCGTCCCGGTCCTGCTGGTCCTCGCGCTCGTCCGCAGGTCGGCGACCGCGGTGATCGCGGTGCTCGTCCCGGTGATCGTGTGGTTCAGCGTCTTCGGCGGGCTGCTCACCGACAAGCAGGAGAGCGGCGGTGACCTCACGGTCGCCACCCACAACGTGAACGCGGACAACCCCGACCCGACCGGCACGGCCAGGGACGTCGCCGCCTCGGGCGCCGAGGTCGTCGCCCTGGAGGAGCTGGCGGGCGACGACCTGCCGACGTACAAGAAGGCCCTCGCGCCGACGTATCCGTACCACGCGGTCGCGGGCACCGTCGGACTGTGGAGCAAGTACCCGCTCTCCGCCACCGCGCCCGTCGACATCAAGCTCGGCTGGACGCGCGCCCTGCGCACCACGGTGGCGACGCCCGAGGGCAGGGTCGCCGTCTACGTCGCCCACATGCCGTCGGTCCGGGTCAAGCTCGACTCCGGGTTCACGGCCAGCGAGCGCGACAAGAGCGCCGACGCGCTGGGCGAGGCCATCGCCGACGAGCCGCTCGGCAAGGTCATCCTGCTCGGCGACCTCAACGGCACGATGAACGACCGCGCCCTGAGCCCCGTCACCTCCCAGATGCGCTCCACCCAGGGCGCGGCGGGCAGCGGCTTCGGCTTCAGCTGGCCGGCCGGGTTCCCGATGGCGCGGATCGACCAGATCATGGTCAGGGGCGTCGAGCCGGTGTCGTCGTGGACGCTGCCGAGGACGGGCAGCGACCACCTGCCGATCGCGGCGCGCGTCCGCGTGTGACCCGGGGCGCCCGCGGCGCGGACGCCCCCCTCGTGAGGCACCGTCCCGCCGGGCCGGAATACTCGCTGCGGCCGACTTTGTTCCGCCGGTAAACTTACGAGTTCCGCCCCCTCCAGCACCCGGGAAGATCCCTCATGCCCCTCGCCCTGCTCGCGCTGTCCGTGGGCGCCTTCGGCGTCGGGTAGCCGAGTGAGGTTTGCGTTCCAGATGGTTCTGTCTTCCTGACCAGCGCAAACGCGAGACCCCCGGATCGTCCGGGGGTCTTTTGTATGGAGGGGCGATGACCGAACCGGCCTGGAAGGCCGGGCTGACCGCCGGCCGCAGCCAGGCGGGCTATCGGCTGGTCAAGGAGAACGAGCGCCTGCAAAAGGAGCCGGCGCGCTACGAGAGCGAGGAGCCGCGAAGGGGCAGGTACTCGATCTGCGGCAAGCCCTTCCCATGCCTGGACCACTGAGACGCCCATGCGCAGACCACAGAAGCTGATCATTCGGGCCGCCCTCGTGGCGGCCTTCGTCGTGTGCGGGGTGCCGCACTGGAGGTGAGACGTGGGCGAGCGCATCGCCGACCGCATCTGCCTGGAGCTGTTCCGGTGGACCCGATGGAACACCGCCGTGGTCATCGTCGCCGCCGCGGTCGGCGTCCTGGCCGGGACCCTGTGGGGCCGGGGACGACTGTTCTGTTCGACGTGCGGCGGCCCTGGTGGCCGCAACACGCCTGCCAGGCAGAGGACTGGCAGCTGTTCTTCGCCGAGGGCGGCATGGCCAGCCGGCCGCCCGGTGCCGGAACGCAGAAGAAGTGGGACCAGGGCAAGGAGATCTGCGCCGGATGCCCCGTGCTGACGCAGTGTCGCCGGGACACGCTGGGCGAGGAGTACGGCGGCCTGGACCAGTACGAGCGCTGGTCCTGAGGGATCGGGGCCGTTCCCAGAAGGAGCCTACCGACGTCTGGCGAACCATCGGCATGGCGAACCGGCCATCGAGCCGGACGAGGTCGGGCGTCCGGCCGGCTGCCCGGTCGAGAGCAAGGGCTACGTTGACCTGATCTTCCACGACGACATGTTCGACAACCGCATCGTCGTGGACCTGAAGAGCGGCAAGAGGCTGCCGAAGTCCCCGGCCCAGTTCGGCACCTACAGCGCGCTCACGCGCGCGAAGTACGGCCTGGCCGTGGATCTCGGGGCCCCTTCATGAACCGCAGGGCACCGTCGGCCGGGTCTACGACAGGACCGAGTACACGCCCGAGGTCGTCGGCGAGAGCTACGGCAAGGCGTGGGAGCGGGTGCAGGCCGGCGACTGGACCGCCGACCCCTCGGACTGCTCCATCTGCGACGTCCAGGCGTCCTGTGCCGCCAAGGGCGGGCCCCTGGCGATCCACGACGACCCGGTAGGGCCGGGCGACCCCGCACCCCTGATTGCGGAGCCATGATCCGCAAGCTGATTCACCGCCTGGCCACTCTGACGAACGGGCCCTGGTTCTGCCAGTGGTGCGGAGCGCAGTGCGAGAGTGACGTATAGGGCGCGGCCCACATGGCCTCTGCCCACCCGCACCTGGCTTGAACTGCGACTGAGGTACGTGCTGTGAGTCCTGAGGCCACTACCTGGGCTGCATCAGCGGGAAAGGGCGGCCTGATGCCGATTCTTAGCCTGTGCACCGGCTACAAGGGTCTCGACGTGGCCGTGGAGGCCCTGACCGGTGTCGTCCAGCGTTGGGTCCGGCCCGAGGCCACTCTTCAGTGATGGAGGTGGGGGTGTTCGTGACCCGGGCCAGGATGCGGGACTCGATCGTCGTTTCGACGTACACGGGCCCGCAAGGAACACCATGCAGGCGCACGACGCGAAGGCCCGGGGGGGGAGTGAGGGAGTGGCTGTGAGAGCACTTCAAGGACGATCCGGAGCCGAAGGTCACTCGTACGTGGACTGTGACCGAAGAGTCCAACTCCGCTGCACTCGCTTGGGTGTTGTAAATGCTCTTTGCGCCACAGCCGGGTGACCAAGCGGCATGATGCGGGCGAATGAGTGACCCCGGGGTGCGGCTAACACTCCCGGGGCCCGGACGGCGCAGGCCGTCCGGCCAGTCGCGAAGGGACTGACATGACCAAGGCTCTCACAGGTGCCCTCGACGTCATCGAGAAGACCACCCGACCCCAGGTGCTGCGCGCTGTTGACTACCTGCGCGTGTCTACGGAGGAGCAGGTGAAGGGGTACGGCATCTCCTACACCGGCAAGAGCACCGCCCGATACATCAAAAAGAAGGGCTGGGTGCACGTCGACACCTTCACCGACGAAGCCAAGTCGGGGACTCTGTCCTGGCAGGAGCGGTGGGACGCCAAGAAGCTGATGGAGCTTGCCCATCAGGAGCCGCGGCCCTTCGACATGGTGGTGGTGGAGGAAACCCGGGCCATCGGGCGGGAGGACCGGGCGTTCTTCCGCTGGTACTGGGAGCTGGAAGACCTGGGCATCTTCGTCGCCGTGGTCGAAGAAGATCTCGATACTTCCACGGAGTCCGGCCGGACTCGGATGCTGGACAAGGCCAACGAGTCGTTCAAGGAACTCGTGAAGATCCGTAAGCGCACTCAGGGCGGCATCCAAGACAAGGCTGAAGAGGGCGGCTACACGGGCGGCAAGGTCCGTTACGGCTATCGCATCGAAAACCAGGGCAAGGTGGGCGAATCCCGGCTCGTGGTCGACGAATGCGCCGAGGGCGAGGAGCCGGAGAAGTGCGAGGCTCCGCACGAAGGCTGTGTCCTGCGCCGAGGGCGGCAGTTGTTCATCGAGTACAAGGGCGACAAGCGAAAGACGGTCGTTCAGCTGAATGCGGAGCGCAAGTTCAACCGCTCCGGCAATCCGTGGAGCGTGCAGACGTTCTTCGACAAGATTCTGAACGACGACCTGCTGGAGGGCCGTCTGATCTGGCGCAACCCTTCCCGGGTCCATCGCAAGCGCGGTGTCAAGGTCGACGCCGACGGCCGTCCCCTGTACGGCGAGACCGTCACCATTCAGCTTCCCCGCATCTTCACCCCCGCCGAGGTGAAGGAGCTGCGGGCTGTGGCCGAACTCTCCATGGTCACCAGGGCGCCGGCCGTGTCACATGGGGTGTACACCCTCTCCAAGCGGATCGTGAGCCCTTGCGGCTCGATCTACACCGGCTTCGGGCGCAAGGGCTCCGACGTCCGTTACTACCGGTGCAAGATGAAGGACCCCCGCTTCCCGGGCGGGCCCATCTGCTCCTGTGCAGTACTCGGCGCGTCGGCGGCTGAGCAGCGCGTGTGGCGGGAGGTGGCCGACTTCCTGGGCGACGCGGAGCGTCTGGAAGCGTTGGTTCGCAAGTGGCTGGGCACGGCCGAGAAGTCGAAGGTCGACTACCCGGCGCGTATCGCCGGGCTGGACCAGCAGATCGAGGAGCAGAACGACATCATCGCGGCGACGGAGGGTGCCGCCGTGGCCCGTGCCATCCGTCGCGGCATGAGCCGGGGTGAGGCTGTGGACGCCGCAGCGAAGGCCGTCCTGCCCCTAGAAGGCGTTCTCGCTGACCTGGAGAAGCAGCGGGCGGAGGCCGAGGCGTGGCAGAAGGAGGCCCTGGTTGTCGAAGAGCGGGTGGACAGTATGCGTCGCCTTGCCGCCCAGGCCAAGGGGCGTCTGGACACTCTGGAGGACGCACAGCGGAAGGTGTTCTTCGCCGTCCTGAAGGTCAAGGTCACGGTGCTGGCGAACCCGGAGCCGGTGCGCTCCGGCGCCCGCTGTTCGCTGCTGAAGTGGTTCGCCAGTCAGGGGCGTTCGGTGCCCCATCTGACCGATCAGGCATGGGCCAGGGTGCGAGAGATCGCCGAGGACCGGGCCTATCGCAAGCTGACGGCACGGCAGATCCTCGGTGGGCTGCTCTACAAGGCCCGTACGGGCTGCCGCTGGCCGGAGCTGCCCGAGGAGTTCGGAAACAATGAGTCCGTCAAGACGTACTGGCGTCGGTGGGCCAAGAACGGCACGTGGGAACGGATCATGGACCGTCTTGCCGACGAACCCGGCGTCCCTCCTTACGAGGGGCTGACCCCGCTGCCTCCGATGCACATTGAGGGAGAGCTGTTCTCGGAACTGCTCTTGGACGCGGAACGTCACTTGGGGCAGGTATACCTTTCGGCATCGGCACCACTGAGTTCCTGATGATGGGCCTGCGCCGGCCGGCGCGGCCCTCGCCGTGCTGGGCCTCGCCGTGGCGGCGGTCGCCTTCGCGGTCGACCGGCGCCGGGCGCCCGGCCGCGCGGGACGGCTGGTGGCGGGCAGCGCCGCGGTGACGGCCGAGGCGGAGTCCGTCCCCGGCTGACCCGGGCCCCGCCCCGGCTCTCCGGGGCCGAACGGCAGCGGCCCGGCGGGGGCGTCGCGCGCCGTCCCCCGCGCCCCGGGAGGGGCGGGGAACGGCGCGACCGGCTCCCACCGGGCCGCTGCCGCGGGCACGGGCCGCCGACGTGGTGCCGGCGGACCGCCCGGATCAGTGGCGGCGGAACGACGAGACGTAGCCCGGCGCCGGCGAGCCGACCCCGGTGACGTCGTCGTAGCCGCGGACCGCCTTCAGCGAGGCGTCCTTGCCCAGGCTGCGCACGGAGGTGAGCAGGCCGTCGGCGGCGTCGAAGCCGTTGGCGAAGTCCACGCGGGCCACCGCGAGGTCCTTGCCGGTCGGCTTGTCCGTCACGTCGTGGTAGATCCGCGAACCGTAGTGGTCGTAGATCGCCGGGTTGGCGAAGCCGATGGCCCGGCCGCCCCGCGTCTGCTGCGCGAGCGCCTGGACGCCCGCGATCACCGGAGCCGCCAGCGACGTACCGCCGATGCGGTACTGGTCGTAACCGAGCGAGCCGTCGGGCAGCGTCTGCGTCTGGCCCACCAGGAAGCCGGTGTTGGGGTCCGCGACGGCCGAGATGTCGGGGACGACGCGGTTGCTGCCGCCGTTGGCCGAGGACAGCGCCTTCGGCACGACGCCCTTCTGGTAGAAGGGCTCCGCGACGGTCCTGCTGGTGCCGCCGCCCGCGCCGGAGGTGTAGGCGCCCGGGAAGTCGGTCCAGCTCTTGCCGTCCGCCGACAGGTTCGCCTTCAGGGTGCCCCAGCCGGTCTCGAACTGGTACCTGTCGTGCTTGCCGACGGCCAGCGAGGTACCGCCGACCGCGGTCACCCACGCCGAGTTGGCGGGCGTGTCGACCTGCTTCGTCCCGGTGTTGGCGACCTCGTCGCCGTTGTCGCCGGAGGAGAAGTAGAAGCCGATGCCCTCGATCGCGCCGAGCTGGAACACCTGGTCGTAGGCGGCGGCCAGTTCGGGCGTCTGGTTGGCCTCGATGTCGCCCCACGAGTTGGAGACGATGTCGGCCAGGTGCTTGTCGACGACCTTCTGGAGCGAGTCCAGCAGGTCGTCGTCGTAGCAGGACGACGCGCCGACGTAGGTGATGCCCGCCTGCGGGGCCAGCGCGTGCACGGCCTCGACGTCGAGGGTCTCCTCGCCGTACCAGCCGGCGGCGCCGCACTCCTCGGTCTTGGTGTAGTCCGCCGGCAGGACCTGCTTGAACTGGCCCTTCGTGTACGGCGCGTCACCGTTCTTGGCGGCGTACCGCTTCGCGTCCTTCTCGATGTACGGCGAGGCGTACGCGTCCGTGATGGCGACCCGGACCCCCTTGCCGGTCGCCTTGCCCGCGCCGTAGGCGGCGCGCAGCTGCTTGCCCGTGTAGCCCTTGACGGCGTACGGGATCTTCTGGCCGTAGGCCTTCGGCAGCGTCGAGGCGGTCTTCGAGCCGTAGTACGAGGAGAACGGCCCCGCGTTGCGGAACACCGCGTCCGGCGGCGGCAGTTCGTCCTTCTTGGCCGCCTTGTGCGGGGCGCTGTCCAGACCCGTCACGGTGAGCACGGCGCCGTCCAGCCCGGCCGGCACGGAGGCGGTGCCGGAGGGGGCGCGGTACGTGTGCTTGCCCTTGGCGTAGTTGTGCAGCTGGGTGCCGAAGGCGCGCTCGGCGGCGGCCACGTCACCCGAGACGGTGAGGTAGTGCGCGGTGGTGCCGGTGACCGTCAGACCGGAGTCCTTCAGCCACTGCGTGACCTCGGAGACCTGCTCCTTGGTCGCACCGAAGCGGGCCTGCGCCTGAGCGGCGCTCAGGTACTTGCCGTACGAGGCCGACGCCGGGTCGGAGACCGCCTTCGCGTACGCGGCCAGCCCCTTGGCGTCCCGCCCGGCCAGGTACACCCGCGCGGTGACCTTGTTGCCGTTCGCGGTGGCGCCCTGGTCCGCGGAGTCGGTCGCCCACGTCGGCCTGGTGCCGGCGAGGCTGTCGCGCGGAGTCGCGGCGTCCGCCGGACCGGCGAGCACGAGCGCGCCGGCGACCAGTGGCAGTGTCGCTGCGATGGCGAGACCGGTGCGGTTGCGGCGTATGCCGCTGATGGATCTCATGGAAACCCCCTGGGTGAGGTGCACGTGTAATGCACACGCAGAGGGGTCCCACTCTCGTCACGAACCGTTCACGCGGGGGGAATGGATCGATCAAGAAGGCGTCAAGTCGGTTCAACTCGGGGTGAGATGAACCGATTTGGACTCACGGCCGGGCGCCGCGCTCCTTGAGCATCGCCGTCATGAGATCGATCTCGGACCGCTGGGCCGCCACCATCCCGCGCGCCAGCCGCCGTTCGGCCCCGACCTCGCACCGCTCGACGCAGCCCTCGGCCATGTGCACCCCGCCCCGGTGGTGGGCGATCATCAGCCGCAGGAACATCACCTCGGCCGACTTGCCCCGCGCCCCGCGGAGTTGGCCGAGCTGGGTGTCGGTCGCCATGCCCGGCATCAGCGCGCCGTCCTCGCCGGCCGGCATGTCGGCCATGCCCATCCAGGCCATCGGGCCCTTCTCCGAGACCTTCGGCAGCTCCCACAGATCGAGCCAGCCGAGCATCATGCCGCGCTGGTTGGCCTGCGTCTGCGCGATGTCGTAGGCGAGCCGGCGCACGTCCTCGTCGCGGGTCGCGTCGCGCACGATGTACGCCATCTCGACCGCCTGCTGGTGGTGCACGGACATGTCACGGGCGAACCCGGCGTCCGCCGACTCGGCCGCGGGCACCTTCAGGTCCTTCGGCCCGCCGTCCCCGTCGGCCGCCGCGTAGGTGACGGCGCCCGCCGTGACGGCCAGCGCCGCCCCGGCCGACACCAGCCATCCGGTGCGGCGCCTCACCGGCCCAGCCCGCCCGTACAGGGCGCGCCCTGCTCCGGCGTCTGCTTGCCCTGCACGAAGGCCGCGAAGAACTTGGCCGCCGCCGGGTCGCTCGCGGACTTCACCGTGCGCTGGTGGCCCCAGGCGCTCAGCATGATCGGGTCCTTCTGGTCCTCGATCGGGCTCATCAGCGTGTACGGCGTCTGCCCGACCTTCGCCGCCAGCGCCTTGACGTCCGCCGCCGCGGCCTTGTCGTTGTACGTCACCCAGACGGCGCCGTGCTCCAGGGAGTGCACCGCGTGCTCCTTGGCGAGGGGCTTTTCGTATACGTCGCCGTCGCAGTTCATCCACACCTGGTTGTGGTCACCGCCGACCGGCGGGTTCATCGGGTAGCTCGGCTTGCCCCCGACGTGATTGCGGGTGAGCCGGCCGCTCCAGGTGCCCACGCCGTCGGCCGCGTACGTGAAGTGCCCGGCGGACTTCGCGGGCGCCTTCGCGTCGGACCCCTCGTCGGAGTCCCCGCCCCGGGTCACCGCCCACGCGCCCACTCCTATGAGGGCGGCCACGACGACGGTGCTCACCGAGATGACGGCGATCCGGCCGCGCCGGGCGCGGGCGCGCTCGGCGCGGCGCATCCCCTCTATGCGCTCCCTGCGGTCCGGGGCGGAGGGCGTGGAGGTGTTCTTGGCGGATCCCATGGCAAGTCCTTATGAGAAAAGGAGTGAGACGGGGCTGGCCCGCTGATCGTAGTGGGGAACGCGGAGTCGCGGGAGCACGCGCACGGCACGCGGCCCGGGCCCGCTGTCGTGGTCACGGCGAACGGCAGGCACTATGGCCAAAGGGGGTCCAGCAGGCACTATGAGTGCGACACCGGCCGGTCAATGACGATCATGGTCGGCAACGCGCTCGAAACGGGCGTGTGGTGGGATGTGACCAGGCCCTTTTACGGTTTCTTTTCGAGGTCCCCCCGATGGCGCCCGCGGGCGTGGGAGCAGGCGGCCTGACCAGCAAGGATGGGTGGAAACGGAAGATGGACAAGCAGCAGGAATTCGTGCTCCGTACCTTGGAGGAGCGCGACATCCGGTTCGTACGCCTGTGGTTCACGGACGTTCTCGGCTTCCTGAAGTCGGTGGCCGTGGCCCCGGCCGAGCTGGAGCAGGCCTTCGACGAGGGCATCGGCTTCGACGGCTCCGCGATCGAGGGCTTCGCGCGTGTCTACGAGTCCGACATGATCGCCAAGCCGGACCCGGGCACCTTCCAGGTCCTGCCGTGGCGCGCCGAGGCCCCCGGCACCGCCCGCATGTTCTGCGACATCCTGATGCCCGACGGCTCGCCGTCCTTCGCCGACCCGCGCTACGTCCTCAAGCGCGCCCTCGCCAAGACCTCCGACCTCGGCTTCACCTTCTACACCCACCCCGAGATCGAGTTCTTCCTGCTCAAGGACAAGCCGCTGGACGGCTCGCGCCCCACCCCGGCCGACAACTCCGGCTACTTCGACCACACCCCGCAGAACGTCGGCATGGACTTCCGCCGCCAGGCGATCACCATGCTCGAATCCATGGGCATCTCGGTCGAGTTCAGCCACCACGAGGGTGCCCCCGGCCAGCAGGAGATCGACCTGCGGTACGCGGACGCGCTCTCCACGGCCGACAACATCATGACGTTCCGCCTGGTCATGAAGCAGGTCGCGCTGGAGCAGGGGGTCAACGCGACGTTCATGCCGAAGCCGTTCTCGGAGTACCCCGGCTCGGGCATGCACACCCACCTCTCCCTCTTCGAGGGCGACCGCAACGCGTTCTACGAGTCCGGCTCCGAGTACCAGCTCTCCAAGGTCGGCCGCTCCTTCATCGCGGGCCTGCTCAAGCACGCGGCGGAGATCTCCGCGGTGACGAACCAGTGGGTCAACTCCTACAAGCGCATCTGGGGCGGCTCCGAGCGCACCGCGGGCGCCGGCGGCGAGGCCCCCTCGTACATCTGCTGGGGCCACAACAACCGCTCGGCCCTCATCCGGGTCCCGATGTACAAGCCCGGCAAGACCGGCTCGGCCCGCGTCGAGGTCCGCTCGATCGACTCCGGAGCCAACCCCTACCTGACCTACGCCGTCCTGCTGGCCGCCGGCCTCAAGGGCATCGAGGAGGGCTACGAGCTCCCGCCGGGCGCCGACGACGACGTGTGGGCCCTCTCCGACGCCGAGCGCCGCGCCATGGGCATCGAGCCCCTTCCGCAGAACCTCGGCGAGGCGATCGCCCTGATGGAACGCTCGGAACTGGTCGCCGAGACCCTGGGCGAACACGTCTACGACTTCTTCCTGCGCAACAAGAAGCAGGAGTGGGAGGAGTACCGCAGCGAGGTCACCGCGTTCGAGCTGCGGAAGAACCTGCCGGTGCTCTAAGCGCGCCGCCCGAGGCCGTCGGACCCGTTCCCGGAGCGGGCCGGCGGCCTCGGGTGCGTGGTGGGGGCGATCCGGTCAGGAATCCGGTCAGGAATCGAGAAGCGGCCGGGGTCCGGCGCCGCTAATTTGAGGTTCATGGACCTCACCATTCATACGACCTCGCTCCCGCACGACGACCCCGACGCCTCCCTCGCCTTCTACCGCGACGTGCTCGGGTTCGAGGTGCGCAGCGACGTGGGGCAGGGGGCGATGCGGTGGATCACCGTCGGGCCGCCCCAGCAGCCGGGGACCAGCATCCTGCTGGCGCCGCCCGCCGCCGACCCGGGGGTCACCGACGAGGAGCGGCGGGTCATCACCGAGATGATGGCCAAGGGGACCTACGGCTGGATCATGCTGTCCACCCGGGACCTCGACGGCGTCTTCGACAAGGCGCAGGCCGCCGACGCCGAGGTCGTGCAGGAGCCGACCCGGCAGCCCTACGGCGTCCGTGACTGCGCCTTCCGCGACCCGGCGGGCAACATGGTCCGCATCCAGGAGACCGACGGCACCACCGGCCAGGGCTGAGCCGCCGTGTGCCCGCCCGCCTGGCGACAGGCCCTCGTCGCCGCGCAGCACCTGCGCGACCTGGCCCGGCTGCGCCGGGTCCGCGACCGCATCGACCGCGACTGCGGCCGGCCCCTGGACGTCGAGGCGCTGGCCCGCGCCGCCGGACTCCCCGGGCGGCAGCTCACCCGGGAGTTCACCGCGGCCTACGGCAGGTCCCCGTACGCGTACGTCACCGCGCTCCGGGACCGGCGCGCCGCTTTCCCGCGCCACTCCACGCACCCCGAGAGGCAGACCTCATGAGCAGTGACACGCCCACCGGACAGCAGGGGGCCTTCTCCGCCGAGGAGCGCGCCGCGATGAAGGAGCGCGCGAAGGAGGTGAAGGCCGCCCGCCCCCGCGGCGCCGAGGCCGACACCGAGGCCGACTGCCTCGCGAAGATCGGCGAGCTGGAGGGCACCGACCGCGCGCTCGCCGAGGGCGTCCACGCCCTGGTCAAGAGGCACGCGCCGCACCTGATCGCCAAGACCTGGTACGGCATGCCCGCCTACGCCCGGCCCGGCAAGGGCGGCAAGCCGATCTGCTTCTTCCAGCCCGCCGCGAAGTTCAAGGCGCGCTACGCCACCCTCGGCTTCGACGGCGCGGCGGCCCTCGACGACGGGGCGATGTGGCCGACCGCGTTCGCCCTCACCGAGCTGACCGCCGACGTCGAGGCCCGGATCGCCGCGCTCGTCGAGCGGGCGGCCGGCTGACCGTCACGGCGCGGGGACGATGGCCTCCCGCAGCGGCACCTCGGCGCGCACCCGGTACTCCTGCACCGACCAGCCGTTGCCGTCCGGGTCGGAGAAGTACATGAACGTGCCGCCGTCGTCCGTCCCGAACGACACCGGCTCCGACACCTCCACACCCCGCCCGGTCAGCTCGGCGCGGGCCGCCTGGATGTCGCTGACCACCAGTTGCATGCCGTGGTAGGTGCCGGGGACGGGGGTGCCGGTCGGGGTCGGGATGCCCGCCGCCAGGACGACGGAGCAGCCCGAGCCGGGCGGGGTCAGCTGCACGATCCGGGCGCCCGGCATCACCTCCCGGTCGACGTCGCAGCGGAAGCCGACCCGGTCCACGTAGAAGGACTTCGCCCGGTCGATGTCCGAGACGGGCAGCGGGATCACTTCGAGGGTCATTTCCATCGGTCAAAGGTAGGCGGGTGAGACGCCCGCCGTCAGCAGCCTGCGCGGCGCGCCCGTGCCGTCGGCGGGGACGCTGAACAGGTCGGCGCCGTAGTCGCCGGGCAGCGCGTACGTGACGTGCCCGTCGTCGCTCCACACCGCCTGGTCGTCGACGCTGCGGGACTCGGCCAGCGCGGTCTCGTGGAAGGTGGCCAGATCGAGCACGTACAGGTGCCAGGGGGCGTCGGCGGGCAGCCCGTCGACGCGCTTCTTGTACGCGATCCGGGTGCCGTCGGGGGAGAGCGACGGGCACTCGACGTTGCCGTGCAGGGTGGTGACGGTGCGGGTGCGCAGGTCGCCGCGGACCAGGTAGGTGCTGCCGTGCGTGGCGAGCGTCGCGTAGAAGTGGCGGTCGTCGGCGGCGAAGGTGACGCCCCAGAAGTTCACGTCGGCGGCGCGGTAGGGGTGCCCGTCCTTGACGATCCGGTACGCCTCAAGCGTCGGCGTCAGCCGGCCCGTCGCGGTGTCGAGGATCGCGGCGCGGGTGGAGAAGTCCGTGCCCGCGTAGCTGTCGCCGCCGACGAACGCCGTCCAGGCCGCGTACCGGCCGCTCGGCGAGACCCGGGCGCGGGAGGGGATGCCGGGCACCGGGTAGTGCGCCTTCTCGTGCAGCCCGGCGTCCAGGAGCGTGGCGCGGTAGGTGTCGGAGACGGCGCCGTGGACGGCCTGGAGGCAGATGCCGGTGCCCGCGGCGGCGTGGAAGCGCAGGCAGGTGAGGCCGGTGGCGGTCGCCCGGCGCGGTCCCGAGGGCGCGTGCGCCGGGGTCGTCGCCAGCTCGTCGCGGTGCGGTCCCCAGGCCATGTTCCGGAACACCAGCCGGTGTTCCCCGGCCCCGAGCCGGACCGCGCCGGAGGTGACGGCGGGGCCGCCGGGCCGGGCCCGGTCGCGGCGGTCGGCGCGGGCCGACGCGTGCAGCACGGCGGCGGTGGCGACCACCGCCAGGACGAGGACGGCGGCGATCAGGACGGTGAGTCGGGTGCGGTGCGTCATGCGGTCGCTTTCGTCGGGGCCGGGCGCAGCAGGCAGACGGCCGCCACGCAGCCGGCCAGCAGGAGTGCGGCGGCGCCGACCGCGGTCCGGTCGCCCCACGCCGTCCAGGCCGCGCCGAACCCGAGGGAGCAGCCGAAGCGGGCCGCGGCCTGCCCGGTCTGGACGACGGCGAGGCCGGAGCCGCGGCGCTCCGGCGGGACGGCGGCGGAGGCCGCGGCCATCAGGACGCCGTCCGTCGCGGCGTAGAAGGCGCCGTGCAGCAGCAGGACGGCGCAGGGCAGTGCGGGGCTGTGGGCGTGCGTGAGCAGCAGCCCGTACACGGCGAGCAGCGCGCCGTGCCCGCCGAGGAACACCGGCCAGGCGCCGACCCGGTCGGAGAGCCGGCCCAGCGGCGCGGCCAGCAGCAGGAACGCGGCGGCCGTGCCCAGCGGGAGCAGCGCGAACCAGCGCTCGGGGACGCCCAGTTGGCGCTGGAGGACGAGGTAGACGAAGGCGTCGCTGACGGTGGCGAGACCCAGCAGGGCCGCGCACGCGGTGGGCCGGACCAGCGCCCGGGGGAGCAGCCCCGCGGGCGGGCGGGGCGCGGGGGCGGGGGCGGGGGCGGGGGGGGGGGCGGGGACGCCGCCCGGGGTCCGGGGCACGAACAGCACCAGGACCACGACCCCGAGCGCCGCCACGCAGAAGCTGACGGTGAACACGGCGTCGTACCCGTCCACCGTCCGGCGCAGGATCACGAAGGCCACCAGCGGTCCGAGCAGTGCGCCCGCGGTGTCCATGGCGCGGTGCACGCCGAACGCCCGGCCCCGCGCCTGCGGGGTGCTGGACAGCGAGATCAGGGCGTCGCGGGGCGCGGTGCGCAGGCCCTTGCCGGTCCGGTCGGCGGCGAGCACCGCGCCGATCAGGGGCAGGGTCCCGGCGAGCAGGAGCAGCGGCTTGCAGAGGGCGGACAGGCCGTAGCCGGCGACCGCCACCGCCTTGTGCCGCCCGCCGCCGCTGTCCGCGAACCGGCCGCCGGCCAGCCGGACCAGCGCCGAGAAGCCGTTGTAGACCCCGTCGAGCAGGCCGAAGCCGAGCGGGCTCAGGCCGAGCCCCGCGACGAGGTACAGCGGCAGCACCGCCGTGACCATCTCCGACGACACGTCCGTGATGAGACTGACCGTGCCGAGCGCGAGCACGGTGGAACCCACGGCGCGCCGCCGCCCGGCCGGGGGCCGGACGGCGGGCTCCGCGGACGCCGGCGCCGTACCGCTCGCGCGACTGTCCGCTACGTACATGTCAGGACGTCCAGATGCCGGTGATGTCCTTGGCCGTCGCCGCGTTGCCCGCGTGCGAGGTCAGCCCGTACATGTCCTCCAGGGTGCGCAGCAGGTCGTAGTGGTTGTACGTCGTCGAGGACGTGGCACCCGGGGTGACCTTCTGCCCGTAGAAGACGGTCGGGATCTTGTTGCCGCTGAGCCGGTTGTCCTCGTCGAAGGTGACGACGAGGAGGCTGTTGTGGGTCTTGGCCCAGGTCGCGTACGCGCCCAGCTTGTTCTTCAGCCAGGTGTCACCGGTGGCCACCGAGCAGTCGTGCATGTCGCTGCACAGGTTCGGCACGACGTAGGAGACCTGGGGCAGCGTCGTGTAGTCGGCCGGGAACTGGGCGAAGGTCTTCGCCGACGACGTCGGTACGTTGCTGAACCCGAACCAGGGGTTGTGCTTGCGGGCGTAGTCGCCGGAGGAGCAGGTCGTCGAGCCCTGGCTCGGCAGCGTCTCGTTGTAGCTGCCCCAGGTCCGGCCCGCCGCGATCAGCTCGGAGGCGAGGTTCGGGGCGGCGGAGAAGCCGGGCGTGTAGCAGCTGTCGTCCGTGATGCCCTGGGTGGAGCCGGAGAACATCGCGAAGTAGTTGGGCTGGCTGGGGTGCGTCTCGGCGTACGAGGCCGTCAGGTTGGCGCCGCCGGTGCGCAGGCTGTTGAGGTACGGCGCGCTGGAGGAGCCGATGACCTGGCTGTACGCGTGGTTCTCGAAGACCACGACGACCGTGTGGTCGGGGGTGGGCACGGTCGCCGCGGCGTGGGCGGGCGAGCCGCCGCCGAGCGCGAGCCAGCTGCCCGCGGCGGCGGCCGTCAGCGCGAGCGCCGAGAGGAACGCCTTGCCGCGGGTGCGGACGGGGAGAGGACTGCCGGGCACGTGGAACCTCCGGTGTGGGGGAGGGGGTGGACGCTGGCGGTGCGAGGCAGAGCATGCACACGCCAAGTCGCCGCGGTGTCACGTGTTCCGGTTCGGCCCGGTGAACCGTCGGTGAATCCTCGGGGGCGGCCCGCCCGGTCCGCCCGGCCCGCCGCCCGCCGCCGCCGCCCGTCGCTCAGCGCTCGGCGAGGGGCGCGGGCGCCTCCTGCACCGTCCAGCCGTTCCCGTCCGGGTCGGAGAAGAACAGGAAGGAGTTCCACTCCCCGCCCGGCCCGTTCTCCCAGCCGCCCGCGCCCGCGTGCCGCACCGGCGACACGTCCACGCCCCGCGCCACCAACTGCTCGTGGGCGGCCGCGATGTCGGTGACGCAGAGCTGGAGCCCGCTCAGCGACCCGGGCGCCATGCCCTCCTGGCCCGGCGCGCCGGGCAGCCCCCGCGTCAGCGAGACGGAGCAGCGCGATCCCGGCGGGGTCAACTGCACGATGCGGACGCCGGGAGCCACCTCACGGTCCAGGTCCACCGTGAAGCCCACCCGGTCCGCGTAGAAGTCCTTGGCGCGGTCCACGTCCGAGACGGGGAGCACGACGACCTCCAGGGTCCATTCCATGGTCGGTCCTTTCCTGCGGCACGAGGGACCGTCCCTCGGGAGGGAGGACCGCGCACGCGGCCACGACTCATCGGTCCGGCCCGCCGAGCAGTAGGCTCAGCACCACTGAGTGATCGAACAGGAGGCCGGGCGATGTCGGTGCCGCAGGGGAGAAGGAGCAGCACGTTCACGCGGCTGCTGCGGCACGGATTCACCGATCCGTCCGGCGCCGAGCGGCTGCTGGACGCCGACGCCCTCTCGGCGGTGCGCTCCGACCCGCTGCTGCTGGACGCGCTCGGCGCCACCGCCGACCCCGATCTGGCCCTGCTCGGCCTGGTCCGGCTGGTCGAGGCGCAGCCCGACGCCACCGCCCGCCGGGAACTCCTCGACACGCTGATCACCGCCAAGCCGCTGCGCGACCGGCTGCTCGGGGTGCTCGGCGCCTCCGAGGCGCTGGCCGACCACCTCGCCCGGCACAGCGGCGACTGGCGGGCCCTCGTCACGTACGAGCCGAGCGACCTGCACCCGGGGATCACCGAGTTCGAGCGGGGCCTCGCCGACGCCACCGACCCGGTGTCGCTGCGCGTCTCCTACCGGCGGTGCCTGCTGTCACTGGCCGCCCGCGACGTGTGCGGCACCACCGACCTCGTCGAGACCGCCGCCGAACTGGCCGACCTGGCGACGGCGACGCTGCGCGCGGCGCTCGCCATGGCGCAGGCCGCCGCGCCCGCCGACGCCGCGCTGTGCCGCCTCGCCGTGATCGCGATGGGCAAGTGCGGGGGCCACGAGCTGAACTACGTGTCCGACGTCGACGTCATCTTCGTCGGCGAGGCCGTGGAGGGCGCGGCGGGCAGCGAGGGCGCCGACGAGGGCAAGGCCGTCCAGGCCGCCACCCGGCTCGCCTCCCACATGATGCGGATCTGCTCGGACACGACCGTCGAGGGCACCATCTGGCCCGTCGACGCGAACCTGCGCCCCGAGGGCCGCAACGGCCCGCTGGTGCGCACCCTCTCCTCCCACCTCGCCTACTACCAGCGCTGGGCCAAGACCTGGGAGTTCCAGGCGCTGCTCAAGGCGCGGCCGGTCGCCGGCGACCCCGAGCTGGGACAGGCGTACGTCGACGCCGTGTCCCCGATGGTCTGGCAGGTCGCCGAGCGCGAGAACTTCGTGCCCGACGTGCAGAAGATGCGCAAGCGCGTCGTCGACAACATCCCGCTGGGCGAGGTCGAGCGCGAGCTGAAGCTCGGCCCCGGCGGCCTGCGCGACGTCGAATTCGCCGTCCAGCTCCTCCAGTTGGTGCACGGCAGGTCCGACGCCTCGCTGCGCAGCGGTACGACGCTCGACGCGCTGGCCGCGCTCGCCGACGGCGGCTACGTGGGCCGGGTCGACGCCGTCCAGCTCGACGACGCCTACCGCTTCCTGCGCACGCTCGAACACCGCATCCAGCTCTACCGGCTGCGCCGCACCCACCTGATCCCCGAGGACGAGGCCGACCTGCGCCGCATCGGCCGCTCGATGGGCATGCGCACCGAACCCATCACCGACCTCAACCGCGCCTGGAAGCGGCACACCTCCGTCGTCCGGCGGCTCCACGAGAAGCTGTTCTACCGCCCGCTGCTCGACGCCGTCGCCCAACTGGCCCCGGGCGAGATCCGGTTGAGCACCGAGGCGGCCCGCGAGCGGCTGGTCGCCCTCGGATACGCGGACCCCGGCGCGGCCCTGCGCCACCTGGAGGCCCTGTCCTCGGGCGTCTCCCGCAAGGCGGCCATCCAGCGCACGCTGCTGCCGGTGCTGCTCGGCTGGTTCGCCGACTCGGCGGACCCGGACGCCGGACTGCTCAACTTCCGCAAGGTCTCGGACGCGCTGGGCAAGACGCCCTGGTACCTGCGGCTGCTGCGCGACGAGGGCGCCGCCGCGGAGAACCTGGCCCGCGTCCTGTCGGCCGGCCGGCTCGCCCCCGACCTGCTGATGCGCGCCCCCGAGGCGGTCGCGCTGCTCGGCGACGCCCAGGGCCTCCAGCCGCGTCCGCACGCCCAGTTGGAGCAGGAGGTGCTGGCCGCCGTGGGCCGCGCGCCGGGCGGCGAACAGGCCGTGGTCGCGGCGCGCGGGGTGCGCCGGCGCGAGCTGTTCCGCACCTGCGCCGCCGACATCATCGCCTCGTACGGCACCGAGGACACGCCCGCCGTCGCCGACCAGGGCGCGCTCGTCGACCAGGTGGGCGGCGCCGTCTCCGACCTGACGGCGGCCACGCTCGCCGCGACGCTGCGCGCGGTCGTCCGCGACGGCTGGGGCGACACCCTGCCGACCCGGTTCGCCGTCATCGCCATGGGCCGCTTCGGCGGACACGAACTCGGCTACGGCTCCGACGCCGACGTCCTGTTCGTGCACGAGCCGCGCGAGGGCGTCGCCGACCAGGAGGCGGCCCAGGCCGCGAACAAGGTCGTCGCCGAGATGCGCCGCCTGCTCGCCCTGCCGAGCGCCGACCCGCCGCTGCTCATCGACGCCGACCTGCGCCCCGAGGGCAAGTCCGGCCCGCTCGTGCGCACGCTCGGGTCCTACGAGGCGTACTACCGCCGGTGGTCTTTGGTCTGGGAGTCGCAGGCGCTGCTGCGCGCCCAGTACGTCGCCGGTGACGCGGATCTGGGGCGGTCCTTCATCGAGCTGATCGACCCGTTGCGCTACCCGGCCGAGGGGCTCGGCGACGACGCCGTGCGCGAGATCCGCCGGCTCAAGGCGCGGATGGAGACCGAGCGCCTGCCGCGCGGCGCCGATCCCACGCTCCACACCAAGCTGGGCCGCGGCGGTCTGTCCGACGTGGAGTGGACCGTGCAGCTCCTTCAGCTCCAGCACGGCTGGGCCGAGCCGGGGCTGCGCACGACCCGGACCCGGGAGGCGCTGGCCGCGGCCCGCGCCGCCGGGCTGCTCGGCACCGAGGACGCGGCCACCCTCGACGAGGCCTGGGTGCTGGCGACCCGGGTGCGCAACGCGGTGATGCTCGTGCGCGGGCGGGCCGGGGACACCTTCCCCTCCGACGGCCGTGAGCTCGGCGCCGTGGGGCGCTACCTGGGCTACGATCCCGGGCACGTCGGCGACATGCTGGACGACTACCGCCGCACCACCCGCCGGGCCCGCGCCGTGGTGGAGGACCGCTTCTACCAGTAGCCCCGCCCCTGAACACCCGAACTGCGCGTCCTGCGTACGCGAGCGGGGGCCGAGGGGCCCCCGCCTCCACGGGGGCTGGCCGCGCGGTTCCCCGCGCCCCTGGGTCCGTCTTCCACGCGCGCCACCGTCGTGGCTGGTCGCGCAGTTCCCCGCGCCCCTGGGTGGTCGGTCGTCTGCGGCCCGGTGGCCGCTTCTCGCGCAGTTCCCCGCGCCCCTGAGATGCGCACTGCGTGCGCCACCTCATCAGAGGCGCCCCACCGTCCCGCCCCCAAAGGAGAGGCACGCCACCGTCCCGCCTCCCAGGAGTGGCGCGCGGAGCGCAGCCTCAAGGGGGAGGCTGCGCGAAGCGCACGCCTCAGGGGCGCGGGGAACTGCGCGACCAGCCCCCACCGGGCCGCGGACGAAGAACCACCCAGGGGCGCGGGGAACTGCGCGACCAGCCCCCACCGGGCCGCGGACGAAGAACTACCCAGGGGCGCGGGGAACTGCGCGAGAAGCGGCCACCGGCCCGCGGACGAAGAGCTACCCAGGGGCGCGGGGAACTGCGCGAGAAGCGGCCACCGGCCCGCGGATGAAGAGCTGCCCAGGGTCTCGGGATGCGGCCACCGGCCCGCGCGGGAAGAATCACCCAGGGGCGCGGGGAACTGCGCGACCGGTCGCGGCGAGAGGCGGGGCGGGGAGGGGGCGCTGGCCCGCCTAGGGGCCCAGCAAATCCCGCACGCCCCCCACGAACGCCCCGAGCGCCAGCTCGAACGCCGCGTCGGACCGACCCCCCGCCATCGCCGCGAGCGCCCGCCCCAGCAACGGCATCGGCACCTCGTCCGTCAGCTCCCACATCGCCTCCGGCGCCGCCATGTCCAGCGCGGACCCGAGCACGACGTTGTCCAGCCCGATGATCACCGTCATGACGTCCCCGAGCGCGAACCCGGCATCGAGCAACAGCCCCACCGCCAGCTCGTACTGCGCGAGCACCCGAGGCGCCCGCACCGGATTGGTGGTCAGCAGCGGAATGGCCCGGGGATGCGCGGCGAACGCGGCGCGATAGGCGCGGGCCCACGCGGTCAGCGCCTCGTCCCACGGCAGCCCCGAGCGGAGCGCCCCGGCGTCGATGCCGCCCGCCACCCGGTCCCGCAACAGCTCCACGATCCCGTCCCGGCCGTCCACGTGGTGGTACACCGAACCGGTCTGCACCCCGAGCCGCCGCGCGATCTGCGGCACGCTGAAATCGCCCTGCTCGTCGACGAGGGCCAGCGCCGTCGCACCGATGCGCTCCCGGTCCAGAAGTGGCTTGCTCGGCCGGCCCATCCGCTGCGCTCCTCCGTCAGATCCCCGCCCCGTCCCCGGAGAACGGGTCTTCCCGTACTGCCCAACGGGAGGTTACATTGCGGAAACCGAAAGGCTTTAGGTTTACCGGCGCCGCCGGCTCACACCTGTCCCCGTCCTCTGCTGCCCGCCACCAGAAGGGCCTCCTTCCGCATGCCCGCAACCTCCCCGCCGTCCTCCCCGACGACCGCCACGCCGTCCGTCCCCGCCCCCGCCGGACCCGGCCTGCGCACGGGCTCCCTCGGCACCTCCGACATCGCGTTCTTCGTCGTCTCGGCCGCCGCCCCGCTCACCGTGATGGCCGGCGTCGCGCCGCTGGCCATCGCCCTCGGCGGCATCGGCGCCCCGGCCGGCTACCTCCTGGCCGGCCTCACCCTCGCCGTCTTCGCCATCGGCTTCACCGCGATGAGCCGCCACGTCACCGGCGGCGGCGCCTTCTACGCGTACATCACCCAGGGACTGGGCCGCCCGGCCGGCATCGGCGCCGCACTGCTCGCCATGATCGGCTACAACGGCATGGAGATCGGCGTCTACGGCCTGCTCGGCTCCGCCACCCAGGACACGGCCCGCTCCCTGTTCGGCGCGGACATCCCCTGGCTCCCCGTCTCCCTGATCGGCCTGGCCGTCATCTGGTACGGCGGCTTCCGCTCGATCGACTTCGGCGCGAAGCTGCTCGGCGTGCTGCTCGTCGCCGAGACCGGCATCCTCGTCCTCCTCGCGGCCGGCGTCCTCCTCAAGGGCGGCGCCCACGGCCTGTCGGCGGCCTCCTTCACCCCCGAGCACGTCCTCGTGCCCGGCACCGCGGCCGTCCTGGCCTTCGCCTTCGCCGCGTTCACCGGGTTCGAGTCGACCGTCATCTACCGCCGCGAGGCCCGCGACCCGGACCGCACCGTGCCCCGCGCCACGTACATCGCGGTCGCCTTCCTCGGCCTCTTCTACGCGTTCACGGTCTGGATCGCCATCCAGTCCTTCGGCGACGCGCGCGTGGTGGGGGAGGCCGGCCGCAACCCGGCGGACCTCTTCTTCACCGCGATCACCACCTTCGTCGGCGGGTGGGCGGCCGACGTGATGCACGTCCTCATCGTCACCAGCGTCATCGCCTCGCTCCTCGCCTTCCACAACGCGATCAACCGCTACGGCCTCGCCCTCGCCGACGAGGGCGTCCTGCCGCGCGCGTTCGGCCGCATCCACCCCCGGCACGGCTCCCCGTACGCGGCGGGCCTCGCGCAGACCGCCCTCGGCGCGGTCGTCGTCCTCGTCTTCTGGGCCGCGGGACTCGACCCGTACGCGCAACTCCTGCTGTGGGTGAACACCCCGGGCATGCTCGGCCTCATGGCCCTGCAACTCCTCGCCGCGATCGCCGTCCCGTTCTTCTTCCGCCGCATCACCCACCAGGAGGGGGCGCTGCGCACGATCGTGGCCCCCGCGGTGGCGACGCTGCTGCTCGGCGCCGCCATCGCCCTGGTCATCACGCACATCGACCTCTTCACCGGGGCGTCGCCGACGGCGAACGCGGTCATGGTGGCGGTGGCCCCCGCCGTCTTCGTCCTGGGCTTCCCCCTGGCCCGCCGGCTGAAGCACACCCGCCCGGAGGTCTACGCCAGGTTCGGCCAGTCCTAGCCGCCCCCCCGAGGGGCCCGTTCTCCCACCCGCACCCGATCCGCCCGCAAGGAGCCCGCACATGGCACCCCCGGCCGACCTCCTCCTCACCGACACCCACCTGCGCACCCTGGACCCGGCCCGGCCGCGGGCCACCGCCCTCGCGGTCACCGACGGCCGCATCACGGCGGTCGGCGACACCGCCACCCTGGTCCGCGACTGCGCGGGCCCCCGCACCGAGCGCCTGGCCCTCGCGGGCGCCACCGTCACCCCGGGCCTCGTCGACGCGCACAGCCATCCCGTGTGGGGCCTGCGCATGGCGACCGGCACCGACCTCAGCGGCGTACGGGACCTGGACGCCCTGCGGGACGCCCTGCGCCGCGCGGAGCGGATCGACGGCTGGGTCGTCGGCTGGGGCCTGGACCACAACGCGTTCGGCGGCCGACCCGTCCACCGCGACCTCGTCGAGGACGTCCTCGACGGCGCCCCCGCCTTCCTGCGCCTGTACGACGGCCACTCCGCGCTCGCCGACGGCGCGGCCCTGGCCGCCGCCGGGATCACCGGCCCGCGCTCATTCACCCAGCGCTCCGAGATCGTCTGCGGGCCCGACGGCCGGCCCACCGGCCACCTGATCGAGCACGCCGCGATGGACCTGGTCGACGCGATCGTGCCCGAACCCTCCTCCGACGACCGCCGCACGGCACTGGTCGACCTGCTCGCCGCCATGGCCGCCACCGGCCTCACCGGCGCCCACGTCATGGACGGCACCGGCCTCGACCTGCTCGCCGCGGTCGAGGCGGAGACCGACCTGCCGCTGCGGCTGACCCTCGCGCCCTGGTGCATGCCGGGCGTCGACCGGGCCGGCCTCGACGAGCTGGTCGCGCTCCAGCGCCGGCAGGGCCGCGACTGGCGCGTCGGCGCCGTCAAGTTCTTCATGGACGGCACCGTCGAGGGCGGCACCGCCTGGCTGGAGCACCCCGACTGCCACGGGCAGGGCACCGACGCGTTCTGGCCCGACCCGCAGGCGTACAGCGCCGCCGTACGGCACCTGCACGCCGCCGGGGTGCGCACCGCCACCCACGCCATCGGCGACGCCGCCGTGCGGCACGTCCTGGACACCGTCGAGGCGCTCGGCGCGAGCGGCCGCGGCGCCCACCGCGTCGAGCACATCGAGTCCGTGCCCGACGACACCCTGCCGCGGTTCGCCGCGCTCGGCGTCGCCGCGTCCATGCAGCCGCCGCACACCGCGTACACCAAGGGCGACCACAGCGACGAGTGGTCCAGGCGGCTCGGCGCGGAGCGCGCGGGCCGCGCCTGGCGCACCCGCGACCTGCGCGCCGCGGGCGCCACCCTCGCCCTCGGCTCGGACTGGCCGATCGCCCCCTACGACGTACGGCGGGTGCTCGCCATGGCCCGGGTGCCCGCGGGCGCCGCCGGACCGGGCCAGGGCCTCACCGGCCTGCAAGCGCTCGAAGGAGTGACCGCGCACGCCGCCGTCGCGGCCGGGGAGGCGGCCCACGCGGGCCGGATCGCGGTCGGGATGCGCGCCGACCTCACCGTGCTCGGCCTCGACCCGGTGGCGGCGCCCGCCGACGAACTGGCCGAGGCGCCCGTGCTGCTGACCACCGTGGGCGGCAGGATCACGCACCGCGCCCGCTGAGCACCCCGCCCGGTGCGGGCTTCCCCGGTGCGGAACACGCCTTCCGAAGGATCTTCCATAGGATCTGCGGAGAAATCGCCCTAGGCCTTGATCGGGAGGCCGGGGCGGCGCACCGCCACCCGGCGGGGCAGCGCGTACGGCAGCGCGCCGTACCAGACCCGCGCCACCAGGAAACCGAACGCCAGACAGGCCATGCCGCCCACCGCGTCCAGCCAGAAGTGGTTCGCCGTCGCCACGATGACCGTCAGGGTCGCCGCTGGGTAGAGGAGCCCCAGGATCCTCGCCCACGGCGCCGAGGCGAGGGCGAAGATCGTCAGGCCGCACCACAGCGACCAGCCGATGTGCATGGAGGGCATGGCCGCGTACTGGTTCGACATGTTCTTCAGGTTCCCGGAGGCCATCGACCCCCAGGTCCGGTGCACCGCGACCGTGTCGACGAAGTGGCCGCCGGTCATCAGGCGCGGGGGCGCCAGCGGGAAGAAGTAGTAGCCGACCAGGGCGACCGCCGTCGTCGCGAACAGCACCATCCGGGTCGCCGCGTAGCGGCCCGGATGGCGGCGGAACAGCCACACCAGCACCCCGAGCGTGATCACGAAGTGCAGGGTCGCGTAGTAGTAGTTCATGCCGATGATGAGCCAAGTCACCGCGTTCACCGCATGGTTGACGCTCTGCTCCACGGCGATGCCGAGATGCTGCTCCAGGGACCAGATCCAGTCCGCGTTGCGCAGCGCCTTCGTCCGCTGTTCCGGGACCGCGTTGCGGATCAGCGAGTACGTCCAGTAGCTCACCGCGATCAGCAGGATCTCGAACCAGAGCCGGGGACGCCGCGGCACCCGCAGGCGGCGCACGAAGCCCCGGACGCCTCGCGTCGCGCGGGGTTTCTCCCCGTCGGGCGAGGCGGCGGGTCCTGGTCGGCCGTCCAGAGTTGTCACGGTCGTTTCACCCATAGTCACCGAGTCTGCCAGATTTCCGGCCCCAGCCAGATCATCCCCCGGTCGGGTCCGGCCCGCACCCGCTACGCCTTGCGGACGAGGCCGTCCCCCCGGGGGACGGGGCCGTCGACCCCCACGCCACCGGCTCCGGCGGGGCCGGGAACCCGCGGCGCCGCGCGGCCGCCCCGGCCGTGCGGCCCCGGTCCGGGAGCGGCACGACCGCTGCGCGACCACCCTCACGTGTGTACGGAGCGTGTTCGAGGCGATCGCGCCCGCGCGGCGGCGGCGGACGGTCCCGCCGGGTCGCCGCCCGCGCCACGACCCGGGCGGGCGCGCGAAGGATCCGGGCGCGTCGGCCCCGGGGCGCGCGGCCCGACCGGACCCGCGCCGCGCCGCCGGGTGGCGCGGCGGTCAGCCGCGTGCCCGGCGGCGGGCGCGGGGTCCGCGCGGGGGGACCGCACCCGCCGCCGGCCGGATTGCCCCCTGCGTGCCGCTTCGCGCAACTTCGTTACGGGTGCCGGGGGTTGGGAGCGGTCCCGCGCGGCTCCATCCGGACCGGTGAAGGGCCGCGAACGGCTCACGCCGCCCTGGTGGGCGGCGGTAGCGTAAGGGGTGCGGGCCACCGGAGCCCGCGCCGGCCTGTCGCGAGGGGCTGTTGGATGTGAGCGCCGCTGCCCTGGATCCCCGCGAGGGGGAGCGCAGTACGGTCCTGGTGGTCGACGACACCGCCGCGAACCGCTTCGCGCTGAGCGCCGTGCTCAGCCGCGCCGGGCACGTCGTGGTGCCCGTGGCCTCCGCGGGCGAGGCCCTGCTCGAACTCGACACCCGGTTGCGGGCGGGCCGCCTGCCCGACGTGGCACTCGTCGACGTGGGCCTGCCCGACCTGAGCGGCTTCGAACTGTGCCGCAGGGTCAAGGCCCTGCCCTCCCTGGCCGGCATCCCGGTCGTCCACTTCTCCGCCCGCCCCTCCGACTCGATCGACCGCTGCCAGGGGCTCGACGCGGGCGGCGAGGCGTATCTGACCGTGCCCGCGGAGCCGGAGGAGATCCGCGCGGTGGTCCGGGCGGCCCTGCGCGGCGCCCGCGAACTCACTGACGCGCAGAACCAGTTCACCCGCCTCACCCTGCTCTCCGAGGCCGTCGTCGAGGTGCAGGGCGCCCGCTGCCTCGCCGAGCTGGCCGCCGCGGCGGCCGACGCGACGGCCCGGCTGACCGGCCACCCGGCCGCCGTGTTCGTCCTCGGCGGCGACAGCGACGTGCACGTCGGCCTGTCCCGCTGGGCCGCACGCCACGAGCTGCCCGGCGCGCACGACGAGGAGCGGGCCGCCGCCCTCGTGCGGCGGGTGCTGTGCGCCCGCGGCGGGGTCCGCTCCTCCGTGCTGCCCGCGGCGCTGTGGCCCGAGGCGTACGTCGGGCCCGGCGACGTCCGGCTGGTGCTCGCCCGCAGCCGCGACGGCCTCACGGTGTGCCTGGTCACCCCGGTCCACCCCGACACGGGCCGCGTCGGCCCGCCCGTCACCCAGCTGGCGCGGGCCGCCGTGCTCGCCGCCGAACCCCTCCTGCGGTACGAGCAGGAGCGCCACGTGGCCCTCACCCTGCAACGCAGCTTCCTGCCCGCCCAGTTGCCCCTCATGCCGGGCCTCCAGGTCGCCTTCCGCTACGAACCGGCCTCCCAGCAGGCCGAGATCGGCGGCGACTTCTACGCCGCGCTGCCCACCCCCGCCGGCGTCCTGGCCGGCATCGGCGACGTGGTGGGGCACTCCCTCGACGCCGCCACCGTGATGGTCGAGATCCGGCACGCCCTGCGCGCGTACAGCATCGAGGACCCGCACCCCGGCCGGCTGGTGGACCGCATCGACCGGATGCTCCGGCACTACCACCCCGACACCACGGCGACCCTCTGCCTGACCCTCGTCGACCCGGCCACCGGCCACGTCCAGGTGGCGAACGCCGGACACATCCCGCCGCTGGTCCTGCCCGAGCACGGCGAGCCGTACTACGCCCGGGCCGCGGGCCCGCTGCTCGGGCTCGGCCTGCCGCACCCCGGGCCCGCCGGGCTGCGCCTCGGCCCCGGCGACCGGCTGCTCCTGGTCACCGACGGCCTCATCGAGACCCGCGGCACCGACCTGGCCGTCTCCATGGAGCAGCTGCGCACCGCCGCGGGCGCCGCCCCGGCCGACCCCGACGCCCTGTGCGACGCCCTGATGGCCGGCTTCGGCCGGGACCGCGCCGACGACATCGCGCTGCTCGCCCTGCGCGTCACCCCAGGGGTCTCTCCCACAGCGTGACCCCGTAACCACTGCCGCCCGCACCGGTGCCGGCCGGGGCCCCGCGCCGCACCATGAGCCGGTGCACGCAGCCGGCGACGGGCGGCTGCGGCCCGACTTCCACTGGTCGATGCCCCGCGCCACCATCCACCGGGCCGCGTCGTCGTAGAGGGAGACGAGAACACCCAGGTCGCCGGTGTCCGCTCCGCGGAACGCGAGTTGTGCCGTCAAGCCGATCACCGTAAGGGTGTGGGGCAGAACGTCCGCACGCGACCCCACGGAGTCCCCATGCCGAACATCACCGTCGACCACTCCGCCGGCCTCGACGGCCGGATCGACCGCGCCGCCCTGGCCGGCGCCGTGCACCAGGCCTGCGTCGACACCGTGGCCGCCCGCACGGCGGCCTGCAAGACCCGCTTCCGGCGGGCCGACGAGACGGTCGTCGGCGACGGCGCCGAGCCGGCCGACCTCGTGCACGTCGAGATCGCCCTCCTCGCGGGCCGCACCGCGGAGGCGAAGACGGCCCTGGCCGAGTCGGTGCTCGCGCTGCTGCCCGAGCACGTCGAGGACCCGCGGGGCGCCCATCTGTCGGTGGAGGTCCGCGATCTGGAACCCGCCTACACGTCGGCCCGGGGGCAGTAGGGCGCGGCGGGCGGCCTGCGGCTCACACCGGTGCCAGCGCGGCGAGCCGCCCGATCAGCTCGGCGAACGGACCGTCGGCCGGCTCCCCGGCGAGCAGCCGGCGCAGCAGCGCCCCCATCTCCTCGTCGTACGCGGCGCTGACCGCCGCCAGCGCCGCGAAGTCGTGCACCAGCTGGCGCTCCAGCTCGCCGCGCGGGATCCGGCGGCCGTCGAGCCAGATCAGCGCCGTCGACTCGGCGAGCGAGATCCAGGAGCGGACGACGAGTTCGAGCCGCGCGGACGGGGCGCCGACGCCCAGGTGCGCCAGAATCTGCTCGTACGCGGCCTGCCGGACCGAGTCGATCAGCGCGTTCGTCGCCGAGGAGCCGACGGCCGGGCCGCCGCGCATCAGCGCCGAGAAGCCCGGCCCGTGCTCGTCCACGAAGTCGAAGAACCGGCCCATCACCCGCAGCAGCCGGACGCCGAGCGGCCCCTCGCGCGGCTCCTCGAACCGCTCCGCCAGATCCTCGGCGGCCCGCTTCAACGCCGCCTCGTACAGGCTGAGTTTGCCCGGGAAGTAGTGGTAGACCAGCGGTCGCGAGATGCCCGCGGCGGCCGCTATCTCGTCGATGGAGACCTCGTCGGGGGAGCGGTGGCTGAACAGTTCGAGGGCGACCCCGATCAACTGCCGTCGCCGCTCCTCGACTCCCATTCTGCGCCGCACCCCGGTCGTCATACCGAACACTCTACCGAGCGGATCACCCCGGCCGCCGTGGCGGTCGCTACAGGTCCAGGACCAGCCGCTCACCGCGCGCCCGCGACACGCAGATGAGCATCGAGCCGGCCCGCTCGGCGTCGGTGAGCAGCTCGTCGCGGTGGTCGATCTCGCCCTCCAGGACGCGCTGTTGGCACGTCCCGCAGAATCCCTGCTCGCAGGAGTAGGCGACGCCGGGCACCGCCGCACGGACCGCCGCGAGCACGCTGGAGCCGGCCGGGACGTCCACGACCCGGCCGCTGCGCCGCAGCTCCACCTCGAACGGGCCGTCGCCGTCGGCGGTGCCGCGGGGCGCGAACCGCTCCAGGTGCAGGGTCCGGCCCTGCGGCAGCGCCGCCTCCACGGCCGCCATCAGCCCCTCGGGCCCGCAGCAGTAGACGGCGGTGCCGGGCGCGGTGGCGGTGAGCGCCGCGGCGAGGTCCGGCAGCCCCGCCTCGTCCTGGGCGACGATCTCGACCCGGTCCCCGCCCAGCTTCGTCACGTCCTCCAGGAACGGCATCGAGGCCCGGTCGCGGCCCCCGTACAGCAGCCGCCACCGGGCGCCGCGCGCCTCCACTTCGCGCAGCATCGGCAGGATCGGCGTGATCCCGATGCCGCCCGCGACGAACAGGTAGGCGGGGGCGTCGGCGTCCAGCGCGAAGCGGTTGCGCGGCCCGCGCACCTCCACCTCCGCGCCCTCGCGCAACCGCTCGTGCACCTCGCGCGATCCGCCCCGGCCGCCCTCGGCCCCCGTGATCAGCCGGGTCGCGACGGTGTACGACGAGGTGTCCTCCGGGTCGCCGCACAGCGAGTACTGCCGTACGAGACCGGACGGCAGCACCAGGTCGAGATGGGCGCCCGGCCGCCAGGCGGGCAGCCCGTGCCCCTCCAGGCGGAGCTGGACGACCCCGTCGGCCACCTCCTCGTGCCGCGTGACCAGCAGGCGCAGCGCGCGGGCGCGCGGCCGCCCCGAGACCGGCTCCTCCAGGGCGGGCATCGGCCACAGCGGCGAGCGGCGCACCCGGCTGCGCAGCGCGCGCCGCGCGACGAGCGCGGCGCCCGCGACGACGGCGGCACCGGTCAGCGCGCGGGCGCTCATCCGGCGGCCCCCGTCCGGGCGGCGGTGCGGGCCTCGGCGGCGGTCGCCGCGGGCGAGGTGGCGAGATAGGCGACGGCCTGCGCGGTGTCGCCCTCCTGCTCCGGGTGGTAGCCGCGGCTGAGATAGCGGGGGATGGACCGCATCATCGCGCCGGTCGACGGCAGCACGCCCTGCTTGCCGCCCCGGTAGAAGTCCTTGAAGCTCGCCCTGCCGTTTGGCAGCGTCGGGTCGTTCTCCATGAAGAACCGGGCGCCGCGCTGCCACAGGAAGACCAGCGCCGTGAAGGCGGTGGCCCAGGTGCGCACCCGGCGCCGGTAGCTGCCGTCCAGGTGCTCGAACAGCTCGAAGGCCACCGAGCGGTGCTCGACCTCCTCGGCGCCGTGCCAGCGCAGCAGGTCGAGCATGGTCGGATCGGCGCCCCGCCGGTCCAGCTCGTCCGCGTTCAGCACCCAGTCGCCGAGGAACGCCGTGTAGTGCTCGATCGCCGCGATCAGCGCGACCCGCTCCATCAGCCACCACTGGCGCGCCCGGCCCGGCGGCAGCGTGCGGTCGCCGAGCAGCTTCTCGAAGAACCAGTCCACCTGCGCCGTGTACGGCGTCGGGTCCAGACCCTGCTCGCGCAGGTGCGGCAGCACCTCGTCGTGCGCCTGCGAGTGCATGGCCTCCTGGCCGATGAACCCGATGACGTCCTCGCGCAGCCGGTCGTCCCGTATGGCGGGCAGGACCTGCTTGTACACGTGCACGAACCAGCGCTCACCGGCCGGCAGGAGCAGGTGCAGCACGTTGATGGTGTGCGTGGCGAACGGGTCGTCCGGGAGCCAGTGCAGCGGGGTCCTGTCCCAGGCGAAGGACACCTGGCGTGCCTTCAGCGTGACGCGCTTATTAGACATGACGTCAATCTACTGACGGGTACACGCGAGGGTACAGCCCCCTGCGGGACTTTCTTTACGTGATCGTCAGCAAGCCCGGACGGGCGGCGCCGTCACCGCAGCGTGGCCACCTCCGTGCCCCCCGCCGTCCTCCCCGTCAGCGACACCTCGGCACCCCGTGCCACCTTCACCGCCAGCAGGTTCCCCGCCACCGTGGAACCCGCCGCGCGCACCGAGCCCACCTTCGCGCTGCCCGCCGCGACCAGGTACCAGACGCCCGAGCGCGACTTCCAGCGCACCCCGGCCAGGACCAGCGGGTCACGGGCGCCGCACGCGGCCGCCGTCTGCGACTTCGCGGCCACCACCGAGGCGCTCGCGCCGGGCGTGCGGAACAGGGCGAGGGTGCGCGGGCCGCCGCCCTGCCAGGTCTCGGCCCGGGTGCACACCCACCGCGCGGTGCCGTTGCCCTCCGGCAGCGGCTGGCGCGCGTACGACCAGGAGTTGACCGACCGCACCCCGTGCGAGCGGGCCGCCGCGAGCGAGCAGGCGGTGGCCGCCCAGTCGGCGGGCGCCGAGTCGTGCGGCGCGACCGGGCTGCCCGAGGTGAGCCGCGCGGGGACCAGCTCACCCAGGTCGGTGGTGAGCCGGGTGCCGGTGGCGTCGGTCAGCGCCAGCGCGTTCCACGACGTGCAGGACGCGGCGAGGGCCGGACTGGCGAACGGCGCGGTGGTGCCGTCCGCCGCACGGGACAGCCGCTGGGCCTTCGCGCCCGGCTCCAGCAGGTCGTGGACGGACGCCCGCGTCACCCAGGGAGCCGTCAGATAGCGGACGTTGCCGTCCGTGCGGTCCAGGACGACCGCCCCCGACAGCCCGGCGTCCGCCCCGTCGACCCGGGCGAAGTCCAGCGCGGCGCCGCCCGTGCCGTCCCGCGGCTCGGCGTAGCGGACGACGCGCAGACCGTCGTAGAGGACGACGACCCGCGCCTGGTCGATCCCGCCCGCGTACAGCAGCTGCGCCGGCCCGGGCGGCGCGCCCGCCGCCGTGCCGGGCGTCGCCGAGACCCGCACCGACGGGCCGGGCCGCGCCCACACCGCGAGGGCGCGCCGCAGCAGGGCGGTGTCCCCGGTGAGCGGCCCGCGCGCGGGCCACACCGAGAAGTCGGTGCGCGCCGAACTCTCCCAGGCCGTCGGCGCCACCCGGGTCAGCTTCTGCGGGTCCAGCGCGGCCTGCCCCGCCGGGTTGCGCGCGTACGGGGGCGCCGCCGCGCCGTCCGGGCCCCAGCTCCCGCCGCCGGGCAGCCCGAGCAGCGCCCCGCACACCACGAGCGCCGCGAGCCCGGCGACGGCCGCCTTCGCGTGCTGGCGGCGGCGCATCAGGTCCGTGGGCCGGGCGTGCAGCGAACAGGGGTCGAACTCCGGGGAGGCGAGCAGCGCGGGCTCCGCCCCGATCGCCGCCGCGGTGACCAGCGCCGTCGAGACGGTCCCGGGAGCGCAGCCCGCCGCGAGCAGCGTCGCGCGGATCGCGGGCTCGTCGAGCCGCTCGAGACCGCGCAGCACGTACGCGGCGCGCGCCGGACCGTCGAGCGCGGACAGCCGCTGGTCCAGGGCGAGTTCGTCGGCGCCACCGGACTTGGGGAACAGCCGCAGCCCCCACACCTGCGGCAGCAGCGGCGGCAGCTGGGACCGCCGGGGCCAGGCCGCGCGGCGCAGCGGCAGCCCGGCCTCCAGGGCGCCGCGCAGCACCCGGAGCCGCACGTACCCGTAGCCCGGGTCGCCGCCCGTCGGCGCCGACGTCGTCCGCGCCCGCGGCAGCGACCGCTGGGCGACGGAGTGGGCGGTGAGCACCCGGCGGTGGCGGCCCAGGCGGGGCGGCAGCACCAGATAGGCGAGCCGGACCAGGCGGGGGTAGTGCTCCACCAGGGCCGCCTCCGCCTGCTCGACGTCGATCACGTCGGCCGGGGCGGGTGCGGCGGGGGACGAGGGGTCGGGTTGCTGCACCTGTGACTGCACGTTCAGCTGAACGAGCGAATCGTGCGATGGTCACAGGGCCCGCCGCCCGCCGCCCGCCGTCCCTAGGTCAACTCCCAGCCGCTGAACTCCACGGTGCCGCGCGCCCCGTTCCCGCCGTTGGTCGCGCTCATGAACATCCCCACGTCCTGGGCGGCCGCCGCACCCGGCACGGCGGCGGTGGCCACGGTCCGCCAGGTCGCGCCGCCGTCGGTCGAGCACGCGCCGGCGACGGAGCCCCCGGACCGGGTCAGCCGCAGCAGCACCGGCGCCTTGATCCCCGTGAGGCGCTTGTAGGTGTCCAGGGTGCCGTCGCCGTTGGTGTCGTAGGACAGGACGACCCCCTGCGCGGGTGTCACCGACAGATTGACGAAACCCGCCGAGCCGGGCGTGTCCAGCGCGTTGCGCACGATGATGCCGGCCCGCGCCCAGGCGCCGGTCACGTCCTGGCGGTCGACGCGGAGCACCACCGACGTGCCGTCCACGAAGGCGCCCGGCCGGTACACCGTGCCGAACTCCGCGGTGCCCTTCCACAGGTCGGCGCCGCCGCCGTCGATGGCGAACGCGTCCCCCAACTGCCCGAAGAACGCGTCGTTGCCGCTGTACGTCTCCCAGCCCGCCGCCAGCGGCCCCGCCTCGAAGAGGGTGCCCCGCTGCACGGCGGTGATCCGCTTCTCGCCCGCGGGCCCGTAGGTGACGTCGACCTCGTACGGCAGCGGGCGCAGCGGCCGGTCGAGCGGGGCGGCGGGCGCGCTCGCCCGCCAGGCGACCGTGCCCTCGCCCGCCGCGGGGACCCTCTCCAGGCGGGTGGCGCCCTCCGGCTCGGCGTCGATGCCCTTCAGCGCGAAGTCGACGCGGCCCGTGGCACGCAGCCCGTTGACGTTGCGGAAGGTGGCGGCCACGCGCGCGTGCCCGTTCGGCGGGAACACGCGCGGCTCCGCCGTGACCGTCACGGTGCCCTGGTAGGGGGCGGCCGCCAGCACCGCACGGACCCGCGCCGCCGTCCGGTGGGCGTCGCCGTGCGGGCGCAGCGGATAGTCCTTCGTCTCCCGCGTCCACGGCTCCTCGAACGCGAACCAGTCCACCGCCACCGGCTCGCGCCCCGCCGCCAGCGCGTCCGCCAGCTCGTCGAGCCACTTCTGCCAGCGCGGCAGGTAGAAGTCGGCCATCAGGCCATGCCATTCGCGGTTGGCGTACTCGTGCAGACTGCCCGGGTCGGAGGTGGCCCGGTCGCCCCAGACAGTGATCAGCACCCGGGCGCAGCGCTCGAACTCGGCGCGCTCCGCGCCGTTCGTCGCCAGGTCGCGGGCGTCCTGGAGCCAGGGCCCGAGCAGGAACGCCGGATCGGTGCCCGTCACGTCGTCCGACAGCCGCATCAGCCTCAGCCACAGCGTGGCGAGCGCGCTGAACGCCGGCCGGTCCTTCGCCGCGTACGCCGCCTTCAGCTGGGGCAGGAGCTGACGGCTGCGGTGCGCGAGGGCCTGGCGGGCGACGTCGACGAGGTCGTACCGGTAGGCGGCGCTGCCGCGCAGCGCGGGCGCCACGTCCAGCAGCCCGGCGAACGCCGCGTCGAAGCGGGCCGGGTCGTAGGTCAGGGCGCGCGGCGCGTAGGCGGCGGCCCGGTCGGCGGACAGGTCGGGGCGGGCGGCGAACAGCGAGTCGTGCGGGTCGGAGCGCTCCACCGCCCGATGCTGGTACGCCGTCTCGTGCAGCGCCCGCCAGGCCGCGCGGGCGGCCCGGTCCCGGCCGCCGTACCGGAAGTCGGCGTACCCGGCGAACCAGCGCGCCCGGTCCAGGCCGCCGTCCGTCCAGGCCAGTTCGGACCACAGCTCGAAGGCGGCCGGGTCCCGGTCGGTGCCCTCGGGCATGTACGCGGTGCCCGCCAGCGCGCTGCCGGGCTTGTCGCGCCAGGCGAAGAACTTCTCCTGCCAGATGTGGGCGCGCGCCCCGATCGTGGTGCGGCCGCCGAAGTTCGGGATGGTGCCGAACGCGTACGGGGTGCCCGCCCAGTCCTTCTCGCGGTCCGTGACCGTCGTGTACCGGTCGGAGATGCCGTCGACGATGAGCATCTTCGCCTTGTCGACGGCGTCGATCACCTCCGGCAGCGGGTTCGCCTCCCAGCCGAGGATCACCCAGGTCGCGTCCGGCCGGTGGGTGCGCAGCGCCGTCTCCACCCCGCGTGCCGCGTCCGCCACCGGCACGTCGCCCGCGGTGCCGCCCTCGTGCAGCAGGTCCATCTTGTACGCGTCGATGTCGCCGAACAGGTCCCGCTGGTGGCGGTAGAACGACGCGGCGACCGCGGCGAACGACCCGGTGCGCGGGTCGAGCCAGTCGGGCCGCCGGAAGCCGTGCCAGACGCCCTGCGGGACGACGTGCGCGTCGCCGCCGTTGCGCTCGACGAACCCCGCCGGCACATGCCCGTAGTAGCCGGGCAGCACCGGGCTCATGCCCAGCTCGCGCAGCCGGTCGGTGATCCTGCGGCCCAGCGCGGCGCGCTCGGCGATCAGCTCGGCGGAGAGCGGGCCGCCGTACCCGTACAGGTTCTGGAGCAGCCACCACGGCTGGTGCGACGGCGCGGGCAGCCAGGCCCGCGACTCCTCGTCGCTGTAGCCGAAGTCCTTCAGGACCCGGTGGTAGACCGCCTCCATGCCGGCGACGACCAGCACCTCGTTGCAGCCGTGCAGCGCGAGGATGTCCAGCTCGCGCTCCCAGTACGGCCAGTCGGCGAACGGCGCGGTGTACCCGTCGTTGGTGTCGTTCAGCGCGAAGCGGTGCGGCAGCGCCGAGGACCGCTCCAGCGGCCGGGACGGCGCCGGCAGCAGCCGCGGCAGGTCCAGCTGGCTGCCGTTCCAGGCGATGTGCGCCCCGCACGTGTACTTCAGATACCAGTGGACCCCGGCGAGCAGCACCGCCGGGGTCGTCCCGTACACCTCGATGCGGCCCCGCGTCCCGGACACCCGGAAACGGTCCGCGCCGGCCCGCGCGCCGACCAGTCTGAGTCTGAACTGGTCCGCGTGACGCGGCAGGTGCCGGTTGAGCACGGCGCGCGCCGCCGACGTATCAAGGGCCTGAGCGGCGTGTGCGGCCGGCGCGGCGGCCCCGATCCCGAGGGCCGAGCCGAGACCGATGGCACCTGCCGTGCCGATGACCGTGCGTCGCGTTGGCGCGGACATACCTGCTACCCCCTGTGCGTCGCGGATGGTGCGGCGCACGCTAACCGGGTGCAGGTCCGTGCTCAACGGTGCGCGCGGAGCTGGCGGGAACACAACGGACCGCCGGTCACGTACCGGACAGGAGGGCACGATGAGGAAGCTGCTGGTGGCAGGGGTTCTGCTGGTCGCGGCCGCGGTCGGCTGCACCGCGGGCGGAGCCGACGGCGACGCACCGAAGATCCCCCGAACGGCCACCGGGACACTGGAGCGGATCGCCCGCCGCGCGGGCTGTGACCCCCAGGTCCAGACCGACGCCACCGATCTGCGCCAGGCCACCTGCGGCTCCGGCGGCGGCCGCTACGTCCTCGCCACCTTCGCCACCGACCGGGGGCAGGCGGAATGGCTGGACATCGCCGACGACTACGGCGGCGACTACCTCGTGGGCGCCAAGTGGATCGTCGTCGGCCCGGACGCGGTCGTGACCCGGCTGCGCGGCCGGCTCGGCGGGACCGTGGAGCATGCTGCCTCGCACCACTCGGGCCACCACTGAACCGGCCGCGCGGCGGCCGGTCAGGTGCACCGGTTGCCGCGGTTGATGCAGTCTGTCGCCCGCCGCATCAACCGGTCGGAGAAGACGTTGATGAAGTCGTCGTGGTCGGTGACCGGCTTGTGCAGCTGCTCGGGGAAGCCGTCGACCGCGTACGCGTTCGTCACCCGGCCGTTCGCGACGCGCGGCGCGGGCACGTCGTAGACGAGCCGCATGGTCAGCTGCGGGATCGCCGTGAAGCCGGCCGGGCAGGCGCCCCGCGCGTCGGCGAACGCCACGTGCGTGCGGTGGTTGGCGCTGTCGGTGTCGCGGCCGTTCCAGCAGCTCTGGAACCTGAAGCTGCGCACCACCTTGCTGCCGCGCGGGCAGATCGGGTACTTGTCGGTCAGCTGCCGGTTCTCGAAGCCGGTGCAGCTCCAGTGCGCGTTGGCGTTCGCCGTGCCGTTGGTGAACGCCTTGGCGTCACCGGTGATGATCCGCAGGAACCTCGGCATCGCGGCGACCTTGCCGCGCGGGCTGCCGACGAACGTGATGCCCGCCGACCGCACGGGCAGGATCCTGCCGATGTTGCCCTCCTTGCCGCCGCCGTCCCGGTCCGCGTCGGCCTCCCGCGTGCCGTCCTGCACGCGCAGCACCGGCCAGTAGTACGTCGAGCGGTCGTCCTGGTCGCGGCAGCTGGTGGCGGCGCCCGCGAAGGTGTCGTTGGTCGCGAAGGCGTCGTTGCTCTGGTTGCCGACGTAGTCGTGCATGTGGTGGGCGCCGTTGGTGACGCCGGGCGCGACGATCACGTTGTCGCTGTTGCGGAGCTTGCCTGCATTGGTGCCGCACGCGCTGGTGAAGGTGCCGGTCGACGCGGAGCGGCCGGCGCGGGGCCGCTGGACGTTCGGCCGGACCGTGGTGATGTCCTGGAAGTCGGCGGCCACCGGGCCGCCGACGGCCGCGCCGCCCTGCGGCGGTGCGGAGGAGCCTGACGGTGCTGAGGGGGCCGACGGTGCCGAGGGGGCCGACGGCGCCGAGGGGGCCGGGGTGGCCGGTGCGGGGGAGTCGGCGCCGTCGTCGTCCGTGGCGCGCTGGGTGCACGGCGCCAGGTCGCCGAGCCGTCGCGGCGCGCTGCCGCCCGAGCGCCGGATGTCCTGCCCGATCCGGTCGAGGGCGGCGCCCCGCTTCGCCTTCAGCGGGCCCAGGACGCTGTCCCGGACCCAGCCGGGGTCCTGGGCGGCGGTGTCCCGGTTGCGGGCGAGGCGCTGGTAGGCCCGGGTGATCTGGGTGTCCATGGCGGCCAGTTCGCCGTCGACCCGGCCGCGGGCGCCGCCCGGCACGTCGGGCAGCGCGGTGCCGACGTCCGGGCAGTCGATGGTGGTCGTCTTCGCCACGGCGCCGCCGCCCTGCCGCCCGGTGTCCGCGGAGTCCTCCTCGTGGGCCTGCGCGTGCACGTTCACCGCGACCAGCCCACCTCCGCCCAGGAGCAGTGCGGCCGACGCCATGGTCATCCGCGTCGTCAGCGACGAGCGCCTTTTCCGTGAGGTGCGTCCCATGGGTCTACGTACGCACCGCCCGTCGCCCCCGTTCAACGCGCTCCCCTGATTTTGCCTAGGGGGCGCCGTCCAGATAGGCCAGGACGGCCAGCACCCGCCGGTTGTCGTCGTCGGAGACCGCGAGGCCCAGCTTGGCGAAGATGTTGGAGGTGTGCTTGGCGACGGCGCGCTCGGTGACGACGAGCTGGGCCGCGATCGCCGCGTTCGACCGGCCCTGGGCCATCAGCTCCAGCACCTCCCTCTCGCGCGGCGTCAGCCCGCCCAGCGGCTCCCGCACCGACCGGCGGGCCAGCAGCTGCTGGATCACCTGCGGGTCCATCGCCGTGCCGCCGGCGGCGACCCGCCGCACCGCGTCCACGAACTGCTCGGCGTCGAACACCCGGTCCTTCAGCAGGTATCCCACCCCGCCGTTGCCGTCCGCCAGCAGCTCGCGCGCGTACAACTGCTCCACGTGCTGGGACAGTACGAGCACCGGCAGTCCGGGCCGCGCCCGGCGCGCGGCGAGCGCGCACTGCAACCCCTCGTCGGTGTGCGAGGGCGGCAGCCGCACGTCGACGACCGCGACGTCCGGCGCCGACTCCGCGAGCGCCCGGGTGAGTTCGGGTCCGCTCTCCACGGCGGCCACGATCTCGAAGCCGTACGCCTCCAGCATCCGCACGAGCCCGTCCCGCAGCAGGAACAGGTCTTCGGCTAGGACAACACGCAAGGGATCTCCATGGTCACCATGGTCGGACCGCCGGCGGGAGAGCTGACGGCGAGGACACCGTCGAATGTAGCGAGCCGGCGCTCCACCCCGTCCAGCCCGCCGCCCGCCCGCGGCGCCGCCCCGCCCCGGCCGTCGTCGGTGACCGTGATCCGCAGCCGGCCGTCCGCGTGGCCGATGTCGACCCAGATCCGGTCCGCGTCCGCGTGCTTCACCGCGTTCGTCAGCACCTCGCTGACCGCGAAGTACGCGGCCGCCTCCACGGGCGCCTCGGCCCGCCCGGTCCGCGCGAGCGCCACCTCCGTCGCGACGGGCAGCCGCAGCGCGAGCGACCGGACGGCGTCGCCGAGTCCCCGCTCGGCGAGCACCGGCGGATGGATGCCGCGCACCAGGTCGCGCAGCTCGGTGAGCGCGTCGGCGGACGACTGCCGGGCCCTCGCCAGCAGCTCCTTCGCGCGCGCCGGGTCCTTCTCGACCAGCGCCTCGACGGTCCCCAGGTCCATGCCCATGGCGACCAGCCTGGCCTGCGCCCCGTCGTGCAGGTCCCGCTCGATGCGGCGCAGTTCGGCCGCGGAGGTGTCCACGGCCTCCCGCCGGGTCCGCGTCAACACCCGGACACGCTCGGCCAGTTCGCCGTCCGCGGGGGCCAGCACCGCCCGGGTCAGGAGGAAGTGCGCCCGCAGCAGCGCGGGCGCGGTGTACAGACCCGTGGCGAGGAGCGCGGTCGCCAGGACGCCCGCGAGCAGCGCCGTCCCCTGGCCGCCGATGGGCACGAACCCGTACCACCAGCCGACCTCGGAGCCGTCCGTGAAGACCCGCCACAGCCCGGCCGCGAGCGCGTAGCCCTCCAGCGGGTAGAGGACCAGGGCCGCGGGCAGCAGCGCCGTCACGAACCCGGCGGTCATGTCGACGAGCAGCCAGCGCAGGTCCCGCCAGGTCGCCGGATCGCCGAGCAGCAGCCGGCACCGCTCCAGCTGTCCCACGACCCCGCCGCGCACGTCGTCGGGGAAGGGCCGGTACGCCGCCGGGATCCGGACCCCGCACCACTCGGCGGCGACCAGCCGCCGCCCGTTCGCCCAGTGTCTGACCAGGCCGAGGACCCAGGGCGTGGTGAGCGCCCCGACGCCCGCCGCGACGAGGGCGATCGACACGACCGACAGCACGAACAGCGCGATCGACCCGGCGAGCCCGGCCGCCGCGAGCCCCAGGCTCCGCACCCCCGCCGCGACCGCGCCGCGTACCCGCGCACCCATCCCCGCACCCCGTCCCGCTCCGCCGTCCGACCCGCCGTCCCCCCAGTGTGGGCCGCCGGGACCGTCCGGGGCAGTGGTGCGGGCCCCCGTCCCGGGGGTGGTGCGGGCACCACCCCCGGGACGGTCCGGGCTCAGCGGGCGGCGGGCGGCGCGTACTTGTAGCCGACCCGGCGCACCGTCTGGATCGCCTTGCGGTGCTCGGCGCCCAGCTTGCGGCGCAGCCGGGCGACGTGCACGTCCACGGTGCGGCCGTCGCCGACATGCCCGTAGCCCCACACCGTGGTGACCAGCTGATCGCGCGAGTGCACCCGGTGCGGGTGCGCGACGAGATGCGCCAGGAGCTCGAACTCCAGGTAGGTCAGGTCCAGTTGCCGCCCGTCGACGCTGGCGGTGCGCTCGGTGTTGTCGATGCCGATGAGGTCGTCGCCGCCGGCCGGGGCCGGGGCGCGCTCCGCGACGGCGGGCCGGGCCGGCAGCAGCGGCTGCTGGTCGGCCGGTACGAGGACCAGGTAGCCGATCATCGGCGGGTTGCCCGGCAGCGACGGCAGGGTGTGCGGCGGCGCGGGCAGCAGGGTGGCGCCCGGCGGCAGGAACTCCGAGACGTCGACCAGCCGGTCGACCTCGTCGCTGCCGACGGCGCGCAGCCGGGTGCGGGCGGGGGAGGGGGCAACGGAGAGAGAGCGGGCGTGAGCCATGAGTGGTCAACCTTCGCGCGAGAAGCCGTCAGGGAGGACGTACGTCATGCGCGCGGACCGAAGGCCGTCCCGCTCACGCGGAGGAGCGGCGGCTTTAGAGGGCCTGCGCGTTCACGCGCGGCAACACACCCGGTCGAAGTCGTGGTGCTGGCGGGAAGGCCAGAACGGCTCGAGGTCGTGACGACGACCCCGTGCGCTGAGGTTCTGGAAGCTGGCCATACCCGTATTGAAGCAGATGGAGTACGCGAAGGAGAGGGCGCCCGCACAAGACGCGGGCGCCCTCAAGCGCTTCATGGCCGAAACTCAGCCGTTCCTCAGACCTGTCCGGCCTTCTCCAGCGCGGAGCAGCAGGTGTCGACGAGGAGCCGGGTCACGACGTACGGGTCGACGTTGGCGTTGGGACGACGGTCCTCGATGTAGCCCTTGCCGTCCTGCTCGACCTGCCACGGGATGCGGACCGACGCGCCGCGGTCGGAGACGCCGTACGAGTACTCGTTCCACGGGGCGGTCTCGTGCAGGCCGGTGAGGCGGTCGTCGATGCCGGCGCCGTAGTGCTTGACGTGGTCCATCGGCTTGGAACCCTCGCCCAGCGACTCGCACGCGGTGATGATCGCGTCGTAGCCCTCGCGCATGGCCCTGGTGGAGAAGTTGGTGTGCGCGCCCGCGCCGTTCCAGTCGCCCTTGACCGGCTTGGGGTCGAGGGTCGCGGAGACCTTGAAGTCCTCGGCGGTGCGGTAGAGCAGCCAGCGGGCCACCCACAGCTGGTCGGAGACCTCCAGCGGGGCGAGCGGGCCGACCTGGAACTCCCACTGGCCGGGCATGACCTCGGCGTTGATGCCGGAGATGCCGAGACCGGCCTTCAGGCAGTTGTCGAGGTGGGCCTCGACGACGTCGCGGCCGTGGATCTCGTCGGTGCCGACGCCGCAGTAGTAGCCGCCCTGCGCGGCCGGGAAGCCGCCGACCGGGAAGCCGAGCGGGCGGTCGCCCTCGAAGAAGGTGTACTCCTGCTCGATGCCGAAGATCGGCTCCTGCGTGCCGAACCGGGCCTCGACGGCGGCGAGCGCGGCACGGGTGTTGGACTCGTGCGGGGTCATGTCGATGTCCAGGACCTCGCACATGACGAGGACGTCGTCGCCGCCGCGGATCGGGTCCGGGTACACGGCGACCGGCCGGAGCACGCGGTCCGACGCGTGGCCCTCGGCCTGATTGGTGCTCGACCCGTCGAAGCCCCAGATCGGCAGCGTGGCCAGGCCGTCCGGAGTACCGGCGATTATCTTCGTCTTCGAACGAAGCTTGGCCGTCGGCTCGGTGCCGTCGATCCAGATGTACTCAGCCTTGAACGTCACGGGCCACATCCTCCGGGAGCGGGTCTCTTTCCGGCCGGAAGCATGTCAACGGGCGATTTCCCGACCATTGCCCGTCCGTGAACCCCGTGTTACCGCGACCGCCCGCGCGGCGGCGCCCCGGGCGGGCCGTTCCGGGGCGGGTCCCTCTGGGGCCAGCGGTGCGCGAGAGGCCCCCGCAACCCCCTTCTGGCCAGCGGCTTTTGTCAGTGGCGGGCAGTAGAATAGAAGCAGTGTTCGAGAGCTTCGGGGGCTCTTGAGAATGCGCGTCAGGAGGATGCCCGTGCCCGCTGCCGCACCCATGCTGATCGATCTTCCGTACACACCACTGGCCAGGAAGGCGCTCCCCGCGGGGCAGCCCCGCGACTGGTACATCACGCACAACCGTCGGCTCAAGGCCATGCGCCTGGCGATCGCCCTGCTCGACTCCGGTGTCTACCTCCCCCAGCAGGCCCACAACCGAAGGATCCGCGCCACCGCCGACCTCGTCGGCATCCACCCGCCGTCCGACACGACGTGCCACATGGTCCGCGCCCTGATGCGCTACAGCCGCTGACCTCCCCTCGCCCGTCCGGCCGTGCGGTCCCACCCCGCACGACCGGCCGGCCGACCCCACGCACGCCGACGAGAGCCACCGCCCCGGGGGCGCGAGAAGCGGCCACCGGCGGCCGATCGGGTGGATGGGTGCCGCCGGTCGAGCGGAGCTCGCCCTGGGGCCGCGGGGAACGGCGCGAGAAGCGGCCACCGGGGGTCGGTCGGATGGCGGCCGATCGGGTGTCTGGGAGCCACCGGTCGAGCGGAGCTCGTTCCGGGGGCGCGGGGAACGGCGCGAGAAGCGGCCACCGGGGGTCGGTCGGGTGGGCGGCCGATCGGGTGTCTGGGTGCCGCCGGTCGAGCGGAGCTCGCCCTGGGGGCGCGGGGAACGGCGCGAGAAGCGGCCACCGGCGGTCGGTCGGGTGGGCGGCCGATCAGGTGTCTGGGAGCCACCGGTCGAGCGGAGCTCGCCCTGGGGGCGCGGGGAACGGCGCGAGAAGAGGCCACCGGCGGTCGGTCGGGAAGCGACCGATCAGGCGCGAGAAGCGGCCCGCGCCCGGCGACCCCCTCACCCCCGCCTCCAGATCACTCGGAGAGCTCCCGCTCCAGAGGCGTCCGGAAACGCGGAGTCACCCGGGTCCCGCCCAGCCACGCAGTGACCCGCGCGGCCTCCTCCGCCACGGCCCGCGCGGCCCCACCGCCCCCCGCCCCGTCCAGCAGCCGCCACACCACCTCACCCGCGGCACCCCGCTGCGCCCAGCCCCCCACGATCCGCCCGTCCCACCACACGGTCGGCCCGATGTTCCCGCTCCCGTCGAAGAGCGCGGAGCGCACCTCGGGCGGGCAGTACCAGTCCCGCTCCCGCCACCCCATGGCCGTCGGATCGAGCGCGGGCAGCAGCGCCGCCCACGGCTCGGGCGCCCCGCCCGGCGCCGCCACGTCGTCCGCGAGGACGTACCCGGTGCCGCCGCCGTCCAGCGACACCACGACCGCCCCCACCGCGGCGAGCGCCGCCCGCACCTCCGTCACCTTCCACCCCGTCCACCACTTCAGATCCGCCTCCGTGGCGGGCCCGCACGCCCGCAGCCAGCGCCCCAACAGCTCCGACCGGGCCTCGGCGACCGGCAGTTCGGGGTGCGGCGGCGCCACCGCCCAGCGGAATCGCGTCGAGGTCCACGACCCGAGCGGCCGCCCCCGCACCACCCGCCCCTCGACCCCCAGCACCCGCATCAGCCGCGACGAGACGGTGTGCGTGGCCTCGGAGCCGCGGCCCCGCCCGTACGTGAACCGCTCCGTCAACCGCGGCTCGTCGGCGCTCAGTTCGACGACCGTGGCCTGCCCGCGCCGCTCCAGCGCGGCCAGCGCCGACGCCTCCACCTCCGCCAGCCACTCGGGCGTGAGCCGCCCGTCGCTGCCGCCGACCATGTCCTTGAGCAGCCCGGCCCGCGCCTTCGCCGCCACCGCGAGCCCCGTCGAGGCGTGCACCGTCGCGGCCAGCTCCGAGGGGAACACGAACACCGTGTGCCGCATCCCGTGCATCCGCACCAGCGACCGCTCCTCGTACAGCGCCGCCTCCACCCGGCCGACCGTCCCCGACGCGTCGGCGAGCCGCGCCCCGACCGCCAGGTACACCGTCGCCGGGTCCGTGCCGTGCAGCGCCACCAGGGACCGCGCCACCTCCAGGGGCGTCGCCGCCCGGTGCGCGGGGGAGAGCAGCTGCGCGCGGGCCAGCCGCCCCCGCCGCTCCTCGTCGCCGATGTGCCGCACCGTCGCCGCCGTCGCCGCCGTCGCCGCCGCCGCCGTTGTCGTAGGGCCCATGGTCGGCCATCCTCGCGCAGCGGCCACCCGTTTGCCGTACCCGGCATGCGGGCGGGCCGTCCGCCGCCGTTGACTGGTTCGACCAGGCGGAGCAGCGGTCGAGCGGAGGTGTTCGGGATGTTCGGGACGGCGGACAGGCGAAGCGGCGTACGGGCGACGGGCATGGCGGTGGCCGCGGCGGCGCTGGCCCTCGCCGCGGCCGGCTGCTCCGACAGCGACACCAGCCCCTCCGACGCGGCGTCGAAGGCCGCGTCCGTCGCCTCGTCGGCCGCCTCCCGCGGCGCCGACGCGGTCGCCTCCGCGACCGCCGAGGCGAGCCGGAAGCTCGACGAGATCAAGGGCGGCGTCGACGCCAAGGGCGACGTGAAGCTCGGCGACGTGCGCAGCGACGACGGCCGCGCCACGGTCCAGGTCACCGTCGACAACGGCCAGTCGTCCAGCAAGTCGTACGTCGTCCAGGTCGCCTTCCGCGACAAGGGCGGCAACCTCCTCGACACCGTCGTGGTCAGCGTCGACGACGTCGGCGCCGGCACGTCGAAGAAGGCCACCGCCCGCTCCAACCGCTCCCTCGACGGCGACGTGAGCGCCGACGTGGCCCGCGCGCTGCGGCACTGACCGGCGGGGCGCGCACGCCATGAGCAGCCCCGACGAACGCGCCGCGCACGGCAGACGGGCCCGCAGGCACGCCCCCCGCTCCTCGCACGGCCCCTGGATCCCGTCGGCCGACCGCCCCGACCCCGTCGTCGTCCTGGAGCGCCAGGGCGCCGACCGCCTCGCCGACCTGCTGCCCCTCCGGTACGGGCGGATGGCGGCGAGCCCCTTCGCGTTCCTGCGGGGCGCCGCCGCCGTGATGGCCGCCGACCTCGCGACCGGCACCCACACCGGCCTCACCGTCCAGCTCTGCGGCGACGCGCACCTGCTGAACTTCGGCCTGTTCGCCTCGCCCGAGCGCGCCCTGCTGTTCGACCTGAACGACTTCGACGAGACCTGCCCCGGCCCCTTCGAGTGGGACGTCAAACGGCTCGCGGCCTCCGTCGCCGTCGCCGCCCGCGACAACGGCCACGGCGACAAGCGGGCCCACGGGGCCGCCCGGGCGGGCGTGAGCGCGTACCGCACCACCATGCGGCGGCTGGCCGGCCTCGGCGAGCTGGCCGTCTGGTACGAGCGAATAGACGCCCACGACCTGCTGCCCCTGGTCCGCTCCGCCCGCCACCGGACCCGCGTCGAACACACCCTCGCCCAGGCCACCCGGCGCACCAGCCTGCACGCCCTCGCCAAACTCACCGAGACCACCCCCGACGGGCGCCGCCGCATCCGCCACGACCCGCCGCTGCTCGAACCGGCGGGCGTCTCCGACGCCGCCGCGATCCGCAAGATGTTCGGCGACTACCGCTCCACCCTCGCCGAGGAGCGCCGCCGCCTCCTCGACCGCTACCGCTTCGTGGACGCCGCCCGCAAGGTGGTCGGCGTCGGCAGCGTCGGCACCCGCTGCTTCGTCGTCCTGCTCGCCGGCCGGGACGCCGACGACCCGCTGTTCCTCCAGATCAAGGAGGCGACCCGGTCCGTCCTGGAGGAGTACGTCCCCCAGGCCGGCGCCCCCCTCCACCCCGGCCACCGCGTCGTCTCCGGACAGCGCCTCATGCAGGCCGCGGGCGACATCTTCCTCGGCTGGATGAGCGGACCGCAGGGCCGCGCCTTCTACTGGCGGCAACTGCGCGACATGAAGGGCTCCGCGGACGTCGCGGGCATGCCCCCGGACGAACTCCTCGCCTACGCCCGCCTCTGCGGCACCGCCCTGGCCCGGGCCCACGCCCGCTCCGGCGACCGCATCGCCATCGCCGCCTATCTCGGCGGCGCGGACACCTTCGACCGCGCCGTCGCCGCCTTCGCCCTGCGCTACGCCGACCAGACCGCCCGCGACCACACCGCCCTGCGCCGGGCCGTCGCCGACGGGGTGCTGAGCGCCGACCAGGGCCGCTGACACCCGCTCGCGGCACGCCGGGGGCGTTAGGCTGGGCGACGTGTCGCAGCCCGAGCACCGTCCGCCCGACGGCTTCGCGGTCGTCGCCGTCGCCACCTCGGCCGGCGGGGTCCACGGCCTGACCGTGCTGCTGTCCGGCCTGGACGCGGACTTCCCCCTTCCGGTCCTCGTCGTCCAGCACCTGGACCCCCACCACCGCACCGTCCTCGCCGGCATCCTGGACCGCCGCACCGGCCTGGAGGTCAAGCTCGCCGAGGAGGGCGACACGGTCCGCCCCGGCACCGTCCATCTCGCGCCGCCCGACCGGCACCTCCTCGTCGGCGCCGACGGGACGCTCACCCTGTCCCGGAGCGAACCGGTGCACTTCCTGCGCCCCTGCGCCGACCTGCTGTTCGAATCCGTAGCCGAGGCCTACGGCGCCCGTGCCGTCGCCGTCGTCCTGACCGGCACCGGCCGCGACGGGGCGACGGGCGTGGACGCCGTGAAGAGCCGGGGCGGTACGGTGATCGCCCAGGATTCGGCGACGGCCCAGTTCGGGGGCATGCCGGAGGCGGCGGTGGACACGGGATCGGTCGACCTCGTGCTACCTCTGGAGGAGATCCCCGCGGTCATCCGCGGACTGGCCGACAGGTGAAGACAGTAGGTAGGCGACGATGAGCCAGGCACCCCGCGACGCGGAGACGGACGAGGAGCTGGAAGAGCTGCTCGGCTTCCTGCGGGACGCCCGAGGTTTCGATTTCACCGGGTACAAGCGCTCCTCCCTGGGCCGTCGCATCCGCAAGCGCATGGCCGACGTCGGCATCGCCTCGTACGCCGACTACCGGGACCAGCTGGAGACGAACGCCGACGAGTTCGGCGCGCTGTTCAACACCATCCTCATCAACGTCACGTCGATCTTCCGCGACACCGACGCCTGGACCTTCCTCCAGAGCGAGGTGGTCCCCGAACTCCTCGCCTCGATCGCCCCCGAGGAGGAGATCAGGGTGTGGAGCGCGGGCTGCTCCAGCGGTGAGGAGGCGTACTCGCTGGCGATCATGTTCGCGGAGATCCTCGGCATCGAGGAGGCCCTCAACCGGGTGAAGATCTACGGCACCGACGTCGACGACGAGGCGCTGCGCGACGCCCGCTCCGGCCTCTACCCGGCCCGGTCCCTGGAGCCGCTCCCCGCCGAACTGCGCGAGAAGTACTTCGAGCAGAACGGCTCGCAGTTCAGCTTCCGCTCCGACCTGCGGCGCCGGGTCATCTTCGGCCGCCACGACATCACCCGCGACGCCCCGATCTCCCGGCTCGACCTGCTGGTGTGCCGCAACACGCTGATGTACTTCAACGTGGAGGCGCAGATCCAGATCATCGACCGGTTCCACTTCGCCCTGCGCGAGAACGCCTTCCTCTTCCTCGGCAAGGCCGAGATGCTGCTCAACGACGCCGACCGGTTCGACGTCGTCAGCATGCGCCAGCGCATCTTCCGCCGCCGGCACGGCACCGCCGCCACGCCCTACCAGCCCGCCCCGCTGAAGCTGCGGGTCAGCGGCAGCGGCGAGCCGCAGAACGTCGCGCGCACCCGGCAGCTGCGCGACATGATCCTCGACGCCTCGCCCGGCGCCGCCCTCGCCGTCGACGCCGAGGGCATCGTCGTCCTCGTCAACAACCACGCCCGCGTCCAGTTCGGGCTCACGGCCAACGACATCGGCCGCCCCTTCCAGGACCTGGAGATCTCCTACCGGCCGGTCGAACTGCGCTCCCTGATCGACCAGGCGACGCACGAGCGCCGCACCCTGCGGGTCAACGGGGTGGAGCGCAGGCTCGGCGACGAGGTCCAGTTCCTGGACATCCTGGTCCAGCCGCTGGTCGCCAGCGCCAACGGACAGCCCGCCGCCACCAGCATCACGTTCACCGACGTCACCGTCACCACCCGGCTCAAGGCCGAGATCAAGCGCGTGCGCGAGGACCTGGAGACGGCCTACGAGGAACTCCAGTCCACGAACGAGGAACTGGAGACGACCAACGAGGAACTCCAGTCCTCCATCGAGGAACTGGAGACCACCAACGAGGAACTCCAGTCCACCAACGAGGAGTTGGAGACGACCAACGAGGAACTCCAGTCCGGCAACGAGGAACTGGAGACCATGAACGAGGAGATGCGGATCCGCAGCGAGGAGCTGGACGAGGCCCGCGCCTTCCTGGAGGGCGTCCTCACCTCCATCGCGGCCGCCGTCGTCGTCCTCGACAAGGACCTCAAGGTCAAGAGCTGGAACCGCGGCGCCGCCGACCTGTGGGGCCTGCGCCAGGACGAAGTGGTCGACGAGCCCTTCTTCGGCCTGGAGTTCGGGCTGCCCACCCAGACGCTGCGGGCCACGGTCGAGGAGTGCGTGAAGGCCCGCAAGCGCGCCGTCCCCGTACGGATCGCCGCCGTCAACCGCTTGGGACGCAGCATGAACTGCCTCGTCCATTGCAGCCCCTTCGACGGCCACCGCGGGGGCGTCGTCCTCCTGATGGAAGAAGTCCGTGATCCGGATGCGGACCGGTCCTGAGGCGTACGCTGACGGCATGGACCTCGACGGCGATTCGCCCGGTCAGGCCGCGCTGGCCCGCCGGCGCGCGGTCAGGGCGCGTGAGCGCGCCGAGCGGGCGCTGCTGCTGGCGGAGGGGTACGAGTCACTGTCGGCAGGCTCCGCCGGCGCCACGTTCCGGCGCCTCGCCGAGCTGCACCGGAGCACCGCCGTCCGCCATCAGGTGGCCGCGGAGCTGCTGGAGTCGCACGCCCGCCGGGCCGGTCAGTGGGTGCGCGGGGGCGGGCCGCCGCCGCTGTTCATGACGGGTGTCGCGGAGGCGTGCGGCACCCCCAGCGTCGCCGTGACCCTCGTCGACGCCGACCGCAGGCAGGTGGCGACCGCCTCGTCCGACCGGCCCTCCCGCGACGCGCAGGACCTGGAGTTCGTCCTGGGGGAGGGCCCGGCGCAGGACGCGGTGCGCGAGCGCGCGCCGGTCGAGGCGGACGCCGCCGCGCTCGGCCGCCGCTGGCCCGGGTACGGCCCGGCCGTCGCCGCGCTCGGCGTCGGGCACGTGGTGGCCGTCCCGCTGGAGGCACCCGGCGAGTGCGTCGGCGCCCTCGCGGTCTTCGACCCGAGCCCGGACACCGCGTCGACGGTCCTTTTCAGCCGGATCGCCGACGCCCTGACCCGCAGCGTGCTGCTCGGCGGCGACACCGCCCCCGTCCTGTTCGGCGGTATCGACTACCGGGCCGTGGTCCACCAGGCAGCGGGGGTCGTCGCCGTCCAGCTCCGCTGCTCCGTGAACGACGCGCTGGAACTGGTCAAAGCACGGGCGTTCGCCGACGGGCGGCCCATCGGCGACGTGGCGAGGGATATCGTCGACCGGCAACTCAAAATCGGCTGAGGGGGGTTCGTCACCATGGCACCGGAGGGGCAGGAACTCGCGTCGATCTTCGCCCGCTTGACGGGCGAGGCGGCCCGCGATCCGCTCGACACGCAGCCGCTCCTGACCGCCCTGGTGGACGGCGGCCGCAGGCTGTTCGGAGCCCGGGGCGCGAGCGTGCACCACCTCTCCGCCGTCGGCCGCACCACGCGGACGGAGGGCACGGTCCGCGCCCTGCGCGGCCTGGAGGACGACGCCACCGGCTGGCGCGAGGGGCCGGGCCACGACGCGCGGACGACCGGCTGCGCCCTCATCGACGTGGACCTGGGCACACCGGTCGCGCACGTGCGCTGGCCGCGCTGGGCCGCGCGCGCCACGGCCCTGGGCCACGGCCGGGTCACCGCGCTGCCGCTGCCCGCCAAGGAGGGGCCGACCGGCGCCCTCGTCCTGTTCGACGCCCGCGGGCGGCGCCTCGACGAGCGCGCCCTGACCCTGGCCCGCCTCTTCGCCGACGCCGCCGCGCACACCCTCTCGCTCCAGCACGAGGTGTTCGAGAGCCGCGTCCTGGCGGACCAGTTGGAGCACGCGCTGTCCAGCCGGATCGTCGTCGAACAGGCCAAGGGCATCGTCGCGGCCCGCCGCGACGTCCCGCTGGACGAGGCGTTCGAGCGGCTGCGCCGGTACGCGCGCTCCCACCGGCGCAAGGTGGCCGACGTGGCCCGGCAGATCACGGAGCACCCGAACGACCTGCCGTTCCAGTGACCGCCGGAGCCCGGGCCCGAGGGCTCAGCCCCGCGGGACCGGCTGCTGCTCCGCCGCCGAAGGCTCCTGAACCTGCTGCTCCTGAACCTGCTGCTCCTGAACCTGCTGCCCCTGCCCTTGTGCCTGCTGCCCCTGGGCCGCCTGCTCCCGGGCCTTCCGCTGGGCGCCCTGCGCCATCTCGCGCAGCGCCTCCTCTTCCTCGGTGCTGAGCGAGGTCTGCACCAACTGACCGCCGAACGCCGCGAGTTCCGGGACGACCTTGTCCTGGGCGGCCTGCTTCACCAGCGCGAACACGGCGGCGGCGCCCGGCCTCAGGTTCTGGCTCAGTTCCCGCATGAAGTCGTCGTTGATCCCGGTGTCCGTGACGGCGCCGCCGGCGGCCCCGGCGGCGGCGCCCACGGCGGCGCCCACGAACGGCACCAGGAACAGCATCCCGATCACCCCGCCCCACAGGGCGCCGCCCGCGGCCCCGGTCACCGTGTGGTTCACGGCCTGGTGCAGCTTGATCTTCCCGTCGCTCTCCCGCCGCTCGACGACGACGATGTCCTCCAGCTCGACCAGGTGCTCACGGGTCATCGACAGGATCTTGTCGCGGACCTGGTTGGCGGTGGCGAGGTCGTTGTACGCGACGACGAACAGGTTGCTCATGGGGCACTCCTCCGAGGCTGCTTCAGCGTGTGCGACGTGCCCGAGTTTAAGTGTTTTGTCTATTTCATGCCTGCCGGGAAGTGCCCGGGGCCCGGCGGTCGCGGAGGAAGAGGGCCGCGAGGACGACGCCGAGGAGGACCAGGGCGGCGTTGACCGCGAGGGCGACGGTCACCCCGTGGTGGACGGCGGAGGCGGTGGCCGCGCCGGCCGTCGACGCCGTGACGACGGCGGACATGACGGGCGTGCCCAGGGTGATGCCGACCTGCTGGGACATGGCCGCGAGCCCGGTGGCCAGGCCCTGTTCGGCGTCGGGGAGTCCGCTGGTGGCGGTGACCATGAAGCCGACGATGACGAGCATGTTGCCGACGCCGCCGAAGAAGGTGGCGGGCAGCAGCAGGGCGAGGGAGCCGCCGGCCGTCGTGCCGAGGAGGAGCAGCGCGGCGGTGAACACCGCCTGGACGAGTCCGCCCGCGACCAGGGCCGTCAGCGTCGACGTCCGCGCGATCACCCTGGGGGCGGCCAGACCGCCGGCGACGGTGCCCAGGCCCAGGACGCCGAACGTGATCCCGGCTTCGAGCGGGGAGAAGCCGAGCGTCTTCTGCAAGTACAGGGTGAGCAGGTAGACGAGCGAGGTCTCGGTGACGAAGGCGAGCAGACCGGCCACGTTGCCCCAGGCCACGGTGGGCCGCCGGAGCGTGCGCAGCGGCACGAGGGGTGCGGAGACCTTCCGTTCGACCAGGAAGAAGGCGGCCAGGAACACGGCGCCGGCGCCGAGCCCGAGCAGCGCGTGGGGGTGCGTCCAGCCGAACTCGCCGGCCTGCGTCAGCCCGTAGACGAGCCCGAGCAGGCCGAGGGTGACGGTGAGCGCGCCGGGCAGGTCGAGGCGCGGGCGGACGGCGGGCCGGGACTCCTTGATGACGCTCGGGGCGACCAGGACGACGGCGAGCGCGACGGGCACGTTGACGAAGAACGCCCAGCGCCAGGAGAGCAGGTCGGTGAGGACGCCGCCGAGGACGGCGCCGGTCGTGAAACCGGCCGACATCAGCGCGCCGTTGATCCCCAGGGCCCGCTGCCGCAGCGGCCCTTCGGCGAACGAGGTCGTCAGCAGCGACAGCCCCGCCGGCGTCGCGGCGGCCGTGGCCAGCCCCTGGGCGACCCGGGCGGCGAGCAGCACCCCGGGACTGACGGCGAGCCCGCCGACCAGGGACGACAGCCCGAGCAGCGCGAGACTCCCGATGAAGATCCTCTTGCGTCCAACCAGGTCGCCGATCCGCCCGAAGAAGAGGGTGAACCCGGCGGCGGACAGCGCGAACGCCGTGGCGATCCACTGGAGATCCGCCAGCGAGAACCCGAGCCCGTCGCCGATCGCGGGCAGCGCCACGTTCAGGATCGAGAAGTCGACGGCCAGCATGAACTGGGCGACGAGCAGCACGGCGAGGACCAACTTCGGCCGCCGGGCGCGCTGTTGGCCCTGCTCGTGCCGCTCGGGGCCGGTACCGGCGGCCGTGGCCGAGGGCTGTGCGGTGGTGGACATGGCACTCCAGAGGTGAGGGCGACCGACTAATGGGTCACCAGTACCGTTACGCAAGCGAAAGTAGCACGCTGCGCAAGATAAAGGAACCAGAATCCCATTAGTGCTGGACGCCTCTATGCCCTGTGCATGTCCTGTGCGCGGGTGACGTGTGCGTGCGGGCGCCCTACCAGTCGCGCCACTCATCGGTGAGCTCGTAACGCTCCAGCCCGCGCCGGCCGGTCAGCGCGGCGACGTCGACCCCCCGCTCACCGAGGCTCAGATCGATGTACGCGCACAGCAACTCCCGCTCGCCGGTCTCGTACGCGGCGCCGTCATGCCCCTCGTCGACGTCGTTCAGCGCGAGCACGACCCGCCGGACCACCCCGAACACCGCCTCGTCGGACCCGACACGGACCCCCGCCAACTCGGACTCGAACACGTCCAGCACCGCGTCGGTGGCCCGGATCAGCCGCTCGGGGAACAACCGCGCCATGACGGCGTCCCCGGCCGCCAACACCCCGGCCTCCACCTACCGCCGCTCCCGGTCCACACCGCGCCGCCACTGCTCCGTAGGCCTCTCACTCATGGCCGGGAACGTACCGCGGGGGACCGACATCACCGGTCGAACCCGCACTCCGCACGGCCGCCCGTCCCTGAGCATCACACCGGCAGGACACGCCTCGATCCTCGTCCGACGGGGTCTCCCGGCACCCCCGACGACCCGGCGCGCGCAGCTCGTCGCGGACGGTCCGCCAAGCGCGGATGACCTCGGGGAGCTTCGACAGCACCTCGCCCAGCTGCGCCAGTACGAGCGTGAGGCAGCCGAAGGCCGCGAGGATGACGAGGCTCAGGTCGTCCCAACTCATGGCGCACCACCGAACAGAGCCTGGCGACAGACCCAGTCGAGGGCGTCCACCCCGAGCCGGTCGGGCGCCTCCAGCAGAGCGGCCTCCACCGCATCGAGATCGGTGAGCGACGCGGGCGCCCCGGAGCGGTCCCGCGCGGCGATTCGCTCCATCGCCGTGCCGACGGCACCGGGCCAGCCCGGCATGCCGAAGTGATGGAGCGCCTTGAACGCGGCGGAGGCCGCCCTGTGCAACAGCGCGGCGTGCCAGCCTTGTTCGCGCATCACCTCCCCGGTGAACCAGGTCCGGTCGTCGACCTGCCGGGCCAACCCCGCCACCCACTCCTGCGGGGCCATCCGCAGCGCGAAGCGCGACCCTCCGGCCCAGGGGAGGTCGGCGTCCGAGGCGACCCTCACAAACGTGAGCAGCGACTCGGGGCCGCCGTCCCGTGCGGCCGTGAGAGCGGCACGGGCCCTGCGATACAGATCGACGCTCTGCGCGAAGACCTCCCCGTCGCTCGGCCCGCCGGTCGCCTCGCGGATCTCATCCAGCGGCCCCTCGCGCCAGGCGTCGACGACCAGGCCGACCGCCGCCGCATCCACCAGGGCATCCGTGTCGTCCGCCGTGATACCCAGGTGCGCGAGGACCGCCCGCGCGTGCCCTTCGATGTCAGGGAGTGGCGGGGAGGTCTCCTCGGCCGTGTCCTTCGCCAAGAGGGCGGCAAGGCGCGGGGAGAGAGGTCCGGGCCCCGGTGGCTCCACGGTGACTCCGTGCTCCGCCAGATCGTCGAAGACGGCGTCGGGGCCGCAGTCGATGTGCGAGGAGTCATGGCGCCCCGAACAGTCGTCGGCGCATTCCAACTCCCCGCACAGCTCCGGTTCCTGCGGCTGCGCCTCATTGACCAGGTGGTAGGCGAGCCGCCGCGCCACCGTCTCCCGTGCGGTGACCATGGCCAGGTCGAGCCGGAACGCCTCGTCCCTCAACTCCGTATCCCCGGGATCCGCGGAAGGAGGTGGCTCCGGCGCTTCCGGGATCCAGGTGTTCGCCGACTCCAGCGAGATGAGCAGCCAGGCGATGCGGAGAGCCGCCGTCTCCTCGTCCCCGGCCACCGCCGCCACGGCCTCAGCGGCTTCGCGTACACGGTTCAACCGGGCAAGGTGGTGCTCGCGCATCGGCAACCAGGCCGCGGACTCGGCGCGGGCCCGCTCGGCGTCCTGCGCCAGCGCGGCGTCCCGGGCTCTGCGTGCCCGGGTGACCAACCGGGTCAGGCAGGGGCGGCATCCGAACAGGCCGGATGCCGGGGCCGGCCCAAGGGGAACGGCGGCGAGATCCGGCCCGAAGGGCCTCCCGCACAGGCGGCACTCCAGGCCACCCACCTGCCGGGCCGTGGGCACGCCGGACAGCACGGCGGCACGGATCATGTCATGGGCGTAGGAAGGAAGGTGCATGTTCGGCGACTCCTTGCGCGGGGCGCTCCGCCGGCGCCGTCTCCATGCTCACGTCGCCGGGCAGCCGCGAGTCACCGTTTGGCGTGCGGGACGGGGAACTTGACGAATCCTGTCTCAGCTCTGGCCTGCGACTTCTACCGTATGGGCGGAACTTGACACCTGAGCCGGAGGAATCCCGTTGCCCGCTTCCGACACCGCTCCTCAACCTTCGGCCGCGCACCGGGAGCTGACCGAGGCCCTGCAAGAACTGCACCGCTCCACAGGCCGGTTGAGCTTTCGGAAAGTGAGCGAACTCATCGATCGCCGGGAGGACCGGCTGTCGGCCGCGAGTCATGAGACCGTTCGCTCCGCGGTCAACGGGCTGCGCGTGCCGCGCTGGGAGACCGTTCACGACATCGTCCTGGTGCTGGCGGGGCGGTGCAGTCCACTCCGCGACGAGAAGATGGAGACGGCCAGGTTCTTCCCGCTGTGGCGGGCGGTCGGCGAAGGGGAGTCCGGAGCCCTCAAGTCGTTCCAGGAACTCCTCGTCGGAGGCTGGGGAGGTGAGGACGGCCGGTGGACCCCGGAACTGGCCATGGGTACGCTGATCAACCCCTTCAGCGCCATCGAGATCCACCCCTCGCTGGCCGCGCCGCACGAGCCGCTGGTCTCGGAGGACGAGTGGGTCCACGGGATGCTGCGACTCGTCGAGGAACAAGGGGTCGAACATGTACTGCGGGTTCTGCTGCACCTGCTGAAGGGCCATTACGTCGGCGAGGACGAGGGCTCACCGTACGGCTACCGCAACCCCGACCGGGAGGCCCTGGAGACACAGGCGGCCTTCCAGTACGGCTGCCAAGAGATCCTTCGGCGCCTGAACCGTGAGCCGAACCTTCTCGCGGAGTCGATCCGCGCCATGCGCGCCGACCCGACGATGGACCGGGACATCAGGGCCGAGATGCTGGAGAACGAATCGGATCCGAGCTTGATGCGCGAGGTGATGATCGTGACCCCCGACACCTGGGACGAGGTCTCGGAAGAGGCCCAGCACATGGTTTCCGGCTACCTGATCCGGCAGATCAGCGCCGTACGCCCGGTCGGCCCTCCGGGCTCGGACCGGTTCACGATCGTCTGGCGGATCCCCGAACCGTTCGACGAGTAGCCCGCTCACGCCGAAGGCCGCCACCCTGGAGCAGGGCGGCGGCCTTCGTGCGGAATCCGCGTTTTAGATGTCGAAGTAAAGCTCGAACTCGTGCGGGTGCGGGCGGAGCTGGATCGGGGCGATTTCGTTCGTGCGCTTGTAGTCGATCCACGTCTCGATCAGGTCGGACGTGAAGACGCCGCCCGCCTGGAGGTACTCGTTGTCCGCCTCCAGGGCGTCGAGCACCGCGGGGAGCGAGGTCGGGACCTGCTGGACGTTGGCGTGCTCCTCGGGAGCCAGCTCGTAGAGGTCCTTGTCGATCGGCTCGGCCGGCTCGATCTTGTTCTTGACGCCGTCGAGGCCCGCCATGAGCAGCGCCGAGAACGCGAGGTACGGGTTCGAGGACGGGTCCGGCGCGCGGAACTCGACGCGCTTGGCCTTCGGGTTCGAGCCCGTGATCGGGATGCGCATGGCCGCCGAGCGGTTGCGCTGCGAGTAGACCATGTTGACCGGGGCCTCGAAGCCGGGGACCAGGCGGTGGTACGAGTTCACCGTCGGGTTCGTGAAGGCCAGGAGGGACGGGGCGTGCTTCAGGATGCCGCCGATGTAGTAGCGCGCCATGTCCGAGAGGCCCGCGTAGCCCTGCTCGTCGTAGAACAGCGGGTCGCCGCCGGCCCACAGCGACTGGTGGACGTGCATGCCCGAGCCGTTGTCACCGAAGATCGGCTTCGGCATGAAGGTCGCGGTCTTGTTGTTGCGCCACGCGACGTTCTTCACGATGTACTTGAAGAGCATCAGGTCGTCGGCCGCGGCGAGCAGCGTGTTGAACTTGTAGTTGATCTCGGCCTGGCCGGCGGTGCCGACCTCGTGGTGCTGGCGCTCGACCTGGAGGCCGTTCTTGTCCAGCTCCAGGGAGATCTCGGCGCGCAGGTCGGCGAAGTGGTCGACCGGCGGGGCCGGGAAGTAGCCGCCCTTGTAGCGGACCTTGTAGCCGCGGTTGTTCTCCACCGCGCCGGTGTTCCAGGCGCCGGCCTCGGAGTCGATCTCGTACAGCGAGCGGTTCGCGGAGGTCTCGAAGCGGACCGAGTCGAACACGTAGAACTCGGCCTCGGGGCCGAAGTACGCGGTGTCGGCGATGCCGGTCGACGCGAGGTAGGCCTCGGCCTTCTTCGCCACGTTGCGCGGGTCGCGGGAGTACTGCTCGCCCGTGATCGGGTCGTGGATGAAGAAGTTGATGTTGACCGTCTTGTCGCGGCGGAAGGGGTCGACGCGCGCGGTGGACAGGTCGGCGCGGAGCGCCATGTCGGACTCGTGGATGGCCTGGAAGCCGCGGATGGAAGAGCCGTCGAAGGCGAGCTCCTCGGCCGGGTCGAACGCCGCAGCCGGCACCGTGAAGTGCTGCATCACACCCGGCAGGTCGCAGAAGCGGACGTCGACGAACTTGACGTCCTCGTCCGCGATGAACTTCTTGGCGTCATCGGCGTTCTGGAACATCCAACTCCTCCTACTCCCACCCGGGGAGGGGCGGGGTTGCAGCTCGGTGGTGCGGCCAGTGCGGTGGCACACGCTGGGACCCGACCATAGGCAGACGGGATTTCTCAAGCATGACCCATTTGTTTCGCAGAAGTTAACCGGACCAGGGGCACGGGTCGGCGCAGGGACGCGGCGCAGTACCGTGGAGGCGTGGACAACAGGGAAGCAATGGGTTCGTGGTTGTCGGGGCCTCGCGAGGCCCTGGAGAACGCGGGAGCGGACTTCGGTTACCGCGGTGAACAGCTCGGGCTCCCGCAGTCGGGGCCCGGCTCGATCGCGCGGCCCGGGCGGCGCATCGGAGCGCTCGTGGTCGACTGGGCGCTGTGCATGCTGATCGCATACGGCCTGGTCACGCACGGCTACGACCAGGCTACGGGGAACTGGGCGCTGCTCATCTTCTTCGTGCTCGGGGTGCTCACCGTCGGGACCATCGGGAGCACGCCGGGCAAGCGGCTGTTCGGGTTGCGGGTCGTGTCCGAGGCGGGTGGGCGGCTGGGGATCGGGCGGGTCGTCGTGCGGACGCTGCTGCTGTGTGTCGCCATTCCCGCGCTGATCTGGGACCGGGACGGGCGCGGGCTGCACGACCGTCTCGCCCGGTCCGTAGAGGTCCGTATCTGATTTCTCGGCTCTCAGCTCTCAGCTCTCAGCTCTCAGCTCTCGGCTCTCAGCTCTGAGCGTCGTGGGCTGAGGGGGGCTGAGAGGGTGTCTTCCCTGTGCGCCGCCGTCGTGGCCGCTCGCGCCGTTCCCCGCGCCCCTGAGACCTGCGCTGCGCGCATCTCAGGGGCGCGACCAGTTCCCACCCGGTCGCCCCACCCGTTCGCCAGGTCGCACGAACTGAGGCGGGCCGGAACCCGCATGGGTTCCGGCCCGCCTCAGTCACGTAGCGACACCCGCAGTGTGTCAGCGGGTCTTGCCGCCCCCCTTGGGCATCCGCATCCCCTTGGGCATCGGGCCCTTCGGCAGGGGCATGTTCGACATCAGGTCGCCCATGGCGCGCAGTCGGTCGTTCGTCGACGTCACCTGCGGGCCGTTCAGCACGCGGGGCAGCTTCAGCATGGTGGTGCGGAGCTTCTTCAGCGGGACCTGGCCCTCGCCGTTGCCCACCATGATGTCGTGCACCGGGACGTCCGCCACGATGCGCGCCATCTTGCGCTTCTCGGCCGCCAGCAGCGACTTCACCCGGTTCGGGTTGCCCTCCGCGACGAGCACGATGCCGGCCTTGCCGACGGCGCGGTGCACGACGTCCTGGCTCCGGTTCATCGCGACCGCCGGGGTCGTCGTCCAGCCGCGGCCGATGTTGTCGAGCACCGCGGCCGCCGCTCCGGGCTGGCCCTCCATCTGGCCGAAGGCCGCTCGCTCGGCGCGGCGCCCGAAGACGATCGCCATCGCGAGGAAGGCGAGCAGGAGGCCGAGAATGCCGAGATAGATGGGGTGACCGATCAAGAAGCCGATCGCGAGAAGGACACCGAAGGTGACGATTCCCACACCCGCGAGGACAAGACCGATCTTCGGATCGGCCTTGCTGGTCATCTTGTAGGTCAGAGCGATCTGCTTGAGTCGCCCCGGGTTCGCAGCGTCCGCTGCCGTGTCCTTCCGCGCCATGGGGCGAAGTCTACGTGGCGCGGGACGCCGCATGAACAGCAGTACGGTCCGGCGGGGGTCAGCCCCGGGCGGAGACGGCCTCCAGGACCTGCTGGGCCTCGACGCGGTCCTTGGCGCGGCGGCGGTCCTCCAGGACGGAGGTCCAGGCATTGCGGCGGGCGTGGCGCTGGCCGCCGCTCATGAGCAGTGACTCCACGGCGCGCAGGGCGCCGGTGAACGTCGGAATGGCGGTGGCGCGAACGGGCGTGGCCTGCATCGTGGAGGTCCCCCCTCAGAGACGGGTCAGCGTGGGCGGTGGCGTGACGGCCTGATGTGCACGAGCGGTGATTTCAGGGTCACTGATTGGTGTTACCAGCGCATGACCGGACGGTCAAACACCCATGAAACCTTGACGCCCGGGCCGAAAACGCTGACGCGGCCCTGACGGCCGCCCTCATCTGCGAGGACGGCCCGGGCCGCGGCGTACCGGCTCTTACCTGCCGGTAAGGGTTTGTGCGTGAATTCACACGGGCGGAGGCCCGCGTTCCCACCGGGCGGTCAGACCGCCTGTGAGGCGACGTACGCGCCGCGCTTCTCGATGGCCATCTGATACAGCCGGCCGGCGCGGTACGAGGAGCGCACCAGCGGGCCGGACATGACGCCGGAGAAGCCGATCTGCTCGGCCTCGTCCTTCAGCTCGACGAACTCGGCCGGCTTGACCCAGCGCTCCACGGGGTGGTGGCGCACGGAGGGCCGCAGGTACTGCGTGATGGTGATCAGCTCGCAGCCGGCGTCGTGCAGCTGGCGCAGCGCCTCGGAGATCTCCTCGCGGGTCTCGCCCATGCCCAGGATCAGGTTCGACTTGGTGACCAGGCCGACCTCGCGGGCCTCGGTGATGACCTTCAGCGAACGCTCGTAGCGGAAGCCGGGCCGGATCCGCTTGAAGATCCGCGGCACCGTCTCCACGTTGTGCGCGAAGACCTCGGGGCGGGAGGAGAAGACCTCGGCCAGCTGCTCCGGCACCGCGTTGAAGTCCGGGGCGAGCAGCTCGACCTTGGTGCGGCCCTCGGCGCGCTCGGCGGTCTGCGCGTGGATCTGGCGGACCGTCTCCGCGTACAGCCAGGCGCCGCCGTCCGCCAGGTCGTCGCGGGCGACGCCGGTGATCGTGGCGTAGTTCAGGTCCATCGTGACGACGGACTCGCCGACGCGGCGCGGCTCGTCGCGGTCGAGGGCCTCGGGCTTGCCGGTGTCGATCTGGCAGAAGTCGCACCGGCGCGTGCACTGGTCGCCGCCGATGAGGAACGTGGCCTCGCGGTCCTCCCAGCACTCGTAGATGTTGGGGCAGCCCGCCTCCTGGCAGACCGTGTGCAGGCCCTCGGACTTCACGAGGTTCTGCATCTTGGTGTACTCGGGGCCCATTTTCGCCCGCGTCTTGATCCACTCGGGCTTGCGCTCGATGGGGGTCTGGGCGTTGCGGACCTCCAGGCGCAGCATCTTGCGTCCGTCGGGTGCGACTGCGGACACGACCGGCTCCCTAAAGCTTCGATTCCTCGGCGTACCTCAGGGTACGCCCGTGATGTTCATGGCCCTCACGGGTGGCCAACCTCTGGCCAATGGGGCGCATTCCCCGCCGGGGCGGTCAGGCGGTGGCCCGCTCGACGGCGCGCGGCCTCAGATCCGCTCCGCCCAGGACGCGCTGGAGGTGCTCCTCCGCGACCGGCAGCACCTCGTCCATGGTGACCTCGCGGCCCAGTTCGTACGAGAGCGAGGTGACGCCCGCGTCCCGGATGCCGCACGGAATGATCTTGTCGAAGTTCGACGTGTCCGGGTTCACGTTCAGCGCGAAGCCGTGCATCGTGACGCCCTTGGCGACCCGGATGCCCATGGCGCAGATCTTGCGGTCCTCGTGCCGCTGGCCCGCGTTCGACGGCGCGTACTCGGGGCCGACCAGGCGGTGGTCGAACTCCTCGTCCTCGCTGCTCAGGCGCGGGTCGAAGTCCAGCGACAGGCCGCCGAGGCCGGTGCGCCGCTCGATCGGGTCGCCGAGGACCCAGACGCCCGCCCGGCCCTCCACGCGCGCGGCCTCGATGCCGAACGCGGCGCAGACCGCGATCATCACGTCCTCCAGCCGGCGCAGGTGCGCGACCACGTCCACCGGGCGCGGCAGCTTCTGGATCGGGTAGCCGACGAGCTGGCCCGGGCCGTGCCAGGTGATCTTGCCGCCGCGGTCCACGTCGATGACGGGGGTGCCGTCCAGCGGGCGCTCGTCGGGAGCGGTGCGCCGGCCCGCGGTGTAGACCGGCGGGTGCTCCAGGAGCAGACAGGTGTCGGGGATCTCGTCGGCGAAACGCGCGGCGTGCACCCGGCGCTGCTCGTCCCAGGCGACCTGGTAATCGACCATGTCCGCACCGAACCCCAGCCGGACGAACCGGAACTCACTCACCGAAAGCGCCTCCTCGCAACCAGAACCTTCACCGTGCGCGTACCTTCACCGTGCACGTGTCGCGCCCCCGGCAAGCGTACGGCGCCTCAATGCGTCGGGTGGAGGCGGTACGAGGCGTCCAGATCGCGCACCTCGACCGAGTACGTCACCCCGGGGACCCCGGACAGATGTTTGTCGAGGAGGGCCAGTACGTCCTCGGCGAGCGCGTTCTTGACGGACTGCGGACGGCCGGGCAGCAGACCCACCGACACGTGCGCGAAGGGCGCAGTCGCCCCGTCCACGTACGAGGGCGAGGACCGGGCGAACGTCTTGCCGACCCCGACCGACCCCACCCGCTCGACGACGAGCGGGTGCAACTCGCTGACCAGCGCGGATACGTCGAGACCAGGGTCCGCACCGACGAGACGGTCGGAGTAGTCGATGTCGATGTGGGGCACGGGGAACCTCGAACCTTCCGGTGTAGCGCACACGCATCGTATGACTGTTTCGGGCGGGAACCCGCACGCGGCCGGGTCGCCCCCGCTGGTCCGCGCGTTGTCCACCTTCCCCACCGTTCGTCACACGATCGGATGAAGGGCGGGTGAAGCTCCCGCCCAGGCCTGATATCGCCGTTACAGTCGCGCCGTTCCATGAGGGCTGCACCCCGGCCCGGAAGGCAGGAGACCGCACAGCTGATGACGGAACGACCTCCGCAGCGCACCCCGAACCGCCAGCTCGCCGCGCTCATCGCGGAGGCGGGTTTCTCCAATGCGGGGCTCGCGCGCCGCGTGGACCAGCTAGGGCTGGAACACGGTCTCGACCTGCGTTACGACAAGACCTCGGTGACCAGATGGCTGCGTGGCCAGCAGCCGCGGGGAACCACACCCGCACTGATCGCCGAGGTGTTCACCCGACGGCTCGGCCGCCGCCTCTCCGCCCAGGACCTCGGGCTCGACGCGTGCGCACCCGTGTACGCGGGCCTGGAGTTCGCCGGCTCGCCCGAGGAGGCCGTCGACATCGTCAGCGGCCTGTGGCGCAAGGACTCGGGCAGCCATGTCGAACTGCGCAAGATCGCCTTCACCCCGGCCGGGCTCGTGGTGCCCAGCCGGGACTGGCTGATCGGCCGCGCCGACGACCGGGTGGGCCGGGGCGAACTGCCGCCCCGCGTCCCGCCCCAGGGCCGGCCCGGCGTGCCCCGCCAGCGCACCCAGACCGAGCGCGGCCCCGGCCAGAAGGTGACCGGCGGCGACATCGCGGCCCTGCGCTCGGTCGGTGAGCTGTTCCGCGCCCTCGACCACGCCTACGGGGGCGGGCACGCCCGGCAGGCCCTGGTCCGGTACCTGGAGCACGAGGCCGAGCCGATGCTGCGCGGCACCTACGGCGAGCAGACCGGCCGGCGCCTCTTCGACGCCGTCGCCGACCTGACCCGGCTCGCCGGCTGGACCTCGTACGACATCGCGGCGCACGGCCTCGCGCAGCGCTACTTCGTGCAGGCGCTGCGGCTCGCGCAGGCCGCCGCCGACCGGATGTACGGCTCGTACGTCCTGGTCACCATGAGCCGCCAGGCCGTGTACCTCGGGCACGGACGGGAGGCCGTGCAGCTCGCGCGGGTCGCCCAGCAGGGGGTGGGCACCGCGGCGCCCCCGGCGGTCCAGGCCATGCTGCACTCCGTGGAGGCGCGCGGGCACGGCGTCCTCGGCGAGGTGCGGGCCTGCACCTCCTCGCTGGTCCGGGCGGAGCGGGCGCTCGACGCCGTGCGGCCCGGGGACGAGGTGCCGCACTGGGCGCGGTTCTTCGACGAGGCGCAGATGTCCGACGAGTTCGGGCACTGCTACCGCGACCTCCAGCAGTACCGGGCGGCCGCCCAGCACGCGGAGCGCTCGCTGCAACTGCGCTCGCCGGGCTTCGCGCGCAGCCGGCTGTTCTGCCGGGTGGTGCTCGCCTCGGCCCGGCTCGGGCTCGGCGAGCTCGACGCGGCGTGCGCGCTCGGCGCGGAGGCGGCCGCCGCGGCCGCCGACATGCGCTCGGTGCGGGCGCACGAGTACGTGCGCGAGTTCGAACGACGGCTGGAGCCGTACCGGGACGCCGGTCCCGTCCGCGGCTACCGGGACAAGGTGGCGACGCTCGGCTGACGGCCCCGGGGCGCCACCGCCGGGGAATGGGGGCGCCCGCCTCCGGAATGTGCCACGGAGACGGGCGCGATCTTGGGGCGCCCCGACGGATGGAACCAGACGGAGGGCCGTGGGCTCAAGCGGCTTTCTCCTCCGCGGCGTCCCGCGGGGCCTGCCGGGCCGCCGCTCCCAGGTCCGCCAGGACGGCCCGGGCCGCCCGCCGGCCCGAGTGCAGCGCGCCCTGCACGGTGCTGGTGTCCCGGTGGTCCCCGCACACGTACAGGCCGTCGAGCAGGCGCACCGGGCGGCGCGGATCGTGCGGGGCCGGCATCGCGGGCACCGCGCGCGCCGCGTGGTGCACGGCGAGGGTCTCCCAGCTGCGGGTCGACGTGCCGTAGAGCACGGCGAGCTGCGTGCGCAGCTCGCCCTCGCGCGGCGGCGGGCCGAGCACGGTCGAGGAGACCAGCGCGCGGCCGGCCGGGGCGCGGCTCGGGTCCACCTGGCTGATCACGGCGGTGTGCGCGACCGGCCCGAGCCGGTCCGCGTCGAGCAGCAGCGCCGGTTCGGTGAGCGGCGGTTCGGGCGCCGCGTGATGCACCACGGTGACCTGGTGGAAGCGGGGCACGCGCAGGCCGGGCAGCAGCTCCGCGGCGGCCGCCGCGTCGGTCGCCAGCACCACGCCGCGGCAGGCGAACTCGCCGTGCTCGGCGGTGGTGATCCGGTTCGCGGCGACGGCCGTGACCCGGACCCCGGTGCGCACGGTGCCCGGCGGCAGGCCCGCCGCGAGCAGTTCGGGCAGGGCGTCGGCGCCGCCCTCGGGCACGGCCAGGCGGCCGTTCGCGTACGCGTGCAGGGCCAGGTCGGCGATCCGGCTCGACGTCCGCAGGTCCGGGTCGCAGAGCAGGGCCGCGAGCAGCGGCCGCAACAGGCCGTGCACCGTCCTCGGTGACAGCCCGCGCTCCGCCAGGGCGCGTCCCGCGGGCTGTTCGGGCCGGGCCAGCAGCCGCGCGGGCTCCGTCGCGGCGATCCGGGCCAGCGCGGCGCCGAGCCGCGCGTGGTCGAGCGGGCCGCCGAGCGGCGGCCGGACGCCCCGCGCCGGGCGGGGGGCGCTCGCCAGGGCGCGTGCCGCGTTCAGCGCGCCCCTCGCGCGCCGGGCGCCGGACGGTTCTCCCGCGCGGTGGCGGCGGCCCTCGCTGTGCACCAGCACGCCGGAGGAGAAGGGGCGCAGGACGAGGCCGTCGAGGCCCGGCGTGCGGCGCAGTTCCGGGTACGAGGTGGAGAGCAGCCGGCCGATCCGGTCGAGCCGGAATCCGTCGATCTTCTCCGTGGACATGCGGCCGCCGACGCCCGATGCGGCCTCCAGGACCAGGGTCCTCACGCCTGCCCTGGTCAGGTGCTGGGCCACCGAGAGCCCGGCGATCCCGGCTCCCACGACGACGACGGTCCCTGGTGCTGCGTGTGCGGGCTCAAGCACGTGCGCCTCCCCGAGGTTGCGCGGCTGTTTGCTGGAGGCGTGTGCCCCCGACTCGGCCCCGGAATACCTGAGTTCGGGTCGAGGGTAGGTCGCGTTCCGGTGGAGGCGGGGCCGCGCATCGGGGCGGCACGGGCGCACGTGACCCGCGCGCGGTGCGCCCCGTGGCGGGACGCGGCGCTACGGGGCGCTAGGGGGCGCTACGCGGCGCTACGGGGCGGTGGCGGCCGGGGTGCCGCTCCCGGGGGCCGCCACGCGGTGCGCCGCGCCGCCGAGGGCGCGTGCCACCAGATCCGCCGGGGAGCCGGGGCCCGCCACGTCGGCGTCCGAGGCCGCCCAGACCTCCAGGGACACCCGGATCGCGTCCGTCGCGGCGGCGGCGATCAGGCGCAGCTCCAGCTCGTCCGTCGCGGGGTCCACGAGCCGGGCCACGACCGGCAGCAGCCGCTCCTCGGACTCCTGGTTCACCCGGTACCAGACGGCGCGCAGGGCCGGATCGTCCTGCGCCGCCCGCAGCAGGCCGCGGGTCCAGCGCAGCGCCTCCGCCGCCGCCTCGCCGGGCTGGGAGAGCGAGGCCACCGCCGCGGCCTCCAGGGCCCGGGGGAGGGGGGTCCCGGGCTCCGTCGCCGCCAGCAGCTCGCGCCACCGGGCGCCGCCGGTGGAGAGCAGCGGGCCCACGGCGTCCTGCTTGTTGCGGAAGTACCGGTAGAAGGTGCGCAGCGCGACCCCGGCGCGGCCCGCGATCTCCTCCGCCGTGGTGCCGTCGGGGCCCTGCTCGGTGAAGAGCTCGGCGGCGGCTTGCGCGATGTCGAGCTGGGTCGCGGCCTTGCGGCGCTCGGTCAGCGACAGGGGCGGGTTCACGGGTCGGCTCACCCGAGGAAGCCTAACCGGCGACGGCCAGGTCGGCACGTGGCGCCACTGTGGCAAAACGTGTCACCTAGGCGTACGGTGAAGCCGCATCTCAGAACGAGACCCTCAGGGAGTCGACATGAACCGTTACGAAGGCCGCCGCGCACTCATCACCGGCGGGGGCTCGGGCATCGGCCAGGCCACCGTGCTGCGCATGCTGACGGAGGGCGGCAGCGTCGTCGCCGCCGACGTCAGCGAGGCCGGCCTGCGGGACACCGTCGCCAAGGCGGGCGACAGCGCCGGGCGGCTCACCACGGTCGTCGTGGACATCGCCGACGAGGGGTCCGTACGCGCGGGTGTCGCCGCCGCGCTGGGTGTCCTCGGCGGGCTCGACGTGCTGGTCAACGCGGCCGGCATCCTGCGCTCCTCGCACACCCACGAGACCTCGCTCGCCGACTTCGGCCAGGTCGTCGCCGTCAATCTGACCGGCACCTTCCTGATGATCCGCGAGGCCGTCCCGGCGCTCCTCGAAGGGAACTCCGCCGCCGTCGTGAACTTCAGCTCCACCTCCGCGCTCTTCGCCCACCCGTACATGGCGGCCTACGCGGCCAGCAAGGGCGGCATCCAGTCCATGACGCACGCGCTGGCCGCCGAGTACAGCAAGCAGGGCATCCGGTTCACCGCCGTGCAGCCCGGATCCATCTCGTCCGGGATGACCGACGGCTCCGGCGAGAGCAAGCAGAGCCAGGGGCCCGGGCTGCCCGCCGACACCGACTGGAGCCTCTTCGCGAAGCTGTCGCCCGCGCTGGGGGACGGGGGGTTCGCCGGGCCGGACGCCGTGGCCGGGGTGGTGGCGATGCTGGCCTCCGACGACGGCCGCTTCATCACGGGCACCGAGGTACGCATCGACGGCGGTACGCACTTCTAGGCTCCCGGTGATGTCGGGGCCCTGGCCGATTGGGCCTGGCCGGGGCCGATCGCGCAGTTCCCCGCGCCCCTGGGTGGTCCGTCGTCTGCGGCCCGGTGGGGGCTGGCCGCGCAGTTCCCCGCGCCCCTGGGTCCGTCCTCGGCTGACGGCCGGTGGCCGCTTCTCGCGCAGTTCCCCGCGCCCCTGAGATGCGCACTGCGTGCGCCATCTCATCGGGGAGGCGCGTCGGTGTCCCGCCTCCGTCCCACCCCCTCCGGAGGCGCGCGAAGCGCAGCCTCAAGGGGAGGCTGCGCGCAGCGCATGCCTCAGGGGCGCGGGGAACTGCGCGTCCAGCCACGACGAGAGGCGCGCGTGAAACACGGCCTAGGGGCGCGGGGAACTGCGCGAGACGCGGCCACCGGGCCGCAGACGACGGACCACCCAGGGGCGCGGGGAACTGCGCGACCAGCCACGACGGTGGCGCGCCTGGAAGACGGCCCAGGGGCGCGGGGAACTGCGCGAGCAGCCACCACGAGAGCCGTACCCGAAAGAGGGCCCCAGGGGCGCTGAAGAAGAAGGGTCCAGGGGGGTCGGGTCAGGAGGAGATCAGGGAGCCGGTGTTCACCGGGGTCGTCGCGGAGGCGGCGCGGGTGGCGTCGGCGGAGACCTCGGCGGCGGTCAGCACGTACCCGGTCCCGGCATCGGAGGTGGACCGCGCGAACACGACCCCGTACACCTCACCGGAGGTGGTGAGCAGCGGCCCGCCCGAGTTCCCCGGCCGCACGGTGGACCGGATCGAATAGATCTCGCGGGTGACCCCGCTCCGCCCGTAGATGTCCTGCCCCCCGGCATCGATGGTGTCGGCGACCGTCGCCGCCTGGAGATCGAGCCCGCCGTTCTGCGGATACCCGGCGACCACCGCGGCGTCCCCCCGCCCCGCACCGCCGTCGAACCTCAGCACGGGCGCGTCGAGCCCGGGCACGTACAGCACCGCCACGTCCTTGTCGGAGTCGAAGAGCACCACGCGCGCCGGATACGCCCGCCCGACCCCGCCCACCCGGACCGTCGGCTCGTCGATGCCGGCCACCACGTGCGCGTTGGTCATCACGTGCCGGGCCGCGTACACGAAACCGCTGCCCTCGCGGCCCTGGGTGCCCGACGAGCCCTCCACCTTCACGGTGCTCCGGGTCGCGGCCCGGGTGGCGGCCGCCGTGACGCTGTCCCCGGACGGCTCGGCGACCTCGGCCGACGGCTCGTGCGAGAACGGGTCGAAGACCTGCGGGAACCCGGCCGAGGTGAGCGCCCCGGAGGCCCGCGAGAACCAGGACGGGGTCGTCGACGGCATCGAGTCCTGCACGGCGCCCAGCACCGAGGAGCCCCGGATCGCCTGGTTCAGCGCCGTGGACGACGACGACGCCAGGACACTGCCCGCCACCCACGCCACGACCAGCACGGCGACGGTGCCCGCCGCGGCCCCGCCGACCCCGTCCGCCACCCGCAGCGGCCCCGGCGCCCGCTCCATCCCGAACCGCACCCGCGCGGCGAGCAGCCCGGCCAGCGCGTGGCCCGCGAGCGCGGGCAGCACGACCGTCAGCACCGCGACGACCGTGGCCGTCGACGTGCCCGGCGTGACGGCGTCCATCACGAACGGCAGCAGCCACACCCCGACGGCGGCGCCGCCGACGAACCCGGCCAGCGACACACAGCCCGCCAGCAGGCCGCGGCGGTAACCGGACGCCGCGTAGGCCACGGCCACCACGATCAGCGCCACGTCGAGTACGTGAAGGTGCAGGTCCATATCGGTAACAAACGACTGCGCCCCCGCCGGTGGTTCCGCCGACTGGCAGACATGTGGCCGACCGCACAGCGTCCGGGCCCGGACAGTGGAGGAATGCGTGTGCTGCGAAGGGTGCTGTGCTGTCTGCCCGGGGCCCTGGCCCTCGGACTGCTCGTGCTGTGCGCCGTCGGCGCCGACCGGCCCGGGCCCGGCCCCGCCCGGGCCGTGGCGGGCCCGGTGATGCCGGCGGCCGCGCTGCCGGTGCGGGCCCGCACCGCGTCCGGCGGGGCGTACGCGAGCGCCGCGCCGCGGATCGTGCCGCGCGGCCGGTGGCTCGCGCGGGCCGACACCTACCACCGCGACCCCGTCCGCTACGCCGACCGGGTCGTGGCGGTCTTCGTCCACCACACCGACTCGCCGAACGGCTACGACTGCGCCGACACCCCGCGCATCATCCGCCACCTGTACGCGGGCCAGGCGGGCGGCAGGGCCTGGGACGACATCGGCTACAACTTCCTCGTCGACCGCTGCGGCACCGTCTACGAGGGCCGGGCCGGCGGCGTCGACCGGCCCGTCGTCGGCGCCCACACCCAGGGCTTCAACCGGAACACGGCCGGGATCGCCGCCATCGGCACCTTCACCGAGGGCACCCCCGTGCCGCGCGCCATGACCGACGCCATCGCCGCCGTGGCCGCGTGGAAGCTGGGCCTGTCCGGCGTCGACCCGCGCGCCACCGTGCGGCTGGTCTCCAGCAACGGCCACAGCCGCTACCCGGCCGGCGCCACCGCCGGCTTCCTGGCCGTCTCCGGACACCGGGACGGCTACGAGACGTTCTGCCCGGGCCTCGCCCTGATGGCGGAACTGCCCGCGATCCGCGCACACGCCGCCCACCTCCAGGGGCGCGCATGACGTGCCTGCCGCGGCTCAGGCGGGCTTCAGCGTGCCGCCGTCCTTCAGCCGGTAGGACCGGCCGCCCAGCTGCGGGCTGGACGCCGGGTCGTACGTCACCGCGTACCCGTTCCCGTCGATCGCCCGGGCGACCTTCTTCGCCACGCCGTCCGTCGACCGCCCGTCGCCGAACGCCAGCCCCTTCAGCGACGACGTCCCGGCCACCGACCAGCGCGCCGCGCCGGACAGCGTCAGCGACGCGCCCCTGACCCTGCCGTCGAGCACCGTCGACCCGGTCAGCTCCACATCGGCCGTGGAACCGTCCGCGACCAGCACCGAACCCCTCAGCTTCTCGTCGTCCGCCCGGAACGTCGCGTCGGCCATCTCCCCGACCCGCAGCAGCGCCCCGCCCTTGGTCTTCACCTCGGCGCCGCCCGTCAGCTCGATCTCCGCCGTGCTGCGCCGCACGCGGAACAGATCGCCGTCCGTCGCCAGCAGCGCCCCGTCCGCCATCCGGTACGAGGTCCGCCCGCCGCCGCGCAGCACGACACCGCCCGCCGCCGCGGTCGCCCGGACGTTCTTCAGGGACAGCGACCCGCCGGCCTCCAGCGTGAACGCCTCCGAGTTCGCCAGGTCGAACAGCGTCCCGGACAGCGAGACGTCCCCGGACGTGTGCACCCCCGGCGACCCGCAGCCCGCCGACGTCATCGTGCCGCCCGACACCGTCACCTTCCCGCCGCCGGGCCCGGTCGCGACCGGCGCGGACTGCGCGCCCATGGTGACGATCTGCACATACGTCAGGTCCAGCGCGCCCCCGTACGACGCCAGCACCCCGTGCGAGGACGCGCCCTGCGCGTTGATCCCGCCGCCGCTCATCGTGGCCCGCGACTTCCCGCCCGTCGCCACCACGCCCGACGACCCCTTGCCGGTCGTGTAGTAGACGCCGCCGGACAGGTCGAGCAGGCCGCCGTCACGGGCCAGCAGCCCCGCGTTCACCCCGCGGCCGTCCGCCACGGCCCGCGCCGAGGCACCGCCCTCCTTCGTCACCTTCGCGTCGTACAGCGACAACCGCCCCGGCCCGGACACCAGGACCGCCGACCGGTCGGCCCGGTGCGCCGTGAACGTCTTCCTGCGCGGCGCCTTCCGCGTACCGCTGTCCACCGTGTACACGCCCGTCGCCGCGGGCTGCCCGGCCGGGTCCGCCGCCCCGGCCTCCGGCGCGATCGGCTTCGTCACGCAGCGCGCGCCGCTCGCCGTCGCGGCGGGCGAGGCCACCGGCGGCGCGGCCGTGTCGCCGTCGTCGGAGCAGGCGGTCAGCGCGGTCACGGCGAGCGGCAGCAGCAGGACGGAGGCGGTCGCCGTGCCGCGGCGGTGTCCCGGGCGCCGCGAGGGTCGCAGGTGATTCATGGGCTCTACGTTCACATCTCGTGTTCCCCGGGGCACCACCGGCACCCCGATAGCGGATCGGGCGGTGCCCGGATCGGCGCCACCGCCACCCCGCAGGACGCGGTCCGCGCCGGGCCGCCCGCTACAGGGCGCGGCCCATGAAGACATCGTCCACATAGCCGCCCTCCAGCAGGAACTCCTCCGGCAGCACCCCCTCGACGACGAAGCCCTCCGACGCGTACAGCGCCCGCGCCGGAGCGTTGTGGCCCAGGACCCGCAGCGTGATCCGGCGCGCGCCCTGCCGCCGCGCCAGGCCGACCGCCGCCCGCACCAGCATCCGGCCCACGCCGCGGCCGCGCGCCGCGTCGGCGACGGCCAGCCCCTGGATCTGCCGGACGTGCGCGTTCGCCACGAGGCCCGTGGGGTACCCGACCCGGACGTAGCCCACCAGGGCGCCGTCCAGCTCCGCCACGATGTGGTCCCGCGGACCGAACCGGTCGGAGAAGAACGGCGGATAGGGCGGCCGCGGCGCGGGCAGCACCGCGTGCAGCGGAGACCACGTCGCCCGGTCGAGCCGGCCGAGCGCGTCCTCGTCGTCCTGGGCGGCGAAACGTATCCGAGGCTGTGGCTGCGACATGCGGGCCACCCTATGACCGGCAGGATGGAGCCATGACACGTATCGCGGTGGCAGGTGCCTCAGGACTCATCGGCTCGGCCCTCGTCCGGTCCCTGACCGGGGACGGACACGACGTGCTGCGCCTGGTGCGGCGCGCACCCCGGACGGCGGACGAGGTCCGCTGGGACCCCAAGGGCGGTGAGCTGGACGCGTCCCGGCTCGCCGGGTGCGAGGCGATCGTCAACCTCGCCGGGGCCGGCGTCGGCGACCACCGGTGGACGGCCGCCTACAAGCAGGAGATCCGGGACAGCCGGGTCCTGGGCACCACCGTGCTCGCCGAGGCGGCGGCCGCGCTGCCCGAACCGCCCCGCGTCTTCCTCAACGGCAGCGCCGTCGGCTACTACGGGGACACCGGGGCGCGGGCCGTCGACGAGAGCGCACCGGCCGGCGACGGGTTCCTGGCCGGGGTGTGCGTGGAGTGGGAGGCCGCCACCGCGCCCGCGCACCAGGCCGGCATCCGGACCGTGCTGGCCCGCACCGGGCTCGTCGTCTCCCGGGACGGGGGCGCCTGGGCCAAGCTGTTCCCGCTGTTCAGGGCGGGCCTCGGCGGGCGGCTCGGGGACGGGCGGCAGTACTGGCCGTACATCGCGCTGCACGATCACGTCGCCGCGCTGCGGCACCTCCTGGACACGGAGTCCGTCGCCGGGCCGGTGAACCTGACGGCGCCGCACCCGGCCACCAACCGCGAGGTTACCGCCGCCATGGGACGCGTGCTGCGGCGGCCGGCCCTGTTCCCCGTCCCCGCCGCGGTGCTCCGCACGGCGCTCGGGGAGATGGCCGGGGACGTGCTCGGGTCGAGCCGGGCGGTGCCCACCCGGCTCCTGGAGTCCGGGTTCGACTTCGCCTTCCCGGGCCTGGACGACGCCATCCGGGCGGCGTGACGCCGCCCGCCTATCCGAAGCGCTCCGTCAGGCCCGGGTACAGGCGGGCCAGGGCCGCCGGGTCCTCGAAGTCGATCGGGGTGCCCGCCGGCTCGGGCGGGGCCGCGGGGACACCGAGATCGGCGGCGACGGCGCCGGTCAGCTCCTCGTAGGCCTCGTCGGCCGCGTACCCGAGCTCCTCCCCGTCGCCGTCCACCTCGTCGTCGAACCCGGGCAGCAGCTCGGCCAGCGCGTCGGGATCGTGCAGCGCCCCCTCGAAGACCTCCCGGCCCTGCCCGATCAGCCAGCACCGGAAGTAGTCGAACGCGTCGTCGCTCGCGCCGCCGAGCAGCACCCACGCGGCGCCCCACAGATCCCACCGGTACGCGCGGTTGTAGCGGGACTCGAAGTGGCGGGCGAAATCGAGCACCCGGTCGGGATCGAACTGGAGCAGTCTCTCGACGAGCAGGTCGGCATGGTCCTCGGGGTCGCCCCCGGCGGCCTCGCGGGTGCTGTCCACGATCTCCCAGAACTCGGTCTCGTCCATCACGGGACAAGCATCTGCCCTGGACCCTGACGACGCACGCGGAGCGGAAGACGAACGCCACTTCGTTATGCACGCACATGCCCAGGGCACCCGCCGCTCACCCGTACCACCCGCCCATCCGCCGCGCCGCGACCGCGAACCGCTCCCGCAACGCGTCCGGGGCCACCACCTCCGCCTCCGGCCCCAGCGTCATGAGCTGCGTGTACGCCACCGCCTCCGACTCGACCGGCAGCGTCACCGTCACCCGCCCGTCGGCCCCCTCGACCGCCGTGGCCAGGGCCTCCCGCGCGGACGCCCGCCCGGTGGCGTACGGCAGCTGCCGTACCCCCGAAGCCGTCAGCCGCACCACGACCTCGGCCCGCAGGATCGCCCGCGCGAACTCGTCGGCCCGCTCCGCCCAGAACGCGGGCAGCTCGAACGCCGGGTCCCGCGCGAACCGCCGGGCGTCCGCCGTCACCGCCACCGACTCGATCCGGTCGACGCGGTACACCCGGAAGCCGGCGCCGTCGCCGCGCACCCGCGCCGCCAGATACCAGACCCCGGCCTTCAGCACGAGCCCGTACGGCTCCAGCTCCCGCTCCACGACCGCGTCCCGCCGGGTGTACGAGACCCGCAGCACCAGGTCGTCCCAGACCGCCTCGGCGATCGCCGGCAGCAGCTCCGGCGTCACCGGCTCGTGGAACCAGCCGGGGGCGTCCAGATGGAACCGCTGCGCCGCCGTCCACGACGCGTCCCGCAGCGACGGCAGCAGCGCCGCCGACACCTTCAGCCGGGCCGCCGACGCCGCGTCGTCCAGCCCCATCTCGCGCAGCGCGCCCGGCACCCCCGACAGGAACAGGGCCTCCGCCTCGCTGCGCGCCAGCCCCGTCAGCCGGGTGCGGTAGCCGCCGATCAGCCGGTAGCCGCCGGTGCGGCCCCGGTCCGCGTACACCGGCACGCCCGCCTCGCTCAGCGCCTGCGCGTCGCGCGTGACGGTCCGCTCGGAGACCTCCAGCTCGCGCGCCAGCTCGGCCGCGGTCATCGCGGACCGGGACTGGAGCAGGAGCACCATCTTGATCAGGCGGGCAGCACGCATGCCGCCATCATGCCGCCCGGGTACGACAACGCCCCCGCCACGCGAGGGGGCGGGGGCGCCGTCGTGGACGGGCGGGTCCTACAGGCCGTAGCGCTCGCGCGCCTCCTTCACGGCCGTCGCCTTGACCTCGCCGCGCCGGGCGAGCTGGGCCAGGGCCGCGACGACGATCGACTCGGCGTCGACACCGAAGTGGCGGCGGGCGTCCTCGCGGGTGTCGGAGAGGCCGAAGCCGTCCGCCCCGAGCGAGGAGTAGTCCTGCTCGACCCACTGCGCGATCTGGTCGGGGACCTGCCGCATGTAGTCGGAGACGGCGAGCACCGGACCCTGCGCACCGGCGAGCGCCTGGCGGACGTACGGGATCCGCTCCTCGCCCTTCAGTAGCGCGTCGTCGGCCTCCAGGGCGTCACGGCGCAGCTCGGTCCAGGAGGTCGCCGACCAGACGTCGGCGGCGACGCCCCACTCCTCGGCGAGCAGCCGCTGCGCCTTGAGGGTCCAGTGGATGGCCGTACCGGACCCGATGAGGTTGAGCCGCGGCGCGTTCGCCACCGGCGAGAGACCGGCGCTCTCCGCGGTGTTGAACCGGTAGAGGCCCTTGATGATGGCCTCGTCCAGACCGGCCACGGCCGGCTTGGCCGGCTGCGGCATCGGCTCGTTGTAGACCGTCAGGTAGTAGAAGACGTCCTGGTCCTCGCCCGGCCTGGCCTCGCCGTACATGCGGCGCAGGCCCTCCTTCATGATCGTGGCGATCTCGTAGGCGAAGGCCGGGTCGTACGTCAGGGCCGCCGGGTTGGTCGCCGCGATCATCGGCGAGTGGCCGTCCGCGTGCTGGAGGCCCTCACCCGTCAGCGTCGTGCGGCCGGCGGTGGCGCCGACGACGAAGCCGCGGCCCATCTGGTCGGCGAGCTGCCAGAACTGGTCGCCGGTGCGCTGCCAGCCGAACATCGAGTAGAAGATGTACAGCGGGATCATCTGCTCGCCGTGCGTCGAGTACGACGTGGCGGCGGCGATGAAGTCGGCGAGCGAGCCCGCCTCGTTGATCCCCTCGTTGAGGATCTGGCCGGACGTCGACTCCTTGTAGTACATGAGCTGGTCGCGGTCGACCGGGTCGTACGTCTGCCCCTTGGGCGAGTACAGGCCGAGCGACGGGAACAGCGACTCCATGCCGAAGGTGCGCGCCTCGTCGGGAATGATCGGCACCCAGCGCTTGCCGGACGTCTTGTCCCGTACGAGGTCTTTCAGGAGCCGGACGAGCGCCATCGTCGAGGCGACCGGCTGGTTGCCGGAGCCCTTGTCGAACGCGGCGAAGGACTTGTCGGCGGGCGCGGGCAGCGGCGCGAGCGGCTGCGTGCGGCGGGCCGGGGCCGGGCCGCCCAGCGCGGCACGGCGCTCGGCGAGGTAGCGCAGCTCGGCGGAGCCCTCGGCGGGACGCGCGTACGGCACGACGCCGTCCTCGAAGCGGCTGTCCGGGATCGGCAGGTCAAGGAGGTCACGCATGCCCTTGAACTCGTCGATCGTCAGCTTCTTCATCTGGTGGTTGGCGTTCTTGGACTCGAAGCCCTTGCCGAGCGTGAAGCCCTTCACGGTCTGCGTGAGGATGACCGTCGGCGCGCCCTTGTGCTCGACGGCCGCGCGGTACGCCGCGTACACCTTGCGGGGCTCGTGACCGCCGCGCGAGACGTGGAAGCACTCGGAGATCTTGTCGTCGGACAGGACCTTCGCGAGCTCGACGAGCGCGGGGGAGGTGCCGAAGAAGTTCTCGCGGATGTAGGCGACGTCGCGCGTCTGGTACGTCTGGAACTGGGCGTCCGGGACCTCACGGAGCCGCTCCTGGAGCGCGCCGGTGGTGTCGAGCCGGAACAGCTCGTCCCACGCGTTGCCCCACATCGACTTGATGACGTTCCAGCCGGAGCCGCGGAACTGGGCCTCCAGCTCCTGCACGACGCGGAAGTTCGGGCGGACCGGCCCGTCCAGGCGCTGGAGGTTGCAGTTGATGACGAACGTCAGGTTGTCGAGACCCTCGCGGGCCGCGAGGGTGAGCGCCGAGGTCGACTCGGGCTCGTCCATCTCGCCGTCGCCGAGGAAGGCCCAGACGTGCGAGTGGGAGGTGTCCTTGATGTTCCGCGCGCTCAGGTAGCGGTTGAACCGCGCCTGGTAGATCGCGGAGAGCGGGCCGAGGCCCATGGACACGGTCGGGAACTCCCACAGCCAGGGCAGGCGGCGCGGGTGCGGGTACGACGGCAGGCCGTTGCCCCCCGCCTCGCGGCGGAAGTTGTCCAGCTGCGCCTCGGAGAGGCGGCCGTCGAGGAAGGCGCGGGCGTAGATGCCCGGCGAGGCGTGGCCCTGGATGTACAGCTGGTCGCCGGAGCCGTCGCCCTCCTTCCCGCGGAAGAAGTGGTTGAAGCCGGTCTCGTACAGCCAGGCGGCGGAGGCGAAGGTGGCGATGTGGCCGCCGACGCCGTGCTTGCTGCCGCGGGTCACCATCGCCGCCGCGTTCCACCGGTTGTAGGCGGTGATCTTGGCTTCCAGCTCCTCGTCACCGGGGAAGTCCGGCTCGGCGGAGGTGGGGATCGAGTTGATGTACTCGGTCGACAGGAGCTTGGGCAGCGGCAGGCCGCCGGCCTCGCCGCGCTCCAGCGTGCGTCGCATCAGCTGCGCGGCACGGTGCGGCCCGGCCGCCTGGGTAACGGCGTCCAGGGAGGCCTGCCATTCGGCGGTCTCCTCGGGGTCGCGGTCCGGGAGCTGGTCGAGCTCGCTCGGCTGGATGCGCATGGGGTCGGTCATAGTCGCCGCACGCCTTCCTGAGTCGAAGGGGGTGGGGTTGGGGGTGCCCGTTGTCTTTGGCAGGACAGGGCGAGGTCCCGGTGGGGACCCGTCGGTGACTGTAACTCCCTGATCGATGATCGATCAAAGGGTTGAAGGGCAAAACCTCTTCAGTTCGAGAAAGTAGGCACAAGGTGCCACGGGGAGGGGCACGGAGTGCCCCTTCGGGGGGCGTGAGGACCACGCACGGTCCGCACGCCGCGACCCACCGTCACCCGTCGGGTGAGACGCGGATCACGCGCGGGGCGCACATCCCAGGACATGCGCCTTGACCAGCGCGGCGATGTCCGGATCACGCCGCTGGAACGCGGCGACGAGGTCCGCGTGCTCCTCCGCGTACGACTGCTGCACGGTGCCCAGCCACCGGATGGACAGCGCCGTGAACACCTCGATCCCGAGCCCCTCCCAGGTGTGCAGCAGCACCGAGTTCCCGGCGGCGCGCACCATCTCCCGGTGGAAGCCCACGGTGTGCCGCACCTGGGCGGTGCCGTCGGTCTCCCGGTCGGCGACGTACAGCGCGCTGACGTGCGGTTCGAGGGCGGAGCAGTCCCCGGCGAGCCGCTCGGCGGCCAGCTCGGCCGCGATGGCCTCCAGGCCCGCGCGCACCGGGTAGCTCTCCTCCAGGTCCGCCGCGGAGAGGTTCCGCACGCGCACCCCCTTGTTCGGCGCCGACTCGATCAGCCGCAGCGACTCCAGCTCGCGCAGGGCCTCCCGCACGGGCGTCTGGCTGACCTCCAGCTCGGTGGCGATGCGCCGCTCCACGATCCGCTCGCCCGGCTTCCAGCGACCGCTGACGATCCCCTCCACGATGTGCTCGCGGATCTGCTCGCGCAGCGAGTGGATGACGGGCGCGGTCATGAGGGGCTCCTTGGCTGTACGGACCCGGTGGCTCGGCAGGGACCCTTAGACAATACGGCCGGGCCCCTGGACAGAAAGGGCACCGTCGCGCATGCCGCGGGTGATGCCGGTTACAGAGACGTACCCGGCATCACCCGGCCGGCCGGCGGGGCGGCGGCGCGCGGCGGCCGCGGACACGACGGGGCCCCCGCCCGGAGCCGAGCTCCGGAACGGGGGCCTCGTGGTGACGGGAGCCGCTTACAGACCCAGCTCGGCGGTGAACTCGCCGGCCTCGAGGATCTGCTTGACCGTGGTCAGGTAGCGGGCGGCGTCCGCGCCGTCCACCAGACGGTGGTCGTAGGAGAGCGTCACGTACGTCATGTCACGGACGGCGATGGTGTCGCCGAGCTCCGGGTCGGAGATGACGACCGGGCGCTTGACCGTGGCACCGATGCCCAGGATGGCGACCTGGTTCGGCGGGACGATGACCGTGTCGAAGAGCGCGCCGCGCGACCCCGTGTTGGAGATCGTGAAGGTGGCGCCCGACAGGTCGTCCGGGGCGATCTTGTTCGTGCGGACCTTGTTGGCCAGCTCCGCGGTCTTCTTGGCGACGCCCGCGATGTTCAGGTCACCGGCACCCTTGATGACCGGGGTCATCAGGCCCTTCTCCGAGTCGACGGCGATGCCGACGTTCTCGGAGTCGAAGTAGGTGATGGTGCCCTCGTCGTAGTTCAGGCGGGCGTTGATGACCGGGTGGGCCTTCAGCGCCTGGACGGCGGCCTTGACGAAGAACGGCATCGGGGAGAGCTTGACGCCCTCGCGGGCGGCGAAGCCGTCCTTGGCCTTGTTGCGGAGCTTCATCAGCTTGGTGATGTCGACCTCGATGACCGAGGACAGCTGGGCCTGCTCCTGGAGCGCCTTGTGCATGTTGTCCGCGATGGCCTTGCGGATGCGCGGCAGCTTGACCGTCTGGCCGCGCAGCGGCGAGGCCTCGAGGGCGGGGGTCTTCGGCGCGGACGCGGCGGCCGGGGCGGCGGCCGGGGCCTTCGCCTTGGCGGCCTCGGCGGCGGCGATGACGTCCTGCTTGCGGATCCGGCCACCGACGCCGGAGCCCTGGACGCCGGACAGGTCCACGCCCTGCTCGGACGCCAGCTTGCGCACCAGCGGGGTGACGTAGGCGCCGTCGTCCGCCGGGGTGGCGGCCTTGGCCGGTGCGGCCGGGGCCTGCGGGGCGGCCGGGGCGGGCGCCGGAGCCGGAGCGGCCGGGGCCGGGTCGGGCGCCGGGGCCTCCTGCTGCTGCGGGGCCGGGGCCGAGGGGGCCTGCGGCGCCGGAGCCTGCTGGGCCGGGGCGGCCTGCTGCGGGGCCGGGGCCTCCTGCGCCGGGGCGGCCGGCTGCGCGGGGGCGGCGGCCGGGGCGGAACCGGGAGCACCGACGACGGCGAGCTTGGCGCCGACCTCGGCGGTCTCGTCCTCGGCGACGACGATCTCCAGGAGAACGCCGGCGACGGGGGAGGGGATCTCGGTGTCGACCTTGTCGGTCGAGACCTCCAGCAGCGGCTCGTCCTCCGCGACCTCCTCGCCGACCTCCTTCAGCCAGCGGGTCACGGTGCCCTCGGTGACGGACTCGCCCAGGGCGGGCAGCGTCACGTCGGTGCCCTCGGCGGAACCACCCGACGAAGCGGGGGCCGCGGGGGCCTCCTGCGCGGGGGCGGGCTGCTCCTGCGCCGGGGCCGGGGCCTCGGCGGCGGGGGCGGCCTCCTGCTGCGGGGCCTCCTGCTGCGGGGCCTCCTGGGGGGCGGGGGCGCCCGAGCCGTCGTCGATGACGGCCAGCTCGGCGCCGACCTCGACCGTCTCGTCCTCGGCGACCTTGATGGAGGCCAGGACGCCGGCGGCGGGGGAGGGGATCTCGGTGTCGACCTTGTCGGTCGAGACCTCGAGCAGCGGCTCGTCGACCTCGACGCGCTCGCCCTCCGCCTTCAGCCAGCGGGTGACAGTGCCCTCGGTGACGCTCTCACCGAGCGCCGGAAGGGATACGGAAACCGCCATGGTTTCTGTTGCTCCTTAACGATGTGCAGTGCGCGGCAACGCAGTGCGGAAGTCTGGTGGTCGGTCGTCGCGCCCAGTTGCGACGGGGGCGGGGCTCAGTCGTGCGAGTGCAGCGGCTTGCCCGCGAGCGCCAGGTGGGCCTCGCCGAGCGCCTCGTTCTGCGTCGGGTGGGCGTGGATGAGCTGGGCGACCTCGGCGGGCAGCGCTTCCCAGTTGTAGATCAGCTGGGCCTCGCCGACCTGCTCGCCCATGCGGTCGCCGACCATGTGGACGCCGACCACGGCACCGTCCTTGACCTGGACGAGCTTGATCTCGCCCGCGGTCTTGAGGATCTTGGACTTGCCGTTGCCCGCCAGGTTGTACTTCAGAGCGACGACCTTGTCCGCGCCGTAGATCTCCTTGGCCTTGGCCTCGGTGATACCGACGGAGGCGACCTCGGGGTGGCAGTACGTCACCCGCGGCACGCCGTCGTAGTCGATCGGCACGGTCTTGAGACCGGCCAGTCGCTCCGCCACCAGGATGCCCTCCGCGAAGCCGACGTGCGCGAGCTGGAGCGTCGGGACGAGGTCACCGACGGCCGAGATGGTCGGCACGTTGGTCTGCATGTACTCGTCGACCAGGACGTAGCCGCGGTCCATCGCGACGCCCTGCTCCTCGTAGCCGAGGCCCTGCGAGACCGGGCCGCGGCCGATGGCGACGAGGAGGACCTCGGCGTCGAAGGTCTTGCCGTCGGCCAGGGTGACGCGGACGCCGTCCTGCGTGTACTCGGCCTTCTCGAAGAAGGTGCCGAGGTTGAACTTGATGCCGCGCTTGCGGAACGCGCGCTCCAGGAGCTTGGAGCTGTTCTCGTCCTCGAGCGGGGCGAGGTGCTTGAGGCCCTCGACGATGGTGACGTCCGTGCCGAAGGACTTCCAGGCACTCGCGAACTCGACGCCGATGACGCCGCCGCCCAGGATGACCGCGGTCTTCGGGACGCGGTCCAGCGTCAGCGCGTGGTCCGAGGAGATGATGCGGTTGCCGTCGATCTCCAGGCCCGGCAGCGACTTCGGCACGGAGCCGGTCGCGAGGAGGACGTGGCGGCCCTGGACACGCTGGCCGTTGACGTCGACGGACGTCGGCGAGGAGAGCTTGCCCTCACCCTCGATGTACGTCACCTTGCGGGACGCGATGAGCCCCTGGAGGCCCTTGTACAGGCCGGAGATGACCTCGTCCTTGTACCGCAGCACGGCGGGCATGTCGATGCCCTCGAAGGTGGCCTTCACGCCGAACTGCTCGGACTCTCGCGCCTGGTCGGCGATCTCACCGGCGTGCAGCAGCGCCTTGGTGGGGATGCAGCCGACGTGCAGGCAGGTACCGCCGACCTTGTTCTTCTCGATCAGGGCGACGTCCAGGCCCAGCTGCGCTCCGCGCAGGGCCGCGGCGTAACCGCCACTGCCACCGCCGAGGATCACTAGGTCGAAAACGGTGCTGGCGTCGTTCGCCACGTCACGTCCTCCATGCATGTGCGCCGTACGCCGGTCTCCAGTGACCGCGCGGCGGCTGGTGTTCGGCCGCTCGATGATTCGGCCCTCGGGTGGGGCCCTGTCCTGCCGCCCCCCATCCTCGCACTTGTCGAAGGCATGCGGGACGTCGGGCCGGGCGGTGAGACCCCTGTTACACCGCAAACGCGAGCGACAGGGTCGTCATTCCTGCGGATTTCGTCGAAAGCGAACAGCCCCGGGGGTGCGCCCCCGGGGCTGTCATCAGCGGTTCGGCGTCAGCCGAGGTCGCCGGCGGCGGTGCGCTCGGCGAGGCGGACCAGCGTGCGGACCGCGGATCCGGTGCCGCCCTTCGGCGTGTAGCCGAACGGTCCGCCCTCGTTGAAGGCCGGTCCAGCGATGTCGAGGTGGGCCCAGGTGATGCCCTCGCCGACGAACTGCTTCAGGAACAGGCCGGCGACCAGGCCGCCGCCCATCCGCTCGCCCATGTTGGCGATGTCGGCGGTCGGCGAGTCCATGCCCTTGACCAGGTGGGCCGGGAGCGGCATCGGCCAGGCCGGCTCGCCGACCTCCTCGGCGATCTCGTGGATCGACGTACGGAACGCGTCGTCGTTGGCCATGATGCCGAAGGTGCGGTTGCCGAGCGCGAGCACCATCGCGCCGGTCAGCGTCGCGACGTCGATGATCGCGTCCGGGGTCTCCTCGGAGGCCTTGGCGATGGCGTCGGCCAGCACCAGGCGGCCCTCGGCGTCCGTGTTCAGGACCTCGACGGTCTTGCCGGAGTACATGCGCAGCACGTCACCCGGGCGGGTGGCCGAGCCGGACGGCATGTTCTCGGCGAGCGCCAGCCAGCCCGTCACGTTGACGTCGAGCTTGAGGCGGGCCGCGGTGACGACGGCGGCGAACACGGCGGCGGCGCCGGCCATGTCGCACTTCATCGTCTCGTTGTGGCCGGCCGGCTTCAGCGAGATGCCGCCCGAGTCGTACGTGATGCCCTTGCCGACGAAGGCGAGGTGCTTCTTGCCGCGTCCCGCCGAGTAGGCGATCTTCACCAGCCGGGGGCCGGCGGCGGAACCGGCGCCGACGCCGAGGATGCCGCCGTAGCCGCCCTTCTCCAGCGCCTTCACGTCGAGGACCTGGACCTTGAGGCCGTGCTCCTTGGCCGCGGCCGTGGCGACGGCGGCGAAGGCCTCCGGGTTCAGGTCGTTCGGCGGGGTGTTGATCAGGTCGCGGGCGCGGTTCAGCTCCTCGGTGAGGGCGAGGGCGCGCTCGATCTCGGCCTTGTACGCCTTGTCGCGCGGCTTGCCGCCGAGGATCGCGATCTCGGCGAGCGGCGCCTTGGCGTTCTTCGCGTCCTTGGCGTCCTTCGCGGACTCCTTGTAGGCGTCGAAGGAGTACGCGCCGAGCAGCGCGCCCTCCGCGATCGCACCGGCGTCCTCGGCGTCCTCGACGGGCAGCGCGAACGCGGCCTTCTTCGCGCCGTTCAGCGCGCGGGAGGCGACACCGGCGGCCCGGCGCAGCGCGTCGGCCTCGTAGATCTCGTCCTTCGCGGGCTCGCTGCCGAGACCGACCGCCAGCACGACCGGCGCCTTGAACCCGGAGGGCGCGGGGACCTTGGTCACCTCGCCCTCGGCGCCGGTGGCGCCGAGGGTCTCCAGGACGGAGGCGAGGTTGCCGTCGTACGCCTTGTCGACGGCCTCGGCGCCGGGGGCGACGACCGGGCCGGCGGCACCCTTCGCGATACCGACGACGATCGCGTCGGCGCGCAGGCCGGCGGCCGCGGCGGTGCTGAGAGTCAGAGCAGTCACGGTGGTGAGGTCTCTCTTTCATCGGTGGGTCCGGCATCGTTGCCGATTCCCTGGGGGTGTGTGGCCCGCGGTCGAGCCTACGCCGGGTCCCGCGGAACGCACCGCCGAGGTCTGCCCCCCTCTCACCACGGGCCCGCCCGCGCGCCGCCGTGATGACTGGCACCGCGCTTCCCCGCACCCCTGGGGTGCTCTCTCACGCGCGCCACCGCCGTGGCTGGTCGCGCAGTTCCCCGCGCCCCTAGGTCGTCGGTCACGCGCGCCACCGTCGTGGCTGGTCGCGCAGTTCCCCGCGCCCCTGGGTCGTCTGTTACGCGCGCCACCGTCGTGGCTGGTCGCGCAGTTCCCCGCGCCCCTGAGGCATGCGCTGACGCGCAGCCTCCCCTTGAGGCTGCGCTCCGCGCGCCTCTGGAGGGGGTGGGACGGAGGCACGCCTCTCCGATGAGATGGCGCACGCAGTGCGCATCTCAGGGGCGCGGGGAACTGCGCGAGAAGCGGCCACCGGCCGTCAGCTGAGGACGGACCCAGGGGCGCGGGGAACTGCGCGAGAAGCGGCCACCGGGACGCAGGGGCGCGGGCGGGGTGTCAGAAGGACAGGGTCAGGAGGGCCGTCGTGGCGGAGATCTCGGCGACGGCGCCGAACACGTCACCGGTCACCCCACCGAACCGCCCGACACACCGCCGCAGCACCAACTCCCCGGCACCACACCCCACGACGACGGCGGCAGCCCCCCGCAGGGACACCCCGGCGACGGCCACGACGACCACGACCCCGACGATCAGCGCGGCCCGCCGGGAGACGGTCTCGGCGACGGCGGCGCCCAGCCCCTCCGGCCGGGCGGCCGGCACCCCCGCCCGGGAGGCGAAGGTCAGCGCCAGACGGGCCGTCACCGCGCACACGGCCGCCGCGACCACCCCCCGCGTCCACGACTCGGCGTACAGCTGCGCCAGCACGGCGACCTGCGCCAGCAGCACGAGGACGAGCGTCACGACGCCGAACGGGCCGATGTCCGACTGCTTCATGATCCGCAACGCGTCCTCGGCCGGCCGGCCACTGCCGAGCCCGTCCGCGACGTCCGCGAGCCCGTCCAGGTGCAGGCCCCGGGTGAGGGCGGCGGGCACCGCGACGGCGGCGACCGCGCACAGCGGCGCGCCCGCGCCGAGGAAGGACAGCGCCGCCCCGAGCGCGGCCGCGCACAGCCCGACGACCAGCCCGGCCAGCGGCGCCGCCAGCATCCCGGCGCGGGCCGCGACGCGGTCCCAGCGGGTGACTCGGACGGGCAGCACGGTCAGGGTGCCGAAGGCGAAACGGATGCCGTCGGCGAGGGAGGCGCGGGGGTTCGTTGCGGACACCGGGGGAGATTACCCGGGGTGGCCCACCGGGCGGGCGTCGCCCGCCCGCCGCCCGCAGGATGGGGCCATGGGCGACTGGTGGCACCGCAACATCACGGAGCCGGGCAAGCTGCCGGTGCTGCTTGCGCTGCTCACGTTCATCGCGACGTTCCTGATCACCCGCATGGTCACCCGGCTGATCCGGGCCGGCCGCGGCCCGTTCCGCAACATCTCGCCGGGCGGGCTGCACATCCATCACGTGGTGCCCGGCATCGTGCTCATGGTGGTCGGCGGGTTCGGCGCGGTGGGCAGCGACCGGCACGGCTTCGGCGCGGGCCTCTTCGCCGTCGTGTTCGGGATCGGGGCGGGCCTGGTGCTCGACGAGTTCGCGCTCGTCCTGCACCTGGACGACGTCTACTGGACCGACCAGGGGCGCCAGAGCGTCGAGGTGGTGGTGCTCGCGGCGGCCCTCGGCGGCCTGGTGGTGAGCGGGTTCTCGCCGCTCGGCGTCAACGACATGACGCAGGACGAGCAGCACGACCGTACGGCCCTCATCGTCACGCTCGCCCTGAACTTCCTGTTCGTGCTGGTCACCCTGCTCAAGGGCAAGCCGCGGATGTCGCTCGTCGGCGTCCTGGTGCCGTTCGTCGCCTGGTTCGGCGCGGTCCGGCTGGCCCGGCCCGGCTCGCTCTGGGCCCGCCGCTGGTACCGCCGCAGGCCGCGGGCGCGGGCCCGCTCGACGCTGCGGGCCTTCCGGCACGACCGGCGCTGGCTGCGGATCAGCCGGCGCTTCCAGGATCTGGTCGGCGGATTCCGCGAACCGTCCGGCGCGCCGCGCACACCATGAGCACGGCGGCGATCGCGGCGAGGTGCTCCCGGCCCGCGAGGTTCGGCTTGAGCGCGCACTCGACGACCATCGTGACGACGACCAGCGCGCAGGTGAACCGGGCCCGGTAGCGCCAGCACACGTACACGGCGAGCCCGACGACCGCCGCCGACGGCCCGGTGTCGACGATCCGCGCGTCGGAGGCGGGCAGCCATCCCGCGGCGATGGCGAGGCGCGCGTACAGGGTGCCGCCGAGCGTGGCGACGTACGCGAGGCACAGGGTGCGCGGGCGGCCCAGGCAGATCTCCGCGATCCCGAAGACCAGCAGGATCTGCGCGAGCGCGCCCCACACGGGCAGGTCGAGCGCGGGCACGAACAGTGACAGCGGGGTGCGCAGCAGGGCGAGCGGCAGCGGGTCGGCGGCCCGCACGGCGCCGACGTCCTGCACGAACCCGTACCCCCAGGGCTGGTTCTGCACGTACTGGAAGGCCGCCGTCAGGCAGACCGCGGCCAGCGTCAGCGGGATCGCCCGCAGCCGGCGCGCGACGAGCCCGTCCCGTACGGCGGTGAAGAGCGGGCCCCACTCCGCGCGGGCCGCTCTCCTCACCGGCGCGCCAGCCGCTTCGGCAGCCCGGGTACTTCGAGGAAGCCCTCGGCGCGGGCCGAGGCCAGGCCGATGCGGGGCAGGTCGGCGCTCTTCTCGAAGAGCAGGAAGCGGGGTTCCCAGATGGGCCGGTACTTGGCGTTGGCCCGGTACAGCGATTCGATCTGCCACCACCGCGAGAAGAAGCTGAGCAGCGCGCGCCACAGGCGCAGCACCGGGCCCGCGCCGAGGCGCGCGCCGCGTTCGAAGACGGAGCGGAACATGGCGAAGTTCAGCGAGACCTGGGTGATCCCGATCTCGGGGGCGCGGTGCAGGAGTTCGATCACCATGAACTCCATCAGGCCGTTCTCGGCGTCGCGGTCACGGCGCATCAGGTCGAGGGAGAGTCCGTGCGGGCCCCACGGCACGAAGGAGAGCAGTGCTCTCAAGTCGCCCTCGCCGTCGGTGCATTCCAGCATCATGCACTGTCCGTCGCCCGGGTCGCCCAGCCGGCCGAGCGCCATGGAGAAGCCGCGCTCGGTGGCGCCGTCGCGCCAGTCGTCGGCGCGCTTCAGCAGGTGCGTCAGTTCGTCGGCGGGGATGTCCTCGTGGCGGCGGACGCGGACCGTGTAGCCCGCCCGCTTGACGCGGTTGTAGGCCTGGCGGACGGTGCGCATGGCCCGTCCTTCGAGGGTGAAGTCGGCGGTCTCGACGATGGCCTCGTCGCCGAGTTCGAGGGCGTCGAGGCCGTGCCGGGCGTAGATGGTGCCCGCCTCCTCGCCGGCGCCCATCACCGCGGGCAGCCAGCCGTGCTCGCGCGCCTCGGCGAGCCAGGGTTCGATCGCGCCGGGCCACGCCTCGGGGTCGCCGATCGGGTCGCCGGAGGCCAGCGAGACCCCGCCGACGACCCGGTAGGTCACCGCGGCCTTGCCGGTCGGCGACCACACGACGCTCTTGTCGCGGCGCAGCGCGAAGTAGCCCAGCGAGTCCCGCTCGCCCTCCTTGGCGAGCAGGGCGCGCAGCCGCTCCTCGTCGTCGGCGGTGAGCGGGTCGACGGCGCGGCGGGAGCGGAACGCGGCCCAGACCACGGCGATCAGCAGCGCCGTGGACAGCACGTTGATGACGACGTTGGTCCAGTTCGGGGTGGTGATGCCGGGGAAGCGGGAGTCGTCGGTGGCGACCGAGATCAGCCGCAGCGTGCCGTAGCGCCAGCGTTCCAGGAACGTCGAGCGGTGCGGCTCGTGCGCCTGGTTGGTGACCGTCACCAGGAACGTCGCGACCAGCGACGTCACCAGCAGTCCGCCGACCGCGACGACCGCCGCGAGCCGGGCGTTGGAGCGGTCGCCCTTCGCGTAGAACTCGCGCCGCCCCAGCAGCAGCGCCACCACGAACGCGGCGGTCAGGGCCAGCGAGATCCAGTTCTGCGCGTACTGCCGGACCTCGGGGAAGACCATCACGACGGCGAACAGCAGGAGGAACAGGCCGCTCAGGACGAGGTTCAGGATCCAGGCCGCGCGCTTGCGGCGGCGCATCGTGATCGCCAGGAACCAGGCGACGACGGCCGACGAGAAGCCCGCGGCGAGCAGGTACGGGGTGAAGTAGTTCTCCGAGTTGTGGCGGCGCAGGTCGTTGCCGAAGGAGACCCACACGGCGCTCAGCAGGTCGACGAAGGTGACGATCCGCAGATACCAGACGGTGAAACTCGCGGCGCGACGCGAAGTGAGTGTGCTTGTGCGGGCGGCTCCCATGTCGGGAGCTTATGGGTGATTTGCCCCCGAATCCGGCAGGGGCGCGGGGATCCGCGCGTGGTTCCCCGCGGGCCCTAGCGGGGCGCGTCGACCTCGGGGAGTTCGGCGGCCAGGGCCGCCGCCGCCTGGACCAGGGGGAGGGCGAGGAGCGCGCCCGCGCCGCCGCCCACCGTGACGCCCTGGTCGAGCATCGGCTCCATGGCCATCCGGTCCAGCGCCTTGGCCTGCGCCGGCTCCCCGCTGGCCTGGCCCGCGAGCCACCAGTCCGGCGCGCGGAACGCCACGCGCTGGCCGACCAGCGCGCAGGCCGCCGAGACGACCCCGTCCAGGATCACCGGCGTACGGCGCACCGCGCACTGGAGCAGGAAGCCGGTCGCGGCCGCGAGGTCGGCGCCGCCCACCGCCGCGAGCAGTCCCAGCTGGTCGCCGAGGACCGGACGGGCCCGGCGCAGCGCGTCCCGCACGGCCGCGCACTTGCGCATCCAGGCCAGGTCGTCGATGGGGTCGCCGCCGCGCCCGGTGACCACGGAGGCGTCCGTGCCGCACAGCGCGGCGACGAGGGTGGCCGCCGCCGTCGTGCCGCCGACGCTGAGGTCGCCGAGCACCACCAGATCCGTACCGGAGTCGGCCTCCTCGTCGGCGACGGCCATGCCCGCGCGGAACGCCTGCTCGGCCTCCTCCGGGGTGAGCGCGTCCTCGGTGTCGATCCGGCCGGAGCCGCGCCGCACCCGGCGGTCCTCCACGGCCTCGGGCAGCTCGTCCCGCTCGCAGTCCAGGGCCAGGTCGACGATCCGCACCCCGAGGCCGAGGCGCCGCGCGAGCACCGCGCCCGCCGAGCCGCCCTCGACGGCCTCGCGCACCAGCTCCGCCGCGGTGCCCGCCGCCCGCTTCGACACGCCCAGCGAGGCCACCCCGTGATCACCCGCGAAGACGACCACCCGGGCCCGCGCCACCGGCCGCACCGGCACGGCGCCCTGCGCGGCCGAGAGCCATTCGCCCAGCTCGTCGAGGCGGCCGAGCGCGCCGGGCGGCACGGCGAAGCGCGCCCTGCGCTCCTCGGCGTCGCGGCGCGTGCCGCCGTCGGGACGCTCGATCAGGTCGGTGAAGTCGTCGAGATTCAGCGAGCTCATTCGCCGAACAGTACCGGCCGCGATCCCCGCCGGTCCCTGCTGTCCCACCCGTCACGGAACCCGGCCCCGACCGGCCGCCCGCGACGGGTTACGCCATGCGATGGAGCGACCTCGGAGCGTCATTGAAAGGCTGCTGATGATCCCTTACGTTCCCTTTCGTATCGGATTGCCGTTCGGATTGTCGTATCGCGGCCGTCGTCCCGCCCGAGCCGAAGGAGTCCCATGCCCCCCACAGCCCAGGCCGTGGCCGAGCGCCGCCCCGCCTACCTCACCGAACTCGCCCGCGGCACCGAGCGCTTCCACGAGCCGCGCCGCCCCGACTGCCCCTGGTGCGGCTCCACCCGCCTGCGCACCCGGCTGCGCACCACGGACCTCCTCCAGCACAAGCCCGGCACCTTCACCCTCGACCAGTGCCGGGCCTGCGGCCACTCGTTCCAGAACCCGCGGCTGACCCCCGAGGGGCTGAACTTCTACTACCGGGACTTCTACGACGGCCTGCGCGCCGGCCCCGCCGAACGGATCCTCGGCGGACACCCCTCGGCCAAGCGCCACCGGGAGGCCGCCCGCGCCATGTTCCGGCACATCGAGCCGGAGAGCTGGCTGGACGTCGGCACCGGCCCCTGCCACTTCCCGGCCGCCGCCAAGGAGGTCCTGCCCTACACCGCGTTCGACGGCCTCGACATCGGCGACGCCGTCGAGGCCGGGCGCAGGGCCGGGCGGATCGAGGAGGCCCACCGCGGCTTCCTCACCGAACTCGCGCCCCGGCTGGCCGGCCGCTACGACGCGATGAGCATGTTCCACTACCTGGAGCACTCCCTCGACCCGCGCGAGGAGCTGAAGGCCGCCCGCCGCGTCCTGCGCCCCGGCGGCCACCTGATGATCGAGCTGCCCGACCCCGAGAGCCGCTGGGCGGCCCTGCTCGGCAAGTGGTGGGTCTCGTACTTCCAGCCGCAGCACCTGCACCTCATCCCGCTCGGCAACCTGCGCACCGAACTCACCGCGCTCGGCTACACCGTCGTCGCCGTCGACCGCCGCGCCCCCCACCGGCCGGTCGACCTGACGGCCGGCTGCGCGCTCCTCCTCGGCCACCTGCTGCCCGCCGCCGACAACCCGTGGCGCACCAAGGCCCCCGGCGACCTCCAGCGCGGCCTGCGCCGGGCCCTGACCTGGGCGGGCACCCCCGCCGTCGGCGCCGCCCACGCCGCCGACCGGCTGCTCGCCCCGCTGGCCGGCCGCACCGGCCTCTCCAACGCCTACCGGGTGCTCGCCCGCCGCAACCCCGACCCGGCCTGAACCCCCCGCCCCGGGCCACCGGGGCGGCGGGCCACCGGGTCGGCGGGCCACCGGGTCGGCGGGCCACCGGGTCGGCGGGCCACCGGGTCGGCGGGCTACCGGGGCGGCGGGCTACCGGGTCGGCGGGCCACCGGGTCGGCGGGCCACCGGGTCGGCGGGTCCCCGGGTCAGCCGCGCAGGGGGAGCGCCTGACCGGCCACGACGAGCAGCACGTGCTCGCACTCGGCGGCGAACGCCGCGTTCAGCCGGCCCAGCTCGTCGCGGTAGCGCCGCCCGGACGCGGTGGCGGGCACGATCCCCGACCCCACCTCGTTCGACACCGCCACCACCGTGCGCCGGGTGCGCCGCACCGCCGCCACCAGCGCGGCCGTCCGCTCCCGCAGCGCCTTCTCCCCGCCGCCCGCCCACTCGGCGTCGTCCCAGGCGCCGACCTCGTCCATGGCGTACGTCAGCCACAGCGACAGGCAGTCGATCAGCAGCGGCGCCGGGTCCGAGGCGTCGGCCAGCAGCGGTTCGAGGTCGCAGGTCTCGGCGGTGCGCCACGACCCCGGCCGCCGCTCCCGGTGCACGCCGACCCGCCGCGCCCACTCGGCGTCGCCGCCCCGGGTGCCGCCCGTCGCCACGTACAGCACGTCGGGGAAGGACTCCAGGCGCCGCTCGGCCTCGACCGACTTGCCCGAGCGGGCGCCCCCGAGCACCAGCGTCCTGCGCGGCACGTCGGGCACCTCCCGGTACGCGCCGACGTCCAGCGTCGTCCCGTCCGGCACCGCGCGGGCACCGGCCGCCGCGAGCCGCCGGGTCAGCTCGGCGCCCGGCGGGACGTCGTGCCCGAGGTGCACGGCGACGACGTCGGTGGCCGGCCCCACCGCACCGGCGGCCCGCAGCCGCGCCAGCGCGTCGGGGCGGCCGGCCACGTCGGCGAGGACCAGCTCGTAGGGGGCGCGCACCGCGTCGAGCCCGGCGGGCGCGGCACCCGGCGGCAGGTACAGCACCCGCTCGCCGCCCGGCCCCGCCACCTCGTAGCCGGTGCCGGGGGCGTCGAGCGGCAGCGCCCGCACCCGGTGGCCGCCGATCAGCGCCAGCTCGCGCCCGTCCGGCACCCGCACCGGCTGCGGCAGCCCGGCCGGGACCTCCACGGCGGGCCCGTCGTGCGGGTGCGAGAGCAGCACCTGGCGCACCCCGGCGAGGCTGCGCCCCGCGCGGGCGGCGGCGAACACCGCGCCCGGCGTCAGGTCGAGCAGCAGCACCTGGTCGATGAGCAGCGACGTCGCGCCGCGGGCCGCCGTGCCGAGGGCGCCCGCGCAGGCGGCGCAGGGGCAGTCGGGGCGGGGCAGTCCTTCGGGGGCGCCGGTGCCGAGCAGTGTCAGTTCCACAGGAAGATCCTCCCGCGCGGCCTCGGGTGCCGCGCGCCCGGCTAGGCTTCCAGGGACATCGCGCATCGGACATCCGATACCGGGAGGCTGGCATGGCGGCGTGGACGTGGCGGTTCGAGAAGTCCGACGGGACGGAGGTGGCTCCGGCGGTCCAGCCCGAGGAGTTCACCACCCAGGGCGACGCGGAGTCCTGGATCGGGGAGTACTGGAAGGAGCTCGCGGAGGGCGGCGCCGACCAGGTGACCCTCTTCGAGGACACCAGCGAGATCTACGGCCCGATGAGCCTCCACGCCGAGGAGACCGGCGCCCCGGAGACCAGCGCCCCGTAAGGACAGCGGGGCGCCCACGGCCGGCGACGCGGGAGCCGCGGACGCGTCCGCGGCTCCCGTCGCGGTCGTCCGCGCCGGGGCCTACATCTCCCCGAGGGTGACGTCGGCCGTCCTCCTGTCGCCGTCCCGGGTGAAGGTGATCTTCGCCTTGTCGCCCGGCTTCTCGGCGGCCAGGGCCTCCTGGAGCGAGGTCATGGTGGTGATCTTCTCGTCGCCCAGCGCGGTGATGACGTCGCCGGGCCTCAGCCCGGCCCGGTCCGCGGGGCCGCCGTCGGTCACGGAGACCACCGAGACGCCGGCCGCCCGGAGGTCGCCGTCGACGACCGCCCGCGCCGTGATGCCCAGCTCGGCCCGGCCGGAGTCCGTCACCTTGCCGTCCTTGACGATCTGGTCGGCGATGACCGTCACCGTCGACGCGGGGATCGCGAACCCGATGCCCGGCGCCGCGCCCTCCCCGAGCCCGGGGTCGGTCGCCGCCAGCGTCGGGATGCCGATGACCCGGCTGTCCAGGCCGACCAGGGTGCCCCCGCTGTTGCCGGGGTTGATCGCCGCCGACGTCTGCACCATGTTGGCGATGGTCGCGCCGGTGCCGCCGCCCGAGCGGCCCTCGCTCACCGTCCGCCCGGTCGCCGACACGATGCCCTGGGTGACGCTCGACGACAGCCCTAGCGGCGAGCCCATCGCCAGCGTGATCTGGCCGACCTCGACCTTCGACGAATCCCCGAACCGGGCCGGCTTCAGCCCGTCCGGCACCTTGTCCAGCTTGATCACGGCGAGATCCTGCTCCGGGTACGCGGAGACGAGCCGCGCCGTCAGCTCGTCCTCGCTCGTCGACGTCGTCACCTTGAACGACTTCTCGTCGCCGACCACATGGGCGTTGGTCACGATGTGCCCCTTGTCGTCGTACACGACCCCCGAACCGAGGTCGGACGAGGCCTGCACCTGCACGACGGACGGCAGGACGTCCTTGATGACGTCCTGGTACGCGTCCTGCAACGCGTTCCCCGAGGCGGCGGCGGCCTGTGTGGTCGAGCCGGACGACGACACGTCCGAGGAACCGGAGTCGGAGCAGCCCCCGACGAGCGCCGCCGAGCAGACGACGGCGGCGACGGGGAGCGCGAGGCGCGCACGCGAGGAACGCGAAGAACGCGAGGAACGCGAAGAAGCAGTCATGCCCGGATTGTCGCGTCCGTCCCGGGCGGGCGCCCCCGCTGCGCCGCCGAACAGCGGACCCCGTCCGCCGGAGGCGGGCCCCGGCTCAGCCCCGCACGCCGCACAGGTGCAGCAGCGCGGCCACCCGCCGGTACGGATCGCTGCGCCCGGCGCGCTCCTCGGCGGCGAGCAGCGTCTGGAGCTCCCCGCGCTCCGGCACCGGCGCGCCGTCGCCCGCCTGGTCGGTGAAGACCCGCACGCCGTACCAGGCGTGCAGCGGCGCCCCGATCCCGGCGAGGGTCTCGGTCAGCGCGCCGAGCCGGTCGGCCCGCACGTCCAGGCCGAGCCGGTTGGTGTACTTCAGCGAGTCGAAGGCGCCGAGCGCCGTGACCCAGTCGCCGGCCAGTCCCGGCCGCATCGCCAGCGCGTCCGCGTTGCGCACCAGCAGGGAGAGCAGGCCCCCCGGCGCCAGCATCCGCGCGAGCCCGGCCAGCAGCGCGTCGGGCTCGTCGACGTACATCAGGACGCCGTGACAGAGCACGACGTCGAAACTCCCGGGCAGGAAGTGGACCCCCGTCTCCATGCCGCTGCCCTCGACGAACCGCACCCGCTCCTGGACGCCCGCGGGCTCCGCGGCGAGCGCGGCCCGCGCGACGGAGAGCATCGCGGGGTCCTGGTCCACGCCGGTCACCTTGTGGCCGGCCTTCGCCAGCCGCAGCGCCTGGGTGCCCTGGCCCATCCCGACGTCGAGCACCCGCAGCCGCTGCCCGACGGGAAAACGCCCGGCTATCTGCTCGTCGAGCTGCCGGGACACCAGCTCCTGCCGTACGACGTTGCGCAGACCGCCCAGCTTCTCCAGCCAGGCGCCCGGCGCGTCCCCGGCGAAGGCGTCCGTGCTCAGGGCCGCTCTCCGCGCTTGACCTGCGGCTTGGGCAGCCGCAGCCGCTTCATCTGGAGCGTGCGCATCAGCGCGTACGCGACCGCGCCCTTGCGGCGCTCGTCGGGGAACCTCTCCGCCAGGCGCTTCTTCAGCCGGAAGCCGGTGATGGCCGAGTCGATCACGATCGCGAGGATCACGAACAGCCACAGCAGCAGCGCGATGTTCTGGAGCGAGCCGACGCGGACCATGCTCAGGACGAGGATGATCACCGCCATCGGCAGGAAGTACTCGGCGATGCAGAACCGCGAGTCGACGAAGTCGCGGGCGTAGCGCCGCACCGGACCCTTGTCGCGCGCGGGCAGGTAACGCTCGTCGCCGCTGGCGAGCGCGGCGCGCTGCTTCTCCATCGCGGCGCGCCGGTCCCCGCGCTGGCGGGCGCGGGCCTCCTTCGGCGACATCTTGGTGTTGGCCACGCTGCGGCGCTGCGACTGGGCCGCGCTGCGCTTGGGCGTGGGGCGGCCCTTGGGCGCCTGCGGGTCACGGGTCTGCTGGGACAGAGAGGTCACCGGGGCCTTGTCGGCCGGCGCCTTGTCGTCCTGGGATCGGCTACGGAACACAAAAGCCAAGGGTACGTGGTGGACGTGCATGGACCAGGTGCCCACCGGGAACGATCCGGCAACACCGTGCGTCCCTAGAGGCGGACGGCGGGGCGGATGAGGGTGCCACCTACTCCTTGCGCCGGAGCGCGACCGTCGGCAGTCGTCCTTGGGGATGAGCGCATCCGCACCTGGACAGTGCGGTAATAGATGCAGGACCCGTACTGTGGGTTGTGTCGCAGTGCCGGAGCTGGACCGTCGGCTTGATCAGTCAGTAGAAGGGGGCGCGCGAAGCCCATGAGCGGTGTCATGAAGCGTATGGGGATGATCTTCCGCGCGAAGGCGAACAAGGCCCTTGACCGGGCCGAGGACCCGCGCGAAACCCTCGATTACTCCTACCAGAAGCAGCTGGAGCTGCTCCAGAAGGTGCGCCGTGGCGTCGCGGACGTCGCGACCAGCCGCAAGCGCCTGGAGCTCCAGCTGAACCAGTTGCAGGGCCAGTCCTCCAAGCTGGAGGACCAGGGCCGCAAGGCGCTCGCGCTCGGCCGCGAGGACCTGGCCCGCGAGGCGCTGTCGCGCCGCGCCGCGCTCCAGCAGCAGGTCACCGACCTGGAGACGCAGCACCAGACGCTCCAGGGCGAGGAGGAGAAGCTCACCCTCGCGGCCCAGCGCCTCCAGGCCAAGGTGGACGCCTTCCGCACCAAGAAGGAGACCATCAAGGCCACCTACACCGCGGCGCAGGCGCAGACCCGCATCGGCGAGGCGTTCTCCGGCATCTCCGAGGAGATGGGCGACGTCGGCATGGCGATCCAGCGCGCCGAGGACAAGACCGCACAGCTCCAGGCGCGGGCCGGCGCCATCGACGAACTGCTCGCCTCCGGCGCCCTCGACGACTCCTCCGGGCTCGCCAAGGACGACATCCAGAGCGAGCTGGACCGGCTCTCCGGTGGTACGGATGTAGAGCTGGAGCTGCAACGCATGAAGCAGGAGCTGGCCGGCGGCTCGTCCTCGTCCCAGCAGGCGATCGAGGGCAGCCAGGGCCAGCCCCAGCAGGCGCCGCAGCCGACCGACACCCCGCGCTTCGACAAGCAGTAGCAGCAGCCCGAGGAGGCCGACGTGATCGTACGGATCATGGGGGAGGGCCAGGTGGAGCTGGCCGACAGCCACTTCACCGAACTCAACACGCTGGACGACGAACTGCTGGCCGAGATGGAGACCGGCGACGAGGAGGGCTTCCGGCGCACGCTGGCCGCGCTCCTCGACGCCGTGCGCCGTCTGGGCCGGCCGCTCCCGGACGACTCCCTCGAACCGTCCGAGCTGATCCTCCCGGCCCCGGACGCCACCCTCGAAGAGGTCCGCGAGATGCTCTCCGACGACGGCCTCATCCCGGGCTGACCTCCGGCAGAAGCACCCAGGAGCGCGGGCGACCGCGCGATCGGCCGCGAGGGGGGCCAGCTACCGTGACCCCGGTGACCCCCCTCGTACGCTGGGCCAGAACCCACCCCCTGGCCCTCGACGCCACCCTCGCCCTCGCCGTGCTGGCCTGCATGATCGCCGGTTCCTTCGTGGACCACAGCAACGCGGACGGCGGCAGCTACATCTGGGGGGCCCGCACCCCCGACCCGCTCAGCCTCGTCCTGATGGTGCTCGGCGCCACCGCCCTGGTCTTCCGGCGGGTCGCCCCCCGCTGCGTCCTCGCCGCGACGGCCGCGGTCTCCCTGGTCGAGCTCGGCACCGGCGAACCCCGCACCCCGGTCGTGATGTCCGCCGTCATCGCCCTGTTCACCGTCGCCGCGCACACCGACCGGCCCACCACCTGGCGGGTGGGCCTGGCCACGATGGCGACGCTCACCGGCGTCGCCATGCTCGCCGGCCCGCTGCCCTGGTACGCGCAGGAGAACCTCGGCATCTTCGCCTGGACCGGCATGGCCGCGGCGGCCGGTGACGCCGTCCGCTCCCGGCGCGCCTTCGTCGACGCCATCCGGGAGCGCGCCGAACGCGCCGAGCGCACCCGCGAGGAGGAGGCCCGGCGCCGCGTCGCCGAGGAGCGGCTGCGGATCGCCCGCGATCTGCACGACGTCGTCGCCCACCACATCGCCCTGGTCAACGTGCAGGCCGGGGTCGCCGCGCACGTCATGGACAAGCGCCCCGACCAGGCCAAGGAAGCCCTCGCGCACGTCCGCGAGGCCAGCCGCTCCGCGCTCAACGAACTCCGCGCCACCGTCGGCCTGCTGCGCCAGACCGGCGACCCCGAGGCGCCGACCGAGCCGGCCCCGGGCCTGGACCGGCTCGACGACCTCGTCGGCACCTTCCGGCACGCGGGCCTGCCCGTGGAGGTGGCCCGCGACCAGGACGCCCCGCCGCTGCCCGCCGCCGTCGACCTCGCCGCGTTCCGCATCGTGCAGGAAGCGCTGACGAACGTGCAGAAGCACGCGGGCCAGGGCGCCAAGGCGGAGGTCAGCGTCGTGCGGGTGGGGCCCAACGTCGAGGTCAGCGTCCTCGACGACGGCCCCGGCGTCGCTCTTCCCGCCGGCCCGCGGGACCGCGACGGCGGACACGGGCTGCTCGGCATGCGCGAACGGGTCACCGCCCTGCGCGGCACCCTCACCGCGGGCGAACGCTACGGCGGCGGCTTCCGCGTCCATGCGATCCTTCCCGTCAAGGACCGGGCCACCGACACCACCTCAGGGGACGCCACCACATGACCAGCGGCACGATTCGGGTCCTCCTCGCCGACGACCAGGCCCTGCTGCGCAGCGCCTTCAGGGTCCTCGTCGACTCCGAACCGGACATGGAGGTGGTGGGGGAGGCGTCGGACGGCGCGGAAGCGGTCCGGCTCGCCCGCTCCGAGCGCCCCGACGTGGTCCTCATGGACATCCGGATGCCCGGCACCGACGGCCTCGCCGCGACCCGCGAGATCAGCGCGGACCCCGAACTCGCCGCCGTCCGCGTGGTCATGCTGACCACCTTCGAGGTCGACGAGTACGTGGTGCAGTCCCTGCGGGCCGGCGCCTCCGGCTTCCTCGGCAAGGGCGCGGAACCCGAGGAACTGCTCGGCGCCGTCCGGATCGCGGCCGCCGGCGACGCCCTGCTGTCACCCGCCGCGACCAAGGGGCTGATCGCCAAGTTCCTCGCGCAGGGCGAGGGTTACGACGACGACGGCCGGTCCCCGGGGGCCCACGCCGAGCGGCTGGCCGCGCTCACCGTCCGCGAGCGCGAGGTCCTCGGACAGGTCGCGGGCGGCCACTCCAACGACGAGATCGCCGAACGCCTCGAAGTCTCCCCGCTCACCGTGAAGACCCATGTGAACCGGGCGATGGCCAAGCTCGGCGCCCGCGACCGGGCCCAACTCGTCGTGATTGCCTACGAATCGGGCCTGGTCCGCCCCCGGGTGGAGTGACCCGCACCCGCCGCGTACTACGGGCGCAGTAGGGAGCGGATAAGTAACGGGACCTGGGAGCGACGCCCCGCACCGCTCGCGTACCCCAGGGTGTACTCGTGCCCCGTGTGTGTCCGCACACCGGGGCCCTGCCCACCGCACACCGCTCCCCGGGGAGACCTGTCACCATGTCCTGGCTGTCGAGATTCAGTCTCGCCCAGCGTGCCCTGATCGGCCTGATGTCGATCATCGCGATCGTCTTCGGCGCGATAGCGATCCCCCAGCTCAAGCAGCAGCTGCTGCCCACGATCGAACTGCCCATGGTGTCGGTGATCGCCCCCTACCAGGGCGCGTCCCCCGACGTGGTGGAGAAGCAGGTCGTCGAACCGCTGGAGAACTCCCTCGACGCCGTCACCGGGATCACCGGCGTCACCTCGACGGCCAGCGAGGGCAACGCCCTGGTCATGGCGTCGTTCGACTACGGCACCGGCACCAAGCAGCTGGTCGCCGACGTCCAGCAGGCCGTCAACCGGGCCCGCGCCCAACTGCCCGACGACGTCGACCCGCAGGTCGTCGCGGGCTCCACCGACGACATCCCCACCGTGGTCCTCGCGGTCACCTCCGACCAGGACCAGCAGGCCCTCGCCGACCAGCTCGACAGGACCGTCGTGCCGTCCCTCAAGGACATCGACGGCGTCGGCCAGGTCACGGTCGACGGCGTCCGCGACCTCCAGATCGACGTCACGCCGGATCCCGCGAAGATGGCCGCGGCCCGCGTCGGCGTCCAGGCGATCGGCCGGTCCCTCCAGGCCGGCGGCGCCACCGTGCCCGCGGGCTCCTTCGACGAGGCCGGCAAGAACCGCACGGTCCAGGTCGGCGGCGGCTTCACCTCGCTGGCGCAGATCAAGAACCTGATGATCTCGGGCGAGGGCGTCAAGAAGCCCGTACGCCTCGCCGACATCGCCACCGTGCGGCAGCAGCCGTCCACGGCCGACTCGCTCACCCGCACCGACGGCCGGCCCAGCCTCGCCGTCGCCGTGACCATGGACCACGACGGCTCCGCCGTCAGCATCTCCGACGCGGTCGCCGACAGACTGCCCGGCCTGCGCCAGGACCTGGGCAAGGGCGCCGACCTGACGGTCGTCAGCGACCAGGGCCCGGCGGTCTCCAAGTCCATCTCGGGCCTGACCACGGAGGGCGCGCTCGGCCTGCTCTTCGCCGTCATCGTCATCCTGGTCTTCCTGGCGTCGCTGCGCTCGACCCTGGTGACGGCGGTCTCCATCCCGCTGTCCGTGGTCCTCGCCCTGATCGTCCTGTGGACCTGCGACCTGTCGCTGAACATGCTGACGCTGGGCGCGCTGACCATCGCGATCGGCCGGGTCGTCGACGACTCGATCGTCGTCCTGGAGAACATCAAGCGCCACCTCGGCTACGGCGAGGAGCGCAAGGAGGCCATCCTCACCGCGGTCCGCGAGGTGGCCGGCGCGGTCACCTCCTCGACGCTGACGACGGTCGCCGTGTTCCTGCCGATCGGCCTGGTCGGCGGCATGGTGGGCGAACTGTTCGGCGCGTTCTCCCTCACCGTCACCGCGGCGCTGCTCGCGTCCCTGCTCGTGTCGCTGACGGTCGTCCCGGTGCTGTCCTTCTGGTTCCTGCGCGCGCCCAGGGCGGTCCAGGGCGTCGACCCCCAGGAGGCGCGCCGCCTGGCCGAGGAGAAGGAGGCCAGGTCCTGGCTGCAACGCGCGTACGTCCCCGTGCTGCGCTTCGCGACCCGGCGCCGCCTCACCAGCCTGGCGCTCGCCGTCGTGGTCCTGATCGGCACGTTCGGCATGGCCCCGCTGCTGAAGACCAACTTCTTCGACCAGGGCGAGCAGGAGGTCCTGTCCATCAAGCAGGAGCTGGCGCCCGGCACCAGCCTGGCCGCCACCGACGCGTCCGCGAAGAAGGTCGAGAAGGTGCTCCGGGGCATCGACGCGATCAAGGACTACCAGGTCACCGTCGGCTCGTCGGGCTTCATGGCGGCCTTCGGCGGCGGCACGGACACCAACCAGGCCTCGTACTCGGTGACGCTGAAGGACAAGGCGTCGTACGAGGACACGCAGGACCGCGTCGAGCGCGAGCTCGGCAAGCTGGACGGCGTCGGCACGACGACGATCTCCGCCGGTGACGGCTTCGGCAGCCAGGACCTGAGCGTGGTCGTGAAGTCCGCCGACGGCGAGGTCCTCGACCGGGCGGCCGAGCAGGTCAAGGACGCCGTCGCCACGCTCGACGACGTCACGGACGTCACCAGCGACCTGTCGCAGTCCGTCCCGCGGATCTCGGTCAGGGCCAACACCCGGGCGGCCGCCGCCGGGTTCGACGACACGACGCTCGGCGCCGCCGTCACCCAGGCGGTGCGCGGCACGACGAGCGGCAAGGCGATCCTGGACGACACCGAGCGCGACATCGTGGTCAGGTCGGCGAAGCCGGCGCGGACCACGGCGCAGCTGAAGAAGCTGCCGATGGGCCCGCGCGGCCTGACCCTCGGCGACATCGCCACCGTGAAGCTGGTCGACGGGCCGGTCTCGATGACCCGGATCGACGGCGCCCGCGCGGCGACGATCACGGCCAAGCCCACCGGGGACAACACCGGCGCGGTCAGCGCCGACCTCCAGTCGAAGATCAAGGCGCTGGACCTGCCGGAGGGCGCCACGGCGACGATCGGCGGGGTCACCTCCGACCAGGACGACGCGTTCAAGAAGCTGGCGCTGGCGATGCTCGCGGCGATCGCGATCGTCTTCCTGCTGCTGGTGGCGACGTTCCGCTCGCTGGCGCAGCCGCTCATCCTGCTGGTCTCGATCCCGTTCGCGGCCACCGGCGCCATCGGCCTGCTGGTCGCCACCGGTACGCCGATGGGCGTCCCGGCGATGATCGGCATGCTGATGCTCATCGGCATCGTGGTCACGAACGCGATCGTGCTGATCGACCTGATCAACCAATACCGCGGGCAGGGCCTGGGCGTGGTCGAGGCCGTGGTGGAGGGCGGCCGGCACCGGCTGCGGCCGATCCTGATGACGGCCCTCGCCACGATCTTCGCGCTGCTCCCGATGGCGCTCGGCGTCACCGGCGAGGGCGGCTTCATCGCCCAGCCGCTGGCCGTGGTCGTGATCGGCGGCCTGATCACGTCGACGCTGCTGACCCTCCTGCTCGTGCCGACGCTCTACGCGATCCTGGAGCTCCGCAAGGAGAAGCGGGCGAAGAAGCGCGCGGCGAAGCGGGACGCCGGGGTGCCGCCCCAGGCCGGGACCCCGGAGCCGGAGACGGAGCGGGCCGGAGTCTGACCACCCCGCCCCCTGGGGGCCCCACCGGCGAAGCCCCACCAGGGCGGGCGTTCGATCGAGCGCCCGCCCCGGTGGGGCTTCTCGCGCGGTTCCCCGCGTTCCCGCCGGTCCGTGCGCTACGGCAGCGCCAGCATGCGCTCCAGGGCCAGCTTCGCGAATCGTTCCGTCTCGGGGTCGACCTCGATGCGGTTGACGAGCCGGCCGTCGGCCAGCGACTCCAGCGTCCAGACCAGGTGCGGCAGGTCGATCCGGTTCATGGTCGAGCAGAAGCAGACCGTCTTGTCGAGGAAGACGATCTCCTTGCCCTCGGGCGCGAACCGGTTCGCGAGCCGCCGGACCAGGTTCAGCTCGGTGCCGATGGCCCACTTGGACCCGGCGGGCGCGGCCTCCAGCGCCTTGATGATGTACTCCGTCGACCCGACCTGGTCCGCGGCGGCGACGACCTCGTGCCTGCACTCCGGGTGCACCAGCACGTTCACCCCGGGGATGCGGGCCCGCACGTCCGCCACGGACTCCAGCGAGAACCGCCCGTGCACCGAGCAGTGCCCGCGCCACAGGATCATCTTCGCGGCCCGCAGCTGCTCGGCGGTCAGTCCGCCGTTCGGCCGGTGCGGGTTGTAGACGACGCAGTCGTCCAGCGACATCCCGAGGTCGCGCACCGCGGTGTTGCGCCCGAGGTGCTGGTCGGGGAGGAAGAGCACCTTGTCGCCCTGCTCGAACGCCCAGTTCAGCGCGCGCTCGGCGTTCGACGACGTACAGATGGTGCCGCCGTGCCTGCCGGTGAACGCCTTGATGTCGGCCGAGGAGTTCATGTACGACACGGGCACGACCGATCCGGCGATCCCGGCCTCGGTCAGCACGTCCCAGCACTCGGCGACCTGCTCGGCGGTGGCCATGTCGGCCATCGAGCAGCCGGCGGCGAGGTCCGGCAGCACGACCTTCTGGTCGTCGCCGGTCAGGATGTCCGCCGACTCCGCCATGAAGTGCACACCGCAGAAGACGATGTACTCGGCCTCGGGGCGCGCGGCGGCGTCGCGCGCCAGCTTGAAGGAGTCGCCGGTGACGTCGGCGAACTGGATGACCTCGTCGCGCTGGTAGTGGTGCCCGAGGACGAACACCTTGTCGCCGAGCCTCTCCTTGGCCGCGCGGGCGCGCTCCACCAGGTCCGGGTCGGACGGGGAGGGCAGGTCGCCGGGGCACTCCACGCCGCGCTCGCTCGTGCTGTCGGCCTCGCGGCCGAGCAGGAGCAGCGCCAGCGGAGTGGGCGACACATCCAGGTCAACGGGGGTCTGGGCCGTGGTCACGTCACGCACCCTTTCTTGAGTTCTGCCGAACACTTCTCGTCGAAATGACGCTATCTATCATACGTGCTTCACGTCAGTTTGACGATGCCGATGTCGTCGATGTGACGCAATCCGCGCGAGACGGCCCGTGCCCCGCAAGCCCCCGGTGTGCGAGCATGAAAAGAAGAAGTGCGAAACCCTCGGCGGATCCGGAATGGATCCGGGCCTTTGCCGGTTGCAATGGTCGGCAAGCAGTCTCCGTACAACCCGGGAGAGATGTAGATGTCCGTATCGGACGAGACCACCACCGTCAGCGACGGCATCATCCTCAGCGACGAAGCCGCGGCCAAGGTCAAGGCGCTGCTCGACCAGGAAGGCCGTGACGACCTGGCCCTGCGTGTGGCCGTTCAGCCGGGTGGCTGCTCGGGTCTGCGCTACCAGCTCTTCTTCGACGAGCGCTCGCTCGACGGCGATGTCGTCAAGGACTTCGGCGGCGTCAAGGTCGTCACCGACCGCATGTCCGCCCCGTACCTGGGCGGCGCCTCCATCGACTTCGTCGACACCATCGAGAAGCAGGGCTTCACGATCGACAACCCGAACGCGACGGGCTCCTGCGCCTGCGGCGACTCGTTCAGCTAGACAGCACCAGCAGGACGAAGGGCTGCGGCACCCCCACGGGGTGCCGCAGCCCTTTTGTCATGAGGCGGTGGCGGACGCTAGTCGCGCGGCGCCGGTCCGCCGCCCGGCTGGTTCTTCTCCGCGGCCGGCACCGCCGCTCCGGCCGTGGAGACGACCTTGCGCCCGTCGAGCGGGGCGTCGAGCGTCACCGGCAGCGTGTAGAACTTCGCCATCTTCACGCAGACGGTCCCCTTCCGCTGGGTCCCGGTGACCCGCACGGTCACCGCCTTCCCCGACTCGTCCGCCGACGCCCGGTACGTGGCACACACGCCGCCCGTGAAGTGCAGGGTCAGCTTCTTCCCCGACGCGTCCGCGCGGTACCCCTGCACCCGCACGTCACGGACCTCGGACCCCGGCGCCGACCCCGAGGCCGAGTCCGAGGCCGACGGCTGCGGCGGCGCCGTCGAACTCCCCGGCGCCGTCAGGTACTTCGGCGCGACGGCCGGATGGGTCACCGTCATCGGACGCCCGGCCCCCGGCCGCTCCACGGTGAACAGCCACGACGGCACGAGCGCCTGCTCGCCGCCGGTGGCGTACGCGGCCAGCCCGAACCTGGCGCCGGTGACGCGCACCGTCGTCGACGCGGGCGGCCGCTGCGACGACGGCGTGCAGCCCGGACCGCCGCCGGCGGCGGGGGAGTCGCCGTCCAGCGGCACCGCGCTCGCGCACGCGTCGGCCGGCACCCGTCCGCCCGCCGACCCGCCGTTCATGTTCCGCAGCGTCTCCCGCGCGCCGACCGTCGGATACGTGACGCCCTCGACCGGCGCCTTCAGCTGCCCGCTACCGCCCACGACCTGGCCGTCGGCGCCGACCTGGATCCCGGTCGACCAGCCGTACGTCGGCAGGCCGCCCACCTCCGGATCGGCGTTCACCACCCGGGTGGCGCCCATGACCTGGCTCGCGTCGAGCTTCGCGCTCCGCTGCCCGAGCGCGTCGAGCACCGGCGCCGCGGCCTTCCGCGCCGCCGCCCCGCTCACCGCGTCCCGCTCGTCCCCGCTGCCCACCCCGCCCGCGCAGCCCGCGGCGCCCGGACACTTCTTCCCGGTCGCCGACGGCGCATAGCGCGCGTACGTCCAGGTGCCCGGCGCCTTCCCGGTCACCTCCAGGGACGGACCCGAGCCGTCCGGCGTCCCTCCCAGCCGCCAGGTCCCGCCCCGCAGCCTCGGGGTGCCGGCCACGTCGAGCGCCCTGCCCAGCGCCGCCACCTCGGCGGCGGTCACCGAGCCCGTCGCCCGGTACACCGGCGCCTCGTCCGGTCCGTCGGGCAGCGCACCGCCGGCCTCGTACCGCGAGCCGTTCGGATCCGGCTCGCCCGGCGCGATCCCGTTCGACGCCCCCGGACCGCCGCCCTCGCCGAAACCGTCCAGGGCCAGCGGCGGGGGAGCGCCGCCGCTCCCGGCGCCGTCCGTGCGTCCCGGGTCGTCGTCCGACACGGTCGTCGCCCAGTACGCGCCGCCGCCCCCGGCCAGGAGGACGGCCGCCAGGGCCGAGGCGACCGCCAGCGAGCGCCGCCGCCCGTGCCGCTCCCGCGTCCGCTCTTCGGTGCTCACCGCATCGCTCCTTCGCCTTCTGCGTCGTCTCCGGTGTCCGCACGACGGTGGACACCGGACGGGACAGCGATGGGACGTGGCAGGGGAGCGCGCGGTTCCCTCCCGTGCGCCGTCAGTGGTCGAAACCGGCCAGGGAGTCGACGAGCCGGGCGGACGAATCGGGCACCACGACCCCGTGGATCCCGGCCGCGCCGACCACCGCCACCCGCGACTCCACCTCCCAGGGCGCCCGCGGCAGCACCCAGTGCGGCACCATCCGGGCACAGTCGCCGCGCAGCGCGGCCAGTCCGTCCTGCGTCAAGAAGGAAACGTCGTAGGTCATGTACGCACCGTAGGCACGCGGCGTCTCCGGAAAAAAGGCCTACTATCAGGTAGTTTCCGCACTTCAGGGGGAGGGCGTCGACCGGGTAGCGTGAACTGTCAACCGCCGCCCCTCAGGAAGCGTGTTCCCGCCGTGCGAATCGCAGTCACCGGCTCCATCGCCACCGACCATCTGATGACCTTCCCCGGCCGCTTCGCCGACCAGTTCGTCGCCGACCAGCTGCACACGGTCTCCCTCTCCTTCCTCGTCGACAACCTCGACGTGCGCCGGGGCGGGGTCGGCGCCAACATCGCCTTCGGCATGGGCCAGCTCGGCACGGGCCCGGTGCTCGTCGGCGCGGCCGGCTCCGACTTCGACGAGTACCGCGCCTGGCTCGACCGCCACGGCGTGGACACCACGTCGGTCCGGATCTCCGAGACGCTGCACACGGCCCGCTTCGTGTGCACCACGGACGCCGACCACAACCAGATCGGCTCCTTCTACACCGGCGCGATGAGCGAGGCCCGCCTCATCGAGCTGAAGACCGTCGCCGACCGGGTGGGCGGCCTCGACCTCGTCCTCATCGGCGCCGACGACCCGGAGGCGATGCTGCGGCACACCGAGGAGTGCCGCAGCCGCGGCATCCCCTTCGCCGCCGACTTCTCGCAGCAGATCGCGCGCATGGGCGGCGACGAGATCCGCACCCTGCTCGACGGCGCCACCTACCTCTTCTCGAACGAGTACGAGAAGGGGCTCATCGAGTCGAAGACCGGCTGGAGCGAGGCCGAGATCCTCGGCAAGGTCGGCCACCGCGTCACCACCCTCGGCGCGCGCGGCGTGCGCATCGAGCGCGTCGGCGAGGAGCCCGTCGAGGTCGGCTGCCCGGACGAGGAGGCCAAGGTCGACCCGACCGGCGTCGGCGACGCGTTCCGCGCGGGCTTCCTGTCCGGCCTCACCTGGGGCGTCTCCCTGGAGCGCGCGGCCCAGGTCGGCTGCATGCTCGCCACGCTGGTCATCGAGACCCTCGGCACCCAGGAGTACGCGCTGCGCCGCGTCCCCTTCATGGAGCGCTTCCGCAAGGCCTACGGGGACGCCGCCGCCGAGGAGGTCGAGTCGTACCTCGGCTGAGGTGAGCCCCGCCGGGGGCGCGGTTCCCCGCGCCCCTCAGGCGGCGCCGCCCCTGCGGACCCGGTAGGAGACGGCGCCGTCGGCGCCCGGCACGGCCCCCAGATACGTGTGGCCCTGCGTGAAGCACCACGCCGGAATGTCCACGGCGGCGACCTCGTCGTCGGCGGTCACGGTCACGGTGCCCCCGGCCCGGACCCGGCCGATCGCGCGGGCCAGCTCGATGACCGGCTGCGGGCAGGTCAGGCCCAGCGCGTCCACGGTGACGGCGTCCGCGTCCCCCGGCGCCGGGGCGGCCGGCGCCCCGAGCCGGTCGCGCACCTCGCGCACCACGCCCGGCAGCACGTCGAGGAACCGCTCGACCTCCGACTCCGGCGTCCCGAGCGGCAGCGACACCCGCACGTTCCCCTCGCTCACCACCCCCATGGCCCGCAGCACGTGGCTGGGCGTCAGCGTGCTGCTGGTGCAGGACGAACCCGACGACACCGAGAAGCCGGCCCGGTCCAGGCCGTGCAGCAGGCTCTCCCCGTCCACGTACAGGCACGAGAACGTCAGCAGGTGCGGCAGCCGGCGCACCGGGTCCCCGACGACCTCCACGTCCGGCACCAGCCGGGGCAGCCGGGCCCGCAGCAGGTCCGTCAGCCCGCGCAGCCGCGCCGCCTCCGCGGCGGCCTCGGCGCGGACCGCCCGCAGCGACGCCGCGGCGGCCACGATGCCCGGGATGTTCTCGAACCCCGGCGCCCGGCCCGACTCGCGCTCGTCCCCGGGCCCTTGGGGCGCGAACCGCACCCCCTTCCGCACGGCGAGCAGCCCGACCCCGGCGGGCCCGCCCCACTTGTGGGCGCTGCCCGCCAGCAGCGACCAGGCGCCCGGCACCGGCCCCCACGCCAGCGACTGCGCGGCGTCCACGAAGAGCGGCACACCGGCCGCCCGGCAGGCGTCGGCGGCCTCCTCGACCGGCTGCACGGTGCCCACCTCGTGGTTGGCGGACTGGAGACAGGCCAGGGCGGTGTCCGCGCGCAGCGCCTCCCGGAAGGCCCCGGCCGGCACCGCGCCGGAGCGCTCCACGCCCACTTCGGACACCGAACCGCCGTGTCGCTCGTGGGCCGCGGCCGAATGGAGTACGGCCGAGTGCTCCACCGCCGATACCACCACGTGCTGTCCGACACGCCGACGTGCGGCGAGTGCGCCGGCGACCGCGGTGTGCACGGAGGCCGTTCCCGAGGGGGTGAAGACCAGCTCGTCGGCCCGGCAGCCGACGGCCTCCGCGGCCGTCTCGCGGGCGGCGTCGAGCAGCATCCGGGCCCGCCGCCCCTCCCGGTACAGCCGGGACGGATCGGCCCAGCCCTCGTCCAGAGCGGCGTGCAGGGCCTGACGGGCCACGGGATGCAGGGGCGCGGCCGAGGCCACATCGAAGTACGACACGCAGTGAGGCTAGAACGCGGGCCCGGGGAACCGCCGCGCAGGGGCGCGGGGGACCGCGCGGACGGCCGTGCCCGGCCCGCCCCCGCCCACCGGACAAATCCCCCGCCCGCAGGAGGCCCCCGACCCCCCGTCAGAAACCTCCCGGAGCAGGCACATCCCACCCTTCGGAGTGACCCGCGGCGCGTTAGGCACCCTCCCCGCGCGACCCCAAATAGCGTCCAGTAGGGTTTGGTCCGCATAAACATCCAAACCCCTGCCCGTGTGCCAGGGCGGCGAGCGACCAGCGAGATGGCGGCCGTAGCCAACCAAAGAGCGCGGGCGAGACTCTCGGGAAGGCGCTACGTGAGTCCCAACGGCTCCGACCGCTCGTCGCGGCGCCCGATGCGGCGGAAGCTGCCGCAGGTGCTGACTGCGGGCCTGATCCTGGTAACCGCTACCGGTTGCACATACAAGGACTTCCCTCGTCTTGGTATGCCCACCCCGGTGACGGAAGAAGGTCCTCGGATCCTCTCCCTCTGGCAGGGCTCGTGGGCGGCAGCGCTCGCCACGGGCGTGCTGGTGTGGGGGCTGATCCTGTGGAGCATCATCTTCCACCGGCGCAGCCGCACCAAGATCGAGGTTCCGACCCAGACCCGGTACAACATGCCCCTCGAGGCGCTGTACACGGTGGTTCCGCTCATCATCGTCTCGGTCCTCTTCTATTTCACGGCTCGAGACGAGTCGAAGCTCCTCAAGCTCTCCGACAAGCCGGACGTGACCGTCAACGTCGTCGGCTACCAGTGGAGCTGGGGCTTCAACTACGTCGAGAACGTGCCCGGCGTCTCCGGTGACGCGAAGACCTCCGAGGAGCTCTCGGGAATCCCCGAGCGCTTCAAGAAGGACTTCCCGGCCAACGCCGGCGGTGTCTACGAGGTCGGTACCCCCGGTACGCGGAACCCGCAGACCAACAACCCCGGCCCGACCCTCTGGCTCCCCAAGGGCAAGAAGGTCCGGTTCGTCCTCACTTCGCGTGACGTCATCCACTCCTTCTGGGTGGTGCCGTTCCTCATGAAGCAGGACGTCATCCCGGGCCACACCAACTCCTTCGAGGTGACCCCCAACAAGGAGGGGACCTTCCTGGGCAAGTGCGCCGAGCTCTGCGGCGTCGACCACTCCCGGATGCTGTTCAACGTGAAGGTCGTCTCTCCGGAGAAGTACGAGCAGCACCTCAAGGACCTCGCGAAGAAGGGGCAGACCGGTTACGTCCCGTCTGGCATCGCCCAGACGGAGCACGAGAAGAACCGGGAGACGAAGACAACGTGAGCATCCTCAATGAACCCCAGGGTGCCGCGGCAGCAGACGACTCGTACGAGAACGAGCTGCCGGCCCGGCCCAAGCGCCCCGGCGCGACGGTGATCAAGTGGCTGACCACCACTGACCACAAGACGATCGGCACGCTGTACCTGGTCACCTCGTTCGCGTTCTTCTGCATCGGCGGACTGATGGCGCTCTTCATGCGCGCCGAGCTGGCCCGTCCCGGCACGCAGATCATGTCGAACGAGCAGTTCAACCAGGCGTTCACGATGCACGGCACGATCATGCTGCTGATGTTCGCGACGCCGCTGTTCGCGGGCTTCGCGAACTGGATCATGCCGTTGCAGATCGGCGCCCCCGACGTCGCGTTCCCGCGGCTGAACATGTTCGCCTACTGGCTGTACCTGTTCGGCTCGCTGATCGCGGTGGGTGGCTTCCTCACCCCGCAGGGCGCGGCCGACTTCGGCTGGTTCGCCTACAGCCCGCTGTCGGACGCCGTCCGCTCGCCGGGCATCGGCGCCGACATGTGGATCATGGGTCTGGCCTTCTCCGGCTTCGGCACGATCCTCGGCTCGGTCAACTTCATCACCACGATCATCTGCATGCGCGCTCCCGGCATGACGATGTTCCGCATGCCGATCTTCGTCTGGAACGTCCTGCTGACCGGTGTCCTGGTCCTGCTGGCCTTCCCGGTCCTCGCGGCCGCGCTGTTCGCCCTGGAGGCGGACCGCAAGTTCGGTGCCCATGTGTTCGACGCCGCGAACGGCGGCGCGCTCCTATGGCAACACCTCTTCTGGTTCTTCGGACACCCAGAGGTGTACATCATCGCCCTGCCCTTCTTCGGAATCATTTCCGAAGTGATCCCGGTGTTCTCGAGAAAGCCGATGTTCGGCTACTCGGGTCTCATCGGGGCCACCATCGCCATCGCCGGTCTGTCGGTGACGGTGTGGGCGCACCACATGTACGTCACCGGTGGCGTGCTGCTCCCGTTCTTCTCCTTCATGACGTTCCTGATCGCCGTACCGACAGGCGTGAAGTTCTTCAACTGGATCGGAACGATGTGGAAGGGCTCGCTGTCCTTCGAGACACCGATGCTCTGGGCGATCGGCTTCCTGATCACCTTCACCTTCGGCGGTCTGACCGGTGTGATCCTGGCGGCCCCGCCGCTGGACTTCCACATCTCCGACTCGTACTTCGTGGTGGCGCACTTCCACTACGTCGTCTTCGGAACGGTCGTCTTCGCGATGTTCGCCGGCTTCCACTTCTGGTGGCCGAAGTTCACCGGCAAGATGCTGGACGAGCGGCTCGGCAAGATCACGTTCTGGACGCTGTTCTGCGGCTTCCACGGCACGTTCCTGGTGCAGCACTGGCTGGGTGTCGAGGGCATGCCGCGCCGGTACGCGGACTACCTCGCGGCCGACGGCTTCACCGCCCTGAACACGATCTCGACGATCTCCTCGTTCGTGCTCGGTCTGTCGATCCTGCCGTTCTTCTACAACGTGTGGAAGACCGCCAAGTACGGCAAGAAGATCGAGGTCGACGACCCGTGGGGCTACGGCCGCTCGCTCGAGTGGGCCACCTCCTGCCCGCCGCCGCGGCACAACTTCCTCACCCTGCCGCGCATCCGTTCGGAATCGCCGGCGTTCGACCTGCATCACCCTGAGATCGCGGCCCTGGACCAGCTGGAGAACTCCGGCCACGGCTCCAAGGCCCTCGCTGGCGGCAAGGAGGCCGGCAAGTGAAGGTCCAAGGCAAGATGTTCATCTGGCTGAGCCTCTTCGTCCTGATCATGGCGGCCGTGTACGGCGTCTGGTCGAAGGAGCCGGCCGGTACGACGGCGCTCTTCCTGGCGTTCGGCCTGTGCATCATGATCGGCTACTACCTGGCCTTCACGGCCCGGCGGGTCGACACCGGTGCCCAGGACAACAAGGAGGCCGACGTCGCGGACGACGCCGGCGAGGTGGGCTTCTTCAGCCCGCACTCCTGGCAGCCGCTCTCCCTGGCCGTCGGTGGCGCCCTCGCCTTCCTGGGCGTCGTCTTCGGCTGGTGGCTGCTGTACTTCGCCAGCCCGGTGATCCTGTTCGGCCTGTGGGGCTGGGTCTTCGAGTACTACCGCGGAGAGAACCAGAACCAGTAGGGCGGACCGCGTTCCGAACTGCCGTGCGCGAAGGGCCCGGACACCCCCGAGAGGGGGCGTCCGGGCCCTTCCGTGTGTCCGACATGCCCCGTGCGGCCCAATCACCGCGCCACGGGTGATGAACCTTCATACGGTTCTGTTCATGAACCACTCACCGCGCATCCGTACGGTTCTGGGCTGCACCCTCGGTGTGGCGGCCCTCGGTGCGGGCCTCACGGCCTGCGGCAGCTCCTCGCACCCGCTCTCCGCCGCGCCGTACGACGCGGCGGACCAGATCGCCTTCAGCGGGCCCGTGGGAGCCAAGAAGGCGGATCCGGACAAGCCGCTGGAAGTCACCGCACAGGGCGACGAGGCACGCATCACCGATGTGACCGCCACAGACGCCATGGGCCGCTTCGTCGCGGGCGAACTCGCCGCCGACGGACGCCGGTGGCACTCCACCGCTCCGCTGGCCGCAGAGGCCCAGTACACGGTCCGGGTCTCCACCGAGGACGAGGACGGCGCCCAGGGGCGCAAGGTGCTCACCTTCGAGACCGGCAACCCGACCAAGGAGAAGGCCCTCAAGGTCACCTTCGGTCCCGACGCGGGCAAGTACGGCGTGGGCCAGCCCCTGGTCGCCGAGCTGAACAAGCCCGTCAAGGACAAGAAGGCCCGCGCCATCGTGGAGCGGTCCCTGAAGGTCGAGTCCAAGCCGGCCGTGGACGGCTCCTGGTACTGGGTGGACAGCAAGGAACTGCACTTCCGCCCCAAGGAGTACTGGCCCGCCCACGCGACCATCACGGCCCGCAGCAACCTCCAGGGCATCAAGGTCACCGACCGGCTGTGGGGCGGCGCGTCCAAGCCGCTGACCATCACCACCGGCGACAAGCTGGTCGCCATCACCGACGCCGGCTCGCACTACATGACCGTGTACCGCAACGGGGAGGAGATCAACTCCATCCCGATCACCACGGGCAAGCCCGGCTTCGAGACCCGCAACGGCACCAAGGTCGTGCTCGGCCAGGAGTACTACGTACAGATGCGCGGCACCAGCATCGGCATCGCCGAGGGCTCGTCGGACTCGTACAACCTGCCCGTGTACTACGCCACCCGGGTCACCTGGAGCGGTGAATACGTGCACGCCGCCCCGTGGTCCACCGGCTCCCAGGGCGCCGAGAACGTCAGCCACGGCTGCACCGGCATGAGCACCGGGAACGCCGAGTGGTTCTTCGACACCTTCCGCAAGGGTGACATCGTCAAGGTCGTCAACAGCTACGGCGACGACATGGACCCCTTCGGCAACGGCTTCGGGGACTGGAACCTCGGCTGGAAGGACTGGAGCGAGGGCAGCGCCCTCGCCGACCCGGACACGCCCGACCCGGCCCGGCAGGCGCGGCTCAGCCCGCAGCTCTGAGCACGCCGGATGTGAGACTTCCGACTCCCGTACGCGCACCGCGTACGGGAGTCGCGGGCCGTCAGGCCCCCACGGCCTGCCGCGTGCGGAGCAGGGCGGCCAGCGCGGCGGCGAATTCGACCGGTTCGACCGGAAGGGTCACCGCGGCCTCCGCGCGGCTCCAGGTGGCCAGCCAGGCGTCCTGCGGGCGGCCGATCAGGAGCAGCACCGGCGGGCAGCGGAAGACCTCGTCCTTGATCTGCCGGCAGACCCCCATGCCCCCGGCCGGCACGGCCTCGCCGTCCAGCACGCACACGTCGATCCCGCCCCGGTCCAGCTCCTTCAGCACCGCGGGGAGCGTCGCGCACTCGACGAACTGGACCTCCGGAGCGTCGGACGCGGGCCTGCGGCCGGCCGCGAGCCGGACCTGCTCGCGCGTGTTGGCGTCGTCGCTGTAGACCAGAACCGTCGCGGTCGACTGCATCGTTCCTCCGAGGCGTCGTGTGTCGAGGGGCTTCCCAGGGCGTCTTAGGCGCGGAGCCTACTCCTCCCGACACCCCGTCAACACCGGTTCGCGCACGCCTCCGATGGGCCATATGGGCTGGACACACCCCCCAGACACTCCGAACGGCACCCCCCGGAGTGAGGGCGAGATAAGCGACCGACATAATGTCGGTCGTGGCGACAGCAACGACAGTAGAAACCGGGCACGCGCACCCGTCGGTCAATCGACCGAACCTCACCAGCGTCGGAACCATCATCTGGCTGAGTTCCGAGCTGATGTTCTTCGCGGCCCTCTTCGCGATGTACTTCACCCTGCGATCGGTGACAGGACCGGATCACTGGAAGGAAATGGCGTCCAGCCTGAACCTTCCGTTCTCCGCGACGAACACCACGATCCTGGTGCTCTCCTCCCTGACCTGCCAGCTCGGCGTCTTCGCCGCCGAGCGCGGGGACGTGAAGAAGCTCCGGATGTGGTTCATCGTCACCTTCATCATGGGTGCGATCTTCATCGGCGGTCAGGTCTTCGAGTACACCGAGCTGGTCAAGAAGGACGGGCTTTCGCTCTCGTCCGACCCGTACGGCTCGGTGTTCTACCTGACCACCGGCTTCCACGGCATGCACGTGACAGGTGGCCTCATCGCCTTCCTGTTCGTCCTCGGCAGGACGTACGCGGCCCGGAAGTTCACCCACGAACAGGCGACCGCCGCCATCGTCGTGTCCTATTACTGGCACTTCGTCGACGTCGTCTGGATCGGCCTCTTCGCCACGATCTACCTGATCAAGTAGTTCGACGATCACAGCATCGGGCGAAGCACCCGACACATTCCAGAAGCACCGACGCAGAAGATCCTGACACCGGGGTAATCCGTGAAAAAGCTCTCCGCACGACGACGCCATCCGCTGGCGGCGGTCGTCGTCCTACTCCTCGCGCTGGCGGCCACCGGGGGGCTGTACGCCGCGTTCGCGCCCGCGGACAAGGCGCAGGCCGACGAAACCGCCCAGTCCCTCGCCATCGACGAGGGCAAGAAGCTCTACTCCGTGGGCTGCGCCAGCTGCCACGGAACCGGCGGTGAGGGCACATCCGACGGGCCGCAGCTCGTGGGCGTCGGCTCCGCCGCCGTCGACTTCCAGGTCGGCACCGGCCGGATGCCGGCCCAGCAGCCGGGCGCCCAGGTCCCGAAGAAGAAGGTCATCTACTCGCAGGCCGAGATCGACCAGCTCGCCGCGTACATCGCCTCCCTCGGCGCCGGTCCGGTCGCGCCGACCCGGGAGGACTACGACCCGAGCGGGGCGGACGTCGCCAAGGGCGGCGAACTGTTCCGCACGAACTGCGCCCAGTGCCACAACTTCACCGGTGAAGGTGGCGCACTGACGCACGGCAAGTTCGCACCGAGCCTCGAGGGCGTCAGCCCGAAGCACATCTACGAGGCCATGCAGACCGGCCCGCAGAACATGCCGTCCTTCCCGGACACGACGATGACCAAGCAGAACAAGAAGGACATCATCGCGTACCTCGACGCGGTCAACGGTGACAAGTCCGAGAGCCCCGGTGGCCTCAAGCTGGGCGGGCTCGGCCCGGTCAGCGAGGGTCTGTTCGCCTGGATCTTCGGTCTCGGCGCCCTGATCGCCGTCGCCATCTGGGTTGCCGCTCGGACCGCAAAGGCCAAGAAGTCATGAGTAGCCAAGACATTCCAGAAGAGAACCTGCCGGCAGAGCAGGGTGCCGGGCACGGCGCCGTGGAGCCGGCGAAGGACAACCCCTTCGCCGACCCGGGCCTGCCCCCGCACGAGCACCGCATCCAGGACATCGACGAGCGGGCCGCCCGGCGGTCCGAGCGTGTCGTGGCGATGCTGTTCACCGTCTCGATGCTGGCCACCATCGGCTTCATCGCGTCGTATGTGACCATCGGCGCCCACACGAGCGTCTACATCTTCCCTCTGGGGCACATCAGCGCGCTCAACTTCGCCCTGGGCACCACCCTGGGCGTGGCGCTGTTCTGCATCGGCGCGGGCGCGGTCCACTGGGCCCGCACCCTGATGTCGGACGTCGAGGTCGCGCAGGAGCGCCACCCGATCGAGGCCGAGCCCGAGGTCAAGGCCAAGGTTCTGGCCGACTTCGCGGACGGCGCGCGGGAGTCCCAGTTCGGCCGGCGCAAGCTGATCCGCAACACGATGTTCGGCGCGCTGGCCCTGGTGCCGCTCTCCGGCGTCGTCCTGCTGCGCGACCTCGGCCCGCTGCCCGAGAAGAAGCTCCGCACCACGGCCTGGAAGAAGGGCCTGAAGCTCGTCAACATGAACACGAACGAGCCGCTGCGCGCTTCGGACATCGCGGTCGGCTCGCTCACCTTCGCCAAGCCCGAGGGCCTGGAGGAGCACGACGAGGAGTTCCAGAAGGAGATCGCCAAGGCGGCTCTGATGCTGGTCCGTCTCCAGCCGGAGAACATCAAGGACAAGCAGGAGCTCGAGTGGTCGCACGAGGGTGTGGTCGCGTACTCCAAGATCTGCACCCACGTCGGCTGCCCGATCTCGCTGTACGAGCAGCAGACGCACCACGTGCTCTGCCCCTGCCACCAGTCCACCTTCGACCTCTCCGACGGTGCCCGGGTCATCTTCGGCCCGGCCGGTCACGCCCTTCCGCAGCTGCACATCGCCGCTGACGCCGAGGGTTACCTCGTGGCGCAGGGCGACTTCGCGGAGCCCGTCGGTCCTGCCTTCTGGGAGCGCGGATGAGTACTGCGACCACCAACGACGCGCCTTCTCGCGAGAAGGCACCGGCCGGCGAGCGGGTGGCCGACTGGGCGGACGGACGCCTCGGGATCTACTCCCTGGCCAAGTCCAACATGCGCAAGATCTTCCCGGACCACTGGTCCTTCATGCTCGGCGAGATCTGCCTCTACAGCTTCATCATCATCATCCTCACGGGTGTGTACCTGACCCTGTTCTTCCACCCGTCGATGAACGAGGTGGAGTACCACGGCAGCTACATCCCGCTGCAGGGCCAGCTGATGTCCGAGGCGTTCAACTCGACCATGCACATCTCCTTCGATGTGCGCGGTGGCCTGCTGATCCGGCAGATCCACCACTGGGCGGCGCTGATCTTCCTCGCCGGCATGTTCGTGCACATGATGCGCGTGTTCTTCACGGGTGCGTTCCGCAAGCCGCGTGAGGTCAACTGGCTGTTCGGCTTCCTGCTGTTCGTCCTGGGCATGTTCACCGGCTTCACCGGTTACTCGCTCCCCGACGACCTGCTGTCCGGCACCGGTGTGCGCTTCATGGAGGGCGCGGTCCTGTCCGTGCCGATCGTGGGCACGTACCTGTCGTTCTTCCTGTTCGGCGGCGAGTTCCCGGGCGGCGACTTCGTCGCGCGGTTCTACTCGGTCCACATCCTCCTGCTGCCGGGCATCATGCTCGGCCTGGTGGTGGCCCACCTGATCCTGGTCTTCTACCACAAGCACACGCAGTTCGCGGGTGCCGGCAAGACCAACAAGAACGTCGTGGGCATGCCCCTGCTGCCGGTCTACATGGCCAAGGCGGGCGGCTTCTTCTTCCTGGTCTTCGGTGTCATCGCGGTGGTCGCGGCGATCGCCTCGATCAACCCGATCTGGGCCATCGGCCCGTACCGCCCGGACCAGGTGTCGACCGGCGCCCAGCCCGACTGGTACATGGGCTTCTCCGAGGGCCTGATCCGCGTCATGCCGGGCTGGGAGATCAACCTCTGGGGTCACACGCTCGTCCTGGGTGTGTTCATCCCGCTGGTGATCTTCCCGCTGGTCCTGGTCGCGATCGCGGTCTACCCGTTCATCGAGTCCTGGGTCACCGGCGACAAGCGCGAGCACCACATCCTGGACCGCCCGCGCAACGCGCCGACCCGCACCGCCTTCGGCGCCGCGTGGATCTCCTGGTACTTCGTGCTGATGATCGGTGGTGGCAACGACCTCTGGGCCACGCACTTCCACCTGTCGATCAACGCGATCACCTGGTTCGTCCGCGTCAGCTTCTTCGTGATGCCGATCGTGGTCTTCATCGCCACCAAGCGGATCTGCCTCGGCCTCCAGCGCCGCGACAAGGACAAGGTGCTGCACGGGCGCGAGTCCGGCATCATCAAGCGCCTGCCGCACGGTGAGTTCGTCGAGGTCCACGAGCCGCTCGACCCCGAGTCCCTGCACGCGCTCACCGCGCACGAGCAGTACCGGCCCGTCGAGATCGGCCCGGGCGTCGACGAGAACGGTGTGGAGCGCAAGGTGTCGCGTACGCAGAAGCTGCGCGCGAAGCTGTCGAAGGGCTACTACGGGGAGCACAACCAGATCCCCAAGCCCACCGCCGAGGAGTACAAGGAGATCACCAGCGGCCACGGCCACCACTGATCCCCGAGGTTCGAACTCCGAAGCCGTTCGCCACGGCAGGAGCCCCCGTCCAGGCACTGGACGGGGGCTCTTTGCCGTCCGCACGGCTCGATAAGGTGGGTTCGTTCCCCACGTCGTACCGACAACACCACAGGAGCGGCCATGAGCGCTTTGACCCCCGCTGGAGGCGACACCGCGGCGGGCCGTTCCTGGCCCAGTGTGCTGAACGGGCTGCTGGACGGGCGTGACCAGAGCGCCGACGACACCGCCTGGGCGATGGACCGCATCATGACCGGCGAGGCGACCGACGCGCAGATCGCCGCGTTCGTGGTCGCGCTGCGCGCCAAGGGCGAGACGGTCGAGGAGATCACCGGCCTGGTCCGCGCCATGTACGCGCACGCCAACACCATCGAGGTGCCCGGCGAGAGCGTCGACATCGTGGGCACGGGCGGCGACGGCGCGAAGACCGTGAACATCTCCACCATGTCCGCCATCGTGATCGCGGGCACCGGCACCAAGGTCGTCAAGCACGGCAACCGCGCGGCCTCGTCCGCCTCCGGCTCCTCCGACGTCCTGGAGAAGCTGGGCGTCAATCTGGACCTGGCGCCGTCCCGCGTCCCCCAGGTGGCGGAGGAGGCGGGCATCACCTTCTGCTTCGCCGTCAAGTTCCACCCCGCCCTGCGGTACGCGGGCGCGGCCCGCGGGCAGATCGGCATCCGTACGGTGTTCAACCTGCTGGGCCCGCTGACCAACCCGGCCCGGGTGAAGGCGCAGGCCGTCGGGGTCGCCGACGCGCGGATGGCGCCGGTGGTGGCCGGGGTCTTCGCCGAGCGCGGCAACTCCTCGCTGGTCTTCCGCGGCGACGACGGACTCGACGAACTGACCATCACCGGGACCTCCCGGATCTGGGCGGTGCGCGACGGAGCCGTCCGCGAGGAGGTCTTCGACCCGCGCGACGTCGGCATCGAGCCCGTCGGCATCGAGGCGCTGCGCGGCGGCGACCCGTCGTTCAACGCCGAGGTCGCCCGGCGCGTCCTCGACGGGGAGCGGGGGCCGGTGCGGGACGCCGTGCTGCTGAACTCCGCCGCCGCGCTGGTCGCCGTGCGCCCCGGCGCCGGCGCGCTCGCCGAGCAGATCCGGGCCGGCATGGAGCGGGCCGCCGAGTCCATCGACTCCGGTGCCGCGAAGGCGACCCTGGAACGGTGGGTCGTCGCCAGCAACCGCTGAGTGCGGCGCGGGGCGCGGTCCGGCCCGTCTCAGGAGATGGACCGCGCCCTTGCCGTACCGCGAAGGTGTGGCAAGATGCTTTTCAAGGTCATGAGTGACAGCGATCGAGGCCCCAGCCCGCTGTCCGGCAACCCTCCGTCCGTGGCGGGGTGCCCTGGGTGAAGACCAGGCCGTAGGCAGCGAGGTCTATGGCAAGCGCGGACCCCTGCACACCCTGGGGTCCTGGTCCTCGAGGGAGCAGTCTCGTGAGCAAGCGAATGCGCTAGGGCACTCCGCCCCTTCACCACACCTCCGCACGGCACGACACGTCAGCGCCCTGCGTCCGAGGTCGACACCCCCGCGCCCGGAGCCGGTCGCCGTGCCCGCGCGGGGTCCCCGAAGCCACTTCGCCCTGTCCTGCCGGGAGATCGCCATGTCCGCTCACGCCACCGCCACCGCCACCGCCGTCGCCGCCGAGTCCACCGACCCCGCCTGTGGCGCCCCGCTGCCGGTGCTCGGCCGGGACGTCACCGTGCCGCTCGTCACCGGCGGCGAGGTGACCTACGCGGCCCTCGACTACGCCGCCTCCGCCCCCGCCCTCCAGCGGGTGTGGGACGACGTCGCCGCATACGCCCCCTACTACGGCAGCGTGCACCGCGGCGCCGGATACCTCTCGCAGCTGTCCACCGACCTCTTCGAGAACTCCCGGACGACGGTGGCCGAGTTCCTGGACTGCCGCGACGGCGACCAGGTCGTCTTCACCCGCTCCACCACCGACTCGCTCAACCTGCTGGCCGCCGCGCTCCCCGCCGGCTGCCAGGTCTTCGTCTTCGAGACCGAGCACCACGCCTCGCTGCTGCCGTGGCGGGACGCCCGCGTCACCTACCTGAACGCGCCGCGCACCCCGGACGAGGCCGTCGCCACCCTGGAGCGGGCGCTGGCCGACCGGGACCCGTACGGCCCCGCCCTCGTCTGCGTCACCGGTGCCTCCAACGTCACCGGTGAACTCTGGCCGGTGCGCGAGCTGGCGGCGGCCGCTCACGCGCACGGTGCCCGCATCGTGCTCGACGCCGCCCAGCTCGCGCCCCACCACCCCGTCTCCGTGCGCGACCTGGACGTCGACTGGGTCGCCTTCTCGGGGCACAAGCTGTACGCGCCGTTCGGCTCCGGCGTGCTCGCGGGGCGCTCCGACTGGCTGACCGCCGCCGAGCCGTACCTCGCCGGGGGCGGCGCCTCCCGCAAGGTCGCCCGGCGCGCCGACGGCGGCGTGGACGTCGAGTGGCACGAGAACGCCGCCCGGCACGAGGCCGGTTCGCCGAACGTCATCGGGGTCTACTCCATCGCCTCCGCCTGCAAGGCGCTGACCGAGGCCGGCTTCGAGGGGCTCGTCGAGCGGGAGCGGTACCTGATCGACAAGGTCCGCGCCGGGCTCGCCGGGGTGCCCGAGGTGAAGGTGCTGTCGCTGTTCGGGGACGACGCCCCGCGCGTCGGCGTCATCTCGTTCGTGGTGGAGGGCTGGAACTCCTCCCACTTCGCCGCCGCGCTCTCCGCCGAGTACGGCATCGGGGTCCGCGACGGCCTGTTCTGCGCCCACCCGCTGGTGCGCACCCTGCTCGGCTCCGACCCGCAGACGCAGGGGGAGTGCGGGGCGCCCGAGGCGGCGCCCGGCGAGAAGTCGCTGAACGCGATCCGGGTCAGCTTCGGCGCCGGGACGCCCGACGAGCACGTCGACCGGTTCGTCGCCGCCGTCGCCGAGCTGGTCCGGGACGGCGCCGCGTGGAGCTACCGCACCGAGCAGGGGCGCTGCGTCCCGGCGTCGTGAGGTGCGGCCCCGCCCCGGACCGGCCCTAGCCGTCCAGGCCGATGGAGAAGGCGGCCTCCAGGTCGTGCTGGGAGTAGGTGCGGAACGCGACGTGCGTGTCCGTGCCCTCCACGCCCGGGATCTTGCTGATGCTGCCGGGGATGATGTCCGCGAGGTCGTCGTGGCGGGCGACCCGGACCATGGCGATCAGGTCGTAGGTGCCGGTGACGGAGAAGACCTCGCTGACGCTGTCCAGGGCCGCGATCGACTCGGCGATCTCGGGGATCCGGTCCACGCTGGTCTTGATGAGCACGATCGCGGTGATCACGGCTGGCTGTCTCCCTCGGTGGCCGTGGCATGGGTCGGCTCAACCTTAGCCCGGCCCCGGTAGCGCACCCACGCGTAGAGGAACCCGAGGGAGAAGCCGACGAGGTGCGCCAGGTAGGCGACCGCCGGCCCCTGGGTGTCCTGCCCGGCCGCCGCCCACTGCAACGCCACCCAGAACGGCAGCACCACCCACGCGGGAAAACGCAGCGGCAGGAAGAGCAGGAACGGGAACAGGCTGGTCACGCGCGCGTCGGGGAACAGATAGAGGAAGGCGCCGAGGACCGCCGAGATCGCTCCGGAGGCGCCGACCAGGCTCTGGTCGGACTCGGGGTGGGCGAGCGCGTACGCGAACAGCGCCAGGTAGCCGGTGATCAGGTAGAAGAGCCCGTACTGAAGGCGGCCCATGCGCTCCTCGGCCATCGCGCCGAAGACATAGAGGAAGAGCATGTTGCCCAGCAGGTGCAGCCAGCTGCCGTGCACGAACAGGGCGGTGAGCGGGGTGAGGGCGGCGCGTGCCGATCCGGTGAGGAGTTCGGCGGGCACCACGCCCCAGCGGTCGAAATAGGCGGTCTGTTCCGTCAGCAGCCGGGCACCCGTGCCATAGGTCGGGTTGAAGCCGGAGGCCGGCGACAGCACGAAGACCCCACAGCACAGCGCGATGATCCCGTAGGTGACCGGGGCCGGGTGTCCCCTGAGGAATGCGGTCACTTTTCCGAGTTTTCCGGTCGCGTCGCGCCCGTCGCCGATCATGGGAAGAGCATGACGCAAGGCGGGGAGCGGGCGACGTACGGCAGGCCGTAGGGTTACGGGCAATACAGCAAGCACCCCGCACCACGCCGTGCACGCGAGGAAGAGATGCTCTGAGATGACGGTTCCCCTGCCGACCGCCACCACCCGCTGGCGCTGCACGCTGTGCGGCAACCTGACGCGGTTCGACGTGACGCGTTCGTCGAAGGTCGTCGAGTACGTCCATCTCGACCTGGCCGGTGAGCCGAAGGTCGAGGAACGCGAGGTGGTCAGTGAGACCATCGAGTCGGTCCGCTGCCGCTGGTGCAACGCGGTGGACCAGGTGGAGCTCGTCGACAGGCCGGGCACCGACTCCTGACGGAGCCGGTGCACTTCAAGACAGTTGGGGTGACGGATGGTGCAGAGCACGGGCGGGGAGGCCAAAGACCCTGAGCAGGCCGCCGCCGAGGTGCTCGACCGGCCGTTGCCCGAAGGCGTACGGCGGCGGGTCGTGCAGATCGTCTCCGACGGCTTCGGCGGGCTGACCCTCGGCGAACTGCCGTCCCCATTGCGGCAGTATGCCCGCTTCACCCCCACGCGGCGCGCCAAGTTCGCGGGCAACGCCATGGCCGCGGCGGTGGAGAGCGACACGATCTTCCGGCAGCGGATCGCCGAGCGGTTCCGCGAGGCGCAGCCCGAGCTGGCGGGCGCCCTGGAGTCGGGGTCGCCGCCGCCCGCGGCCGACCCCCTCGACGTCGCCGCCGCCGCGTACGTGCTGCGGCCCACGGGCTGGGTCAAGCTCGTCGCCGCCGCCGGCGAGGAGGCGCAGCGGGCCGACGCCGAGCGCGCCGACGAGGAGACCCGCGCCGAGCTGGAGCGGCTGCGCGCCGAGCTGGCCGAGGCGCACGCCCAGACCAGGGCCGAGACGGAACGATTGCGCGCCGAGCTGGACGCGGCCCGGCGCGAGCTCGACGCCGTGCACCGCAAGCTGCGCTCGGCGCAGAGCGACGTCAAGCGCGGCGAGGCCGCGGTGCGCAAGGCGCGCGGCGAGATCGACGGGGCGCGGGCCGAGGCGCAGGCGCAGGTGTCGGCCGCGGAGAGCGAGGCGCGGCGGGTGAAGGGGCGGCTCGGCGAGGTCGAGGCGGCCCTGGAGGCGTCCCGGCGCGCGGCCCGGGAGGGGCGCAGCGTCGAGGACATGCGGGTCCGGCTGCTCCTGGACACCGTGCTCGACGCGGCCCAGGGGCTGCGCCGGGAGCTGGCGCTGCCGCCCGTGTCGGCGCGGCCCGCCGACTCCGTGGACGCCGTGGAGCCGGGGAGGATGAGCCCGAAGGACATCGCGGCGCGCGCCCTGCACGAGCACGACCCGGCGATCCTGGACCAGTTGCTGGCGCTGCCGCAGGCCCACCTCGTGGTCGACGGCTACAACGTCACCAAGACCGGCTATCCGACGATGCCGCTGGAGAAGCAGCGGCTGCGGCTGCTCGGCTCGCTCTCGCAGCTGGCCGCCCAGACCGGCGCCGAGGTGACCTGTGTCTTCGACGGGGCGGAGCTGGCCGCGCCGGTGCTGCTCGCGCCGCCGCGCGGGGTGCGGGTGCTGTTCTCCAAGGCGGGTGTCACGGCCGACGAGTTGATCCGGCAGCTGGTGCGCGCCGAGCCGTCCGGGCGGCCGGTGATCGTCGTCTCCACGGACCGCGAGGTCGCCGACGGGGTGGCGAAGGCCGGGGCGCGCCCGGTCGCGTCCGTCATGCTGCTGAAGCGGCTCTCCTGGGGCTGATGTCCCCAATCGGCGGAACTGCAAGCTCCGTTCCGCTTGCCCGAATTGGCGAAACCTTCACGCAACGTAGCGTCAAACCGACATCACTGCATGTGAGTTGAGTGCAAAGAATGCAAGCGGTGACCGAGTTTTTTCCCGGCAGGATTTGAACTGATCACAGGAAGGTCACTAGGGTCGAGCCTCGAACCTCCGCTCGGTTGATCACTCACATGAGGTGAGTGACGGTGGAGGGGCACCGCCCATCGGGTGTTCTATGGGCGGCTGGAGGAAGAAGGAGCTCGCCTTCGTGGCGTCCCACCGTCGACCCAAGCAGCCGAGCCGCACCCGTGTGACCGTGCTCACCGCGACCGCCGCCGCTGCCGTGGCCCTCACGTCGCAGGCGGCCAACGCCGCGCCCAAGCCCGACAAGAGCGAAGTCAAGGCCAAGGTCGACAAGCTCTACGAAGAGGCGGGCAAGGCCACCGACCTCTACAACGGGGCCAAGGAGAAGCAGAAGAAGCTCGAGAAGGAGATCGGCGACCTCCAGGACAAGGTCGCCCGCGAGCAGGACGAGCTCAACGAGCTGCGCACCGGCATCGGCGCGATGGCCAGCGAGCAGTACCGCTCCGGCGGCATCGACGCCTCCGTCCAGCTCTTCCTCTCGGCGAACCCGGACGACTACCTCGACAAGGCGTCCACCCTCGACTCGCTCTCCGCGCAGCAGCTGGAGTCGCTGAAGAAGGTCCAGGCGAAGCAGCGCACGCTCGCCCAGGAGCGCGCGGAGGCCGCCGAGAAGCTGAAGGACCTCGCCGACACCCGCACCGAGCTCGGCAAGAAGAAGAAGGAAGTCCAGGGCAAGCTGGGCGAGGCGCAGAAGCTCCTCAACTCCCTGACGGCCGCCGAGCGTCAGCAGATGGCGTCCGCCGAGACGCGCGCCAGCCGCTCCTCCGCGAGCCGCGTCGACCTCGGCAACGAGGCCGCCGCCTCCAAGTTCGGCGCCGCCGCCCTGAGCGCCGCCGCCACCCAGCTCGGCAAGCCGTACGTCTCCGGCGGCACCGGCCCCAACTCGTACGACTGCTCGGGTCTGACCCAGTTCGCGTACAACCAGGCCGGCGTCGGCATCACCCGGACCACGTACACGCAGCAGAACGACGGCACCAAGATAGGCATGAGCCAGCTCAAGCCCGGTGACCTCGTCTTCTTCAACAACCTCGCGCACGTCGGCCTGTACGCCGGCAACGGCCAGGTGCTGCACGCCCCGCACCCCGGTGCCGTCGTCCGCTACGAGTCGATGAGCACGATCGGCAGCTTCCAGTTCGGCGTCCGCATCTGATCCTCGTACCGACGACGCGAGGAGATCGAGAAACGCGCCCGTTCGGGCGAATCCCGACACCTTTCGCTGACCCCGCGCCCCGCCCATGACCTGCGTCAGAGGCGGGGCGCCGGTGTGTGCGGCCCGTGCGGGGTCTTTGGTGAGGGGGTGCTCGCGCGGCTACTGTCGGCCCGCACTTCCCCCGAGCTGAAGCACGGGGGACCGTCAGCGGAAGGGAGAGCTGCCGCCCGTGGGGTCCCATCGCCGTACAGCGCACTCTCGGCACTCAGGGTTCGACCTCGGTACGCGTGTCACCGTCCTGACCGTGGCCGCCGCGGGGGCCGTCGGCGCCCTCGGCGCCGCCCCGGCGGGCGCGGCGCCGCAGGACCGGCCCGCCGACACCAAGGCGGAGGTGGACCGCCTCTACGAGCAGGCGGAGCAGGCCACGGAGTCCTTCAACAAGGCGGACGAGCGCGCCGACCGGCTCCGCAGGAGCCTCGCCGGGACGCAGGACGAGGTGGCCCGCGGGCAGGAGCGGATCAACCGGATGCGGCAGGCGCTCGGCATGGTGGCCGGCGCGCAGTACCGCTCCGGCGGGATGGACCCCTCGCTCGTGCTGATGCTCTCCTCCGACCCCGAGGGCTATCTCGACCGGGCCGGCACGATGGACCGGATCAGCGCCCGGCAGGCCGACGAACTGGCCGAACTCCAGGACGCCCAGCGGCAGCTGGCGCAGCGCCGGGCCGAGGCCCGGCACGAGCTGACCGAGCTGGAGCGCAGCCGCAAGGCCGTCGCCCGGCACAAGCACACCGTCGAGAAGAAGCTGGCCAGGGCGCGCAGGCTGCTCAACTCCCTCGACGCGCCCGACCGGGCCGCCTACGAGCGGGCCTCGCGCGGCGGCGCCCGCCCCGATCTCGCGGGCGCGGGCCCGGCCTCCTCGGCGCGCGCCGCCGCCGCCCTGGCCGCCGCGCAGTCCGCCCTCGGCAAGCCCTACGTCTGGGGCGCCAACGGACCGTCCGGGTTCGACTGCTCGGGCCTGACCCAGTGGTCGTACGCGCAGGCGGGCGTCGGCCTGCCGCGCACCTCGCAGGAGCAGCGGTACGCGGGACAGCAGGTCTCCCTGTCGCAGGCCCGGCCCGGCGATCTGGTCACCTACCGCAGCGACGCCAGCCACGTCGGCATCTACGCGGGCAACGGGCAGGTGATCCACGCGCCCTACCCGGGCGCCGCCGTCCGCTACGACCCGGTCGGCATGATGCCCGTCTCATCCGTGACCCGGCCGTAGGCACCCCGGGCCCCGTCCCCCGTACGATCGGCAGGATGGCTGGTCGACGGCGTGCGATGAGCAGGGCGGGTTCCTTCGTGGCGCTCGGCGCCCTGCTCGCCGCCCTGCCCGCCTGCGGCGGGGGAGCGCCCGCCGACGCCCGCTCGACCGCCGTGCAGCACGTCCTCGACCGGCGGGCCGCGGCCGTCATCGCGGGGGACAGCACGGCGTACCGGGCCACCGGCGGCGCGGAGCCGACGCTCCTGGCCGACCTGGCGGAGGTGCCGCTCGACGGCTGGAGCTACCGGCTCACCCGGCTCGGCCGCACCCGGCACGCCCGCGCCACGGCCACCGCCGAACTGCGCTACCGCATCGCGGGCTACGACAAGGCGCCCGTCGTCACCGAGCGCACGCTCACGCTCCGCCAGGACGCCGGGCACTGGACCGTCACGGGCGACCGGCCCGCGCAGAAGTCCGCCCAGCAGCTGTGGGAGCAGGGCCGGGTGACCGTGGTGAAGGGCGCGCACAGCCTGGTCCTCGGTGTGGGCCAGCGCCGCGCGGTGCTCCGCTCCTACGCCGCCGACGCCGACGACGCGGTGCCCGCCGTCGACAGCGCGTGGGGCGCCGACTGGGCGCGGCGCGTGGTCGTCGTCGTCCCCAGGTCGCTGGACGGCATGGGCGGGCTGCTGGGGGCGCCGGCCTCCGGCTACCAGGGGATCGCGGCCGTCACGACGGGCGAGGCGGGCGGCTCGCCCACCGCGCCCGCGGACCGGGTGATCGTCAACCCCGAGGCGTACGGCGTGCTCGGCTACTTCGGCAAGCAGGTCGTCCTCACGCACGAGACGACGCACGTGGCGACCCGGGCGTACACCTCGGCGGCGACACCGCTGTGGCTGTCGGAGGGGTACGCGGACTGGGCCGGCTACCGGGGCAGCGGCCGCGCCCCCGGCCAGGCGGCCCCCGAGTTGCAGCGGGCGGTGCGCGGCGGCGCGGCCCCCGGCTCCCTCCCGGACGACGACGCCTTCGGCTTCAGCGGCGACGCGGCCGACCTCGCGCAGGCCTACGAGTCCGGCTGGCTGGCCTGCCGGATGATCGCGGACGCCTGGGGCGAGGGGAAGCTCAACGCCTTCTACAAGGCGGTCGGCGGCCACCGGCAGCGGGCCGGGGCCGTGGACGACGCGGCGCAGAGCGTGCTCGGCATCGACGAGCGGGAGTTCGAGGCGCGCTGGCGGGCCTACGTCCGGGACCAGCTGGGCTGAGCCGGGCCGGGCGCCGCGCCCGGCAGCCGGGCCCGGGTGCCGGGCCGCGGGCCGCTCAGGACGCGACCACCGAGCTCTCGCGGGCGCTCTGGGCGGGGAGCTGCCGGTGTCCCTCGGCGGCGCGGCGCGGTTCGGTGACCGTCGCCCGCCACAGGCGGCGGCAGGCCGAGGCGGACGCCGCGACCAGCAGCCCGTTGCGCACGAGCAGCAGCGTCAGGCCCAGCCCGTCGCTCGCGACCACGTGCGAGAACCAGAGCGGGAACTCCAGGAAGGTGACGAGCGTCGCCGCGAGCACCAGCCACACCGGGAGCGTCATCCGGCTGTCGCGGAACAGCAGGCAGACCGCCGCGAGCCCGACCAGCCACAGCATGTACTGCGGGCTGATGACCCGGCTGGTCGTCGTGAACAGCAGCACCGCCGTGAGCGCCGCGTCGGCGAGCGTGGCCGGTCCCCAGGCGCGCGCCTTGAGCCGCCACAGCAGCAGCCAGCCGAAGGCGAGCGCGGTCAGCACCTGCGCGAGCGTGCTCACCAGGTCCACGTACGGGCCGAGGAACTCCACCGAGCCGTAGTTCAGCTGCACCGTGCCCGACCAGCCGAACTGCCGTGCCACGTGGAAGACGAGCGCCCCCAGGGACTCGACCTCGGTGCCGCGGTCCCGCTGGAAGGTCAGGAAGGCCATGGCGCCGGGCATCGCCAGGACGAAGGCCAGGAGCAGCCCGCCCGCCGTCAGCGCGGCGGCGCCCCAGGACTCCTGGGTCGCGCGGCCGCGCCGGGTGCCGAGCAGCAGCAGCGCGGGCCACACCTTGAGCAGCGCGCCGATCGCGGCCAGCACGCCCGCGGCCCTCGGGTGCCGGGCGGCGGCGAGCAGCGCGGCCACCGCGACCGCGGTGACCATCACGTCGTAGCGCGCGTAGACCGTCTGACCGAGCAGCGGCAGCCCGGCGACCCACACCCACACGCCGCGCCGCGAGCCGCCCTCCCGGCCGGACAGGTGGAGCAGCATCAGGAGGACGACCGCGTCCGCCAGGAAGGCCAGCAGGAAGAACGCGGAGGCGTAGGACAGGAACGGCAGCAGGGCCGGCGAGAGGATCGCGACCGCCGCGGCCGGGGGGTACTGCCACGTCACGTCGTCCAGAGGGAACGTTCCGCTGCGCAGGATGTCGGACCAGCCGTGGTAGATCACCGAGACGTCGCTGGTCACGTCCGGGCCCGGGACGACGACGACCTTGAAGACGCAGAGCAGGAGCAGGGTCCTGGTCAGGGCCCAGGTGAACAGGAGTGCGGCGGGATTTCGCGTCTTCATTCGAGTCATCATGCCGGGGGGAACCGTGCCCTGGCCACGGAACCCGGCGGCGTGGCGCGATCGGCCGCCCGGTTCGGTACTGTCTGCGGCGATGCACCAGACACCCAAGACGCTGCTCGTGACCAACGACTTCCCGCCCCGCCCCGGCGGGATCCAGGCGTTCCTGCACAACATGGCGCTGCGGCTCGATCCGGAACGGCTCGTCGTGTACGCCTCGACGTGGAAGCACGGCCGGGAGGGCGCCGAGGCGACCGCGGCGTTCGACGCCGAACAGCCCTTCACCGTCGTACGCGACCGTACGACGATGCTGCTGCCGACCCCGCGCGTGACCCGGCGCGCGGTGGGCCTGCTGACGGAGCACGGCTGTACGTCGGTGTGGTTCGGGGCGGCCGCTCCGCTCGGGCTGATGGGCACCGCGCTGCGCAGGGCGGGCGCGCGGCGGATCGTCGCCACGACGCACGGGCACGAGGCGGGGTGGGCGCAGCTGCCGGCCTCGCGGCAACTGCTGCGCAGGATCGGCGAGTCGACGGACTGCGTCACGTACCTGGGCGAGTACACGCGCTCGCGGATCGCCGCCGCGCTCACGCCCGGGGCCGCCGCGCGGATGGCGCAGCTGCCGCCCGGGGTCGACGAGAAGACCTTCCATCCCGGGTCCGGCGGGGAAGCGGTCCGGGCCCGGCTCGGGCTCACCGAGCGGCCCGTCGTGGTGTGCGTCTCGCGGCTCGTGCCGCGCAAGGGGCAGGACACGCTGATCCTGGCCATGCCGCGGATCCTGGCCGCCGTGCCGGACGCGGTGCTGCTCATCGTGGGGGGCGGGCCGTACGAGAAGGAGCTGCGGCGGCTCGTCGCGGAGACCGGGGTCGCGGACTCCGTGCGGTTCACCGGGGCGGTGCCGTGGGAGGAGCTCCCCGCGCACTACGGCGCCGGGGACGTGTTCGCCATGCCGTGCCGGACCCGGCGCGGGGGGCTGGACGTCGAGGGGCTCGGCATCGTGTACCTGGAGGCCTCCGCCACCGGGCTGCCCGTCGTCGCCGGGGACTCCGGCGGGGCGCCGGACGCCGTGCTCGACGGCGAGACGGGGTGGGTCGTGCGGGGCGGCTCCGCCGAGGCCGTCGCGGACCGGGTGGTGCCGTTGCTGGGCGATGCCGAGCTGCGGGCGCGGATGGGGGAGCGGGGACGCGCCTGGGTGGAGGAGAAGTGGCGCTGGGACCTGCTCGCCGAACGCTTGCGGGAGCTGCTGTGACGCCGGTCCCCAGCCGGTCCCCAGCCGGCCGCCGGCCGCTCCGCGCGCGGCTCTCCGGCGCTCCTGAGCCAGCACTTTTGAAGCAGTGCCCCTGAAGCAGCGCCCCAGGGGCACGCGGGGGTCAGCCCCGGTAGAGGGCCTCGATCTCGTCGGCGTAGTCCTTCGCCACCACGTTGCGCTTCAGCTTCAGCGACGGCGTCAGGTGCCCGGAGTCCTCGGTGAACTGCGCCCCCAGGACCCGGAACTTGCGCACCGACTCGGCCTTGGACACCGCCGCGTTCCCGTCGTCCACCGCCGACTGGACGGCGGCCAGCAGATCGGCGTCCTCGCGCAGCGACGCCACCGTCGACCCGGCGGGCTTGCCGTGGTCGGCGAGCCACTTGCCGAGGAACTCCTCGTCGATCGTGACGAGCGCGCCGACGAACGGCCGCCCGTCGCCGACCACCATGCACTCGGCGACCAGCGCGTGCGCGCGGATGCGGTCCTCGATGACGGCGGGGGCGACGTTCTTGCCGCCGGCCGTCACGATGATCTCCTTCTTGCGCCCGGTGATCCGCAGATAGCCGTCCTCGTCGAGGGTGCCGATGTCACCGGTGTGGAACCAGCCGTCGGCCAGCGCCTCCTCGGTCGCGCCCTCGTTGTTCCAGTACCCGGTGAACAGGTGCTCGCCGTGCAGCAGCACCTCGCCGTCGTCGGCGATCCGGACCACCGAGCCCGGCAGCGGCTGCCCGACCGTGCCGATCTTCTGCCGGTCCCACGGGTTGAAGGCGGTGGCGGCGCAGGACTCGGTCAGGCCGTAGCCCTCCAGGACCGTGAAGCCGATGCCGCGGAAGAAGTGCCCGAGCCGCTCACCGAGCGGGGCGCCACCGGAGATGGCGTGCTCGCCGCGCCCGCCGAGCACCGCCCGCAGCTTGCTGTAGACCAGCTTGTCGAACGTCTTGTACTTGAGCCGCAGCCCCAGCGACGGGCCCTTCGGCGTGTCCAGCGCCCGGCTGTACTCGATCGCCGTGTCGGCGGCCTTGTCGAAGATCCTGCCCTTGCCGTCGGCCTGCGCCTTGGCCCGCGCCGAGTTGTACACCTTCTCGAAGACGCGCGGGACGCCCAGGATCAGCGTGGGGCGGAACGCGGCGAGCTCGTCCGTGAGGTTCTTGATGTCGGGGGCGTGGCCCAGCTTGATCGGGGCCATCAGCGAGGCCACCTGGACCAGCCGGCCGAAGACGTGCGCCACCGGCAGGAAGAGGAGGACCGAGCACTCGCCGGTGCGGAACAGCGGTTTCAGCCGCTCCACCACGTTTCCGCACTCCGCGAAGAAGCTGCGGTGGGTCAGCACACAGCCCTTGGGGCGGCCGGTGGTGCCCGAGGTGTAGACGATGGTCGCCGGGTCGTCGGCCTTCGCGACGGCGCTGCGCTCGTCGACCGTCGCGTCCGGCACCTCGGCGCCCGCCCTGTCCAGCTCCTCGACCCCGCCCGCGTCGATCTGCCAGACGTGCGCGAGCTGCGGCAGCCCGTCCCGTACGGAGGCGACGGCCGCGCTGTGGCCGTCCGACTCGACGACGATGCCGACGGCGCCCGAGTCGCCGAGGATCCACTGGATCTGCTCCGGCGAGCTGGTCTCGTAGACGGGCACGGTGACCGCGCCCGCGCTCCAGATCGCGAAGTCGAGCAGCGTCCACTCGTAGCGCGTACGGGACATCAGGGCGACGCGGTCGCCCGCCCGCACGCCGGAGGCGATCAGGCCCTTGGCGGCCGCGCGCACCTCGGCGAGGAAGACGGTCGAGGTGATGTCCTGCCAGGCGCCGTCGACCTTGCGGCCGATGACGGCGACGTCCGGATGCTGCGCGGCGTTTCTGCGGACGATGTCGGTCAGGTTTCCGTCGGCAGGGACCTCGTACAAAGCCGGAAGGCTGAACTCGCGCAAGACTGCTGCTCCTCGTAGGGCGCCGGCGCCACGACTCTGTGTGCTGCGTCGGTGCGGTCCAAGATCGGGCAGGTGCTCAGCCCCTGAACTGGTCGATCCGGTTGAACTGAGCACGACTGGACTGCCCGGACGTTACCCACCAGTACTGCTTTTTCGGTAGGGGGTCCAGGTCAGATGTTCGCTGCGTCACACGTCATGGCGGTGCTCTGCGCACAGTAGTCCAGCAGATTCCCGACTCGGAAGTAACCGCAGGTCCGGCGGGCTCTACCCACTCCGGGCCGGTCGTCCTAGGGTGATCGCATGCGCGTACATGTAGTCAGCGATGTGCACGGGAACTCCACCGGCCTCGCCCGGGCGGGCGACGGGGCGGACGCCCTCGTCTGCCTCGGTGACCTGGTGCTCTTCCTCGACTACGCGGACCACTCCCGCGGCATTTTCCCGGACTTGTTCGGAAAGGAGAACGCCTCGCGGATCGTGGAGCTGCGCACCGCCCGCCGCTTCGAGGAGGCGCGGGAGTTCGGCAGGCGCCTGTGGGCCGGTGTCGACCGCGGGCCCGCCATCGAAAAAGCCGTGCGCAAGCAGTACTCGGAGCTGTTCGCCGCCTTCCCCACTCCGACGTACGCCACGTACGGCAACGTCGACATCCCCCACCTGTGGAGCGAGTACGCCGGACCGGGCACGACCGTGCTCGACGGGCAGCGCGTCGAGATCGGCGGCCGCGTCTTCGGATTCGTCGGCGGCGGCCTGCGCACCCCGATGCGCACCCCGTACGAGATCGACGACGAGGAGTACGCCGCCAAGATCGAGGCCGTGGGCGAGGTCGACGTCCTGTGCACCCACATCCCGCCCGAGGTGCCCGACCTGGTGTACGACACCGTGGCACGGCGGTTCGAGCGCGGCAGCCGGGCCCTGCTCGCCGCCATCCGCCGCACCCGCCCCCGCTACGCCCTGTTCGGACACGTCCACCAGCCACTGGTCCGGCGCATGCGGATCGGCTCCACGGAATGCGTCAACGTCGGCCATTTCGCGGGTTCCGGCAGGCCCTGGGCCCTGGAGTGGTGACGGCGCCGGGGCCCGCGCGCGATAGCCTGCACGCGACGCGCGGGCTCGCACACACCCCGTCGCGGCACACCTACCCCTGACCGGTATCCGGAGGAGCCACGGCGATGGCGGAACACACCAGTTCGAGCATCACGATCGAGGCGGCACCGGCCGACGTCATGGGGGTGATCGCCGACTTCGCCCGCTATCCGGACTGGACGGGCGAGGTGAAGGAGGCCGAGGTCCTCAGCTCCGACGACGCCGGCCGCGCCGAGCAGGTCCGGCTCGTCATGGACGCGGGCGCGATCAAGGACGACCAGGTCCTCAAGTACACCTGGGCCGGGCCCAACGAGGTGTCCTGGTCCCTGGTGAAGTCGCAGATGCTGCGCTCCCTCGACGGCTCCTACGTCCTCACCCCCGCCGGCTCGGGCACCGAGGTCACCTACTCGCTGACCGTGGACGTCAAGATCCCGCTGCTCGGGATGATCAAGCGCAAGGCCGAGAAGGTCATCACGGACCGCGCCCTGGCCGGACTGAAGAAGTGGGTGGAGTCGGGCGCCCCCTCCTAGGCCCCTCCCGGGCTAGGGCTCCCTCCCCAGCCCCCTCCCGGGTCCACCCGCCGGTGCCCGCCGGCCCCCGCCGGCCGGTCGGTACCCTGCACTCTCATGCGCACCCTCCTGGTCACCGGCCCCGGCGGTTCCGGCACGACGGCCGTCGCCTCCGCCACCGCCCTCCGGGCCGCCCGGGACGGCGCCCGCGTCCGGCTGATCACCGGGGACGCCGCGGCCGAACCGCCCGGCGTCACCGTCACCCGGCTCACCCCGGCCGACGACTTCCGCGCCGACCTGCTCGCACTCCAGGAGCGGGCCGCCGCAGGACTCGACCTGCTGGGCGCCGCCCGGCTCGACGGCGACGAACTCACCCCGCTGCCCGGCGCCGCGGAGCTGGCCCTGCTGCGCGCCCTGCGGGACAGCGCCGACGGACCGGACGACCTGGTCGTCGTCGACCTGCCGGCCGCCCCGCGCGCCGTCGCCCTGCTCGCCCTGCCCGAACAGCTGCGCCGCTACCTGCGCCGGCTGCTGCCCGCCGAACGGCAGGCCGCCCGCGCCCTGCGGCCCGTCCTCGGCCGCCTCGCCGGGGTGCCGATGCCCGCGGAGTGGCTGTACGAGGCCGCCCGCCGCTGGGACCGCGAACTCGCCGCCGCGCAGGCCGTGATCGACTCCGACGACACCTCCGTCCGCCTCGTCGTCGAACCCACCGAGGCCGGCGCCGAGACCCTGCGCACCACGGTCGCCGGGCTCGCGCTGCACGGCCTGCGCCTCGACGCGGTGCTCGCCAACCGGCTGCTGCCCGACGGCTCCACCGACCCCTGGCTCGCCGACGCCGCCGCCCGGCAGCGCAAGGTGATCGCCGCCTGGCAGCACGAGACGCACGGCATCGCGCACCTGGGACGCGACCCGGGCCCCGCCGACCTGGACGTCCCGCCGCCGCCCGCGGCGCCCGTCCCCGCGGCGCCCTGGCCCGTCGAGGACCGGCTCGCGGACGACGGGGTGCTGGTCTGGCGGATCCCGCTGCCCGGCACCGTGCGCGAGGAGCTGAGCCTGGTGCGCCGGGGCGACGAGCTGGTCATCAGGGCCGGCCCCTTCCGGCGGATCGTCCCGCTGCCCTCCGCCCCGCGCCGCTGCACCGTCGCCGGGGCCGGCCTGGTCGACGGTGAGCTGTGCGTACGGTTCGCGCCCGACCCGGATCTGTGGCCGCACGCACGGTGAACGCCCCGCACCCGTTCGGGTACCGTCGAAGGTGCAACCGGTTCAGGAAACCCTCAGCTCTCCGCAGGAGTCAGCCCCATGAGCGACGCCACCGAGAAGCCCGTAGACGCCGACGCGTGGGAGAAGGCCTGTGCCGAGGACCTCGCCGAGGAGAAGGCCCGCCGCCGTGCCGAGCACGGCGCCCCGCCCGGCTCCGCCGCCGAGGAGCTGAAGAAGCTCGTCGACGCGGTCGCCGACAAGCTCTCCGGATTCGCCGGGACCCCCGGCGCGCAGGCCCCCTTCCTGGGCGCCGTCGCCCAGGGCACCGCCGAACAGGCCGCCCGGCAGGTCGTCCGGCAGGTCCGCAATGTCGTCGAGCCGGTCATCGAGCGCAACTCCGACGTCTTCGACCACCTCGCCGCCGCGGGGTCCGAGCTGCTCGCCGCCTACCGCTCGGCCGTCGAGAACCAGGAGCGGCGCTGGACCCAGCGCCCCGCGGACACCCGGCCCCCCGAGCCCCGCGGCCCCGGCGACGAGGGCCCCGGCGGGGAGCACATCGACCTGGACTGAAGCCCGCTCGGGTACGGTGGGCCGTAGCGGGGCTCGACCGAACTGAGGGATTCATGGGACTCACCATCGGCGTCGACATCGGCGGCACGAAGATCGCGGCCGGCGTGGTCGACGAGGAGGGGAACATCCTCTCCACGTTCAAGGTGCCGACGCCTTCCACGCCTGACGGGATCGTGGACGCGATCGCCTCGGCCGTGGAAGGCGCCAGGGCCGGTCACGAGATCGTCGGCGTCGGCATCGGGGCCGCCGGATACGTCAACCGGCAGCGCTCCACCGTGTACTTCGCGCCGAACATCGACTGGCGTCAGGAACCGCTCAAGGAGAAGGTCGAGGCACGCGTCGGCCTGCCCGTCGTCGTCGAGAACGACGCGAACGCGGCGGCCTGGGGCGAATACAGGTTCGGCGCGGGCAAGGGCCACCGCAACGTCATCTGCATCACGCTCGGCACCGGCCTCGGCGGCGGCATCATCATCGGCAACAAGCTGCGCCGCGGCCACTTCGGCGTGGCCGCCGAGTTCGGCCACATCCGCATGGTGCCGGACGGGCTGCTGTGCGGCTGCGGTTCGCAGGGCTGCTGGGAGCAGTACGCCTCCGGCCGCGCCCTGGTCCGCTACGCACGCCAGCGGGCCAACGCGACGCCGGAGAACGCGGACTACCTGCTGTCGCTCGGCGACGGCACCCCCGACGGCATCGAGGGCAAGCACATCTCCATGGCCGCCCGGCAGGGCGATCTGGTGGCCGTCGACTCCTACCGCGAGCTGGCCCGCTGGGCCGGCGCGGGCCTGGCCGACCTGGCCTCGCTCTTCGACCCGTCGGCGTTCATCGTCGGCGGCGGCCTGTCGGACGAGGGCGAGCTGGTCCTCGACCCGATCCGCAGGTCCTACAAGCGCTGGCTGGTCGGCGGCAACTGGCGGCCGGTGGCCGACGTGATCGCGGCCCAGCTCGGCAACAAGGCGGGCCTGGTCGGCGCCGCCGACCTGGCGCGGGAGCCCGACCCCGTCATGTGACATCCGCACGGCCCGGTGCCCGTCGTACCCTCCGGGGGCGGCGGGCACCGGCGTATCTTGATCTTCATGGATTCCGGTTCCCTCAGCGATCGCTCCGAACTGCCCAACTCCGGTACGGAAGAAGACGGTTCGGTCGTCATCCGCGTCCTCAGCTACAACATCCGCTCGATGCGGGACAGCCCGGTGGCCCTCGCCCGCGTGATGAAGGCCTGCGCCCCCGACCTGGTGCTCATCCAGGAGGCCCCCCGGTTCTTCCGCTGGCGCAAGCGGCTCGCGCGGCTGGCCCGCGCCTCGAACCTGGTGATCCTCTCCGGCGGCGGCAGCGCGGCCGGGCCCGCGCTGCTCTGCTCCCTGCGCGCGACCGTCGAGCGGACCGAGGACGTGCTGCTCCCGCTCACCCCCGGCCTGCACCGGCGCGGCTTCGCCACCGCCGTCGTGCGCTTCGGGGACGCCCGGGGCCCGCGCCTCGGCGTCGTCAGCTGCCATCTGAGCCTTCAGAAGGACGAGCGCTACGCGCAGGGCGGGCTGCTGCTCGACCGGATCGCGGAGCTGGGCACCGAGCACGCCGTCGTGGGCGGCGACCTCAACGAGCGGCCGGACGGGCGGACCTTCCGCCGGCTGGCCGCCACCCTCCAGGACTGCTGGGCGAAGGCGCCCTGGGGCGGCGAATACACCTCGACGCCGGCCGACCCCCACCAGCGCATCGACGCGATCCTGGCCACCGAGGGCCTGGAGGTGCTGGGGTGCGGGGTGCCGGACTTCCTGGACACGGACGAACTGCGGGCGGCCACGGACCATCTCCCGGTCCTGGCCGCCCTCCGGATCCCCGCCGTCTGACCGGGGCCGGTCCGGTTCTGTCCGGCCCTGTCCGGTTCGGTCCGGTGCGGTCCGGCCCCGGCTCCGTACGGGCACGGAGCCGCGAGCCGTCGCGTACCGGTGTGGGTCAGACGACCGCGCCGCGCCCCGGGTCGTCGTCCTCCTCGTCGCCCGACTGCATCCGGGCGACCAGGGTCGCGAAGCCGCCTAGGAAGCCGCCGATGCACAGCGTCGCCAGCCACCACGTCATGTCCCAGCCGAGCAGCACCGCGAGGAGCAGCAGCACCGGGCCGCCGACCACGGCCAGCCAGGCGAACTTCGCCGTGACGTCGGCCTCCGGGAGCTGCGGGTCCGGCGGGACGAAGTGGCCCTCGTCGTCGTCCCCGAGGTCGTCGTCCGCGGGCTCGGCCACCGAGTGGTCCCGCGGGCCGGGGGCCGCGGCGACGCCCGGCGCGAAGGACACCGAGGAGCCGAGCGGGCCCGGGGTGTCCCGGCCCGGCGCGGTCCCGGGGGCCTCGGAGGTATCGGAGGCGTCGGGGGTGTCGTTGGTGTCGGGGTCGAGGAGCGCCAGGTCCTCGACCGACTTGAACGGCTTGGCGCCCGGCGGGTCCGGCGGCTCGTCGCCGTACCCGGCGACGATCGCCGCCCAGGCGGCGTCCTCGTCCGGCGGCAGCAGGGGGTCCGGCTGCGGGCCGTCCGTGTGCTCCGGGTCGTGCGGCTCGGGGTTCTCGGGCTCCCGCCGCTCCTCCTGCTCAGCCACCGCTGGCCGTCCCTTCCGCGCTCTCGCCGGGGCGTGTCCCACCCTCGCCGGGGATCCTGCCGACACGAGGGGCGATCCGGTCGATGAACGCGAGGCTCTCGTCGAAGATCCGGTCCGCGTCATGGTCCAACGTCGCGACGTGGTAGCTCTGTTCCAGCAGGATCTCGGTGACGTCCGTCGACGAGACACGGCTGAGCACGCGCGCGGAGTCGGCGGGCGGCACCACGTGGTCGCGCACGCTGTGCAGCACCAGCAGCGGCTGGGTCACCTCGGGCAGCTCCCGGTCGACGAGGCGGAAGAAGTGGCGCAGCTGGTGGGCGGCGTGCAGCGGCACCCGGTCGTAGCCGATCTCCCGCGAGCCCTCCTTGGCGATGTCGCTGGCGATGCCCTTGACCGTGCGGACCAGGTGCCGGGCGACGGGCAGCGCGTGCGCGGACAGGCCGTGCACCTTGTTCCCCGGGTTCACCAGAACGAGGCCCGCCACCTCGTCCCCGTGGCGGGCCGCCAGCCGCAGCGCGAGCGCGCCGCCCATCGACAGGCCGAAGACGAAGACCCGCGCGCAGCGCTCCCGCAGGTCGCGCAGGGCGCGGTCCACCTCCGCGTACCAGTCCTGCCAGGCGGTGACCGACAGGTCCTCCCAGCGGGTGCCGTGCCCGGGCAGGAGGGGCAGCGACACGCTCAGACCGTGCTCCGCCAGGTACTCCGCCCAGGGGCGCAGGGACTGGGGCGTTCCGGTGAAGCCGTGACAGAGGAGGACGCCGATCTCGCCGCCGTCGTGGCGGTACGGCTCGGCTCCAGGAAGGACCGGCACCTTCGGTCTCCTGTTCGTGGGTGTGTCGAGGGGGCATCGGGACAACGCGCGTGAGGTCTTCACCGTACGCGACCGGACTGACACCGACCAGGGTCGTCGGGCCCCGTACCGGCCCTGCGGGTTAAGGTCTGATCCTCGGACCGATCCGCGTACGAGTCCGTGTACGGGGTCCGAGAACGAGGGAAGGCAGAGGGTTGATCTACGGCGCGATGAAGGTGGCCATCGGGGGCCCGCTCAAGCTCGGATTCCGGCCGTGGGTGGAGGGCATGGAGAACATTCCGGCCACCGGCGCGGCGATCCTCGCCAGCAACCACCTCTCCTTCTCCGACTCCTTCTTCCTGCCCGCGGTCCTCGACCGGAAGGTCACCTTCATCGCGAAGGCCGAGTACTTCACCACCCCGGGGGTCAAGGGCAAGCTGACGGCCGCCTTCTTCAAGGGCGTCGGCCAGCTGCCGGTGGACCGTTCGGGTTCGCGCGGGGCGGGCGAGGCCGCGATCAAGAGCGGGATCGACGTGCTGGAGCGCGGCGAGCTGTTCGGCATCTACCCCGAGGGCACGCGCTCGCCCGACGGCCGGCTCTACCGCGGCAAGCCGGGCGGCCTCGCGCGCGTGGCGCTCGCCACCGGCGCGCCCGTCATCCCGGTCGCGATGATCGACACGGAGAAGATCCAGCCGCCGGGCAAGGTGATGCCGAAGCTCATGCGCCCCGGCATCCGCATCGGCGAACCGCTCGACTTCAGCCGCTACCAGGGCATGGAGGGCGACCGGTTCGTGCTGCGGGCCGTGACCGACGAGGTCATGTACGAGATCATGAAGCTCTCCGGCCAGGAGTACGTCGACATGTACGCGACCGCCGCCAAGCGGCAGATCGCGGACGCGGCGAAGGCCGAGAAGGAAGCCCAGAAGGAAGCACAGAAAGAAGCGCAGAAAGAGGCGCAGAAGGCTGTGGAGAAGGACGGGGAGCGGGGCGGCAGCTAGCCGCGCCGTTCCCGGGGGGACTGGGGGACGGGGGGGGACATGGGGAGCGCGACCCGGCGGGAACGCGTGGTCCGGATGTCGGTGGAGCAGCCGCTGTGGCGTGCCCTGACGGCCTACCGGGTGCTGACGATGGTGTACGCGATCGGGCTCTTCGCCTCCGCGTACGAGGTGTACGAGCGTCCGTGGGTCGGCATCGCCTACTTCGTGGTGCTCGCGGTGTGGACGCTGTCGACGCTGCCGCAGGTGTCCGGCGCCCGCCGCTGCACCAAGCGGTTCCTCACCCTCGACCTGGCCGTCGCCGTCGGCGGCATCCTGCTCTCCCCGGTCGCGGGGCACGACCGGGCGGTCACCGGCGGTTCGACGCTGCCGTCGATCTGGACGGCGGGCGCGGTCCTCGCCTGGGCGCTCAAGGGCGGCTGGCGCTGGGCGGCCTTCGCGTCGGTGCTGATCGGGGTGGTCAACGTGGTGCAGCGCGGCGACATCAGTCGCAGCATCATCCACAACGTCCTGCTGGTCTGCATCGCCGGCACGGCGATCGGCTACGTGGTCGAGGTGGCCCGCGCCTCCGAGCGGACCCTCGCCCGCGCCCTGGAGATCGAGGCCACCACCCGGGAGCGGGAGCGGCTGGCCCGGGACATCCACGACAGCGTGCTCCAGGTCCTCGCCATGGTGCAGCGGCGCGGCACCGCCCTGGGCGGCGAGGCCGCCGAGCTGGGCCGGATGGCGGGCGAGCAGGAGATCGCGCTGCGCACGCTGGTCACCGAGGGACTGCGCAGGCCGTCGCACACCTCCGAGGATCTGTCCCGGGGCGCCGTCGTGCGCGCCGTCACCACCTACGCCGAGGCCGACCCGCCGCAGGGGCCGCGCGACCTGCGCCCCCTGCTCGCCCCGCACGCCGACGCCCGGACCACCTTCTCCGCCCCCGGCACCGCCGTCCTGATGCCGGCCGCCGCCGCGCGGGAGCTGGCCGCCGCCGTCGCCGCCGCCCTGGACAACGTGCGGCGGCACGCGGGCGGGGACGCGCGGGCCTGGATCCTGGTCGAGGACGAGCCGGACGCGGTGATCGTGACCGTGCGGGACGACGGACCCGGCATCCCGGAGGGCCGCCTGGCACAGGCCGAGGGCGAGGGGCGGCTCGGGGTGGCCCAGTCCATCCGGGGCAGGCTGCGCGACATCGGCGGCACCGCCGAACTGATCTCCGTACCGGGCCAGGGCACCGAGGTCGAACTGCACGTGCCGAAGAACAACGCGCCGAAGAACAACGCGCCGACGACGAGCGCACCGACGACGAACACGCCGACGAAGAACGCGCCGACGAAGAACGCTTCGATCAAGAACGCACCGAAGAAGTGAGCCGGTCCGCGAGGGCCGCACGGGGGAAGGCGGGACACCGACGATGAGCGAGCAGCGGACCGAGCGGGAGCCGGACGGGCAGCGGGCGATCCGGGTGATGGTGGTCGACGACCACCCGATGTGGCGCGACGCCGTCGCCCGCGACCTGGCCGCCGCCGGATTCGACGTCGTCGCCACCGCGGGCGACGGCGAGCAGGCGGTGCGCCGGGCGCGGGCCGCCGCCCCCGGCGTCCTCGTCCTGGACCTGAACCTGCCGGCCAAGCCCGGCGTCCAGGTCTGCAAGGAACTCGTCGCCGCCTTCCCCGCGCTGCGCGTCCTGGTGCTGTCCGCCAGCGGCGAGCACGCGGACGTCCTGGAGGCGGTGAAGTCCGGCGCGACCGGCTACCTCCTCAAGTCGGCCTCGACGGACGAGCTGATCGACGCGGTGCGCCGCACCGCCGACGGCGACCCGGTGTTCACCCCCGGCCTCGCGGGCCTCGTGCTCGGCGAGTACCGCCGCCTCGCCTCCGAGCCCGCCTCCGCCGCCGGCACCGACGAGCCGAAGGCGCCCGAGCTGACCGAGCGCGAGACCGAGGTGCTGCGCCTGGTCGCCAAGGGGCTGAGCTACAAGCAGATCGCCGAGCGCCTGGTCATCTCCCACCGCACGGTGCAGAACCACGTGCAGAACACCCTCGGCAAGCTCCAGCTGCACAATCGCGTCGAGCTCGTCCGGTACGCGATCGAGCGGGGTCTGGACGACGAGTGACCCCGCGCGGGACAGTTTCCTGAACTGCTCACCGTGACAAGGGAGTTACGCGATGAGAGTCGGAGTACTGACCGGCGGCGGCGACTGCCCCGGGCTCAACGCCGTGATCCGGGGCATCGTCCGCAAGGGCGTCCAGGAGTACGGCTATGACTTCGTCGGCTACCGGGACGGCTGGCGCGGTCCCCTGGAGAACGACACCGTCCGTCTCGACATCCCCGCGGTCCGCGGCATCCTGCCCCGCGGCGGCACCATCCTCGGCTCCTCGCGCACCAACCCCTTCCAGGCGGAGGACGGGGTCCGCCGGGTCAAGGAGAACCTGGCCGCGCAGGAGGTCGACGCGCTCATCGTGATCGGCGGCGAGGACACCCTGGGCGTCGCCGCGCGCCTCACCGACGACCACGGCATCCGCGCCGTCGGCGTCCCGAAGACCATCGACAACGACCTGTCCGCCACCGACTACACCTTCGGCTTCGACACGGCCGTGGGGATCGCGACCGAGGCGATCGACCGGCTGCACACCACGGCCGAATCACACATGCGCGTCCTCGTCTGCGAGGTCATGGGCCGGCACGCCGGCTGGATAGCCCTGCACTCCGGCCTGGCCGGCGGCGCCAACGTCATCCTCATCCCCGAGCAGCGCTTCGACGTCGACCAGGTCTGCGCCTGGGTGACCTCCCGCTTCCGGGCCTCGTACGCCCCTATCGTGGTCGTCGCCGAGGGCGCGATGCCGCGCGACGGCGACATGGTCCTCAAGGACGAGTCGCTGGACTCCTTCGGGCACGTCCGGCTGTCCGGCGTCGGCGAATGGCTGGCCAAGCAGATCGAGAAGCGCACCGGCAAGGAGGCCCGCACCACCGTCCTCGGCCATGTGCAGCGCGGCGGGACCCCGTCGGCCTTCGACCGGTGGCTGGCCACCCGGTTCGGGCTGCACGCCATCGACGCCGTGCGCGACGGCGACTGGGGGGCGATGGTCGCGCTGCGGGGGACCGACATCGTGCGGGTGCCCATCGCCGAGGCCACGGCCCGGCTGAAGACCGTCGATCCGGCTCTCTACGAGGAAGTGGGGGTCTTCTTCGGCTGAGGCGGCTCCGGGGCTCGGCCCCGGACCCCGCTCCTCGATCGCCGCGGGGGCGCGATCGCCCTAGACTCGCCCCATGGAGATCCTCGCATTTGGTGTGCAATCCGATGAAAAGCCCCTGATCGAGCAGGCCTTCGCGGGGCACCACGACGTCCGCTGCCTCGACGTGTTCCTCACCGAGGACACCGCCCCCATCGCGGCGGGCTACGAGGTCATCTCCACCAGCGTCAACGCCACCCTGAACCACCGCGTCCTCCAGACCCTCGCGGCCGGCGGCACCCAGATGATCGCCCAGCGCTCCACCGGCTTCAACAACATCGACCTGGAGGTCGCCGAGCGCCTGGGCCTGACCGTGTCCCGGGTGTCGTACTACTCGCCGTACTCGGTGGCGGAGTTCGCCTGGGCCCTCACGATGGCCGTCAACCGGCGCATCGTGCGGGCGAGCACCCGCACCCGCGACTTCGACTTCCGCCTCGACGGGCTCATGGGCCGCGACATGCGCGGGCGCACCGTCGGCGTGCTCGGCACCGGCAAGATCGGCGAGGCGTTCACCCGGATCGCGCACGGCTTCGGCATGAATCTGCTCGGCTGGGACGTCGCCGAGAACCCGCACTGCACCGCCCTCGGCATGAAGTACGTCGACAAGGAGCAGCTCTTCGCCGAGGCCGACGTGATCAGCCTGCACGTGCCGCTGCTCCCCGCCACCGAGCACATCGTCGACGCCGCCGCCCTGCGCGCCATGAAGGACGACGCGATCCTGGTGAACTCCAGCCGCGGCGGCCTCATCGACACCAAGGCGCTGGTCGCCGAATTGCGCGAGGGCCGCTTCACGGGCGTCGGCCTCGACGTCTACGAGGCCGAGGCGGGCCTGTTCTTCCTCGACAAGTCCCTCGACATCGTCGAGGACGACACCCTGGCCCGCCTCGTCACCTTCCCGAACGTGCTGGTCACCTCCCACCAGGCGTACTACACCGTGGACGCGGTCGGACAGATCATCGAGGCCACGGTGAAGAACGTCCTCGACTACCGCGCGGGCCGCCGCTCCGAGAACGTCCTGGTGCCCGCCGCCAGCTGACCCAGCAGCTCCCGCACGATCCCGGCGCCGCGCAGCGACAGCACCGACTCGGGGTGGAACTGGACCGACGCGAACCCGGGGCCCCGCAGCGCGTGCACCTCACCGGTGGCCGACCGGGCGACCTCCACCCGGTGCGCGGCCAGCTCGCGCGCCGCCTCGTCGTCGCAGGCCGCCACGAAGCTGTTGTAGAACCCGACGGTCTCGGTGCGGCCGAACAGGTCGACGGCGGTCTGCGCCCCCTGGTACGGCACCTCCTTGCGGACGATGTCCAGGCCCAGCTCGGCCGCGATCAGCTCGTGCCCCAGGCAGACACCGAGCACCCCGTGGGCGTGCGTGCGCAGCACCTCGGTGGTCAGGGAGCGCAGGAAGCGCATCTTGGGATCGGCCGGGTCGCACGGGTCGCCGGGGCCCGGCCCCAGCACCACCGGCCCCTCGTGCGCGAGCACCCGCTCCCGCAGCCCCTCCTCGTCGAAGCGCCGCACGCACACGTCGAACCCCGAGGAGCGCAGCACGTGCGCGAGCATCGCGGTGAACGTGTCCTCGCCGTCCACGACCAGCGCGTGCCCGGCCGGCTCGGCGGCGCGCTCCTGCATCCGCAGCCAGAACGGCGCGAGGGCGGCCCGGCGCCCGTCGAGCGCCTCGCGCACCCGCGGGTCGTCGGCCAGCGCCGGGCGGGCGTCGTGCGCGCGCGGCCGGGCCGGCCGCACCCCCAGGGCGGCGAGCACCCCGGCGGCCTTCGCGTGCGTCTCGGCGACCTCGCCGCGCGGGTCCGAGCCGCGCACGAGGGTGGCGCCCACCGGGACCCGCAGCCGCCCGGTCGCCGTGTCGATGTCGGCGGTCCTGATCAGGATCGGCGAGTCCAGCGTCTGGGAGCCGCCCGCGTCCCGGCCGACCAGCGCCAGCGCGCCCGCGTAGTAGCCGCGTCCGACGCCGTCCCGCCCGACGGGCTCGTGCCGCTCGATCACCCGGCACGCGTTCTGCACCGGCGAGCCGGTGACGGTCGCCGCGAACATCGTCTCCTTCAGCACCTCGCGCACGTCGAGGGTGGACCGGCCGCGCAGCTCGTACTCGGTGTGCGCCAGGTGCGCCATCTCCTTCAGGCGCGGACCGATCACCACCCCGCCCCGGTCGCCGACGGTGCACATCATCTTCAGCTCCTCGTCGACGACCATCGACAGCTCCTCGATCTCCTTGCCGTCGGCGAGGAAGTCCAGCAGGTCGTCGGGGGTGGGGCCGGCGGCCGGATAGCGGTAGGTGCCGCTGATGGGGTTCATGACGACGGTGCCGCCGGACATCCGCACGTGCACCTCGGGGCTCGCGCCCACCAGCGTGCGCTCCCCGGTGTGCACGACGAACGTCCAGTACGCGCCGCGCTCGCCGTCGAGCAGCCGCCGGAACAGGGCGAGGGCGTCGGCCCGGGAGAACCCGGGGATCTCCCCCTCGTACGTCCGGCGGATCACGAAGTTCGCGCCCTCGCCCCGCCCGATCTCCTCCTCCAGCACCCGGCCGACGATGCCGGCGTAGGTGTCGTCGTCGACGTCGAAGCCGCCGTCCCGGACCGCCACGGCGTGCCCGGGCAGCCGGCGCAGCGCCTCGGCGAGCGGGATCTCGTACGTCTCCTCGGGGCGCAGGACGGCCAGCGGGGTCCCGTCGTCCCGGACGTCGAAGCCGCGCTCGCGGATCTGCCGGAAGGGGATCAGCGCCAGGCCCTCCGGGATGTCCGCGAGCCGGTCGTAGGTGGCGACCGGGCCGATCAGGACCTCGACCGTGTCGTGGTCGCGCCCGGGGGTGCGGCGGCGCAGCAGGGCGAACGGGCGGTCGTCGGCGAGCAACTGGTCGAGCATGGCGGGTGTTCCTTCCAGGGACTGTCGCAGGAGAGTCGATCGGGAGGAACGGCCGCCACCGGTGCCGGAAACACGGAAGGCCGCCCCTCGGGCGGCCTTCGCGGATTCGGATACGCGCAGTCAGTGGGCCGCCGGATGTGCGGTCCACCACCAGGTGCGGGTCGAAAACTGCGCGAACATGAGCGGAACCCTACCCGAGGAGGGGCTCAGGCGTGTCCGACGCGTCTCAAAAGATGAGCGCCGGGATGGACACCCGACCTGACCCCGTAATGTTGGCGAGGTGACCGTGAACGCTAAGACCAGCGCGAGCGCTGGCAACACCTGGCGAGACCTGCCCGCGGCGCAGCAGCCCGAGTACCCCGATGCCGAGGCTCTGCGCGATGTGATCGCGGACCTCGAGTCGTATCCGCCGCTCGTCTTCGCAGGCGAGTGCGACCAGCTGCGTACCCGCCTGGCGGCCGTCGCCAAGGGAGAGGCGTTCCTCCTCCAGGGCGGCGACTGTGCCGAGGCCTTCGACGCCGTCTCCGCAGATCACATCCGCAACAAGCTGAAGACCCTGCTCCAGATGGGCGCCGTGCTGACGTACGCCGCCTCGGTGCCGGTCGTGAAGATCGGCCGGATCGCCGGCCAGTACTCCAAGCCGCGCTCCAAGCCGACCGAGACCCGGGACGGCCTGACGCTGCCGACCTACCGCGGCGACTCGGTCAACGGCTTCGACTTCACCGAGGCCGCCCGCATCCCGGACCCCGAGCGCCTGAAGCGGATGTACCACGCGTCCGCCTCGACGCTGAACCTGGTGCGCGCCTTCACCACCGGCGGCTACGCGGACCTGCGCCAGGTGCACGCCTGGAACCAGGACTTCGTGAAGTCGTCCCCGTCGGGCCAGCGCTACGAGCAGCTGGCCCGCGAGATCGACAGCGCGCTGAACTTCATGCGGGCCTGCGGCACCGACCCGGCCGAGTTCCAGACGGTCGAGTTCTACGCCTCCCACGAGGCGCTGCTGCTCGACTACGAGTCGGCGCTGACCCGCGTCGACTCGCGCACGGGCGACCTGTACGACGTCTCGGGCCACATGGTCTGGATCGGTGAGCGCACCCGTCAGCTGGACGGCGCCCACATCGAGTTCGCCTCGCAGATCCGCAACCCCATCGGGATCAAGCTCGGCCCGACGACGACGGCCGAGGAGGCGCTCCAGTACATCGAGCGCCTCGACCCCGACCGCGAGCCCGGCCGGCTGACCTTCATCGTCCGCATGGGCGCCGACAAGGTCCGCGACAAGCTGCCCGAGCTGGTCGAGAAGGTCACCGCCTCCGGCGCGACCGTCGCCTGGATCACCGACCCGATGCACGGCAACACCTACGAGGCGGCCTCCGGCCACAAGACCCGCCGCTTCGACGACGTGCTCGACGAGGTCAAGGGCTTCTTCGAGGTGCACAAGGAGCTGGGCACCCACCCGGGCGGCATCCACGTCGAGCTGACCGGTGACGACGTCACCGAGTGCGTGGGCGGCGGCGACGAGATCTTCGTCGACGACCTGCACCAGCGCTACGAGACGGCCTGCGACCCGCGCCTGAACCGCAGCCAGTCGCTCGACCTCGCGTTCCTGGTGGCGGAGATGTACCGCGACCAGTAGTGGCTCGCTCACCTCGCGTGAGCGGCAGTGTGCGAACGCCGTGGGGCACGGATCACAAGGATCCGTGCCCCACGGCGCTTTCGTGCTCCCGGAAGGCCGGGTAAGGTTAGGTTAGCCTCACCGACATTCGGGGCGGCATCCACTGATGAGTCTCGACCCCGTCCCGTCCGGGAGGTGAACCCGCGTGTACGTCTGCAACTGCTTCGGCGTCACCGAGGCGCAGGTCAGGAAGCACGCGGACGACGGTGCGTCCACCCCGCGCCAGATAGCCTCCGCCTGCAAGGCCGGCACCGACTGCGGTTCGTGCGTGCGCCGGATCCAGGCGCTGCTCGGCCGGGGCGCCTGCCCCCGCCGCGAACTGGTCGAGCAGGGCGAGGCGGCCGTGGCCCTGGCGCCGCGGGTCGAGCTGCCGGACGCGGCCTAGGGCCGGTCCGCCGGACCCGGGTCTCAGCCCTCCGGCTGCTCGATGAGCTGCGCGATGTACAGCGGCTCGCCGAGCTTCTCCACCAGCTCCAGCTGCGTGTCGAGATAGTCGATGTGGTGTTCCTCGTCCTCGAGGATCGACTCGAAGATGTTTGCGGACGTGATGTCGCCCTTGGCGCGCATCACCTCGATGCCCCGCTTCAGCCGGTCGATCGCCGCGACCTCGATCTGCCGGTCGGCCTGGAACATCTCGGTGACCGTCTGGCCGACCTGGACGTGGAAGAGCCGCTGGTAGTTGGGCAGGCCGTCCAGGAAGAGGATCCGGTCGGTCAGCACCTCCGCGTGCTTCATCTCGTCGAACGACTCGGCCCGCGTGTACTTCGCGAGCTTCGTCCAGCCGAAGTTCTCCTGCATCTTGGCGTGCAGGAAGTACTGGTTGATCGCGGTGAGTTCGGCGGTCAGCTGCTCGTTGAGGAATTCGATGACCTCGGGGTCGCCCTGCATCGCAGAGGCTCCTTCCAAGCGGGTGGACTGGGCAGGTTTCGCGCATCCTCGCATCGGCGCAGAAACCCGTCCAGTAAGTGCACGCTTAGTAGGAGTTGCCCGAATCGATGATCGACTGTCGCCGGCCGGCGGCCGCGTGGTCACGCCCACTGCCCGGGGTCTGTCAGGATGGAGGCATGGGTCATCCGGTGGAAGGCGAGTCTGGGGGAGCGGTGCAGCAGGAGCTTCCGCCGGGGCAGCGCCTCCAGCGCGGCTGGCCCGTCACGCACTACGGCCCGGTGCCCAAATTCCGCCCCGAGCGCTGGGAGTTCCGGGTCTTCGGAGCCACCGCGGACGGCGACAAGCACACCTGGAACCACGAGGAGTTCTCGGCGCTGCCCTACGCCACGGTCGTCGGTGACCTGCACTGCGTCACCAAGTTCAGCATGCTCGGCGCCGAGTGGGGCGGGGTGCGGGCCTCGACCCTGCTGGAGCTGGCCCCGCCGGCCCCCGACGTCACCCACGTCATGGTCTGGGCCGAGTACGGCTTCAGCTCCAACCTCCGGCTCGCGGACTTCGTCTCCGAGCGCACGATCTTCGCCACCCACAAGGGGGGCGAGCAGCTCACGGCCGAGCACGGCTTCCCGCTGCGTCTCGTGGTGCCGCACCTGTACGCGTGGAAGGGCCCCAAGTGGGTCCGCGGTGTCGAGTACATGACGGCGGACCGGCGGGGCTTCTGGGAGGAGCGCGGGTACCACAACGTGGGGGACCCGTGGCGCGAGCAGCGCTACTCGTACCAGGAGGGGCCCGGGGAAGGGCCCGAGCTGTAGCGCTCCGCCCGCCCCGGGAGGCCCGCCCCGTCCGGGGCGCCGACGGCTCAGTGGTGGTACCGGTGCACCACCGCGTGGCCCTTGCCGCGGCCGATCATCCAGCGGTTGACCGGCGTCGTCACCACGAAGGCGAGCGCGAGGGACACGGCGAGGGCGCCCCAGAACAGCGCGTCGTCGAGGTGCGCGTCCATGGCGCTCGGCCACAGGGCGATGACCCCGTTGTCGATCAGCTCCATCACGGCGATCGACAGGGTGTCCGCGGCGAGCGCGACCCGGAACGCCGTCCGGAAGCCGACGCCCGCCCGCAGCACCCCGCGCAGCGTGAGCGAGTAGCCGAGGACGAAGGCCAGCGCGACCGCCAGCGCCGTCGTCGCCACGTTGCCCCAGCCGAGCGCGGTGCCGATCACCATGCCGAGCACCTCGCCGGCGGCGCAGCCGGTGAGGCAGTGGGCGGTGGCCTGCGCGGCCGTCGACCAGCTGACCCCGGCGGCCCCGGTCCCGATCCCGGGACCGCGCCGAGGGCCGTGGTCGCTGCGGTCGTGGTCGTGGTCGTGGTCGTGGCCGTGGTGCGTGTGCGTCTCGTGCCGCATGAGTCCCCCAGGGGTCCGAGCGTGGTTCCTGTCACCGACCGGAACCGCATACCCCCCAGGGGTATTCCCGGTCAGGGGGTGGGAGGCACGGACCAGGAGGGCGGGCGCAGTTCCTTGAGGCGGGCCACGTCCGCCGCGTGCCCCTCCTTGCCGCCCGGCGTCTCGATGACCAGGGGGACGTTCGCGGTCGCCGGGTGGGCCATCAGCTCGCGGAACGGTTCGGCGCCGATGTGGCCCGAGCCGATGTTCTCGTGCCGGTCCTTGCGGGCGCCCGCGACGTCCTTGGAGTCGTTGGCGTGGATCAGCTTGAGGCGGCCCTCGCCGACCGTCTCCACCAGCAGGTCGAGGGTCTGCTTCATCCCGGCGGGCCCGGTCAGGTCGTGGCCCGCCGCGAAGATGTGGCAGGTGTCGAGGCAGACGCCCAGCCGGGGATGGCGGTCGAGCGCGTCGAAGTACGGCCCGAAGTCCCAGGTCCGCGAGCACAGCGACGCCCCCTGCCCGGCGGTCGACTCCAGCAGCAGGAACGGATCGTCGTCGTGCGTCAGCTCGTCGAGCAGCGGCAGCATGTGCTCCCGCACCTGCGCCAGCGCGACCTCGCGGGGCCGGCCGCCGGTCGCCGAACCGGTGTGCACGACCACGCCCAGGGCGCCGATCGCGCGGGCGCGCCGCAGCGAATGGCGCAGCGACACCACGGACTTCTCGACGGTGGCCTCGGTGTGCGACCCGAAGTTGATCAGATACGGCGCGTGCACGTACGCGGGAATGTTCCCGGCGGCGCACGCGGCGCGGAACTCCTCGTCCTGCCGGGGGTTGCCCACGGGGGTGGCCCAGCCGCGCGGATTGGCGACGAAGACCTGGACGGTTTCGGCCTGGAGGTCACGCGCGTAGGACAGCCCTACGGAGGCGAGGCCGCCGGCCACGGGGACGTGGCCGCCGATCGGGTTGCGGATGCTGCTGTTCACCCGGCCCAGGGTGTCATGGCGCGCGCGGGCGTCCCGGAGCCGGGCCGCGCGGACCACCCGGCGGACTACCTGATCGTGATCTTGATGGTCGAGCCCTTGGGTGCCTCGTCGCCGCCGTCCACGGACTGCTTGTCCACGTGGTCGCCGAAGAGGCCGAGCAGTCCCCGGTCCTCGTCGACCTGGAACCCGGCGGCCTCCAGCGCCGACGTCGCCTCGTCGACCTTCATGCCCGTGACGTCCGGCACCTCGACCATGACCGGGCCCTTGGAGATCGTCAGGGTCACCGTGTCGCCCTCGGCGAGCTGCTTGCCCTCGCCGGGCGACTGCTTGGCGACGTCGCCCTTGTCCTCGTCGGACGTGACCCGCGCCGGGGCGGTCCTCGCCTTCAGGCCCGCGTCCGCCAGGTCGGCGACCGCGTCCTCCTGGGACTCCCCGGTGACGTCCGGCACGTCGACCGGCGCCCCCTTGGAGACGACGAGGGCGACCGCCGAGCCGGACCGCCGGGTCGTGCCCGCCTTCGGGTCCGAACTGATCACCGCCCCCTTGGCGATGTCCTCGCTGAACGCCCTGGTGACCATGCCCGGTTCGAGGCCCGCGTCCTTGAGCCCGCTCCTGGCCCTGGCCAGCGTGGTGCCCTTGAGGCCGGGGACCTTCACGGTCTCGGGGCCCTTGGACACCGTCAGGTCCACCGTGCCGTTGTCCCGGATGCGGCTGCCGGGCGCCGGGTCGCTGCCCATGACCGTGTCCCGGTCGAACGCGTCGCTGTACTTCTCGGTGACCTTGCCGACGCTCAGGCCCGCCCCCTCCACGCGGCGCTCGGCCTCGGCCCGGCTCTGGCTCAGGATCGTGGGGACCTTGGTGAACTGGCCCGAGTTGATGTACCAGACGCCCGTGCCGACCCCCAGGGCCAGCAGCACCGCCGCGACGACCGCGACCAGCCCGCGGCGCGGGCCGCGGCCCGGACCGCGCGGCGGGGCCGGCGGCATGGGCGGCGGCGGGGACTCCAGCCGGCTCGTGTGCTGGTAGTGCGGCTCGTCCCGCACCGGCAGCGGCAGCTGCACCGGGCCGGAGCCCGCCGCGCGCGGGATCACGCTGGTCCGGTCGTCGGCCCCCGCGTGCTCCGCCGCGTGGGCTTGCGGCGGTACCGCGTCCAGCTGGACGTCGGACAGCGTGGCCCGCGCCGCGAGGACCTGCGCGAGGAACGCCACCGCGTCGTAGGGGCGGACTCCGGGGGTGCGGGCCGTCGCCGAGGCGACCAGCTCGTCCAGCTCGTAGGGCAGGCCCGGGACGGCGGCCGACGGCGGCGGCACGTCCTCGTTGAGGTGCTTGTACAGGATCTGCGCGGGGGAGTCCCCCAGGTGCGGCTTGCCGCCGGTGAGCATCTCGTACAGGACGACCCCGCACGCGTAGACGTCCACCGAGGGCGTCGCCGTGCCGTGCTCGATCTGCTCGGGCGCCAGATAGGACACCGTGCCGAGGACCGAACCCGTGGTGTTGGTGACCGTGTCCACCGCGCGGACCAGGCCGAAGTCGGCGACCTTCACCCGGCCGTCGTCCCCTATCAGCACGTTCTCCGGCTTCATGTCGCGGTGCACGAACCCCGCCCGGTGCGCCGCGCCCAGCGCGGCGAGCACCGGCTCCAGGATGTCGAGGGCCGCCCGGGGCCGCAGCGCCCCGCGGTCGCGCAGGACGTCGCGCAGCGTGCAGCCCGCGATGTACTCCATCGCCAGGAAGACGTACGGGCCGTCGGTGCCCTGGTCGAAGACGCCCACCACATTGGGGTGCGAGAGACGGGCGACCGACTTGGCCTCGCGGATGAACCGGTCGACGAAGGAGGCGTCGGCCGCCAGCGACGGATGCATCACCTTGAGCGCGAGCACGCGGTCGAGGCGGGTGTCCACGGCCCGGTAGACCGTGGCCATCCCGCCGACCGCGATGCGTGCGTCGATGCGGTACCGGGCGTCGAGCACATGCCCGAGCAACGGGTCCTGAAGGGTCGTGTCCACGCAGGGAGTCTACGAGGAGCCACCGACAGGGCGGTCCGGTGCGGCAGGACCGGATCCGTACTGCAGCACAGCTGTGACCGGCGCGGGCGTCAGAAGGCGGGGCGCTCGGGATCGAGGTCCGCACGCCCTTCCCGGGGCGAGGACGCCTCGGCGAAATGGCGCCGGGGGATGCGCCCCGCGCGGTACGCGAGCCGTCCCGCCTCCACCGCGTGCCGCATGCCGGCGGCCATCAGGACCGGCTCCTGGGCCCGGGTCACCGCCGAGGCGAGCATCACACCCGCACAGCCCAGCTCCATGGCGAACGCCACATCGGAGGCCGTGCCCGCGCCCGCGTCCAGGATCACCGGCACGCGAGCGTGCTCGACGATCAGCTGGAAGTTGTGCGGGTTGCGGATGCCGAGCCCGGAGCCGATGGGGGAGCCGAGCGGCATGACCGCCGCACAGCCCACGTCCTCCAGCCTGCGCGCCAGGACCGGGTCGTCGTTGGTGTACGGCAGCACCGTGAACCCGTCGTCGACCAGCGTCTCGGCGGCGTCGAGCAGCTCGATCGGGTCGGGCAGCAGGGTGCGCTCGTCCGCGATGACCTCCAGCTTGACCAGGTCCGTGCCCAGCGCCTCGCGCGCGAGGCGGGCCGTGAGCACCGCCTCCCCGGCGGTGAAGCAGCCCGCCGTGTTCGGCAGCACCCGGATGCCGAGCCGCTCCAGGACCGACAGGACCGAGCCGTGCGCGTCGGCGCTGACCCGCCGCATCGCCACCGTGGTCAGCTCGGTGCCGGAGGCCACCAGGGAGCGTTCGAGGACGTCCAGGCTCGGCGCCCCGCCCGTGCCCATGATCAGGCGCGAGGAGTACAGGGCGCCGCCCAGGAGGAAAGCGTCGTCAGCCATGGTCGGGTCAGCCTCCTTGGACGGCGGTGAGGACTTCGACGCGGTCTCCCTCGGAGAGCGCGGTGCGCGGCCAGCTGGTGCGCGGCACGACCGTGTCGTTGAGCGCGGCGGCGACGCCGGAGTGCGCGGTGGTCAGCGTGGCGACCAGGGCGCCGAGCGTGACCCCGGCGGCCACGGCGCGCGGCTCGCCGTTGACGGTGACGTTCATGCGGGCTGCTCCAGGGTGACGGCGTCGAACCGCCTCGGGGTGAACGGGCGCGCCTCTTCGGGCAGTTCACCGGTGACCAGGACGTGCGCCAGGGCGTCGCCGGTGACCGGCGTGAGCAGCACTCCGTTGCGGTGGTGACCGGTGGCGAGATGCAGGCCCGGCAGCGCGGTCGGACCCAGCAGCGGGGCGTTGTCGGGGGAGCCGGGGCGCAGGCCCGCACGCGTCTCCGTCAGCGGCAGCTCGGTGATGCCGGGCACCAGCTCGTGGGCGTCGCGCAGCAGCTCGTACACCCCGCCCGCCGTGACCGTGGTGTCCCAGCCCAGCTCCTCGGTGGTCGCGCCGACCACCAGTTCGCCGTCGACCCGCGGCACCAGATAGACGTGGCTGCCGCGGACCACGGCGCGCACGGTGCGGCTCAGGAACGGCGCGTACCGCCGCGGCACGGTCAGCCGCAGCACCTGCCCCTTGACCGGGCGCACCGGCGGCAGCACCTCGTCGGGGACGCCCGCGAGCTGCCCGCTGCGGCTGCCGGCCGCCAGCACCACCTGGGCGGCGTCGAGCTCCGTGCCGTCGGCGAGGGTGACCCCGCGGGCCCGGTCCCGGGCGACCCGCAGCCGCTCGGCCCACGTCCGGTGCAGGACCACACCGGCCCGCCCGCAGGCCGTCAGCAGGGCGCTCGCGAGCCTCCTCGGGTCGATCTGGTGGTCACCGTCGACCCGCAGGCCCCCGCGCACGCCCGGCGCGAGCATCGGCTCCAGGCGGCGGCACTCACGGCCCGACAGCCACGCGGACTCCAGCCCCGACTTCGTCTGGAGCGCGTGCAGTTCGCGCAGGTGCGCCCGGTCGTCGGCGTCGAGCGCGACGGCGAGCGTGCCGCACGCGCGGTAGCCGAGGTCCTGGCCGCTCGCCTCGGACAGCTCGGCGACGAACCGCGGATAGCGGCGCGCCGAGGCGACGTTCAGGCCCAGCAACGTCTGCTCGCCGTAGTGCAGTTCCGTGACGGCGGCCAGCATCCCGGCCGCCACCTGGGCGGCCCCGCCGCCCGGCTCGGGGTCGACGACCGCGACGGACAGCCCGCGCTGGGCGGCCCGCCACGCGGTGACCAGACCGATGATGCCGCCCCCGACGACGAGGACGTCGGTGGCGGGAGGCTTCTTCGAAACCCCCGATGAGGTACGCGACATGGGCGTCCAGCCCCTCCCTTCGCCGGCATGACCCGGATCAGGTTCGTACGGTCGGAGGCCGTCCCAGCCTCCCTCTCAGCCCGCTGCGTACGGGCTCCCGCGAGTGCTCTACGGTGGCCACCCTAGCCCTTCGGTCCCCGCGCAAGTAAAGGGAGCCCTCGCCCGTGGCCCGCTCGCTCGACGGTCTCGTCCTCGCCCCGGTCGCCGACCAGGCGCCGGGCCAGGTGGGGACCGGCACCCGCTTCGCCTACCACGAGGACGACGGCCGGATCTGGGCCGACTACCGGGGCGGCGACATCGTCCGCGGGCACCTCGTGGGCACCCGCTCCGGCGACCGCCTGGACTTCCGCTACGTCCAGCTGAGGACCGACGGGACCACGTCCTCGGGCCACTGCCGCTCCGTCGTGTCCGACCTGCCCGACGGGCGGGTACGGCTCGACGAGACCTGGCGGTGGGAGTCCCAGGAGGGCCGCGGGACCAGCGTCGTCGAGGAGATCGCACCGGTCGCCGGTTTCAAACCCGGTGACACGTGTGCAGGACGTCACGGCGCCCGTGTGGCCCGCTCCGCTGACTGACGCAAGATCAGGTGCCTAAGGTGATCCCGTGAGCGAGCAGCAGAGCGGGACCACGGCTTCGGCGCGACGGCGCGTCGTCATCGTCGGCGCGGGCATGGCCGGAGTGCAGACGGCGGTGGCCCTGCGCGAACAGGGCTTCCCCGGCACGGTCACGCTGATCGGCGCCGAGCCCCACCAGCCCTACGACCGGCCGCCGCTGTCCAAGGCGGTGCTGCTCGGCAAGGCCGAGGGCTCCGCCTTCGACGTCGACTTCGAGGCGCTCGGCGTCGGCCTGGAGCTGGGCCGCGAGGTCACCGGCCTGCGCCCCGGCGACCACGCGCTGGACACCGACCGGGGCCCCGTCCCGTACGACGTCCTGGTCGTCGCCACCGGCGCCGAACCGGTCCGCCTGCCGCACACCGAGGGCGTGCCCGGCGTGCACCTGCTGCGCACCCTCGACGACGCCGCGCGGCTGCGGCCCGTCCTCGCCGAGCAGCACGACGTGGTCGTCGTCGGAGCGGGCTGGATCGGCGCCGAGTTCGCCACCGCCGCGCGCGAGGCCGGCTGCCGGGTCACCGTCGTCGAGGCGGCCGAGCGCCCGCTGGCCGGCGCGCTGCCCGCCGAGATGGCCGCCCCCATGGCGGCCTGGTACGCGGACTCGGGCGCGGAACTGCGCACCCACGCGCGCGTGGAGCGCATCGAACCCGGCACCGTCGTCCTGGACGACGGCACGCGGCTGCCCGCGGGCGCGGTCGTCATCGGCATCGGCGCCCGCCCCGCCACCCGCTGGCTGGCCGGCTCCGGCATCGCCCTGGGCGCCCACCGCGAGGTCCTGGCCGACGACGGACTGCGCACCTCCGTGCCGGACGTGTACGCGGTCGGGGACTGCTCGTCGTTCCCCTCGGCGCGCTACGGACAGCGGCTGCTGGTCCACCACTGGGACAACGCCCTCCAGGGCCCGCGCACCGTGGCGGCCAACATCATCGGGGAGACGCCCGCCGTCTACGACCCGGTGCCCTACTTCTGGTCCGAGCAGTTCGGCCGCTTCGTGCAGTACGCCGGCCACCACGAGAGCGCCGACACGGCCGTGTGGCGCGGCGACCCGGCGGGCGCCGCCTGGTCCGTGTGCTGGCTGCGGGCCGGCGCCCTCGTCGCCGTCCTCGCGGTCGGCAAGCCCCGCGACCTGGCCCAGGGCCGCAAGCTCATCGAGGCCGGCACCGTCCTCGACCCCGCCCGGCTGGCCGATCCCGCCCGCCCGCTGAAGGCCGCCGCGGCCTGATCCCGGCGCCCGCGACGGCCCGGGAACACCTGGTCAGACGGTCCCGGCTTCCGACTGTCGGTGCGGGATGGCAGGCTTGTCCCGTGACCGAGATTGACGCAAAGATCGATGCTCTCGTCCCCGAGTGGCTGACCCTCCCCGACATCGCCGAGCAGTTGGACATCGAGGTGACGCGGGTGCGCCAGCTGGTGAAGGAAGGCCAGCTGATCGCCGTCCGCCGCGGGGAGAACCGCGCGCTGCACGTGCCCGCCGCCTTCATCGACGGCGACAAGATCGTCAAGGGGCTCGTCGGCCTCCTGACGGTCCTGCGGGACGACGGCTTCTCCGACGAAGAGATCCTGGAGTGGCTCTTCACCTCCGACCCGACCCTGCCGGGCACGCCCGCGCAGGCGCTGAGCGAGAATCGCGGCACGGAGGTGAAGCGCCGCGCCCAGGCGCTCGCCGTCTGACCTGACGACCGTCCGGCGTGCGCGCCCCGCGTCCCGCGGCGCGCGCACGCCACCGACACCGCATCACCTACGGGGGGATCTCCATGGCCGACGCCCAGCGTGCCCGGCTCGCCGACGCACGCGTCTACCTGTGCACCGACGCGCGCAAGCGCCAGGGAGACCTCCCGGAGTTCCTCGACGCCGTGCTGGCGAACGGGGTGGACATCGTCCAGCTGCGCGACAAGGGCATGGAGGCCGGCGAGGAGCTGGAGCACCTGGCCGTGTTCGCCGACGCGGCCCGCCGCCACGGCCGGCTCCTCGCGGTCAATGACCGGGCGGACGTCGCCCACGCGGCCCGCGCGGACGTGCTCCACCTCGGCCAGGGCGACCTGCCCGTGCCCGCCGCCCGCGCCGTCCTCGGCGCCGACGTGCTCATCGGCCGCTCCACGCACGCCGAGGCGGAGGCCGAGGCCGCCGCCGTCCAGGACGGCGTCGACTACTTCTGCACCGGCCCCTGCTGGCCGACCCCCACCAAGCCGGGCCGCCACGCCCCGGGCCTCGACCTGGTGCGCCACACCGCGGGCCTGCGCACCGACCGTCCCTGGTTCGCCATCGGCGGCATCGACCTGGCCCGCCTCGACGAGGTCCTGGAGGCCGGCGCCCGCCGCGTCGTGGTCGTCCGGGCCATCACCGAGGCCGACGATCCGGGCGCCGCGGCGGCCGAGTTCGCCAAGCGCCTGCGCTCCGTCTGAGCGCGCGCGCCGGGCTCCCCGGCCCGCTGTCCGCTGGGTGGACGGGGATTAGTGTCCGTCGGAATCCGTCAGTAACCTGCCCGTATGGCCCTAGGTACCCCCTCCACCAGGACTGATCGTGCCCGCACCGTGCGCGACATGCTCGCGCCGGGCAAGACGACGTACTCCTTCGAGTTCTCCGCCCCGAAGACCGCCAAGGGCGAGCGCAACCTGTGGAACGCGCTGCGCAGGGTCGAGGCCGTCGCCCCCGACTTCGTCTCCGTGACGTACGGCGCCGGCGGCTCCACCCGCGCGGGCACCGTCCGGGAGACCGAGCAGATCGTCGCCGACACGACCCTCACGCCGGTCGCCCACATCACCGCCGTCGAGCACTCCGTCGCCGAGCTGCGCAACATCATCGGGCAGTACGCGGATGCCGGGATCAGGAACATGCTGGCGGTGCGCGGCGATCCGCCCGGCGACCCGATGGGCGACTGGGTCTCGCACCCCGAGGGCCTGACGTACGCGGCCGAGCTGGTCGAGCTGATCAAGGAGTCCGGCGACTTCTGCGTGGGCGTCGCCGCCTTCCCCGCGATGCACCCGCGCTCGGACGACTGGGACTCCGACGTGCGGCACTTCGTCGACAAGTGCCGGGCGGGCGCCGACTACGCGATCACCCAGATGTTCTTCTACCCGGAGGAGTACCTGCGGCTGCGCGACAAGGTCGCCGCCGCGGGCTGCGACACCCCGATCATCCCCGAGTGCATGCCCGTGACGAGCGTGCGGATGCTCGAACGCCTGCCCGGGCTCAGCAACGCCGACTTCCCCCCGGCGCTGAAAGAGCGGATCCTCACAGCCAAAGACGATCCGGCCGCTGTACGCTCCATTGGCATCGAGTTCGCCACCGAGTTCTGCTCCCGGCTGCTTGACGAGGGAGTGCCGGGTGTGCACTTCATTACGCTCAACAACTCGACTGCGACGCTGGAAATCTACGAGAACCTGGGCCTGCACGATCAGCGGGCCTGATGGGCCGTTCCCACCTGGGGCTGCGGCCGTACGAGAGGGGCGTACATGGGCTGGGCGGTCCTCTACATCGCGTTCGGACTGGTGGCACTGTGGCTCCTCGGTGAGGTGCTGCTTCAGTACAAGGCACGGCTGCGCTGGCGGCTGCTGGCCTTCGGCGGCTTCCTCGGGGTGGTCCTCGGCGTCCTGATGCCCTCGGTGTACGTCATCGGGCTCGGCGCCATCGCCTTCGCGATCGGGCAGACCTACGTCACGCTGTCGTTCCGCCGCGGCTTCGCCTCCGGCTGGGCCCTCAAGAGCGCCCCGGCCGCCGAGGCGCCCACGGGCGGCCGGCGCGGCAGGAGGGAAACGGTCCGGCAGGACCCCGCCCCCGAGGTCTCCGACCTGGACTACGAGCAGGACGAGCACGCGTCGGAGGCGGACGACTTCCCGCCGATGCCGCAGAGCGCGGCCGGGCCGGCCGCCGTGTACGCCCCGGAGCCGATCCCGGACGACACCGGCCAGTACGGCGTCTACAGCGAGGCCGCCTACGACGAGGCGCGCCAGGCCCACCACGAGTACCAGGCGGCCCAGGGCACGCAGCAGAACTACGGCTACGACACCGGGTCCTACGGCTACGACCAGAACGGCTACGGGTACGACACCGGGCAGCAGCAGCCCTACGCGGCCCCGTACTCGGACCCCTACATCGGGGCGCAGAGCTACCCCGAGCAGCCCCAGTACGGCGATCCGTACGCCACCGGCCAGCAGCAGTACGGCGACCCGTACGCGACGGGCGCGGGCTACGGCGGGGAGACCCCGCCCGGCGGTGTCTGGGTGCCGCAGCAGCGCGGCGGCGACGAGTACGGCGGCGAACTCCCGCCCGAGCAGCCCTATCCGACGTACCCGCCGCACGACCCGAACAACGGGTACGACAACGGCTACCAGCAGGAGCAGTACCGGTACTGACCGGCCGGGGCCCCCGGCCCCGGCCCGCGGCTCACTGCGAGCCGCGGAACTGCGGCCCCTCCACGACCAGCCCGGCCACCAGGGCGCCGGACATGCCCGCGTGCGGCAGCCCGCCGCCCGGATGCGACCAGCCGCCGACGGCCAGCAGCCCCGGCAGCGGTGTGCCGTTCGCCGGGTGGAGCAGCGTGCCCCCGGCCGCCGCCAGCGCGGGCGCGGGCACGGCGCCGCCGGCCGCGCCGGTCGCCTCCGCGATGTCGCGCGGGGTGCGGATCTCGTGCCAGAGCAGCCGCTCGCGCAGCCCGGGCACGGCGCGCCCGGCCGCCGCGAGGACCGACTCGACGTCGGCGTCGGACACCTGGGCGCCGGACGGCACCGTCGCCGTGACGGTCACCGCCTCGTGCTCCGCGTCCGGCACCTGCGCGGCGTCGCCGGGGCGCAGCACCGTGACCGTCGGCCGGCCCGGCCACGCGCCGCCGTCGAACAGCCACGCCGTCTCGGCGGTCCGGTCCGATCCGTGCACCACCGTGCGGTGCGGGGTGCCTTCGGGGCGGGCGCCGCGCAGGGCGAGATGCGCCGTCAGACGGCTGGGGACGGCCCGCTCGGCGCGGGCCGGGACCGTGCCCCGCACGGAACGGTCCGGCACGAGGGCGTCCAGCACGCCGGGCGGGACACCGGCCACCACGAGATCGGCGGCCTCCACCGTCCCGTCCGCCAGCTCGACGCCCGCCGCGCGCCCGTCCTCCACCACGACCCGGGTGACGGCCGTGCCGAACCGGAACTCGACGCGGCGCTTCAGGCAGCGCGCGTACACCGCGTCGGCGAGGGCCCGCAGGCCGCCGGTCACCGCCCAGGTGCCGAACGTCTGCTCCATGTACGGCAGCACGGCGGCGCTCGCCGGTGCCGTACGGGGATCGAGGCCGTGTCCGAGGGCGTAGCTCTCCAGGAGCGCCACGAGCCGCGGGTCGCCGCCCAGCTCCAGGACGCCGATGTCGGCGAGCGTGACCGCGGTCCGCGCCTTGCGCAGCAGTCGCTTGTGCGGCACGGACGGGTACGGCTCGCGCTCCGCCAGCACCTCCCAGTTCGGCCACAGGGGCTCTTCGAGCAGGGGGCGGCGCGAGCGGTCCCACGCCTCCCGCGCACGGTCCATGAACGCCGACCAGCGGGCGCCCGAGCCCGCGCCGATCGTCGCGTCCAGCGCCTCGGCGACCCCCGCACGCCGGGCGTTCGGCAGATCGGCCGTCGTGCCGTCCGCGAAGACGTGCCGCGCCGCGGGCTCCACCTGGGTGAGAGCGACCAGGTCCGCCAAGGGCTCCTTGCCGGTCTTGACGAACAGGTCGCGGTAGACCGCCGGGAGCGGGAGCAGCCCCGGGCCCGTGTCGAACGCGAAGCCGTCGCGCTCCAGGCGGCCCACCGCCCCGCCGTGGGTCGACGCGCGCTCGAAGACCACCGGCCGGTGGCCCGCCACGGCCAGCCGGGCGGCCGCCGCCATGGCGCCCATCCCCGCGCCGATCACCGCAATTCGTGCCATGCCAGGGACTGTAGCGGCCGCCACCGACAACGCCGTCGCCAGGTCAGGGCGGGGGTGGTGGCTCTTCGCGGGCGATCCGCCGCTCCTCGCGCCGCTGGGCCCGCCTGCGCAGGAACCTGCGGATCCGGCTGATCAGGAAGAGGAGCACCACCAGCCCGGCCACGAGCAGCACCGCCGCGATCACCGCGGCCGCCACCGGATGGAACATCGCGAACGTCACGATGCCGGCCACCCCGAGGTCCTCGGCGGTGCTCAGCAGGAAGTTCGACGCCGGTTCGGGGGAGGTGTTGACCGCCATCCGGGTGCCGGCCTTCACGGCATGGCTCGCGAGCGCCGTCGAACCGCCGACCGCGCCCGCCGCCAGATCGGACAGCGAACCGCTCTGCCCGGCGAGCAGAGCGCCCACGACCGCGCCCGCCACCGGCCGGATCACGGTGTGCACCGAGTCCCACACCGAGTCCACGTACGGGATCTTGTCCGCGACGGCCTCGCACAGGAAGAGCACCCCGGCGACGATCAGCACGTCGGGCCGTTGCAGCGACGCGGGCACCTCGTCGGTCAGCCCGGTCGCGCCGAAGACACCGAGCAGCAGGACCACCGCGTACGCGTTGATGCCGCTCGCCCAGCCACTGGTGAAGACCAGGGGGAGAACACTCACAAGGTCACCGACCTGCGGAGACGTTGGTCAGAGGGGTGCGGGGGTCAGCACAAGTCGACACCATGCCTCTGATCATGCCGCAGGCAGCACACCATCGAGCACCGATACGGCTGTATCCAGAGCATCCGGGGTCGGATGGCCGTACGTGCCGGCCGTCTCCATGACGCGCGCGAAACGGGCCGGGGCTTCCGTGCTGAGAGTGCTACCGACCGAGCGGGCAGCCCAGGTCCGGCATGGCGCGATTGGGAGAGCAACTCACCAGGGCCAGGGACAGGAACGAGGGCCGTTCGAGGTAGAAACCGTGAGACAGGTCCCCGCCCCACCCGAGCCGTTCGGCGGCGGAGTCGATGAGTATTGCCAGCCGCCCGCTGTCGCGGTCGGCCTCGGAGTCGAACCGGGCCGCGTAAACAGTCAGCCGTTCTCCAAGCCATTCTGCCGCCTCCTTCGGTTCCTCCCATGTGCCCCGGACGAGCTTCCTCGGCTTGACAAGCCAGTACGCCGTTTCCAACGGCGGCAGATCTACTACGGGGAACTCCGCCTTCGCTTCCCTGTGCCGCTGGGCCGGCTCCGGCCTACCGTCGGCCGGGGGAGGGTCCGGATGGGGAGGCCGCCGTAGAGCCTCCTCGTCGAACCGCATCTTGTAGCCGGTCCATAGATACCCGTGGTGGTGCAACTGTCGTTCCCCTTCGGGGGAGTACGGGCGAATGGAGTCCGGCCGGCCCCCGCCCGTTGGAGGGGGACGGGAACCGGTCGAAGGCAGAAGATCAGGCAGAGAGCCCGAACCGGGCCGGGTCGACACCGGCCGCGTCCAGTTCGGCCGTGGTGAAGCGAAGCGGCTCCTTGTCAGGCCGCTTGCTGTCACCCAGCGCCCATCCGTCCGGGCCGATCTTCGCGAGGGTCGCGCACGACTCACCGTCGGGGTGGGTGTTGCCGCCGCATGCCTTCACGAACCGGGCGCCCTTGATGTCGAGCGAGTACAGGTCGGTCATGATCGGTGCCTCCTGATCGTCTGCACGGCCGCAGGCGCGGCCGTCCGCCACCCGAAGCGGGTGGAAGTCGCGTGTCCGCGAAAGAGTTATTGCGTGATCGAGCGGGAACCGCCTACCGCGTCGGTAAGCCGCTCACTCAAAAGCTCCGCCTCAAAGGGCAACTGAGTCATTTCCATGTCGGCTGCGTGCTCCCCATCCCGGTACGCCTTTCGGCTCGGGATCGGATCACGTCGCCAACCATGCGGTGCTTTCGCTTCGCTCGTCATGAATCCATCATCAGGTGTCAATGGAACCGTAGGAAGCGCTAGTCACGTTGACGCATAAATGCCTCTGAGGCTTCATGAAGAAACGCAGAAGCGGCATCACCTGTGAGGGCGTGCGACCAGAACAAGTCGAACAGGTCGAGGTGTTGAGTGATATCCCGAGGGTCGCGCAGCACGACTTCACCGGAGAACAGTTCCACTGTCACCAGGCGGTCGTCATAGACGACGAAGATGTTCATGGGAGTGCCGGGAACCTGTATTCCTTGCGGAACTACCCCGATCTCGACGTTGGACTTTCTGTTGACCTCTGCCATGTGCGCGCACTGCGCCGCCATGGCTTCGGGGCTCGCCCGCTGCCACTTCACGGCCTGCTCGGTCATCAGGAACCAGAAGGAGCGGGACGCGTCATCCAGGATGGCTTGACGGTCTGTGCGAGCCTGTACGGCTCTCGCGACGTCCCTGGCCGGCTCGCTGTCCACCATAGGTGTCAACGTCTCAACGGCGTACTCGCGGACGTGCAGCAGGCCGGTCGGGACGGCTGGGAGGAAGTGCCTCATCACACGCGAGGAGGACTCAAGTGCCTTCAACTCGGCTTGTTTGTGATAGAGGCCCACACGGGCGTATGCGCGCCAAGATGCGTAATCCACATTCGCTCGACGTGCCAACCGTAGAAGTTCGTCCGCCACCTCGTCGGGGACTGCGAGAGCTTTAAGGATTCGCTCCACGTCAATCACGGTGGGCAGTGCTCGGCCGGTTTCAATCCGACTGATTTTGGTCTGACTCATGTTGCAGCGGAGCGCCAAGCGCTCTCCGCTGAGGCCGGACGCGCGGCGGAGACCCCGAAGGGCCTCCGCCAGATCCTTCCGCTCCCGTGCTTGTGTCTCAGGTTCGATAGGCACTGAACGGCACGGCACTTTCTAGGGCGAGATCCCGCCAGGCGAGATACTTCCCGATGTCCGGGTCCTGGATCAGTTCCCGATTGATCTGGGTTCCATCGGGGCGGTAGTTGAGGTGGACGACCGTCGATTCGTCGAACAGCCAGAAGTCTTGTTCTGGGAGTCCAGGGTTCGGGCGATCGGTCAGATCGACTATTTGGTAGTCCTCTCCGGCGGAGACGTTTCCGGGGATGCACCACTCGAACAGGTATCGGCTGTACGAGGTGAGCGGTCGACGCACGATCTTGGCGCGCGTCATGGACCGTCCGGCCGCCGCATGTTCCTGGATCGTCTGGTGCCATGAGGTGTTGAAGCCCTCCGGCCTATCGGCTCCCGCGAGGAAGTCGCGGACCGTGTCAGCCTCGGCGGGCATGGCGTACGTCTGGTGCACTTCGAGCCGGAAGGCGGAGCGCTTGAAGTCGCGGAAGTACGCCTGCCACGCGTCGCCGTCGAGCTGCACGGGGCTAGAGCCATCCACGGGCACGGGCCGCCTCCTTCAGGATCTCTTCGGGGACCAGTACGACCGATTCGCCACCGGGCGTCGGGTGGGTCACGTCGTAGCCCTGGATGGCCAACATCCCGGGCTCCGGCGTCTCGTACACGGTCGGGCAGTCACCGTTGCCGCACTTGTCGTCGTCATCGCTCCTGCACGAACCGCCCGCGATCATGCGTAGTTCGGCCACTGAGACCCCTCCGGTCTGGTGTGGTCAGCAAGTTACGGAGCGTCTTACCCGCCCCACAAGAGCGGTGAGCCTCTAGTCACGTACTCGCATGGAAGCGCATGCGTGAGTCACGGGCAGACGTGCTCCGACCAGCGCTCGCAGCGGGTGGATCACCGGGCATGCGCATGACCGCACAGGGGGAGGTCGGGCAGCATCTCAGAGGTCGGCGCCAAGTCAGCGCGGTGCCCCGCAGGCACAGAAATGGCCCCGAACGCAGACGCCCCCGCTGTTCCGACGGGTCAGCACACCCGGCAGACCGGCGCGCCGGTCTGAGTATCCGTACCTAGGCGACGAGATGAGTAGGTGCGCGGATGGGGTTCTACCTGCGTAGACGGAAGAGTGGAGGCCACGGGAAGGGACGCGGTGACCGGCACCGCCGACACGGGGCGGCGGAACGGGAAGCGGCGTCCTGGGCCGCTCCTCTCGCTCTTCGGGGCGGGAGCGAGGCACGGGGGACCGAGGGAGAACCGACGGGGGAACGACGGGGATCCCACGGGGGAACGACGGGGGACGCGCCGGTCCGGTGAGGCCTGAGACCATCACAGGCCCTGCCGGACCGGCGCTCCGGCGTGGTTCCGCGCCGGGCGCGGGCCTACGCCCTCCCGGTCAGCGGCTGGCCGCCGCCCACCCGCCCCTGGAGCAGCAGCGACAGCGCGGCGTGCACGTCGTCCAGCGAGCGCTCCGGCTGGAACGCCTGCCAGTCCAGGGCCGCCACCAGGACCATGCCCACCAGGGCGGCCGCCGTGAGCGGCACGTCGATCTCCCCGCTCAGCTCGCCGCTGTCCACGGCGGCGCGCAGCACGCCCTCCACGACGGCCACCGCCTCCTGGCGGACCACGGCGAGCGTGGACTGCCAGGCACGGTTGGTGCGCCACAGTTCGGCGACGTACAGCTGGGTGAAGGCCGGGTACTCGTCGATGAAGACCAGGCCCGCGCGGATCATGGCGTCCAGGGCGTCGACGTTGCTGCCGCCCCGGTCGGCCGTCCTCCGCGCCGCGTCCCGCAAGGAGGCGGTCAGAAGTCCGACGCCGTGTCGCAGCAGCTCTTCGAACAGGACCGACTTGCTGGCGAAGTTGTAGTAGACGGTGCCCTTCGCCACCCCGGCGCGCTCGGCGATCTCGTCGACCGTCGTCGCGGAGAAACCCTGCTCCGCGATGAGGGTGACAGCGGCCTCGTAGAGCTTCTGCCGGGTGGCCTGGCGCCGTGAGCTGCTTTCCATGCCCCTGATTCTCACAGGCGGTCCGACGGGCGCGCTCACAGGCTCAGCTCCGGGTGCAGCCGGTCCAGCGTCCACACCTGCCTGCGCCGGGCGGTCAGCGCGGTGAGCGCGAGGGCGGCCGCCGTGAAGGCCGCCAGCACCGCGCACGCCTGCCACACGGGCCCGAGCCCGCCGCCGGAGATCAGCCTGCGCAGCGCCTCCACGACGTAGCTCATCGGCAGGTACGGGTGGATGGCGTTGAAGAAGCCGGGGCTGGTCTGCACCGGATAGGTGCCGCCCGCCGACGTCAGCTGGAGCATCAGCAGGGCCAGGACGAGGATGCGGCCCGCCGCGCCGAAGCGGGCGTTCAGCCACTGCACGATGGCCGCGAAACAGGCCGTGACCAGGCACAGGAAGCCGATGGTGCCCGCGGCGTGCAGCATCTGGAGCCCGAGCGCCCAGTGCAGGACGGACATCAGGGCCGCCACCTGGAGCAGGCCGAGCGCGGCCACGGGCAGCCAGCCCGCGAGCGTCACCCGCCAGGACGAGGCGCCCACGGCGAGCGCCCGCCGGTTCAGCGGCGCGATCAGCATGTAGGCGACCATCGCGCCGACCCACAGGGACAGCGGGATGAAGTACGGGGCGAAACCCGTCCCGTAATTGGGCGCCTCGTGCAGCGACCGGGAGGCGAGCCGCACCGGGTCGGCCATCACTCCGGTGCGCTGGTCGCGGGCCTTCGTGCCGTAGTCGGGGATCTTCGCGACGCCGTCGTGCAGCCCGCCCGCCAGCCTCCCCGAACCGTCGGCCAGCCGGTACAGGCCGCTCCGCAGCTCCTGGGCGCCGCTCTCCAGCCTGCCGACCCCGGAGTCGAGGCGGCCGGCGCCGGCGGCGGCCGTGCCGAGTCCGGCGTGCAGCGTCCGGGCGCCGTCGGCGAGCCGCCCGGCGCCCTCGTCGAGCCGGTCGATCTGCGCGACCGCCCTCTCGACGTCCCGGTCGAGCGTGGGGGCGTGCCGGGCGAGGGCGGCGGACTGCGCCTGGAGCGTCGCCAGCTGCCGGTCCATGGCCGCCAGGTCGCCGTTCCCGCCCTCGACGAGGGTGTCGAGGTCGTCGGAGACGGTGGCGACGTCCGCGGCGGCCGTCATCGCCTTCTTCAGGTCCGGGCAGGCCGGGTCGTCGAGCGGCGCCCGCGCGCAGCGGCGGTCGTAGACCGCGGCGAGGAGGTCCGACCCCGCGTGCGCGCCCTTGCGGGCGGTGGGGGCGAGCCGTACCAGGTCGTCCAGGTGGCGCCGGACGCCCGCCGCCGAGTCGGAGACGAGCCGCGCGGTGTCGCCGATCGCCTTCTTGTTGTCCCTCAGGAAGGGCAGCACCTGATCGGCCGCGCCGTCGACCCGGTCCGCCAGCCGGCGGGTGCCGTCGGCGACCTGCCGGGACCCGGACTCCAGGTCACCGGCGCCCCGGTCGAGCCGGGCCAGGCCGCGCGTCAGGTCGCCGCTGCCCTTCCTGGCCTCCGCGAGGCCGTCCGCCAGGTCCGCGGAGCCCTTCTCGGCCTTCCCGATGCCGTCCCGGAGGTCGTCCGCGCCGTCGGCCGCCTTCCTGGTGGCGTCGTGGATGTCCGAGAAGGAGATGAAGATCTTGTCGAGGAAGGAGCGCGAGGCGTGCGTGGACGCGGCCGAGCGCACCTCGGAGAACACCGTCCGCGAGATCTGCCCGACGATGTAGTTGTTCGCGTCGTTCGTCCGCACCTGGAGCGCGCCCGTCTCGGGAGCGTCCCCGGAGCTGGACGCGATGCGCCGGCTGAAGTCCTTCGGCATGGTCAGCGACAGGTAGTACCTGCCGTCCTCCACGCCCTGCTCGGCCTGCGCGGAGTCGACCTCGTGCCACTGGAAGGTGTCGCTGTCGTACAGCCCCTTCGTGATGTCGTCGCCCGCGGCGATCCTCTTGCCGGCCGCCTTCGCCCCCTCGTCGTCGTTGACGAGCGCCACGGGGATCTTGTCGAGCCGTCCGTAGGGGTCCCAGAAGGACCACAGGTACAGCGCGCCGTAGAGCAGGGGCAGCAGCAGAAGCGCGACGAGCGCGGCACGCGGCAGTCTCCCCCTGCCGAAGCGCCTCAGCTCAAGCGCGGCCAGCTTCGGCGAGCGCATCGGCCGTCTCCTTGTCGGTCGTGGACGGATCGCCGGTGCCCGCGGGGGCGGTCGACACGGTGAGTACGTCCTCGGGGGCCTCGGCGCACACCGCGAGCACCGTGGTGCCGGCGGCGGCGACGGACCGCAGCTGGTCCCACACCCCGGCCCGTGCCTGGTCCGAGAGCTTCAGGTCGGTGTCGTCGACACCGAGCAGGCGCGGCCGGCCGATGAGGGCGAGGGCCAGGGACAGCCGCAGCGCCTCCACGCGCTCCAGGTCGCGCACGGCGGTACGGGCCTTCTTGGGCAGCGCGTCGAGGTCGAGCCCGGCGCCGGCCAGCGCGTCGTCGATCCGCCGCCGGGCCGCCGCCGCGCGCTCCCGGCGCGGGCGCGGCAGCGCGCGCCACGGACCGTCGAAGCGGCGTTGCAGCAGCGCCCGCTCCCGCAGGTGCTCGGCGACGGTCAGCGCGGGGTCGAGATCGGTCACCCCGGGCACGTGCGCGAGCGCGCTCAGCCGCCGCACGGCCGCCATGTGCCGGGGCAGCGCGAGACCGGCGATCCGGGCGTCACCCTCGGCCGGGCGCATACGACCGGTCAACGCGAGCAGTAGACAGGTGCGACCGCTGCCGGACGGCCCCTCGACCGCGACGAGCGACCCCGGCGCCGCGTCGAGCCCGACGTCCCGGAAGGCCCAGCCGCGCGGCCCCTTCACCCCGAACCCCGCGGCGGTGACGGCGGCCCCGCCCAGCGGCCCGTCCATGACCCTCCCCCAATTGAACTGACTGGTCAGTGCAAAAAGCTAACCCGAACCTCCGATCAAGGCAAAGGTGCAGGTCAGGACGGATTGTCAGTGGGTCCCTCCACTATGGACACATACGGCCACTGCGCCGTCACACAGATGACAGGAGGTTCGTCATGGCTGGACATCGCGCATCGACCGCGTCCGCGGCCGCACGACACCGCGCCGCCACCGGCCCTGCCTCACCGACCGGCCCGGCGAGCGACGTCCACCCGGTGCTGCGCCGGGCCGGCGCGCCGCCGGCCGCCCTCGACCTGCTCGCCCAGGCCCGCGCGGGGCTCGACGAGGCGGAGACCCTCGACGCACCGAACGAGCGGTACGCGACGGCCCACCTCGCCGCCCTGCGCACCGCCGCCGCCGTCCTCGCCGCCCGCGGCCGCCCCGAGGACACCCCCCGGCGCCGCGCCCGGATCCGCAGCGCCTGGGAGGTGCTCCCCGAGATAGCTCCCGAGCTGGCCGAGTGGAGCGCCCTCTTCGCCTCCGGGGCCACCCGCCGCGCCCGCGCCGAGGCGGGCATCCGCGGCGCGGCCGGCGCCCGCGACGCCGACGACCTGCTGCGCGACGTGGCGATGTTCCTGCGCCTCGTCGAGCGGATGCTCGTCCTCCAGCCGGTCCTGCCGGGACCCCGCCGGGAGGGCGAGGAGCGGACCGTGTCCGACGCCGGGTGAGCACTGGCGAGCTCCCGTGGCCGGGGCCATTAGGGTGGAGGCGCCCGCACCAGTTCACGCTCCGCCCGTCGGCCGGAGCCGCGCCGAGGAGTCACCTGCAGTGTCGGACCCGACTCACCCGCCCGCCTCCCGTCCGCAGCCGCAGTCGACGTCGCAGCGCTCCGACCCCTTCGGCCCCCGCGCCTCGCTGCGCACCTCCGTGGTCTGGGAGGTCCTCAAGGCGGCCCTCGACCGGCGCGCCAAGGCCGCGGGGAGCCAGGCGCTCGACGTCCTCGACACCGGCGGCGGCAGCGGCAACTTCGCGGTGCCGGTCGCCCGCCTCGGCCACCGCGTCACCGTCGTCGACCCCAGTCCGAACGCACTGTTCGCACTGGAGCGCCGCGCCGCCGAGGCGGACGTCGCCGACCGCGTGCGCGGCGTCCAGGGCGACGTCTCCGGACTCTTCGACGTCGTCGAGCGGGGCGGCTACGACGCGGTGCTGTGCCACGGCGTCCTGGAGTACGTGGAGGAGCCCGAGGAGGGCGTGCGCAACGCCGTGGGCGCGCTGCGTCCCGGCGGTGTGCTCAGCCTGCTCGCCGCGGGCCTCGGCGGCGCCGTGCTCGCCCGCGCCCTCGCCGGTCACTTCAAGGAGGCCCGGCAGGCGCTCGACGACCCGGCGGGCCGCTGGGGCGACGCCGACCCGGTGCCCCGCCGCTTCACCGCCGAGCAGCTCACCCGGTTGGTCGCCGGCACGGGCGTGGATGTCGCCGCCGTGCACGGCGTCCGGGTCTTCGCCGACCAGGTCCCCGGAGCCCTGGTGGACACCGAGCCGGGAGCCCTTCAGGAACTGCTCAAGCTGGAGGCGGCCGCCGCCGAGCTGCCCGCCTTCCACGCCGTGGCGACCCAGTTGCACGTGCTGGGTGAGAAGCACGCGCAGGACGGGGCCTGAGCGACCGGCACGTCGCACCGCTGATCAGCGGCGCAGCGGCAGACGGAGTACGCCACAGGCCCCCCGCTCCGGCGCCCGGCGCCGTATGATCGGGGGAGACCGCCCGGCATGACGGGACGGCCACCGGGGAATGACGCCTCAGGAGGCCGGAGCGGCGTGATGCGGTCCGGAATGGTGAAGTTGGCGTAGAGGGGCGGGTTTCACGGGGGCGATTCCCTGCCTATCCTGAAGGGGACCCCCGGTCGCCCCGGCGACTGCACGATGAGGAGGACTCCGTGCCGCTCTCGGAGCACGAGCAGCGCATGCTCGAGCAGATGGAGCGAGCGCTGTACGCCGAAGATCCCAAGTTCGCGACAGCGCTTGAGGGAAGCGGGCTGCGTACGTATACCCGACGTCGGGTCTACCAGGCGGTGGCCGGCTTCCTTGTGGGTATCGCGCTCCTCATGGCTGGAATGGTCGCGAACCGGATCTGGATCAGCGTGGTGGGATTCCTCGTCATGCTGGGATGCGCGGTGCTCGCTGTCACCGGCTGGCGCAAAGCGCCCAAGCCGGGAGAACAGCCGGCGGGAGCCGTGCCGGGAGGCACAGCGGCCCGGCGCCAGGGCAAACCGAAGCGGTCGATGATGCACCGCATCGAGGAGCGCTGGCAGCGCCGCCGGGACGAACAGGGCGGCGCCCGCTGACCACCTCCGGGTGCGACGCGGACCGTTCCAGGGACGTACGTGTGTGAAGGGTGACCGCGAGCCGCGGTCACCCTTTGTGCGTCCCGGCCCACGCCCGCGCCCCCTGCACCACGCCCCCGCACCACGCCCCCGTACGACGAGCGAAGGCGCCGGCCCCCGCGGGGGCCGGCGCCTTCGCGGCACGCTCCGTGCGTCAGCTCTCCTGACCGGTCGGCCGGGAACGGCCCGCGCCCCAGCGCGCCCGCAGCCCCGCCGTGAACCGTGACCGGCGCTCGCCGAGGGCCCACACCACCCGGACGGCCGAGCGCGGCACGAGCGTCGCCCGCAGCCGCGCCGACCGGCTCACCGCGGCGTGCAGCGCGGCGTGCGCCCGCCGCACGTCGTCGCCGAGACCCGACGCGGGCTGCGGCCGGGGCGCGTACAGCACCTGCTCCACCGCCGCCGCCACCCGCCCCACCGCATCCGCGGCCGGCGCGTCCAGCCGCCCGAGCAGCACGATCCGGGCCGCCGCCCCGCGCGGGGTCAGCGAGTCGTCCGGCGCGATGCCGTGGTCCCACGCCGTGTCCGTGAGCTCCTGCCACGCCGCCAGGGTGCGCCCCGCGACACCGGCGTCGGTGCGGCCCCCCGACCCCAGGCGCAGCGCCCGGACCCGCAGCCGCCACAGCAGCGGGAGCAGCGGCACCAGCAGCACCAGGAGCGCCGCGAGCGCCACCAGCAGGATCGTGCCGAGCGGCGGCCCGTCGTCCGACCCGCCGGTCACCAGCGCGGGGGCCGTGCTCGCGCACCCGTCCTCCTTGCGCTGCTGCGCCGAGCAGCTCTCCGACGCCGACGGCTGCGCCGAGGACGTCGCCGCCGAGGCGGACTCGGTGGGCGCCGTCGAGACGGACGAACCGTCGGCCGGCGTGTCGTCCTGCGTGTACTCCGGGGTGTAGCCACGCGTCGGCGTCGGCTCGAAGCGGGTCCAGCCGACCCCTTCGAAGTACAGCTCGGGCCAGGCGTGCGCGTCCCGCAGCCCCACCGTGTACGTCCCGTCGCCCCCGGCCGAGCCCGGCGTGAAGCCGACCGCGACCCGGGCCGGGATGCCCAGCGTCCGCGCCATCGCCGCCATCGAGAAGGCGAAGTGGACGCAGAAGCCCTCCTTCTGCTTCAGGAACCGGACGATGGCCGCCGAACCGCTGCCCGCCTGCACCTCGGTGTTGTACGTGAACCCGCCGTCGACCGCGAAGTAGTTCTGGAGCTTCACCGCGCGCTCGTAGTTGTTCGTCGCGCCCTGCGTGATCCGCAGCGCCGTCCGGTTCACCACGTCGGGCAGCGACGCGGGCACCTTCGTGAACTCCCGCGCGAGTCTCTCCGGCGGCCGGCCCGCGTTGGCCAGCTGCTGGGCCGTCGGCTGCACGACCAGGCTCTTCACGCTGTACTGCTCGTCGCGCGTGGTCTGCCCGCGGTCGCCCACCAGGGTCCGGCCGACCTCCTCGAACCGCCAGTGCCCGTCGATCCGCACCTGCGAGGCGGGGTACGGCATCGGCAGCCAGTTCTGGGTGTACCAGTCGGCGGCCTTGATGTTCGTCTGGACCTCGGTCCTGCGGATGTCCGGTCCGAGGCCCGGCGGGTTCGGCAGCGTCGAGGGGACGTCGGTGATGCTGCGCACCGACGGGCGCCAGGTGGTGCCGTCGAACTCGTCGAGGGAGACGATCCGCAGATACATCTCCGAGGACTGCTCGGCGTTGGTCCGGTACGTCAGGACCGTGCGGTCCTCCGGCTGGTTCAGGCTGTTCTGGAGCGAGACCAGCGGATTGACCGCGGAGATCATGCCCCCGCCGCCCGAGCCCGACCCCGCCCCCGACCCCGCCGGGCCGAGCACGCCGCCGTCCAGTGCGGGCAGCGCCAGCGGCACCACCAGCGCGATGCCCAGGGCCACCACGCCGATCCGCCGCCCGGTGCGCACCGGGGCGGTCGCGGCGCCCGGGCCGTCGGCCACCGGCGTGCTGCCGACCCCGCGTCCGGTGCCGCCGAAGACCCGCCCCCACTGCGAGAGCCGGTCGCGCCCCTCGGCGAGCAGCAGCACCAGATAGCCGCCGGCCGCGAGGACGAACCACAGCCAGTCGGCGCCGCCCTCGGAGAGCCCGGCGGCCACCGAGTACAGCGCGAGCAGCGGCAGCCCGGCCGGGGCCGCGCTGCGGAAGGTCACCGCCAGCGCGTCCACCGCCAGCCCGATCACCAGCGCGCCGCCCACCAGCATCAGCCGGATGCCGTCGGACACCGGCGCCGGGATGGCGTACCGGCCGACGTCGTCGCCGCCCGACTCCAGGAGCAGCCCGAAGTACCGGAAGGCGTCCGGGCCGGGGACGATCGCGGCGACCGCCTGCTCGCGCGCGAACGTCAGGGTGAGCAGCAGCAGCGACACCAGCGCCTGCACCGCGATCGTCAGCGGCCGGGCCAGCGGCACCCTGCGGGCCGCGGCGCCCACCGCCGCCTGGATCGTCAGCAGGACCGCCGCCTCCAGCAGCCAGGCCGACCGGTCGACCAGGGGCAGCAGCGAGCAGGAGGCCAGGAACGTCGCCAGGGTCGCGCAGATCGACAGTCGGGCTCCACCGCTCATGACCAGCCCCCCGCGCCGCTCATACCTGCCGTGCTCGTGCCGAAACGGTCGTGGTCCGCCTGCCGCCACGCCTCCACCAGGGGCGCGCCTGCCGGTACGGCGACCGCCGTCCAGCCCGCGTCCTGGAGCATGCGCTGCCGCTCGGCGCAGCGCCCGGCCGGGGCCGCGCCGCCGTGCGACCAGGTCTCGCTGTCCAGCAGGAAGGCGATCGCGCCGCCGCTGCGCTGCCGCATCTTGGCGGCCACGGCGGCCTGCTCCTCGTCGAGGTCGCCGAAGAAGGCGATGAGCAGGCCCTCGTTACCGCCGCGCAGCCCGTCGTACGCGGCCGACAGCGACACCGAGTCCGAGTGGTCCACGACGGAGAGGGTGTCCATCATCAGGCCCGCGGCGTCCGCCGACTCCTGGCTGGCGCCCGCGAACCCGTCGCTGCCCTCGCCCGGCACCGAGTTGCCGGTGTCGGTCAGCAGCCGGACCGAGAAGCCCCGTTCGAGCATGTGGACCAGGACGGAGGCCGCGCCGGACACCGCCCATTCGAAGGCCGCGTCGGGGCCCGCGCCCTGGAAGGCGCCGTCGCGCGTGTCGAGCAGCACCGTGCAGCGGGCCCGCTGCGGCTGCTCCTCGCGGCGCACCATCAGCTCGCCGTAGCGCGCGGTCGAGCGCCAGTGGACGCGGCGCAGGTCGTCGCCGTAGCGGTAGCCGCGGGGGATCACGTCGTCCTCGCCGGCCAGCGCGAGCGAGCGCTGCCGCCCGTCCCCGTACCCCTTGGCCTCCCCGGCCAGCCGCACCGGCGGCAGCGGCTCCACGCGCGGGATCACCGTCAGAGTGTCGTACGCCGAGAAGGACCGGGTCAGCTCGCACATGCCGAACGGGTCGGTCAGGCGCAGCTGGAGCGGGCCCAGCGGATAGCGGCCGCGCAGATCGGAGCGGACCCGGTAGGACACCTCGCGGCGGCCGCTCGCCTCGACCCGGTCGAGCACGAAGCGGGGCCGCGGACCGAGCACGTAGGGCACCCGGTCCTGGAGCATCAGCAGGCCGGTGGGCAGCCGGGAGATGTTGTCGATGCGCAGGTGCACCCGCGCCTCGGAACCCGCGGGCACGCGCGCGGGGGACAGGCGGCGGCGGCCGGCGACCCGGTAGCGGGTGCGGTACAGCACGCCCGCACAGACCAGGGGGAGCGCCGCGAGCAGCAGTCCGACCCGGAGCAGATCGCTCTGCCCCAGGACGTACGCGCAGATGGCCGCGGCGATACCGGCGGCGAGGAACGAACGGCCGCGGGTGGTCAGACCGGACAGCGCCGTGCGCAGGCCGCTCTTGTCCCCCTTGTCGTTCGTCGCGTCGCCGTCCGCGAACCCGCCCCCGGGGTCGGCCGTGTGGTACCCCCCGGCCGTCATCAGGGCCTCCGGGTGCCGGGCGACTGCTCGCCGTACAGCGGGGGCGCCGGGTGGGCGTACCCCTGCTGGGGGGTGCGGGTGTCGGCGGCCGGGACCGGGGTGCGCTGGAGGATGTCCAGGACGACCTGCTCGGCCGTGCGCCGGTTCAACTGCGCCTGCGCGGTGGGCAGCAGGCGGTGTGCCAGGACCGCCACGGCCAGCGCCTGCACATCGTCCGGGAGCGCGTACTCGCGTCCGCTGAGGGCCGCCGACGCCTTGGCGGCGCGCAGCAGGTGCAGCGTCGCGCGCGGCGAGGCGCCGAGTCTGAGGTCGGGGTGGGTGCGGGTGGCGGCGACCAGGTCCACCGCGTAGCGCCGTACGGCGTCGGCGACGTGCACCGTGCGCACCGCGTCCACCAGCTTCACGATGTCGTGCGCGTGCGCCACCGGCTGGAGGTCGTCGAGCGGCGACACCCCGCCGTGCACGTCCAGCATCTGCAATTCGGCCTCCGGGCTCGGATAGCCGATGGAGACCCGTGCCATGAAGCGGTCGCGCTGGGCCTCGGGCAGCGGATACGTGCCCTCCATCTCGACCGGGTTCTGCGTCGCCACCACCATGAAGGGGCTGGGCAGTTCGTAGGTCTTGCCGTCGATGGTGACCTGGCGCTCCTCCATGGACTCCAGGAGCGCGGACTGGGTCTTCGGCGACGCGCGGTTGATCTCGTCGCCGATCACGATCTGGGCGAAGATCGCGCCCGGCTTGAACTCGAAGTCCCGCCGCTGCTGGTCCCAGATGGACACGCCGGTGATGTCCGACGGCAGCAGGTCGGGGGTGAACTGGATGCGGCGCACCGAGCAGTCGATGGACCGGGCCAGCGCCTTCGCGAGCATCGTCTTGCCGACGCCCGGCACATCCTCGATGAGCAGGTGCCCCTCCGCGAGGAGCACCGTCAGCGAAAGCCGTACGACCTCCGGCTTGCCCTCGATCACACCCTCCACCGACCTGCGGACCCGCTCCGCGGTGGTGGTCAGATCAGTGAGGCTCGCTCGATCGTCATAGGTCGTCACCCGGCCCTCCTCGGCCCCGTACTCTCCGGGCCGACGCTCTGTGACGCGGACCGGCCCACCCCGAACACGGACACCACGCGCGAGCAGTTCGGACGCTCGCGCCGGTGTCACAACCGCATTCTTGTTGGCGTTACCGGTTCGTGTCACTCGCCTGTGGACAACTGGCCGCGATATGTCGGGGCTTACGACCTTTTGAGCGGACGGCCCGGCGGCCGTCCGCTCCCGCGCCGGGTCAGGCCGGGGTGATTTCCCGCAGCCGCCCGGTCTTCACGTCGAAGACGAAGCCGCGGATGTCGTCGGTGTGCAGGAGGAAGGGCGAGGTGCGCACCTTCTCTATCGACTGCCGCACGTCCTGGTCGACATCGCGGAAGCCCTCGACGGCCCAGCTCGGGCGCTGTCCCACCTCCAGCTCCAGCTCGTGCCGGAACTCCTCCGTGAGCGACTCGAGGCCGCACGTCGTGTGGTGGATGAGGACCACACTGCGGGTGCCGAGGGCGCGCTGGCTGATGGTGAGCGAACGGATCACGTCGTCGGTCACCACGCCGCCCGCGTTGCGGATCGTGTGGCAGTCGCCGAGCTGGAGTCCGAGCGCCTTGTGCAGGTCCAGGCGCGCGTCCATGCACGCCACCACGGCGACCCGCAACACGGGGCGGGCGTCCATGCCGGGATCGGTGAACGCCTCGGCGTACTCGCCGTTCGCCTCGACCAGGCGGTCCGTCACGGTGCCGTCGGCCGGTATGGCGCCTTCGGAGGGGAGGGATGCGGAAGTCGTCATGGTGTCGACGTTACTGGTCACCGGCGTGCGTGGCCTGCTGTGAGAGGGGACAAAGAACGCCATCGCAGCTTGTTGTGAGCTAACCCACAGCGGGCGCGGACCTCCTCCGAACAGGTGAATTCGGGTGATGTCGGGGGGAGGGACCGGTTCCCCGGGAAGCGGTCCGCGACGCGCAGGCCGGTTGATTGACCGGGGGACACGGTGGACTAAAGTGACGCCGAACCCCATGAACGAAGCAACACGGAGATCCCGGCGCCGCCGGACGCTCCCCGCGTGCGCGGCGCGTACGTACGGCTCGGCCTCCTCCCGCTCCGGTCGGCCGGCGTCACTTCCCCGGCGCCGACGGACCACCATCCCCTTCACGAGCGGGCGGGGACCCAGTGGTGCGTCCGCGCCGGCCCGCCGGACCTGAGAGGGCCTCTTGAGTCAGCGACACGTCCCGGTCATGCTCCAGCGCTGCTTGGACATGTTGGCCCCCGCGCTGGCGCAGCCGGGCGCGGTCGTCGTCGACTGCACGCTCGGCCTCGGCGGCCACAGCGAGGCCCTGCTCAGCACCTTCCCCGCCTGCCGGCTCGTCGCGCTGGACCGCGACAAGGAGGCGCTGCGCCTGTCGGGCGAGCGCCTGGCCCCCTTCGGCGACCGCGCCACGCTGGTGCACGCCGTCTACGACGAACTGCCCGAGGTCCTGGAGCGGTTGGACATCCCGCGCGTCCAGGGCGTCCTGTTCGACCTCGGCGTCTCCTCCATGCAGCTCGACGAGGCCGACCGCGGCTTCGCGTACGCCCAGGACGCGCCGCTCGACATGCGCATGGACCAGACGACGGGGATGAGCGCCGCCGAGGTCCTCAACACCTACCCGCCGGGCGAACTGGTGCGCATCCTGCGCCAGTACGGCGAGGAGAAGCAGGCCAAGCGGATCGTCTCGGCCGTCGTGCGCGAGCGCGAGAAGGAGCCGTTCGACAACAGCGCGCGGCTCGTCGAGCTGATCAGGGACGCGCTGCCGCAGGCCGCCAAGCGCACCGGCGGCAACCCGGCCAAGCGCACCTTCCAGGCCCTGCGCATTGAGGTCAACGGCGAGCTGAGCGTCCTGGAGCGGGCCGTGCCGGCCGCGGTGAAGGCGCTCGCGGTCGGCGGCCGGATCGCCGTGCTGTCCTACCACTCGCTGGAGGACCGCCTGGTCAAGCAGGTCTTCTCGGCGGGCGCGGCCACCACCGCACCGCCCGGACTGCCGGTCGTCCCCGAGCAGTACCAGCCCCGCCTGCAACTCCTCACGCGCGGCGCCGAACTCCCCACGGAGGAAGAGGTCGCCGAGAACCGCCGGGCCGCCCCGGCGCGGCTGCGGGGTGCGCAGCGGATCCGCGAGGACGTGAACGGATGACGGTCGAGTGAGACACGCGCGCGTGAAGGGGTGGGCATGAGCACCAAGAGTGACGCGCAGGGAACCAGGAAGCCCGAGGGAGCCAGGGGCTCCCGCAGTTCCAGCGGCCCGCCCGGCGGAGCACGCGGCCGGGCGGCGCGGCTGGCGCGCTTCCTGCCCGGCACGCCCTCCGGTGGCTCCCAGGCCGCCCGCACGCCGTTCGTCCTCCTCGTCGTCCTGCTGCTGGGCGGCGGTCTCATCACGCTGCTGATGCTGAACTCCTCGCTCAACGAAGGATCGTTCAAGCTCACCAAGCTCAGGAAGCAGACCACCGAGCTGACCGACGACGAGCAGGAGCTCCAGCGCGAGGTCGACTCCTACTCCGCGCCCGACGCCCTCCAGCGCCGCGCCCGGGAACTCGGCATGGTCGCCGGCGGCGACCCCGCGTTCCTCGGCCCCGACGGCGGCGTCCGCGGCCTGCCCAGCCCGGCCTCGCTGCCCGTGCCGCCCCGGCAGCCCGCGCCCCGCCCGCCGGAGGCCGAGCCGACGGCCCCGAGCACCACCCCGAGCACCACCCCGACCGGTGGCCCGGCGGCGCCCGCCACGGCCTCCGCCGACGCGTCCGGCCGGCCCCCCACGCCCACCGCCCCCGCCCCTTCCAGCTCCGGCAGGTGACGTCATGAGCGACAGGCAGCCTCCGCGCCGTCGCGTCCCGGGACCCGCGCGCCCCGACCGAACCGCCAGGCCCGGAGCCCCGCGGCGCCCCGGCCCCGGCGCGCGCCCCGCCGCGGGGCGCGCGCGCCCCGCCCGTCCCAAGACCTCCACCCCACTGCGCCTGGGCAGCCCGCGGCCCCGGCTGCGGATGGTGAGCCTGGGCCTCACGCTCGTCCTCATGGTCTTCACCGTGCGGCTCCTCCAGGTGCAGGGCGTCGACGCGAGCACGTACGCGGCCAAGGCGCAGCTCAATCGCTACGTCAGCCACACGATCGCCGCCGAGCGCGGGCAGATCACCGACCGCAGCGGCGTCGCGCTGGCGACGAGCGTGGACGCGTACGACATCACCGCCGACCCGACGATGTTCACCCCGAAGGCCACCAAGGTCCCGGACGCCCCCGAGCAGGCGGCGGCGCTCCTCTCGCCGATCGTCGGGGTCGACGCCGCCACCCTCACCGAGCGGCTCAAGACCAGGAACACCCGGTACGTGCGGCTGGCCGCGCGGCAGACGCCGCAGGTCTGGAACCAGATCAAGGACCTCAGGTCCACCCTGAACGAGAAGGCCAACGCCGAGGGCCGGGAGGCGAGCGTGCTCTCCGGCGTCCTCGCCGACCCCAGCAGCAAGCGCGTGTACCCCAACGGCGACCTCGCCGCCGGGATACTGGGCTGGGTCAACGCCGACGGCAAGGGCGGCGGCGGGGTCGAGCAGCAGCTCAACAAGCAGCTCACCGGCAAGGACGGCAAGATCCGGTACGCGCAGTCCGGCGGCCGGCAGGTGCCGACGGCCGGCAGCACCGAGCAGCCCGCGGTGTCCGGCTCCGACGTCGAACTGACCATCGACCGGGACATCCAGTGGGCCGCGCAGGACGCGATCACCGAGCAGGTCAAGAAGTCCGGGGCCGACCGCGGGTACGTGATGGTGCAGGACACCCGCACCGGCGAGGTGCTGGCCATGGCCAACGCGCCCGGCTTCGACCCGAACGACCTCTCCCGCGCCAGGCCGGCGGCGCTCGGCAACGCGGCGCTCCAGGACGCCTACGAGCCCGGCTCGACCGCCAAGGTGATGTCGATGGCGGCGGTCCTCCAGGAGAACGCGGCGACCCCGCTGACCCACGTCACCGTGCCCAACCGGCTGCACCGCGGCGACCGTCTCTTCCAGGACGACATCGATCACGAGACCTGGCACCTCACGCTCAACGGCGTGCTCGCCAAGTCCAGCAACATCGGCACCATCCTGGCCACCGGCCAGCTCGGCAGGACGCAGCCCGAGGCCAACCGGACCCTCTCCTCGTACCTGCGCAGGTTCGGCATCGGCTCGCCGAGCGGCCTCGGCTTCCCCGGTGAGACGCCCGGCATCCTCGCCCCCGCGGACAAGTGGTCGACGTCGCAGCAGTTCACGATCCCCTTCGGCCAGGGCTTCTCGATCAACGCGATGCAGGCCGCCTCCGTGTACTCGACCATCGCCAACGGCGGCGTCCGGGTCGAGCCCACCCTGGTGCGCGGCTCCACCGGCGCCGACGGCAAGTTCGTCCCGGCGCCCAAGCCCAAGCAGACCCGGGTCGTCAGCACGAAGACGGCGCGGACGGTCGCCCAGATGCTGGAGTCGGTCGTCGACGACGTGGAGGGCACCGGCACCGCCGCCCGGATCCCCGGCTACCGCGTCGCCGGCAAGACGGGCACCGCCAACCGGGTGGACCCGGCCACCGGCCGCTACAAGGGCTACACGTCGTCGTTCGCCGGGTTCGCGCCCGCCGACAAGCCGCGCCTGACCGTCTACTGCGCGATCCAGAACGCCACGAAGGGGAGCTACTTCGGCGGCCAGATCTGCGGGCCGATCTACAAGAAGGTCATGGAGTTCGCCCTCAAGACCCTCCAAGTGCCGCCCACGGGCGCCAAGTCCGCGAAGCTGCCCGTCTCTTTCCAGCCATGACGGGCGGGAACCGGCCCGACCGGCCGTGACCATGATCACTCCACACCGTGAAGACAGCCTGAAGACCCCGTGACAACCATCACCCCCGATCCAGGGAACCGGCCCGCGCCACGCCCCTCGCTTCGCCCAGGGCGGGCCCGGCCCGGTACGCTCACCGCCGTGCCACACGCTGATCAGTCCCAAACCACCCAGAAGGGCGCACCCGTGACATATCCCGGGCCGCCGCGACCGGCCGAGATCACCGCCGCACCCCTCGCGGAACTGGCTGGTCAGCTGGGCGTCGCCGCACCCCAGGCCACGGTCGAGGTCACCGGCATCACCCATGACTCCCGTGCGGTTCGCCCCGGCGACCTGTACGCGGCCCTGCCCGGAGCCCGCGCCCACGGCGCCGACTTCGCCGCGCAGGCCGCGAGCCTCGGCGCCGTCGCCGCGCTCACCGACCCGGCCGGCGCCGACCGCGTCGCCGCCGCCGGGCTCGCCGCGCTCGTCGTCGACGACCCGCGCGGACACATGGGCGAGCTGGCCGCCACCCTCTACGGCCACCCCGGCCGCGACCTGCTCCAGATCGGCATCACCGGCACGTCCGGGAAGACCACGACCGCGTACCTGGTCGAGGGCGGTCTGCGGACCGTGCGCTCCACCGGGCTCATCGGCACGGTCGAGATGCGCATCGGCGACGAGCGGATCAAGTCCGAGCGGACCACCCCCGAGGCCACCGACCTCCAGGCGCTGTTCGCGGTCATGCGCGAGCGCGGCGTCGAGGCCGTCGCCATGGAGGTCTCCAGCCACGCCCTCGTGCTCGGCCGGGTCGACGGCTGCGTCTTCGACGTCGCCGTCTTCAACAACCTCAGCCCGGAGCACATGGAGTTCCACCGGGACATGGAGGACTACTTCCAGGCGAAGGCGCAGCTGTTCACGCGCGCACGCAGCAAGCAGGGCGTCGTGAACTACGACGACGAGTACGGCCGCCGGCTCATCGACGAGTCCGAGGTCCCCGTCGTCACCTTCTCCGCCGAGGGCCACCCCGACGCCGACTGGCGCGCCGAGGACGTCGAGGTCGGCCAGCTCGGCTCGACGCTCACCGTCGTCGGCCCCAAGGGCGAGCGGATCACCGCCGAGGCGCCGCTGCCGGGCCCCTTCAACGTCGCGAACACCCTCGCCGCGATCGTGACCCTCGCCGTCGCCGGGATCGACCCGCAGACCGCGGCCGACGGCGTCGCCGCCGTGCCGGGCGTCCCGGGCCGCCTGGAGCGGGTGGACGCCGGCCAGGACTACCTCGCCGTCGTCGACTACGCCCACAAGACCGACGCCGTCGAGTCCGTCCTCAAGGCGCTGCGCAAGGTCACCGAGAACAAGCTGCACATCGTGCTCGGCTGCGGCGGCGACCGGGACACCACCAAGCGGATGCCGATGGGCGCCGCCGCCGCGCGGTTCGCCGACACGGCCATCCTCACCTCCGACAACCCCCGCTCCGAGGACCCCCTCGCGATCCTCGCGACGATGCTCGCCGGCGCCGCCGACGTGCCCGCCCACGAGCGCGCCGACGTCGCCGTCTTCGAGGACCGGGCCGCCGCCATCGCCGCCGCCGTCGCGCGCGCCGAGCCCGGCGACACCGTGCTCGTCGCCGGCAAGGGCCACGAGCAGGGACAGGACATCGCCGGGGTGGTGCGTCCCTTCGACGACCGCCTGGTGCTTCGCGAAGCCATCGAGCAGACCCAGGGATGAAGTTGTGATCGCCCTCTCCCTCGCCGAGATCGCCACAGTCGTCGGCGGGCAGACGTACGACATACCGGATCCGCGGGTCCGGGTCACCGGACCGGTGGTCAGGGACTCCCGCGAGGTGGAGCCCGGCAGCCTGTTCGCGGCCTTCGCCGGTGAGCGCGTGGACGGCCACGACTACGCCGCCGACGTGGTCGCCCGGGGCGCCGTCGCGGTCCTGGCCACCCGGCCCGTGGGCGCGCCGGCCATCGTCGTCGACGACGTCACGGCGGCGCTCGGCGCACTCGCCCGGCACGTCGTGGCCCGGCTCGGCGCCACCCTCGTCGCGCTGACCGGCTCGGCCGGCAAGACCAGCACCAAGGACCTCATCGCCCAGGTGCTGCGGAGCAAGGCCCCCACGGTCTTCACCCCCGGCTCGCTCAACAACGAGATCGGGCTGCCGCTCACCGCCCTCTCCGCCACCGACGAGACCCAGTTCCTCGTCCTGGAGATGGGCGCCCGCGGCATCGGCCACATCCGCTACCTGACGGACCTGACGCCCCCGAAGGTCGGCCTCGTCCTCAACGTCGGGACCGCGCACATCGGCGAGTTCGGCGGCCGCGAGCAGATCGCGCAGGCCAAGGGCGAGCTGGTCGAGGCGCTCCCCGCCGACGGCACGGCGATCCTCAACGCCGACGATCCGCTGGTGAAGGCGATGGCCTCGCGCACGAAGGCGAGGGTGCTGCTCTTCGGAGAAGCCGCCGAAGCCGACATTCGTGCCGAGAACGTCCGTCTCACGGAGAACGGCCGCCCCTCCTTCAGCCTTCGCACACCCTCCGGGTGCAGCGAAGTGACCTTGCGCCTGTACGGTGAGCACCACGTGTCGAACGCGCTCGCTGCGGCCGCCGTCGCCCACGACCTTGGCATGTCCGTGGAGGAGATCGCCCTCGCGCTCTCCGAGGCGGGCACCCTGTCCCGCTGGCGGATGGAGGTCACCGAGCGCCCGGACGGCGTCACGATCGTCAACGACGCCTACAACGCGAACCCCGAGTCCATGCGCGCGGCTCTCCGCGCCCTGGTGGCCATGGGCAAGGGGCGTCGTACGTGGGCGGTGCTCGGCCAGATGGCCGAGCTCGGCGACGACGCGCTGTCCGAGCACGACGCGGTCGGACGGCTCGCCGTCCGGCTCAACGTCAGCAAGCTCGTGGCAGTCGGGGGCAGGGAAGCGTCCTGGCTGCGACTGGGCGCCTATAACGAGGGTTCGTGGGGTGAGGAGTCGGTGCACGTGTCCGACGCACAGGCGGCGGTCCACCTGTTGCGCAGCGAGCTGCGCCCGGGAGACGTCGTGCTCGTGAAGGCGTCCAGGTCGGTGGGCCTGGAGAGCGTTGCGCAGGCTCTCCTCGACGACGTACAGGGCGGGGCTGATGCCCGATGATGAAGCAGATCCTCTTCTCGGGTGTCATCGGTCTCTTCCTGACCCTGGTCGGCACCCCGCTGCTCATCAAGCTGCTGGCCCGCAAGGGCTACGGCCAGTACATCCGTGACGACGGCCCGCGCGAGCACCACAGCAAGCGCGGTACGCCCACCATGGGTGGCATCGCCTTCATCCTGGCGACGCTCATCGCGTACTTCCTCAGCAAGCTGATCACCGGCGCCGCCCCGACCCTGTCGGGCCTGCTCGTCCTCGGCCTGATGGCGGGCATGGGCCTGGTCGGCTTCCTCGACGACTACATCAAGATCGTCAAGCGCCGCTCGCTGGGCCTGCGGGCCAAGGCGAAGATGGCCGGACAGCTGATCGTCGGCATCGCCTTCGCGCTGCTCGCCATCAACTTCGCGGACGTCCGGGGCAACACCCCGGCCTCCACCAAGCTCTCGTTCGTCGAGGACTTCGGCTGGACGATCGGCCCGGTGCTCTTCGTGGTCTGGGCGCTGTTCATGATCCTCGCGATGTCGAACGGCGTGAACCTGACCGACGGCCTCGACGGCCTCGCCACCGGCGCCTCCGTGATGGTCTTCGGCGCCTACACCTTCATCGGCGTCTGGCAGTTCCAGGAGTCCTGCGCCAACGCGCAGAGCCTCACCAACCCCGGCGCCTGTTTCGAGGTCAGAGACCCACTCGACCTGGCGGTCGTGGCATCGGCGCTCATGGGCTCCTGCTTCGGCTTCCTGTGGTGGAACACCTCACCGGCCAAGATCTTCATGGGCGACACCGGCTCGCTCGCCCTCGGCGGCGCCCTCGCGGGCCTCGCGATCTGCTCGCGCACCGAGCTGCTGATCGCCCTCCTGGGCGGCCTGTTCGTGATGATCACGATGTCCGTGGTCATCCAGGTCGGCTCGTTCAAGATGACCGGCAAGCGGGTCTTCCGGATGGCACCGCTCCAGCACCACTTCGAACTCAAGGGGTGGTCCGAAGTCCTTGTCGTGGTCCGGTTCTGGATCATCCAGGGCATGTGCGTGATCGTCGGACTCGGCCTCTTCTACGCAGGATGGGCAGCCAAGAAGTGACCACGCCCCAGCACCCGTGGGACGGCAGGAACATCACCGTCGCCGGTCTCGGCGTGAGCGGCCTCAGCGCCGCCCGCGCCCTGGCCGGCCTCGGCGCGTCCGTCACCGTCGTCGACGGCGGTGACGGCCCCGCCCACCGCGAGAAGGCCGCCCTGCTGGAGGAGGCGGGCGTCCGCGTCCGCCTCGGCGACGCGACCACGCTGCCCGAGGGCACCGAACTGGTCGTCACCTCGCCCGGCTGGAAGCCCGGCAGCCCGCTGTTCGACGCGGCCCGCGCCCGCGGCGTCGACGTCGTCGGCGACGTGGAGATCGCCTGGCGGCTGCGCGGCCCCGACGCCGCCCCCTGGCTCGCCGTCACCGGCACCAACGGCAAGACGACGACCACGCAGATGCTCGCCTCGATCCTGGAGGCCGCGGGGCTGCGCACGGCCGCCGTCGGCAACATCGGCACACCGATCATCGACGTCGTCCTCCAGGGCGACGACGCCTACGACGTGTTCGCCGTGGAGCTGTCCTCGTACCAGCTGCACTGGGCCCCGTCGCTGCGCGCCCTCTCCGGCGCCGTGCTGAACCTCGCGCCCGACCACCTCGACTGGCACGGCACCATGGAGGCGTACGCCGCCGACAAGGGCCGCATCTACGAGGGCAACCGCATCGCCTGCGTCTACAACGTCGCGGACAAGGCCACGGAGGACCTGGTCCGCGCGGCCGACGTCGAGGAGGGCTGCCGGGCCATCGGCTTCACCCTCGGCACGCCCGGCCCCTCCGAACTCGGCGTCGTGGACGGCATCCTGGTCGACCGCGCCTTCGTCGCGGACCGGCAGCAGAACGCGCAGGAACTGGCCGAGGTCACCGACGTGCGACCGTCGGTCCCGCACAACATCGCCAACGCCCTGGCCGCGGCCGCCCTCGCCCGCTCCTTCGGCGTCGAGCCCGCCGCCGTACGCGACGGACTGCGCGCCTTCACGCCGGACGCGCACCGCATCGCGCACGTCGCCGACGTGGCCGGGGTCGCGTACGTGGACGACTCCAAGGCGACCAACACCCATGCCGCACAGGCGTCGTTGGCCTCGTACGAGTCCCTCGTGTGGATCGCGGGCGGGCTCGCCAAGGGAGCCACCTTCGACGAGCTGGTCGCGGGCTCCGCACGGCGGCTGCGGGGCGTCGTCCTGATCGGCGCCGACCGTGGCCTGATCCGAGAAGCCCTGGAGCGACACGCGCCGGAAGTACCCGTCGTCGACGTCGACCGGACCGACACTGGGGCGATGTCGGCGGCGGTCCGGGAGGCAGCACGGCTCGCCCGCCCGGGGGACACCGTACTGATGGCTCCGGCCTGTGCGTCGATGGACATGTTCACCAATTACAACCAGCGTGGCGAGGCGTTCGCGGAAGCAGTCCGCGGACTCGACGCCACCAGCGTCTGAGGGGACCCCCGGGTGCCCGGTGACGCCGGGCACCCTTCGGGAGGGGACGTGGCAGCGCAGACCGCTTGCGGAACGGGGGTCCGTGATGGCCGGTAGCGCCACCAAGCGCCCCGCCGCACCACCGCGCAGGACCAGCAAGGTCTACCGGGCCCGGGCCAATCCGCTGAGCCGCCTGTACACCCGGGCACGCCGCGCCTGGGACCGGCCGCTCACCGCCTACTACCTGATCCTCGGCTCCGCGCTGCTCATCACCGGCCTCGGCCTGGTGATGGTGTACTCCGCGTCGATGATCACGGCCCTCCAGATGGGCCTGACCGGCTCCTACTTCTTCCGCAAGCAGTTCCTCGCCGCCGTCATCGGCTCGGTGCTCCTGGTGCTCGCCATGCGGATGCCGGTGAAACTGCACCGCGCCCTCGCCTATCCCATCCTCGCCGTCAGCGTGTTCCTGATGGCCCTCGTGCAGATCCCGGGGATAGGGGTGTCGATCAACGGCAACCAGAACTGGATCTCGCTCGGCGGCCCCTTCATGCTCCAGCCCAGCGAGTTCGGCAAGCTCGCCCTGATCCTGTGGGGCGCCGACCTGCTGGCCCGCAAGCACGACAAGCGGCTGCTGACCCAGTGGAAGCACATGCTGGTGCCCCTGGTCCCGGTCGCCTTCCTGCTGCTCGGCCTGATCATGCTCGGCGGCGACATGGGCACCGCGATCCTCCTCACAGCCATCCTTTTCGGCCTTCTCTGGATGGCCGGAGCGCCCACCCGGCTCTTCGTCGGCGTGCTCTGCGTCGCGGGCGCCATCGGCATCATGCTCATCAAGACCAGCCCCAACCGGATGGCCCGGCTGGCCTGCCTGGGCCGGGCCGACGCGGGCCCCGACGACATGTGCTGGCAGGGACTGCACGGGATCTACGCCCTGGCCTCGGGCGGATTCTTCGGTTCCGGCCTCGGCGCGAGTGTGGAAAAATGGGGTCAACTTCCCGAAGCGCACACGGACTTCATCTTCGCCATCACCGGTGAGGAACTGGGCCTGGCCGGGACACTGTCGGTGCTCGCCCTGTTCGCGGCTCTAGGCTATGCGGGTATCCGCGTGGCCGGACGCACGGAGGACCCCTTCGTTCGATACGCCGCGGGAGGCGTGACGACCTGGATCACGGCGCAGGCCGTGGTCAACATCGGTGCGGTGCTCGGCCTGCTGCCGATCGCCGGCGTCCCGCTCCCGCTGTTCTCGTACGGAGGTTCCGCACTGCTGCCGACCATGTTCGCCGTGGGGCTCCTGATCGCGTTCGCGCGGGACGAGCCGGCGGCGCGGGCGGCCCTCGCCATGCGGCGAACCTCGGGGGAGCGTGGGATGAGATGGAACACGATGCGACGGCGCGCCACGGCGCGTACGTCCGGAGAGCGGTGAATTTCGGTGCATGTCGTACTCGCCGGTGGGGGGACCGCCGGCCACATCGAGCCGGCGCTCGCCCTCGCGGACGCCCTGCGCAGGCAGGACCCGACCGTGGGCATCACGGCCCTCGGCACGGAGAGGGGGCTCGAGACGCGGCTCGTACCCGAGCGTGGCTACGAGCTGGCGCTGATCCCCGCCGTCCCGCTGCCCCGCAAGCCCACCCCTGAACTGATCACCGTGCCCGGACGGCTGCGCGGCACCATCAAGGCCGCCGAGCAGATCATGGAGCGCACCAAGGCGGACGCCGTGGTCGGCTTCGGCGGCTATGTGGCGCTGCCCGGCTATCTGGCCGCGAAGCGGCTCGGGGTGCCGATCATCGTGCACGAGGCCAACGCCCGGCCCGGCCTCGCCAACAAGATCGGCTCCCGGTACGCGGCCCAGGTCGCCGTCTCCAGCCCGGACAGCAAGCTGCGTAACTCCCGCTACATCGGCATCCCGCTGCGCCGCACCATCGCCATGCTGGACCGCGCCGCGGTACGCCCCGAGGCCCGCGCCGCCTTCGGCCTCGACCCGAACCTGCCGACGCTGCTGGTCTCCGGCGGCTCCCAGGGCGCGCGCCGGCTCAACGAGGTCGTCCAGCGGGTCGCCCCGCTGCTCCAGCAGTCCGGCATCCAGATCCTGCACGTGGTCGGACCCAAGAACGAACTGCCGCAGGTGCAGCAGATGCCGGGGATGCCCCCCTACATCCCGGTACCGTACGTGGACCGGATGGACCTCGCGTACGCCGCGGCCGACATGATGCTCTGCCGCGCGGGCGCGATGACCGTCGCCGAACTCTCCGCCGTCGGGCTCCCGGCCGCCTACGTCCCGCTGCCGATCGGCAACGGCGAACAGCGGCTCAACGCCCAGCCGGTGGTCAAGGCCGGCGGTGGTCTGCTGGTCGACGACGCGGAGCTGACCCCGGAGTGGATCCTGGGCAACGTCCTTCCCGTGCTCGCCGATCCGCACCGGCTGTTCGAGATGTCCCGCGCCGCGTCCGAGTTCGGCCGCCGGGACGCCGACGACCTGCTCGTCGGCATGGTGTATGAGGCGATCAACTCGCGTCACCAGTGACGTAGAAGGAGCGAGCGTGGCCGGATCGGCTGTGACGGACCGAGAGGACGCCCGGGCCCACGAGGCCGGTCCGCCCCCGCCCCGCTTCCGCCGGCCGCGGATGCGCACCCTCGTCGTGACCGGAGTGCTGCTCGTCCTGATCGGGGCGGGCGGCACCTGGTCGCTCTACGGCTCGCAATGGCTGCGTGTGGAACGGGTCACGGTCACCGGGACCGCGGTCCTGACGCCCGCCCAGGTGCGCGACGCGGCCGCGGTCCCGGTCGGATCCCCGCTGATTTCCGTCGACACGGATGCCATCGCGGACCGAATGCGGCAGAAACTGCCCCGGATCGACGTGGTCGACGTGGTCCGTTCCTGGCCGCACGGAATCGCGCTGAAAGTGACGGAACGCAAGCCCGTTCTGATGGCCGCGGACGAGCGGAATACGGGCAGATTCGTCGAAGTCGACCGCGAAGGCGTACGTTTCGCGACGGTCGACAAGGCGCCGGACGGCGTTCCGCGACTGGAACTGACCCCCGACCGGCGGGGCGCCGCGGCCAGTCTGCGCCGTTTCGGCCCCGAGCGGCTGACCAGGGAAGCGGTCCGGGTGGCGGGCCGGCTGCCCGCCGCGGTGGCCCGCGACACCCGGACCGTCAAGGTCCGTTCCTACGACGACATCTCGCTGGAACTCACCGGCGGCCGGACCGTCGTCTGGGGAAGCGGGGAGAACGGCGCGCAGAAGGTACACGCTCTCGCCGCCCTCATGAAAGCCGCTCCGAAGGCACGGCACTTCGATGTCAGCGTTCCCACCGCCCCTGCGTCAGCGGCGAGTTGACGCACATCCGCGCAGGCCAGCACCCTGGTTGGGCAGCGCTACGGCTGATCACATAGGGTGAAAAGAAAAACGGGAGGTTCGGCGTGTTCGTTGAACGGGCGCCACTTGTCGACTTAGTGTCAGGTTCGGAAGAGTCCAGGGAACAGACACACTGGTAACCCTAAACTTCAGCGTTAGGGTTCGGGTCGGCAGCCGACTAGGAGTCAACTAGTCGTCCGGACCGCCCCAATTCGGCATCAGTCGTCGCAGCGCAGAAGGCGAGCGACGACACGTAACTCGAGGCGAGAGGCCTTCGACGTGGCAGCACCGCAGAACTACCTCGCAGTCATCAAAGTCATCGGTGTCGGCGGCGGTGGTGTCAATGCCATCAACCGGATGATCGAGGTCGGTCTCAAGGGCGTCGAGTTCATCGCCATCAACACCGACGCGCAAGCCCTGTTGATGAGCGACGCGGACGTCAAGCTCGACGTCGGCCGTGAACTCACCCGCGGACTCGGCGCCGGAGCCAATCCGGCCGTCGGCCGCAAGGCGGCAGAGGACCACCGCGAGGAGATCGAGGAGGTCCTCAAGGGGGCCGACATGGTCTTCGTCACCGCCGGTGAAGGCGGCGGCACCGGCACCGGCGGCGCGCCCGTCGTGGCCAACATCGCGCGCTCGCTCGGCGCCCTCACGATCGGCGTGGTCACCCGCCCGTTCACTTTCGAGGGACGGCGCCGGGCGAACCAGGCGGAGGACGGCATCGCCGAGCTCCGCGAAGAGGTCGACACCCTCATCGTCATTCCGAACGACCGGCTCCTGTCCATCTCGGACCGGCAGGTCTCCGTCCTCGACGCGTTCAAGTCGGCGGACCAGGTCCTGCTCTCCGGTGTCCAGGGCATCACCGATCTGATCACCACCCCGGGTCTGATCAACCTCGACTTCGCCGACGTCAAGTCGGTGATGTCCGAAGCCGGGTCCGCCCTCATGGGCATCGGCTCGGCCCGCGGCGACGACCGCGCGGTGGCGGCGGCCGAGATGGCGATCTCCTCGCCGCTCCTGGAGGCGTCCATCGACGGCGCCCGCGGGGTGCTGCTCTCCATCTCCGGCGGCTCGGACCTCGGTCTCTTCGAGATCAACGAGGCCGCGCAGCTGGTCAGCGAGGCGGCGCACCCGGAGGCGAACATCATCTTCGGTGCCGTCATCGACGACGCCCTCGGCGACGAGGTGCGGGTCACGGTGATCGCCGCCGGGTTCGACGGCGGACAGCCGCCGGCCAAGCGGGAGAACGTGATCAGCTCGTCGTCGGTCAAGCGTGAGGACCCGGCCGCGGCGGCCCGTGCCGCCTCGGCTCCCGAGCCCTCCCGCCCGACCTTCGGCAGCCTCGGCAGCGTCACGCCGCGCGAGGAGCTCAAGCCGGAGCCGGCCGAGGCGCCCGCCCCGGTCAGCGAGGCCCCCTCGGCCCCGGTCGCCCCGCCCCACGTGCCCCGGCCGTCCTACCCGGACAGCCAGGCCGAGGAGCTGGACGTCCCGGACTTCCTGAAGTGACCTCGGCAAGCTCGGACCACTGAAGTGATAGGACAGCTCGACGCCGCACCCGCGGCGTCCCCGGCCAGCGGCGCCCACTTCGCCTTCACCGACCGGTGGGGCGGGGTGAGCGCCGCTCCGTACGAGGAGCTCAATCTCGGCGGGGCGGTCGGGGACGACCGCGACGCGGTGCTCCGCAACCGGGAGCTGGCCGCCCGGGCCCTCGGCCTCGAACCGGCCCGGGTCGTCTGGATGAACCAGGTGCACGGGCCGGACGTCGTGGAGGTGGACGGGCCCTGGGCCACGGACGCCGACGTGCCGAGCGTGGACGCCCTGGTCACCGTGCGACCGCGGCTCGCCCTCGCCGTGCTCACGGCGGACTGCACCCCGGTGCTGCTCGCCGACCCGGTCGCCGGGGTCGTTGCCGCCGCACACGCGGGCCGGCCCGGGATGATCGCGGGGGTCGTGCCCGCCACGGTCGGGGCGATGGTGGAGCTCGGCGCGGAGCCGGACCGGATCGTCGCCCGCACCGGACCCGCCGTCTGCGGGCGGTGCTACGAGGTCCCCGCCGACATGCGGGCCGAGATCGCCGAGATCGAGCCGGCGGCGTACGCCGAGACCCGCTGGGGCACCCCGGCCGTCGACGTGACCGCCGGTGTGCACGCGCAACTCGAACGGCTCGGGGTGCGCGACCGGCGCTCGTCGCCGGTCTGCACGCTGGAGTCGCACGACCACTTCTCGTACCGCCGCGAGCGCACCACCGGGCGCCTCGCGAGCTATGTCTGGCTGGACTGAAACGACATGACGGACCTTCAGGGACGCAAGGACGAACTCGCCACCAACCTGGCCCGGGTGGAGGAACGTATCGCCGCCGCCTGCGCCGCCGCCGGGCGCAAGCGCGAGGACGTCACCCTCATCGTGGTCACCAAGACCTACCCCGCGAGTGACGTCCGGATCCTGTCCGGGCTCGGCGTGCGGCACGTGGCGGAGAACCGGGACCAGGACGCCGCGCCCAAGGCGGCCGCCTGCGCGGACCTCCCGCTCACCTGGCACTTCGTCGGTCAGTTGCAGACCAACAAGGTGCGTTCCGTGGTGGATTATGCCGATCTGGTGCAGTCCGTGGACCGGGCGAAGCTCGTCACGGCGCTGTCCCGGGAGGCGGTGCGCGCCGAGCGGGAACTGGGCTGCCTGATCCAGGTCGCGCTCGACGCGGACGTCGCGGCGGGCGACGGGCGGGGCGAGCGCGGCGGTGTGGCGCCCGGCGGGGTGGCGGAGTTGGCCGCGCGGGTGGCGCAGGCGCCGGGGCTGCGGCTCGACGGGCTGATGACCGTCGCACCGCTCACCGGCGCGTACGCGGGACGGCAACAGGCGGCGTTCGAGCACCTCATGGATTTGTCGACTGCCCTGCGCGCGGCCCATCCGGCTGCGAACATGGTCTCGGCAGGGATGAGTTCGGATCTCGAGCAGGCCGTGGCGGCCGGAGCGACACATGTGCGCGTCGGTACGGCGGTCCTCGGTGTCCGGCCGAGGCTCGGGTAACGTCGCCAAGAAGTCGGACCACAGCAGAAAATATGGTCATTCTCGCTGATGGGCGGGGAGATCACGTGGATCGCGGGCACTTTGGTTGACGTCAGCCGATCCACCACAGAGCGGAGGACTCAGAGCATGGCCGGCGCGATGCGCAAGATGGCGGTCTACCTCGGCCTCGTGGAGGACGATGGGTACGACGGCCGGGGGTTCGACCCCGACGACGACTTCGAACCCGAGCTCGACCCGGAACCCGAGCGTGACCGTCGGCGGCACGAGCCGTCGCACCCGTCACACAACGCCCGTTCAGTGATCGAAGAGGACGAACCGGTACGAGCGGTGCAGCCGCCCGCCCAGCGCGAGCCGGTCCGCCCCTCGGCTTCGCTCGGCGCTGAATCGGGACGTCCGGCACGAATCGCCCCCGTGGCATCCATCACACCTGAACGTCAGAGCCTGGAGAAGAACGCACCGGTGATCATGCCCAAGGTCGTGTCCGAGCGGGAGCCCTACCGCATCACCACATTGCACCCGCGGACCTACAACGAGGCCCGTACCATCGGGGAACACTTCCGCGAGGGCACCCCGGTGATCATGAATCTGACGGAGATGGACGACACCGACGCGAAGCGACTTGTCGACTTTGCCGCCGGTCTTGTCTTCGGTCTGCACGGCAGCATCGAGCGGGTGACTCAGAAGGTGTTCCTGTTGTCGCCTGCTAACGTCGATGTCACGGCGGAGGACAAGGCCCGCATCGCAGAGGGCGGGTTCTTCAACCAGAGCTGAGACGCAGCACTAGTTCAACGACTAGCTCAGTACTAGTCATGAGGCACGAGTCACAGGGGAGAGGGAACCACCGACATGGGCGTGGTTTTGGATGTGGTCTACATCGCGCTGATGTGTTTCCTCATCGTGCTGATCTTCCGGCTGGTCATGGACTATGTCTTCCAGTTCGCCCGCTCGTGGCAACCCGGCAAGGCGATGGTGGTCGTTCTGGAGGCCACCTACACTGTCACTGATCCACCGCTCAAGCTTCTGCGGCGGTTCATTCCGCCGCTGCGTCTCGGGGGCGTGGCGCTCGACCTGTCCTTCTTCGTACTGATGATCATCGTCTACATTCTGATCACTGTCGTGAGCGGCCTGTGAGCGCGATGTCAACTACGGTCTTGCCGAATGCCGACGACAACGTTGAGGTGAAGAGATGCCGCTGACCCCCGAGGACGTGCGGAACAAGCAGTTCACGACCGTCCGCCTCCGAGAAGGCTATGACGAGGACGAGGTCGATGCCTTCCTCGATGAGGTCGAAGCCGAACTGACCCGTCTCCTGCGTGAGAACGAGGATCTGCGCGCGAAGCTGGCCGCTGCCACGCGCGCCGCCGCGCAGAACCAGCAGCAGGGCGGGATGCGCAAGGGTCCGGGCGGCCCCGGTGGCCCCGACGGCCCCGGTGGTCCGCAGGACCAGCAGGGTCCCCCGCAGGGCATGCGCGGCCCGGGCGCTCCGGTGCCCGCCGGGATATCTGGCCCGCCGCAGCAGCAGATGGGCGGCCCCATGGGCGGTCCGCCGCAGCTGCCGAGCGGTGCCCCGCAGCTTCCGGCCGGCCCCGGTGGCCACGGTCCGCAGGGCGGCCCGCAGGGTCCCGGCCCGATGGGCCAGGGTCCGATGGGTCAGGGTCCGATGGGCCAGCAGCCGCAGCTCGGCGGTCCGATGGGCGGCCCCATGGGCGGCCACGGCGGTCCTCCGCAGATGCCCCAGCCCGGTCAGGGCCCCGGTGGCGACAGCGCCGCCCGTGTCCTCTCGCTGGCCCAGCAGACCGCCGACCAGGCGATCGCCGAGGCCCGCTCCGAGGCCAACAAGATCGTCGGTGAGGCCCGCAGCCGCGCCGAGGGTCTCGAGCGCGACGCCCGTGCCAAGGCCGACGCCCTGGAGCGGGACGCGCAGGAGAAGCACCGCGTCGCGATGGGCTCCCTGGAGTCCGCCCGCGCCACGCTGGAGCGCAAGGTCGAGGACCTGCGCGGCTTCGAGCGCGAGTACCGCACGCGTCTGAAGTCGTACCTGGAGTCCCAGCTGCGTCAGCTGGAGTCCCAGTCCGACGACTCGCTGGCTCCGCCGCGCACCCCGGCCGCCGCCTCGCTGCCGCCGTCCCCGGCGCCGTCGATGGCTCCCGCCGGTGCCGGTGCCCCGTCCTACGGCGGCAACCAGACGATGGGTGGCAACCCGTCCGCCGGTGGCCCGTCGTACGGCAGCCAGCAGCAGATGTCGCCCGCCATGACGCAGCCGATGGCTCCGGTGCGGCCGCAGGGCCCGCAGCCGATGGGTCAGGCTCCGTCGCCGATGCGCGGTTTCCTCATCGACGAGGACGACAACTGAGCCCGGCTGTAGCGCCCTAGAGGCGTCGGCGTTCATTCAGACCTCGGCCCGGATCGTTTCTGCGATCCGGGCCGAGGTCTTTTCGCGTGCACGGCGTGCACGGCGTGCACGGCGTGCACGGCGTGCACAAGGGCCGGCCCCCGCCAGAAGCGATCTGGCGGGGGCCGGCCCTTGCGGGGCGTGCCGGTGCTACGCCTTGCGGAGGCGGAACTCCAGGCTCAGGCCCTCGTCCGTGAACGGGGTGCCGTACGCGTCGTCCGCCTCGCCCTGGGCGAAGTCCGGCGCGAGGACCTCGTCCGCGATCAGACCGGCGTGCTCGGACAGGGCCGAGATCACCGCCGGGTCCGTGGACGTCCAGCGCAGGGCGATCCGGTCCGCCACGTCGAGGCCGCTGTTCTTGCGGGCCTCCTGGATCAGGCGGATCGCGTCCCGGGCCAGGCCGGCCCGGCGCAGCTCCTCGGTCAGCTCCAGGTCGAGGGCGACGGTGGCGCCCGAGTCGGAGGCGACCGACCAGCCCTCGCGCGGGGTCTCGGTGATGATGACCTCGTCGGGGGCCAGGTCGACCTTCTCGCCGTCGACCTCCACGGAGGCGGTGCCCTCGCGCAGGGCGAGGGAGAGCGCCGCCGCGTCCGCGTCCGCCACGGCCCTGGCGACGTCCTGGACGCGCTTGCCGAAGCGCTTGCCGAGCGCCCGGAAGTTCGCCTTCGCGGTCGTGTCGACCAGGCTGCCGCCCACCTCGGAGAGCGAGGCCAGCGAGGAGACGTTCAGCTCCTCGGTGATCTGCCCGTGCAGCTCGGGGGAGAGCCGGTCGAACCCGGCGGCGGCCACCAGCGCGCGGGACAGCGGCTGGCGCGTCTTGACGCCCGACTCCGCGCGGGTGGCGCGGCCCAGCTCGACCAGCCGGCGCACCAGCGCCATCTGGCCGGACAGCTCCGGGTCGACGGCCGACAGGTCCGCCTCCGGCCACGACGACAGGTGGACGGACTCCGGGGCGCCCGGGGTGACCGGGACGACCAGGTCCTGCCAGACCCGCTCGGTGATGAACGGCGTCAGCGGCGCCATCAGCTGGGTGACCGTGACGATCACCTCGTGCAGGGTGCGCAGCGCGGCTTTGTCGCCCTGCCAGAAGCGGCGGCGCGAGCGGCGCACGTACCAGTTCGAGAGGTCGTCGACGAACGCCGACAGCACCTTGCCGGCGCGCTGGGTGTCGTACGCCTCCAGGGCCTGGGTGACCTCGTCGGTGAGCCGGTGCAGCTCGGACAGCAGCCAGCGGTCCAGGACGGTGCGGTCGGCCGGGGCCGGGTCCGCCTCGCTGGGCGCCCACTGCGACGTACGGGCGTACAGGGCCTGGAAGGCGACCGTGTTCCAGTACGTCAGGAGCGTCTTGCGGACGACCTCCTGGATCGTGCCGTGGCCGACGCGGCGGGCCGCCCACGGGGAGCCGCCGGCCGCCATGAACCAGCGCACCGCGTCCGCGCCGTGCCGGTCCATCAGCGGGATCGGGTCCAGCGTGTTCCCGAGGTGCTTGGACATCTTGCGGCCGTCCTCGGCGAGGATGTGGCCCAGGCAGACCACGTTCTCGTACGAGGACCGGTCGAAGACCAGGGTGCCGATCGCCATCAGCGTGTAGAACCAGCCGCGGGTCTGGTCGATGGCCTCGGAGATGAACTGCGCCGGGTAGCGGGACTCGAACAGTTCCTTGTTCCGGTACGGGTAGCCCCACTGCGCGAACGGCATCGAGCCCGAGTCGTACCAGGCGTCGATGACCTCCGGCACGCGCGTCGCCGTCGCCCCGCAGCCCTCGTGGGGGCAGGGGAAGGTGACGTCGTCGATGTACGGGCGGTGCGGGTCGAGCCCGGACTGGTCGGTGCCGGTCAGCTCGGACAGCTCCGCGCGCGAGCCGACGCAGGTGAGGTGGTCCTCCGTGCAGCGCCAGATCGGCAGCGGGGTGCCCCAGTAGCGGTTGCGGGAGAGCGCCCAGTCGATGTTGTTGGTCAGCCAGTCGCCGAAGCGGCCGTGCTTGACCGTCTCCGGGAACCAGTTGGTCTTCTCGTTCTCCTGGAGGAGGCGGTCCTTGACGGCCGTGGTGCGGATGTACCAGGAGGGCTGCGCGTAGTAGAGGAGTGCGGTGTGGCAGCGCCAGCAGTGCGGATAGCTGTGCTCGTAGGGCAGGTGCCGGAAGAGCAGACCGCGGTCCTTGAGGTCCTCGGTCAGCGCTTCGTCCGCCTTCTTGAAGAAGACGCCGCCGACGAGGTCCAGCTCGGGGGTGAAGGTGCCGTCGGGCAGCACCGGGTTCACGACCGGCAGGCCGTACGCGCGGCAGACCTTGAGGTCGTCCTCGCCGAAGGCGGGGGACTGGTGGACCAGACCCGTGCCGTCCTCGGTCGTCACGTACTCGGCGTTGACGACGTAGTGCGCCTCGGCCGGGAACTCGACCAGCTCGAACGGGCGCCGGTACGTCCAGCGCTCCATCTCGGCGCCGGTGAAGGACTCCCCGGTCGGCTCCCAGCCCTCGCCGAGCGCCTTCTCGACGAGCGGCTCGGCGACGACCAGCTTCTCGGCGCCGTCGCTCACCACGACGTAGCGGACCTCGGGGTGCGCGGCGACCGCCGTGTTCGACACCAGGGTCCACGGGGTCGTCGTCCAGATCAGCAGCGCGGCCTCGCCGGCCAGCGGGCCGGAGGTGAGGGGGAAGCGGACGTACACCGAGGGGTCGACGACCGTCTCGTAGCCCTGCGCCAGCTCGTGGTCCGACAGGCCGGTGCCGCAGCGCGGGCACCAGGGGGCGACACGGTGGTCCTGGACCAGCAGGCCCTTGCCGAAGATCTCCTTCAGCGACCACCACACCGACTCCACGTACGCGGGGTCCATCGTGCGGTACGCGTCGTCGAGGTCGACCCAGTAGCCCATGCGGGTCGTCAGGTCGGTGAAGGCGTCGGTGTGCCGGGTCACGGACTCGCGGCACCGGGCGTTGAACTCGGCGATGCCGTACGCCTCGATGTCCTTCTTGCCGGTGAAGCCCAGCTCCTTCTCGACGGCCAGCTCCACGGGCAGGCCGTGGCAGTCCCAGCCGGCCTTGCGCGCCACGTGGTAGCCGCGCATGGTGCGGAAGCGGGGGAAGACGTCCTTGAAGACGCGGGCCTCGATGTGGTGGGCACCCGGCATGCCGTTCGCCGTGGGCGGGCCCTCGTAGAACACCCATTCGGGGCGGCCCTCGGACTGCTCCAGGCTCTTGGCGAAGATCTTCTGCTCGTCCCAGAAGTCGAGCACGGCGTGCTCGAGGGCGGGCAGGTCGACCTGGGCGGGCACCTGGCGGTACTGCGTCATCAGTCTTCCTCCGGCGGATCTGCCTTCTTCCGTCGGAGGGACGAGAGCTTCCACGCCGTGTGCGGCGCGCTCCCGCGGTACCACCCTCCTTGGCTCCCCGACGCCCTGTCGCGCCTCGGTGAGCCCCCTCATTGGGGTCGCGATGCCGGGTCTACTCGCCGCGCCCCTGGGCGTGCGGCTTTCTTCCGGCGGCTCCGGGGTGATCTTCGCGTCGCGCTCGCCCCCGGGCTTCCACCGACCCCGGGTCGCTCCTGGCTGCGTACGCCGCTACTCGTCCCCATCCATGCTTCTCGCTCCGCCCAGTGTACGGCGCCCGGGACGCGGCGGCCGACCGGTTTTCGCGGGGTCGGCGGCCGGCCGCGATGCGTGCGCCCGGTGACCCGAATGGCGATACGCGCGTAAGCCGGTCCCGGCCGGCCGGGGGCGGGTGCGGCGCGGGCCGCGGGCGGGCGGATTACCAGGCGGGGAGCTGGGCACAACGCTTTCATGTTCGTCGCGCGGCGGTCCCCGGACCGGCGCGGAGGGGGTGGGTGGGAGCGGGTGTCCCGTTGCCGCGGGCCTGGAGTCGATTTATCGTCCCAGCACGATTCGCGTGCAAGATCACAATATGTGAAGGGGCCGCGGCCATGGTGGCGAAAAAGACCGCCGTTCAGCAGTCGACGTCCGACAGACCGACGGGCGCGGGTGCCTCCGGCGGAGCGGCCCGTGCCACTGCCTCCGGTGAGGCAGGGGACGACGTCGGGAAGGACGTGGGGGGCGGGCGGAGCGCGCCCGCGAAGGGGACGGTGGGCGCCACGAAGACGGGCGCCGCGAAGACGAGCACCAGTACGAAGCCGAGCACGACGAAGACGGGCGCCACGAAGGCCGGTACGCGGGCGGCCGAGACCGGCGCGGCCAGGAAGAGCGCGCCCAAGAAGAGCGCGAGGGCCGCCGCGCCGGCGAAGAAGGCCGCACCCGCGAAGAAGGCCGCGAAGCGCACCGCGGGCGCGGCGAAGGACGCGGACACGGGGTCCGGGCCCGCCGAGGGGGCCGCGGCCGCGCACCGTACGAGCAGCACGACCGGGACCGCCGACGGTCCCGCGGGCACGGAGGCGTCCGGGACCGCCGAGCGGGCCACCGGGCGCGGGAGCGCGGCGAAGAAGGCGGTCGCCCCGGCGGCCGAGGGCGCGGCGCAGGCCGCGAAGACGACGGGAGCCACGACGGTGGTTGCGAAGAAGACGCAGGGGACGGCCACGGCGGCGAAGAACCCCGAGGCGGTGCCCAAGGCGCGGGAGGCCGCCGCCGGGCCCGGCGGGCTGGCCGTCCGGCCCGGCGAGGAGCCGTGGACCCCGGGCGAGGTCGAGGAGGCGCGCGCCGAGCTCCAGAGCGAGGTGCTGCGGCTCGGCAGCGAGATCGCCGCCGCCGAGAAGGGCCTCGCCGGCCTGATGCGCGACTCCGGGGACGGCGCGGGCGACGACGACGCCGACACGGGCACGAAGAACATCACGCGTGAGCACGAGATGGCGCTGGCGGCCAACGCGCGCGAGATGCTGCTCCAGACCGAGCGGGCGCTGGAGCGGCTCGCCGCGGGCACCTACGGCCTCTGCGAGAACTGCGGGAACCCGATCGGCAAGGCGCGGATGCAGGCCTTCCCGCGGGCGACCCTGTGCGTGGAGTGCAAGCAGAAGCAGGAGCGGCGCTCCTGAGCGACCGCGTCGCCGGGCGCCGCGGCACACCGCCGCGGCGCCGCCGGGCCGCGGCCGTACCGACCTCGTGCGGCCGCACACGTGTGCCGTACCCTCGTCCCCAGTCAGGTACTAGGTTGAGGGACTCACGTGGCAGAAGCGGAGCGCGTCATCGGTACGCCGGATTCCTCTGAGACGGGGGCGGTGGAGCCCGAGCCGGTCGCCGCCGCCGAGCGGCCCAAGGGCAGGCGGCGGCTCGTCGTGCTGCTCGCCGTGGCCGCGCTCGCGTACGCCCTCGACCTCGTGAGCAAGCTCATCGTGGTCGCGAAGCTGGAGCACCGGGACTCGATCCGGGTCCTCGGCGACTGGCTGCAACTGGAAGTGATCCGCAACCCGGGCGCCGCCTGGGGCATGGGCGAGGCCTTCACGATCGTCTTCACCGTGATCGCGGCGGCCGTCATCGTCGTCATCGTGCGGCTCGCGAAGAAGCTCTACAGCACGCCCTGGGCGATCGCCCTCGGCCTGCTGCTCGGCGGGGCCCTCGGCAACCTCACGGACCGGATCTTCCGGGCGCCCGGGATCTTCGAGGGCGCCGTCGTCGACTTCATCGCGCCGAAGCACTACCCGGTGTTCAACCTGGCCGACTCGGCGATCGTGTGCGGCGGCATCCTGATCGTCCTGCTGTCCTTCCGCGGGATCGACCCGGACGGCACCGTCCACAAGGACTGAGCGGCCCCGCGGCCGGGGGCTGCGGTTCGGGCGGGCCGGTGCGCTCCTGCATACTCGACGGGTGAGCACGATTCCCGAGATCCGAACCCTGCCCGTGCCCGACGGCCTGGAGGGCGAGCGCGTCGACGCCGCCATCTCCCGCATGTTCGGCTTCTCCCGCACCAAGGCCGCCGAGCTCGCCGCCTCCGGGAAGGTGACGGTGGACGGCTCGGTCGTCGGCAAGTCCGAGCGGGTGCACGGCGGGGCCTGGCTGGAAGTGGAGATGCCGCAGGCTCCCGCTCCGGTGCAGATCGTCGCCGAGCCCGTCGAGGGCATGGAGATCGTGCACGACGACGACGACATCGTCGTCATCGTGAAGCCGGTCGGCGTCGCCGCCCACCCCAGCCCCGGCTGGACCGGCACCACCGTGATCGGCGGCCTGGCCGCCGCCGGATACCGGATCTCGACGTCGGGCGCCGCCGAGCGCCAGGGCATCGTGCACCGCCTCGACGTCGGCACCTCCGGCCTGATGGTCGTCGCCAAGTCGGAGCGGGCGTACACGTCGCTGAAGCGCCAGTTCAAGGAGCGCGTCCCGGACAAGCGCTACCACGCGCTGGTCCAGGGCCACCCGGACCCGATGAGCGGGACGATCGACGCCCCCATCGGCCGGCACCCGAACCACGACTACAAGTGGGCCGTGACCGCCGAGGGCAAGCCGTCCGTCACGCACTACGACCTCATCGAGGCCTTCCGCTCCGCCTCCCTGCTGGACATCAAGCTGGAGACGGGCCGCACCCACCAGATCCGCGTGCACATGTCCGCGCACCGGCACCCCTGCGTCGGCGACCTGACCTACGGCGCGGACCCCACGCTCGCCAAGCGGCTCGGCCTCACCCGGCAGTGGCTGCACGCCGTGCGCCTCGGCTTCGAGCACCCGTCCGACGGACAGTGGGTCGAATTCTCCAGCGAGTACCCCGACGACCTCCAGACCGCGCTGGACCGGGTCCGGGCGGAGAGCGCGTGAGCGCCGGATACGCGGTCCGGGTCGCCGAGGCCGACGCGGACCGTGCCGCCTGCTTCGCCGTCCGCCGGGACGTCTTCGTCGCCGAGCAGGGCGTGCCGCAGGAGCTGGAGTACGACGCGTACGACGCCGACGCGGTGCACGTGCTGGCCGTCCGCGAGGACGGGACCCCGCTCGGCACCGGCCGCCTGCTGACCGGCGCCGCCGCCGCGGTGAAGAACGGCGGGGCCGAGGACGTCGGCGCCCTCGGCCGGCTCGCCGTGGCCAAGGCGGCGCGCGGTCTCGGCGTGGGCGCGGCCCTGGTCGGCGCCATCGAGGACGCCGCCCGGGACCGCGGTCTCTCGGCGGTCGACCTGCACGCCCAGACCCACGCGCTGGGGTTCTACGAGCGGCTCGGGTACGAGGTGTACGGGCCGGAGTTCCCGGACGCCGGGATCCCGCACCGGGCGATGCGCAAGGCGATCCGCTGAGCGGGGCCTAGCCCGGGCCCGCGCCGCCCGAATCGGGGCGCTGCGCACCCCTGGCGAACCGATTTGCCCCGGATCGCGTGGCACCCTGGACGCGGACCACGCAAGATCGTCGAGCCAGGTCGGAGCCTCATCCGTGGATCAATTGGCCCTGCTGTTCGTGCTGCTGCTCGGGGCCGTCCTGAGCGTGCCGCTCGGCGACCGGCTCAAGCTGCCCGCGCCCATCCTGATGACCCTGCTCGGCATCGTCCTCGCCCTGATCCGGGCCGTCCCGAACGTCGACATCGACCCCGACCTGATCCTGCCGCTCGTGCTGCCGCCGCTGCTCTACGCGGCCGTGCACCGCACGTCCTGGCGGCAGTTCGCGGCCAACAAGCGGCCCATCTTCCTGCTCGCCGTCGCGCTCGTCTTCGTCACGACGGCCGCGGTCGCCTTCGTCGCGAACGCCGTCGTACCCGGGATCTCGCTCGCCGCCGCCGTCGCGCTCGGCGCGCTGGTGGCGCCGCCCGACCCGGTCGCCGCGACCGCCGTCGCCGGCCAGCTCGGGCTGCCCCGGCGGATGGTGTCGATCCTGGAGGGGGAGGGGCTCTTCAACGACGTGACGGCGATCGTGCTCTACCACGTGGCCATCGCCGCCGCCGTCAGCGGCACGTTCTCGCTGCCGCGCGCCGCCTTCGACCTGGTGCTGTCCGCCGTCGTCGCCATCGTCATCGGCTTCGCGCTCGGCTGGGCGGCCAACAAGCTCATGGCCTACCTCGGCGACGCCACCCTCCAGATCGGCCTGACCCTCCTCATCCCGTACGCCTCCTACGTCCTCGCCGAGGAGCTGAAGGGCTCGGGCGTGCTCGCCGTCCTGACCACGGCGATCTTCCTCGCCGAGCACGCCTTCGACGCCGACGACGTGCTCACCCGGCTCACCGGCCGCGCCTTCTGGGACGTCGTCGACACCCTCGTCACCGGCGTCGCCTTCGGGCTCATCGGCCTGGAGGTGCACAACGTCGTCAGGACCGCGCAGGGCCGCTGGGGCGAGATGCTGGGCTGGTCGGCGGCGGTCGTCGCCGTCGTCATCGTCGTACGGCTGCTGTGGCTCGCGCCGATGACCTGGGTGACCAAACGGATGCACGCGCGCCGCGACTACGACGAGGACATCCCCGTGACCTGGCGGGAGACCGTCGTCATGTGGTGGTCGGGGATGCGCGGGGTGGCGTCGGTGGCGCTGGCCCTCGCCATCCCGCTGACCATGGACGACGGATCGCCCTTCCCCGAGCGCGACGAGATCGTCTTCATCGCCTTCGGCGTCATCATGGCCACCCTCGTCCTCCAGGGGCTCAGCCTGCCCTGGCTGGTCAAGATGCTGAACGTGCGCGCCGACACCGAGGCCGAGCAGGAGTACGAGAAGGAGCTGGCCCTGCGCGCCGCGAAGGCCGCGAAGCGGCGCTACAAGGAGATCGAGGAGGTAGAGGAGCTGCCCGCCGAGGTGCAGGAGCAGATGCTGCGCCGGGCCTACGACATCGGGCTGCGCATCAACCCCGAGATGGGTGCCGAGGAGCGGCGCGAGACGCAGGCCAAGCGGTATACGAGGATCAAGCGGGTGCGGCGGATCCAGGCCGAGATGATGTCGGCGGCCCGGCACGAGGTGCTGTCGGCGCGCAGCGAGCCCGGCGCCAACCCGGAGGTCGTCGACCGGGTGCTGCGGCAGCTCGACGTGCGGAGTCTGCGCTAGGGCCCGTCCGGGGGCCCGTCCTCACCCGCGCCCGGTGCGCGGGGCCTTGCCGTTGCGGGCCAGGACGTGCCCCGAGAAAGCCTCCATGGCCTCGTCGGGGGCGAGCAGCGCCGTCGCCGTGTTGACCCGCGGCAGCGCGTACGGGTGCTTGTCGGTCAGCCAGCGCAGCAGCTGCTCGCGGACCGTGACCCGCACCGTCCAGATGTCGTCGGCGTCCTTGGCGGTGACCAGGGCGCGGACCTGCATCGTGGAGGGCGTGGTGTCGGTGACGGCCAGCCCCCAGTCGCGGCCGTCCCAGGCGGCGCACTCGCCGAGGATGTCGCGCAGCTTCTCGCGCATCTCGCGCATCGGCGCGCTGTGGTCGAGGTGGAAGAAGACCGTGCCGGTCATCTGCGCGCCCCCGCGCGACCAGTTCTCGAACGGCTTCGACGTGAAATACGACACGGGCATCGTGATCCGGCGCTCGTCCCAGGTGCGGACGGCGAGGAAGGTGAGGGTGATCTCCTCGACCGTGCCCCACTCGCCGTCGACCACGACCGTGTCCCCTATGCGCACCATGTCGCCGAAGGCGATCTGCAACCCGGCGAAGAGGTTGCCGAGGGTGGACTGGGCGGCCACACCGGCGACGATGCCGAGGATGCCGGCCGAGGCCAGCAGCGAGGCGCCCGCGGCGCGGAACGCGGGGAAGGTCAGCAGCATCGCCGCGATCGCCACGACGCCGACGATCGCCGTGACGACGCGCTGGATCAGGGCGACCTGGGTGCGCACCCGGCGGACCCGGGCGGGATCGCGGTGGGCGGCGGCGTAACGGGCGTAGGACGATTCGATGATCACCGCGGCGACCCGGATGATCAGCCAGGCGGTCGCGCCGATGAGCACCAGGTTGAGGGCCTGGCCGACCCCGGCCGAGTGTTCCTTGGCGAGTTTGGCCTGGTCGTACGAGCCGCGCAGCAGGGCCGCGCAGAGCACGAACTGCAAGGGCAGGCGGCAGCGCCGCAGCAGGCCCCACAGCGGGGTGTCGTGATGCCGCCGGTCGGCCCGGCGCAGCAGCCGGTCCACAGCCCACCCGACAAGGAGGGTGATGAGGACCGAGCCACCGATCACGATCAGTGGACGCAGTACGTTCTCCATCTCCATGCCTTGGACCGTAACCGAGATCCGCCACCACTAACCTGTGGCGCTCCTGGCACCATGGACGCATGGACATCATGCTCTTCCACTCGACGTTCGGTCCGCGGCCCGCCGTGCGGGCCGCGGCCGACCGGCTGCGCGCCGCCGGCCACGAGGTGTGGACCCCCGATCTGTTCGAGGGCCGCACCTTCGAGACCGTCGAAGAGGGCAGGGACTACAAGGACGGGATCGGCAAGGACGAACTGCTGAAGCGGGCCGTGCTCGCCGCCGCGCCCTACTCGGACCGCGGCCTGGTCTACGCGGGCTTCTCGCTGGGCGCCTCCGTCGCGCAGACGCTCGCCCTGGGCGACGAGAGGGCGCGCGGGCTGCTGCTCCTGCACGGCACCTCCGACATCGCCGAGAGCGCGTCCGTGGACGGGCTGCCGGTGCAGTTGCACGTCGCCGAGCCCGATCCCTTCGAGACGGACGACTGGCTGACCGCCTGGTACCTCCAGATGGGACGCACGGGCGCCGACGTCGAGGTCTACCGCTACGCCGGGGCCGGCCACCTCTACACCGACCCCGACCTGCCGGACTACGACGAGGAGGCCGCCGAGGCCACCTGGCGGGTGGCGCTCGGCTTCCTCGACTCCCTCTGACCGGGACCCACTCCGCCCGGCCGCCGCGGGTCACTTCACCGGGGCGTCCGCGCGCTCGACCTTCTGGGTCCCGGTGCGGGTGCGGTAGGAGCGGGCCCAGGCCGACGTGGCGTTCTGGTCGGTCCGGTCCGAGACCACGTGGTAGTCCATCTGCGCCCGCTCGGCGGTGACGTCCAGCACGCCGTAGCCGTGCGCGTCCATGTCCACCCACTTCACGTGCCGGTTGGCCGCCTTGACGGCGGTCTCGGCCACGGTGGAGACGGTGCCGGGAGCGACGTGCAGGGTGTCGTCGAGGTTGTCCGAGGTCACCGACGTGACCACGAACTCCGTCGCCGCGGACGGCGAGAGCGGATAGGTGCCCGCCGTCACCGGCACGTCGTTGGCCCACGCCATGTGGATGTCGCCGGTCAGGAAGACGGTGTCCTCGATGCCGCGCTCGCGCAGGTGGGAGATCAGCTCCTTGCGGTCGTGCGTGTAGCCGTCCCACTGGTCGACGTTGACGGCCAGGCCCTCCTCGGGCAGGCCGAGCAACTCGGCGAGCGGGCCGAGGAGATGGGCCGGGAGCGCGCCGAAGGCGACCGGCGAGATCATCACCGAGGTGCCGACCAGCTTCCACTGGGCGTCGGAGGCGGCGAGCCCGGACTTCAGCCAGTCGAGCTGGGCGCGGCCGGTGATCGTGCGGTCGGCGGCGTCCACCGCGCCGTCGCCGATGCCCGCCTGCCGGGAGCGGAACGAGCGCAGGTCCAGCAGGTGCAGATCGGCGAGGGCGCCGAACCGCAGCCGCCGGTAGACGGTGCCCGCGATCGACGGGCGCACCGGCATCCACTCGAAGTAGGCCTGCTTGGCGGCGTCCCGGCGGGCCGCCCAGGCGCCCTCGGTGTCGGGGGAGTGGTTCTCGGCGCCGCCCGACCAGGCGTCGTTGGCGAACTCGTGGTCGTCCCAGATGGCCACCAGCGGATGGGCCGCGTGCATCGCCCGGACGTCGTCGTCGGTCTTGTGGGCGCCGTGCCGGATCCGGTAGTCGGCGAGCGTGACGATCTCGTGGGCGGGCTGGTGCGGCCGCACGGTGTACGCCGCCGCCGGGTACTCGCCGGTCCGGTACTCGTACAGGTAGTCGCCGAGGTGGAGCACCGCGTCCAGGTCGGCGCGGGCGGCCAGGTGACGGTAGGCGGAGAACCAGCCGGCCTCCCAGTTGGCGCAGGAGACGACGCCGAAGCGCAGCTCCTCGCGCGCGTCGGCGGCGGGCGCGGTGCGGGTCCGCCCGACCGGTGAGTACGTGTCACCCACGAAGAAGCGGAACCAGTAGGCGCGCGCCGGGCGCAGGCCCCTGACATCCGCCTTCACGGTGTGGTCGGACGCGGCGCCGGCGGTCGTGGTACCGCGGCCCACCACCGTGCTGAACGCCCGGTCCTCGGCGATCTCCCAGCCCACCGCGGTGTCGGGCCCGCGGCCGGAGCCGGGCACCGCCTCGGCGGTCGGCGTCACCCGGGTCCACAGCAGGACCCCGTCGGGGAGCGGGTCGCCCGAGGCGACTCCGTGCAGGAAGGCGGGCCCCTCGGCGGCCCGGGCGGCGGGCACCGCGAGCAGCGGGGCGGCGAGGACGGCGCCGGCCGCCGCGGCCTTGACCACCGTACGGCGGCGCGGCGCTGAGGCTTCTGTCTGAGGTCGACTGGTCACGGAACAGCACACTACTGACCGGTACGCGCCAAGGGCGGGCGAACTCCCAAGAGTTCGCCCGCCCTTCAGCGGTGCGTAGGGCGGGACCGGTCGGTCAGCCCGCGAGCGCCTTGTCGATCGCCGTGTTGAACTCGGCCACCGTCATGGGCGCGTTCTGGCCGTCGGAGCCGACGAGCTTCTTGCCGTCCATGACCAGGGACGGGGTGCCGGAGACGTCGTCCTTGTTCGAGTCGAACGTCTTGGACATCTTCATGGCCCAGTTGTCGTACGTGCCGTTCCTGACGTCCTTCTGGAAGGCCTTGTCGCCCTTGAGGGCGTCCACCGAGTTCGCGACCTTGATCAGGTAGTCGTCGCTCTTGAACTCGTCCTTGGTCTCTTCCGGGTGGTACTTCTTCGAGTACAGGGCCGTCTTGTAGTCGAGGAAGGCGTCCTGGCTGACGTTCAGGGCGGCGCCGAGCGCGCTCAGTGCGTTCTTCGAGCCCTCGCCGTTGGAGCCGATCTTGCCGCTGCCGTCGCCGTCGATGAAGGTGGCGCCGATGTACTGGATCTTGAACTTGCCGTCCTCGACGTCCTTGTGGACGGTCGAGCCGACGGTCTGCTCGAAGGCCGCGCAGACCGGGCAGCGCGAGTCCTCGTAGAGCTTCAGGGTTTTCTTCGCGCTGTCCTTGCCGATCACCACGGTGGTGCCGTCGGTGCCGGTGGTGTGCGCGGGCGCCACGACGCCGGAGCTCTTCGCGTCGAGGGCCTTCTCCCAGTGGGAGGGCTTCATGGCCTGGACGGCGAAGTAGCCGACGCCGCCGGCTATCGCGAGGACACCCACGATCGAGCCGATGACGATGCCCTGCCGCTTCGCCTTCGCCTTCTTCGCCTGCTTCTCGCGCTCGACGCGCAGTCGCTCGCGGGCCGCCGTCTTCGCCTGCTGGGTGTTGCGCTTGCTCATGGTCCGTACTCCGTTGCCTGATGAAAGATGCGGGGGACTGTCGTGCCGGGGTCCGGGCTCTCGCGGGGGCGAGGGCTCAGCGGGCCGCGCACGGCGGTCCGCGCCGTCCCACGGAGTGCACCCAGAGCCGGGTGCGGGCGGCCGGCACGGCGGCGGCCGGGCGGGGTCCGGCGACCGGCGCCGGAGCCCGTCGGGCGGTGACCGCGGCCCAGGCGACAATCAGCGGGCGGAACGCGAACGCGGCCAGCGCGCGCAGCAGCTGGGCCAGCGCCTGCTCGCCGCGGCGCAGCCACAGGGCCGCGAGCAGCCCGACCGTGACGTGCGCCCCGAGCAGCAGCCAGGAGGCCGCCGGATCGGCGGCGTGCGCGAACAGGCCGGCCGTCCGGTCGGCGCCGCCGCCCGTCATCCGGGTCAGCGGCGTGCCCACGTTCCCCGCGCACAGCAGGTCGAAGCCGAACGAGCGCAGGGGACCGGCGACCGGGCCGCCCGCCGCGCCGTAACAGACGTGCTGGCCGGTGGTGAAGACGGTGTCCGCGGCCAGTTCCAGCGGCACCAGGAGCGCCGCGATCCGGCCGAAGCCGCGCTCCCGTCCGGCGAGCGCGTACGCGATCACGAAGACGGCGGCGGCGATCGCGCCGACCGTCGGCAGCGGCAGCGGGGCCCGGGACAGCAGGACGTGCGACGCGGCGGACAGCGTCACGGCCACGGCCGTGAAGAGCGCCGCGCGCACGGCTCTGAGCTGGGTCCCGGATATGTCGTCCATCGCCCAGGAGTGTGCCACGGCCGACGGTAAACGATGCCTAAAGGGTGGCTGTGTGTCAGAGGCCGGGGATCCGGCCGTTGCGGAACAGGTCCACGAAGATCTGGTGGTCCTTGCGCGCGCGGGCGCCGTAGACGTGCGCGAAGTCGACCAGGAGGTCCGCGAAACCGACCTCGTCGGCGGCGATCGCCGCGTCGATCGCGCGCTCCGTGGAGAACGGCACCAGCGACTCGCCGGACTGGTCGTCGGCCGCGCCGTGCATCGTCGCCGTGGCCCGGCCGAGGTCGCCGACGACCGCGTCGACCTCCTCCGGGTCGTCGATGTCCGACCAGTCCAGGTCCACCGCGTAGGGGGAGATCTCGGCGACCAGCTGACCCGCGCCGTTCAGCTCCGTCCAGCCCAGCCACGGGTCCGCGTGGGCCTGGAGCGCGCGCTGCGAGATGACCGTGCGGTGGCCCTCGTGCTGGAAGTAGTCGCGGATCGCCGGGTCGGTGATGTGGCGCGAGACGGCCGGCGTCTGGGCCTGTTTCACGTAGATCACCACATCGTTCTCCAGGGCGTCGCTGTTGCCCTCCAGAAGGATGTTGTACGACGGCAGGCCCGCCGAGCCGATGCCGATGCCGCGCCGGCCCACCACGTCCTTCACCCGGTACGAGTCGGGGCGGGTCAGCGACGACTCCGGCAGCGTCTCCAGATAGCCGTCGAAGCCGGCCAGCACCTTGTAGCGCGTCGCCGCGTCCAGCTCGATGGAGCCGCCGTCCGGGGCGAAGCGGCGCTCGAAGTCCCGGATCTCCGTCATGGAGTCGAGCAGCCCGAAGCGGGTGCGCGCGCGGGCGTGGCGCAGCGCGCCGAGCAGCGGGCCGTCCGCCGTGTCCAGGGTGAAGGGCGGCACCTCGTCGTTCTTCGCGCCGGTGGCCAGCGAGTGGACCCGCTCGCGGTAGGCCGCCGCGTACGTGCGCACCAGGGCCGTGATCTGCTCGTCGCTGAACGCCTTGGCGTACCCGATCAGGGCCACCGAGGCGGCGAAGCGCTTCAGGTCCCAGGTGAAGGGGCCCACGTACGCCTCGTCGAAGTCGTTCACATTGAAGACCAGCCGGCCGTTCGCGTCCATGTACGTGCCGAAGTTCTCCGCGTGCAGGTCGCCGTGGATCCACACCCGGCTGGTGCGGTCGTCCAGGTACGGTCCGCCGTGCTGCTCGCGCTCCAGGTCCTGGTAGAACAGGCAGGCCGTCCCGCGGTAGAACGCGAAGGCCGAGGCGGCCATCTTGCGGAACTTGACCCGGAAGGCCGCGGGGTCCGCGGCGAGCAGCTCGCCGAACGCGGTGTCGAAGACGGCGAGGATCTGCTCGCCGCGCTCTTCAGCGGTGGGCTGCTGGTCCGACATCGCGGGGTGCCTCCTGGTGCAGATGGTGCGTGAGCTGTGCGACACGCAGGGCAGGTGTTCCGACCTGTCCAACGCATGACCGTACTCCGGAGTGCCCGTCGGTTGTCAGCGGTCGGTCGTAGACTTCCAAGCTGTCCCCTCCCCATCGCCCCGTCGCCCCGTCGCCCCGTCGCCCCGTCGCCGCCCGTCGCCACCCGTTCGCCCATGGAGGCCCCCACCGTGTCGAAGCCGCCCTTCACGCACCTGCACGTCCACACCCAGTACTCCCTGCTGGACGGTGCCGCGCGGCTGAAGGACATGTTCAAGGCGTGCAACGAGATGGGCATGACCCACATCGCCATGTCCGACCACGGCAACCTGCACGGGGCGTACGACTTCTTCCACTCCGCGCAGAGCGCCGGGGTCACGCCGATCATCGGCATCGAGGCGTACGTCGCCCCGGAGTCGCGGCGCAACAAGCGGAAGATCAAGTGGGGCCAGCCGCACCAGAAGCGCGACGACATCTCCGGTTCGGGCGGTTACACGCACAAGACGATCTGGGCGGCGAACAAGACGGGCCTGCACAACCTGTTCAAGCTGTCCTCCGACGCGTACGCCGAGGGCTGGCTCCAGAAGTGGCCGCGCATGGACAAGGAGACGATCTCCCAGTGGAGCGAGGGCCTGATCGCCTCCACCGGCTGCCCCTCCGGTGAGCTCCAGACCCGGCTGCGCCTCGGCCAGTTCGACGAGGCCCTGAAGGCCGCCTCCGAGTATCAGGACATCTTCGGCAAGGACCGGTACTTCCTGGAGCTGATGGACCACGGCATCGAGATCGAGCGCCGGGTCCGCGACGGCCTGCTGGAGATCGGCAAGAAGCTCGGCATCCCGCCCCTGGTGACGAACGACTCGCACTACACGTACGCGCACGAGGCCACGGCCCACGACGCGCTGCTGTGCATCCAGACCGGCAAGAACCTCTCGGACCCGGACCGCTTCCGGTTCGACGGCACGGGCTACTACCTGAAGTCGACCGACGAGATGTACGCCGTCGACTCCTCGGACGCCTGGCAGGAGGGCTGCCGCAACACCCTCCTGGTGGCCGAGCAGATCGACACCACCGGCATGTTCGACAAGCGCGACCTCATGCCGAGGTTCGACATCCCGGAGGAGGGCTACACCAACACCACCTGGTTCAAGGAGGAAGTGCGGCGCGGCATGAACCGCCGCTACCCGGACGGTGTCCCCGACGACCGGCAGAAGCAGGCCGAGTATGAGATGGACATCATCATCCAGATGGGGTTCCCGGGGTACTTCCTCGTCGTCGCCGACTTCATCATGTGGGCCAAGAACAACGGCATCGCGGTGGGCCCCGGCCGCGGCTCCGCGGCCGGCTCGATCGTCGCCTACGCCATGGGCATCACCGACCTCGACCCGATCACGCACGGCCTGATCTTCGAGCGGTTCCTCAACCCCGAGCGCGTCTCCATGCCCGACGTCGACATCGACTTCGACGAGCGCAGGCGCGTCGAGGTGATCAGGTACGTGACCGAGAAGTACGGCGCCGACAAGGTCGCCATGATCGGCACCTACGGCAAGATCAAGGCCAAGAACGCGATCAAGGACTCCGCGCGCGTGCTCGGCTACCCGTACGCGATGGGCGACCGCCTCACCAAGGCCATGCCCGCCGACGTCCTCGGCAAGGGCATCGACCTCGACGGCATCACCAACCCCACGCACCCGCGCTACAGCGAGGCGGGCGAGATCCGCGGGATGTACGAGAACGAGCCGGACGTCAAGAAGGTCATCGACACCGCCAAGGGCGTCGAGGGCCTGGTCCGGCAGATGGGCGTGCACGCCGCCGGCGTCATCATGTCCAGCGAGCCGATCGTCGACCACGCCCCGCTGTGGACCCGGCACACCGACGGCGTGACCATCACGCAGTGGGACTACCCGCAGTGCGAGTCGCTCGGCCTGATCAAGATGGACTTCCTGGGCCTCAGGAACCTGACGATCATGGACGACGCCGTCAAGATGGTGCGGTCCAACAAGGGCATCGACCTGGAGATGCTGTCGCTGCCGCTGGACGACCCGAAGACCTTCGAACTGCTCTGCCGCGGTGACACGCTCGGCGTCTTCCAGTTCGACGGCGGCCCCATGCGCTCGCTGCTGCGCCAGATGCAGCCCGACAACTTCGAGGACATCTCCGCCGTCTCGGCCCTGTACCGGCCGGGCCCGATGGGCATGAACTCGCACACGAACTACGCCGAGCGCAAGAACGGCCGGCAGGACATCACGCCGATCCACCCGGAGCTCGAAGAGCCCCTGAAGGAGACGCTGGGCCTCACCTACGGCCTCATCGTGTACCAGGAGCAGGTGCAGAAGGCCGCCCAGATCGTCGCCGGGTACTCGCTCGGCGAGGCCGACATCCTGCGCCGCGTGATGGGCAAGAAGAAGCCCGAGGAACTGGCGAAGAACTTCACCATCTTCCAGGAGGGTGCCCGCAAGAACGGCTTCTCCGACGCCGCGATCCAGGCCCTGTGGGACGTCCTGGTGCCGTTCGCCGGGTACGCGTTCAACAAGGCGCACTCCTCCGCGTACGGCCTGGTCACCTACTGGACCGCGTACCTGAAGGCGAACTACCCGGCCGAGTACATGGCCGCGCTGCTCACCTCGGTGAAGGACGACAAGGACAAGTCGGCCGTCTACCTCAACGAGTGCCGGCGCATGAAGATCAAGGTGCTCCCGCCGGACGTCAACGAGTCGGTGCACAACTTCGCCGCCCAGGGCGACGACGTGATCCTCTTCGGCCTGGAGGCCGTCCGCAACGTCGGCACGAACGTGGTGGAGTCGATCATCCGCTCGCGCAAGGCGAAGGGGAAGTACAGCTCGTTCCCCGACTACCTCGACAAGGTCGAGGCCGCGGCGTGCAACAAGCGGACGACCGAGTCCCTCATCAAGGCGGGCGCCTTCGACCCGATGGGGCACACCCGCAAGGGCCTGACCGCGCAGTACGAGCCGATGATCGACAACGTGGTGGCGGTCAAGAGGAAAGAGGCGGAGGGGCAGTTCGACCTCTTCGGCGGCGGCGAGGACGAGAGCGACGCCCCGGGCTTCGGGCTCGACGTCGAGTTCTCCACCGACGAGTGGGACAAGACGTACCTGCTCGCCCAGGAGCGCGAGATGCTCGGCCTGTACGTCTCCGACCACCCGCTGTTCGGCCTGGAGCACGTGCTGTCCGACAAGGCGGACGCGGGCATCGGCCAGCTCACCGGCGGCGACTTCGGCGACGGCGCGGTCGTCACGGTCGGCGGCATCATCTCCGGCCTCCAGCGCAAGATGACCAAGCAGGGCAACGCCTGGGCGATCGCGACCGTCGAGGACCTCGCCGGTTCCATCGAATGCATGTTCTTCCCCGCGACGTACCAGCTGGTCTCCACCCAGCTCGTCGAGGACGCCGTGGTCTTCGTCAAGGGCCGGCTCGACAAGCGCGAGGACGTGCCGCGGCTGGTCGCCATGGAGATGCAGGTCCCCGACCTGTCGAACGCGGGGACGAACGCACCGGTGATCCTCACCATCCCCGCCCTGAAGGTCACCCCGCCGATGGTCAGCCGCCTCGGCGAGATCCTGTCCAACCACCGGGGCGACAGCGAGGTCCGGATCAAGCTCCAGGGCCCCCGCAAGACCACGGTCCTCCGGCTCGACCGGCACCGGGTCAAGCCGGACCCGGCGCTCTACGGCGACCTGAAGGTGCTGCTCGGCCCGTCCTGCCTGGCGGGCTGACCAGGACCGGACCGCCGGCGCGACACGGCGCGAGGGCCGCACCCGGACGTCCGGGTGCGGCCCTCGTCGTACCGCGGCGGCCGTGCCGCCCGCGTCAGTTGTGCCCGAAGCGGCGCTCGCGGTGCTTGCGGGCCACATCCCCCGGTGTGGCCTGGATGGCCGACTTCGCCTCGGCCTCCATGGCGGACGACCGGGCCTGCTGGTCCTGGGCCTCTGCCGACTTCTCCTGCTGATTACGGTTCTGCTTGCGGTTCTTGGCCATGGTGATTGCCTCCTGCGGGGGATCTCGGGGCCAGGGCCGGTTTCAGATTCACACGGGGGGAACAAGACCGCATTTCGGGCCATCACCGTAGGTAAGAGGCACTTCCGACGCTCCGGGACGTCCCCTTCCCCGCTTCCGCCACGCCGAAGATCGAGTTCGGGCCGTTAAGCCCCGCGCCGTCGGGCAGACTCGAAGGAAACCCGAAGCGAACGCACGGGCGTGTCGGCGAAAGAGGGTGGACCGCGTGGACCGTTGCATCGTCCTGGTGGACGCCGGGTATCTGCTGGGAGCTGCCGCGAGTCTCCTCGCGGGCGAGCCGTCCCGGTCCCGGATCCATGTCGACCACGCCGCCCTCATCCAGGGGCTGCGCGAGCGCGCCGAGGCGGAGACCGAGCGCCAGCTGCTGCGCATCTACTGGTTCGACGGCGCCCCCGACCGGGTCCCGCAGCCCGAGCACCGCAGGCTGCGCGTGATGCCCCGGGTGACCGTCCGGCTCGGCGCCCTGACCCGCAGCGACGGACGCTGGGCGCAGAAGGGCGTCGACGCCGCGATGCACGCCGAGCTGACCGAACTGGCGCGCAACCGGGCCTGCTCCGACGTCGTCCTCGTCACCGGCGACGGCGACCTGCTGCCGGGCATGATGGCCGCCAAGGAGCACGGCGTCGCCGTCCACCTGTGGGCCGTCCAGGCCGCCGACGGCGACTACAACCAGTCCGAGGACCTGGTCGCCGAGGCCGACGAGCGGCGGGTGCTCGACCGGACCTGGATCACCAAGGCCGTCCGCGCCAAGGAGCTCAGCGGCGCGTGCGCCCCGCCGCCCGCCCCGCGCCCCGAGATCGCCGCGATCCTCTCCGCGCCGCTGCCCGAGTCCGCGCCCGCCGCCCCCGGCCGGGACACCGACGCGCCGCCCGCCCCGCACCCCCCGGCCGAGCGCGCCGAGCGGCCCGGGAGCGACCACGAGGACCGCTCCGGCACCGGCCGGGGCGTCCCCACCCCCAAGGACCTGGCCGCCCTGCGCGCACCCGGCCCCCAGCCCTCGCAGCCCCCGCAGCCCCCGGCCAACGCGACACTGCGCTGGTCCTCCGACAAGGGCTGGGTCGAGCGACCCGGCGGGGGCGGCGAACCCCCCGAGTCCGCGTCGCTGCCCACCCTGGCCCAGCTCACCTCGGCCGAGCAGCGCTGGGCCGACCGCGAGGAGGACATCACCACCGTCGGCGGCGACCCGTACGAGGTGGGACAGGTGTTCGCCCGGCGCTGGATGGGCCGGCTCGGCGACCAGACGCAGCTCCAGAAGCTGTCGACCATGTATCCCCGGGTGCCGCACCGCATCGACGGGGAGCTGCTGCGGTACGCGGCCCGGTTCGGGCTGCTGGCCCACAAGGACGACCAGATCGACGAACACGACCGGTACGCGATCCGGGCCGGGTTCTGGCGGGAGGTCGACGTGCGGACCGGCGCGGAGCACGCCACCGCGGGGGACTGACCGCCGGGCGCGCCGTGCCGTCGCCGGTGCGGTCGCCGAGCCGCGTCCGCGGGCGCGTCGTGCCTGGTCGCGCCGCTCGCCGCGCCCTCGCGGGGCGCCATTTGTCCCACCCGGGCGCAAACCTGGGCCCTCGACCCCGTACTCTCGTTCCTCGTGAGTACGCGCACCGGTGAGCCCGCCCTGGAGCATGACAGGGGTGCCGTCGTGTGCTCGGTGCGGGGGCTGCGGAAGACCTATCCGCCCTCGCGCGGGCGGCGCGGCGTGCCCGCGACGCCGGAGGTGCGGGCCACCGACGAGGTCCGGCTCGACATCGCGCGCGGCGAGATCTTCGGCCTGCTCGGGCCGAACGGCGCCGGGAAATCCACCCTCGTCCGGCAGCTGACCGGACTCATGCGGCCCGACGCCGGGAGCGTGGAGATCCTCGGGCACGACATCGTGCGCCACCCGGAGCGGGCCTCGCGGATCCTCGCCTACCTGGGCCAGGAGTCGACCGCGCTCGACGAGCTGACCGTCTCCCTCGCCGCCGAGACCACCGGGCGGCTGCGCGGGCTCAGCCTCAAGGACGCCCGGGCCGCCCGGGACGACGTCCTCGACGAACTGGGCATCGGCGCGATCGCCGCCCGCCCGCTCAAGAAGCTGTCCGGCGGACAGCGCCGGCTCGCCTGCTTCGCCGCCGTCCTCGTCGGCGAGCGCCCGCTGCTCGTGCTCGACGAGCCGACCACCGGCATGGACCCCGTGGCCCGGCGGGCCGTCTGGGCGGCCGTGGACCGCCGGCGTGCCGAGCGCGGCACCACCGTGCTGCTCGTCACCCACAACGTCATCGAGGCCGAGACCGTCCTCGACCGGGTCGCCGTGATGGACCAGGGCCGCGTCATCGCCTGCGACACCCCGGCCGGGCTCAAGGAGCGCGTCGCGGGCGAGGTGCGGGTCGAACTCGTGTGGCGCCAGGAGGCGCCCGTCGAGCTGCCCGAGGTCGCGCGGCTGCGCGAGCACGCCGTCGAGTCCGGGCGGCGCTGGTCGCTGCGGCTCGCGCCCGACGAGGCCCGCCGCGCCGTCGCCGCCGTCACCGGCGGCCCGGCCTTCGACCATCTCGACGACTTCACGCTCGCCACCCCGAGCCTGGAGGACGTGTACTTGGCGCTCGGCGGCAGCCGCAGCGGTGTGAAGGGCCTGGTGAAGGCGTGAGTGTCGTATCAGCCGACGCGGTGCGGGCCGTGGGGCCGGCCGTGACCGCGGGCCCCGGCCGCGGCGAGGAGGGGCTCGCGCCGCGGGCCCGCTTCCTGCCGTCGCTCGCCGCCGTCTACCGCGCCCAGCTCTCCCGGGCCCGGGTGGCCCGGATCCCGCTGCTCTTCGTGGCGACCTTCCAGTCCATCGGCATCATGATCCTGATGCGCGGCGTCGTCGACCAGGGCGGCCGCGAGGCGCAGGCCGTCGTCGCCGGGTCCGCGGTGCTGGTCGTGGCGTTCGTCGCGCTGAACCTGCTGGCCCAGTACTTCGGACAGCTGCGCGCGGCCGGCGGGCTCGACCACTACGCGACGCTGCCCGTGCCGCCCGCCTCCGTGGTCCTCGGCGCGGCGGGCGCGTACGCGTCGTTCACCGTGCCCGGCACCGTGGTCACCGCGGTCGTCGGCTGCGCGATGTTCGACCTGCCGCTCGCCCACCTGTGGGTGCTCGCCGCCGTGATCCCGCTCGCCGGGGCCGCCCTCGCCGGGCTCGGCGCCGCGCTCGGCCTGCTCGCGCCCCGGCCGGAACTGGCCACCCTGCTCGGCCAGTTGGGCATGTCCGCGGCGCTGCTGCTCGGCGTGCTGCCCGCCGCCCGGATGCCCGAAGCGGTGCGCTACGCCCGCGATCTGCTGCCCTCGACGTACGGTGTCGAGGCCTTCGCCCGCACCTTCGGCGAGCACCCGGACTGGCCGGCCGTCCTGCTGGATCTGGGTGTCTGCGCCGCCGTCGGCGTCGCCTCGCTGGCCGTGGCGACCTGGGCGTACCGTCGGGCGGCCGTCCGGTGACGCGCCCGGTGGACACGCCTGGCACGATGGCAGGGTGACCGCACCGCTGACACCGCCACCGCATCAACCCCCGGAGAACAACGGGCACGGGAACCCGTGGCAGGCCCCGGACCCGATGGCCGGCCACGTGCCGCCGCCCGCGCCCTACCCGGGACGCGAGGAGGGGCCCGGCCTGAAGGCCGAGCTGCGCGAGGCCGCCGCCGTCTTCGTGGGTGTCGCCCTGTTCGGGCTCCTGCTCGGTGCGCTCTGGCTGTGGCTCGCGCCGCGCGTCCCGCTCGTCTCCGACAGCACGGCCGTCTACCTCAAGGACAGCGAGGGGGAGCAGGCCATCGGGATCGACGGCACGTTCGCGCTGCTCGGCCTCGCGTTCGGCGCCGTGACCGCGCTCCTCGTCTTCCTGTGGCGGCGCCGCGGCGGTATCGGGATCGTCGTGGCGCTCGCGCTGGGCGCCCTGCTCGGCGGGGTCGTCGCCTGGCGGTTCGGGATCTGGCTCGGGCCGACGCGGGACGTCGCCGCCCACGCCAAGGAGCTCGGCAAGGGGGTCGTGTTCGACGCGCCCCTCGAACTGAAGGCCAAGGGCGCGCTGCTGGCGTGGCCGCTGGCCGCGATGGTCGTCCACCTCGCGCTCACCGGCCTGTTCGGCCCCCGGGACCCCGACCCGTACGCGGAGTACTACACGGCCCCGAGCCCCCACGCGCCGCAGGGCCCCCAGGAGCCTCAGACCCCCCAGGCGCCGCAGGGGCAGGACCCGGCCCGGTAGAGCGGGCCGGGGGTCGTCCGGGAGCGTGCCGGACCGGGGAGGGCCGCGTCGACGGCGCCCCCTCCCCGGCCGTGCCGGCGCCGGGCGTCAGGCGGGCCTGCGCCCGTGATTGGCCCTGCGCTTCTTGATCCGCCACTTGCGCTTGCGCGTCCTCTTCGACATGTCCTTGGTGCTTAGCCGAAGCCGGGCGGTCCGTCGAGGGGTCAGGCACGCCCGACCGGTGCCAGCACCGCGTCGGTGAGCGCCGCGAGATCCGCGGCCGCCAGCTCGACCTCCAGGCCGCGACGGCCCGCCGAGACACAGATGGTCGCGTGCCGCGCCGCCGACGCGTCGATGACCGTCGGCAGCTTCTTGCGCTGCCCGAGCGGCGAGATGCCGCCGCGGACGTACCCGGTGGTGCGCTCGGCGAGGGCCGGGTCCGCCATCGCGGCGCGCTTGCCGCCGACCGCCGCCGCGAGCGCCTTCAGGTCGAGCTGGCCCGCCACCGGGACGACGGCGACCGTGAGCCGCCCGTCGACGTCCGCGACGAGCGTCTTGAAGACCCGGTCGGGGGAGACGCCCATCGCCTCGGCCGCCTCCTCGCCGTAACTGGCGTGGGCCGGGTCGTGCTCGTAGGAGTGGACCGTGAAGGCGGTGCCCGCGGCCGTCAGCGCGACCGTCGCCGGGGTGCCGCCGGACTGCTGCTGCTTCTTGGGCTTCTTCGCCAACGTGCCGTGTCCTTCAGGTCAGTTGAGGCTGGTGGCCTGCCGGGTGAGGTCCGTCGCGGGCAGCGACGGCAGATGCCGGATGATCGCCGTCTCGGTGCGCAGCAGCCGCAGCTCCTCGCGCAGCCGGGACGCCACGTCACCGGCCTCCAGGAGCCGCTGCCGCGTCGGTACGTCCAGCACCGCCGCCGCGGCGACCAGGTACGACACCACCGACGGCTCGTCCGGCAGCTCGGCGCCCGTCGTCAGGGACCGCTCGCGGGCGCCCGCGAGCCGCTTCTGGTACGAGCGGAACGCGCGCAGCACCCCCTCGGCCAGCGCCCCCGCCTCGTCGCCGTCGTCGTCGGGCAGCACCTTCACCTCGGCGGTGAGGTACGGGCCGGAGGCGTCCACCGACAGCAGTTCGACGCGCTGGGTGCCGGTCGCGAGGACCTCGAAGCTGCCGTCGGCGCGCTCGCGGATCGTCGCCGCGTCCGCGATGCAGCCCACGGTGTGGAAGGAGGCGATCGGGTCGTCGCCGAAGCCCGCGGCCGGGCCGGCGCCCGCCTCCTTCGTGGTGAGGTCGTCCGGCATGCCGGCGGCGCTCGGCGCGACCTCGTGGCCGTCGCGGATCGCCACGACCACGAAGTTGCGCGGTTCGTCGGAGACGGCCGGGTCGGCCTCGGGGTCGTCGGGGTCGGCGGGCCCGGAAGGAGAATCCTTCAGCAGGTCGCGCATCAGGGCGCGGTAACGCTCCTCGAAGATGTTCAACGGGAGGACGAGCCCGGGGAACAGCACCGAGTTGAGCGGGAAGAGCGGAAGCCGGACGGTGGTCACGACGGTCAAGAGTAATGGTCGGCGGAGGTCCGCGGTCCGCGGAGCAGCGGGAGCGCCGCGGCGACCTCCAGCCGGACGCCGTCGCGCAGGTGCAGGAACTCGCCCAGCGGGTCGTCGGAGAGCCGGTCCCAGGGGAACGACGTCGCGTACGGGCCGATGAGCCGCAACTGGTCCAGGGCGTCGGGCCAGCGCTCCAGGCGGATCAGGACGCAGGCCAGCAGATTGCGCACCTCGGCGGGCCAGGGGTCCGCGGCGTCGTAGGTGGCCGACAGGCCGACGGCGAGATCGGCCGCCGCGTCCAGGCGGGCGCGCGGGATGCCGCGCGGGGTCCGGTCGGTGAGGTAGGCGAGGGCGGCGCGGGCCGGGAGGGCCTGGAGCAGGGAGCCGGGCAGCGCGTCCTCGGCGGCGCGCTCGGCGAAGTCGAAGCACTCGGCGTGCGAGCCGTACCAGGCGGCGGACAGGTACTGGAGCGCCGAGACGTGGCAGCCGTAGTGGTGCGTGGCGCGGCGCACCGCCTGGGCCCACAGCTCCTCGAAGACGGTGTGCGGGGCGTTGGTGCCGCGGGCGTGGTCCAGGGCGAGGCGCCAGGGGACCGGGTCGCGGCGGTCGGCGTCGGCCGCGGCCAGGATCAGCGGGGTGACGTCGCGCAGCAGTTCGGCGCGGGCGGGGGAGTCGAAGGCGCGGCCGGCCGCGACCTCCGCCTTCACCAGGAGCAGGTCGGGGTCGTGCGGGTCCGCCGACTGCCAGGCCGCGAACCATTCGGGGCGGGCGGCGGCGAAGGCGGCGAGGCGCTGGACGTACCGGTCGCGGTTCTCCCACTCGGCGGCCTCGCGCGTGTGGGCGAGGAGGGCGGCGGCCGGGCCGTGCTCGGCGTGGCCCGCCGCGGCCAGGGCGGTGGCCAGGCGGTCGTCGGGGGCGTCCAGGAGGACGTCGTCGTCCGGGGGGAGGCCCTCGGCCAGGGGGCCGGTGTGACGGATCATGCGGGCCGTGCGGACGAGGGCGCGGAACAGGGGCACGTCCGGGTCCTCCTTCGCGGGGCGGGTGGTGGTCGCCCTGGGATGACGGGCTCCGGGGGGTGTTGGTTGCTTGTGGACCGGTAACGGTTCGGGGCGGCGCGAGGGTGCTCTGAACGGGTGTACGGGCGCGGGGGCCACCGGGGTGTCGTACGGGCCGCCGGGCCGGTGGTGCGGTCGCGGCGGGGTTCAGTTTCTGCGGAGGAGGCGGGTGGCGCCCGCCGCCACCGTCGTGGCCAGGACCCAGCCGAGCATGATCAGCATCGCCGCCAGCCACTGCCAGCCGCCCCGGAGCTGCCAGCTGCCCGCCTGGCCGAGGTCGATCACCGGGAGCAGCAGGTCGAGCGCGAAGAGGGCCGGATCCCAGTGCGGGCCCTCCCCCTTGTGCAGGGGCGGATGGTCGGCGTGGCTGAAGGCGACCGCGCTGACCGCCCACAGCACGGCCATCCAGACGGCGGCCCGGCCCGGCCGGTATCCGTAGGCCACCGTCCAGTCCTGTATGTAGCCCCACACCTTGGCGGCCACCGGCAGCGTCTCCCGGCGGCGCCGCTGCTTGGCCAGCAGCACCTCGCGGGCGTCGGCGTCCTCCCCGCTGTTGCGCAGGATGGCGGCCAGCTGCTCGTACGGCTCGGGCCGGTACTCGGGGGTGGCGTCGGAGAGCCAGCACAGCCGGCGGTGGAGCGGGAAGGCGCCGATCGGGATCAGGTTCTCGTACGTGAGCCCGCTGACCCGGAACTGCCCCGCCACCGGCCAGCTCGTCGACTTGTCGACCAGATTGACGACCTTCGCGCCGCTCAGCACGACGAGACCGCGCTCCGGCCGCTCCCCGGTGAAGCGCAGCTCGGGCGTCTGGACCCGGCGCAGCGACACCTCCTGGTCGTGCTGGAGCGTGAAGCGGGCCGCCTCCAGGTCGACGGCGTCGCCGAAGCGCCCGTCGTCGAGCCGGACCCCGCCCACGCACTCGAACCGCTGCACCCGCGTCCCCCGCGCCGGGGTGCCGCCGGACTGGAGCGGATTGCCCAGCCCGGCCGGGGTCAGGTACAGGGTGCGCTCGACCGTCAGCTGCGGGGCGTTCAGCGCGCGCCGCCCGTGCGTGTTGCTCAGCCGGCTGCCGCGCAGCGACAGCGAGACGCCCACGGTCGCGCCGCGCAGGGACAGCTCGCCGTGCGTCTCCAGCAGCTCCGCCTGGAGGTCCTGCCCGACCGACATCCCGTCGGCGGCGATGGACTTGCCGGTCCGGTCGCGGAAGACCACCGCCTGGTTCAGCAGCAGGTCCGTGCCGATGTGGGCGTCGGTGAGCCGGACGCCGGTGTGGAACCGGGAGCGCGGCAGGTGCAGATCGCCCTCGGTGCGCACCCGGGCCGCCTCCAGGCGCGGCACCGAGCAGTTCACCAGCCGGAGCGTCGTGAAGTGCGCCTCCGGGAGCCGCACCTCCTTCTCGAAGCGGCAGTCCTTCAGCTCCACGTACGGCACGACCGTGCCGCCCGCGAGATCGAGCGCGTCCGTGATCTGCACGCCCTGGAGCTTCAGCGACGACACCCGGCCGTCCAGGGCGGGCGGCCCGTCCAGCAGCAGCCACGCCACGATCCGCGCGCGCACGCTGCGCCCGGGGCCCCAGGGGTGCCCGCCGTGCGGATCGTCCACGTCCCCGCGCCCGGCGCGCAGGTCGTAGACGCTGCCGTTGCGGAACGCCTGCCACATGCCGACCTCCGCCGCGGTCAGCCCGTCCGGCACATCGCCCTGGCCGCCGGCCGTCGTCCCGTCGAGCACGACCGTCCCGCCTCCCCGTGGGCCCTCACGCTCCGTCGCGGCGCGCCGTCCCGTGCGCTCCGCGCGCCCCGCGGGCATCTGCTACCCGCGGGTTGACTACGACCGGTCATGCCCGCTGGGTGACCGCTTGAACGCCGGAGGTGAAGGTCATCCTCCGGTGCCGGAACATCGGCCGAAACCGGACGTGTATCAGTCACTGATACGGGCCGCCGACGGCGTGGGCGCGTCTGAGAGAATTGATCCGTGATCTCTCGAATCGATCTGCGCGGCGCCGCCCTCCCCGAGGGCCAGGCCCTGCGCTCGCTGCTGCCCCGAGCCGACTTCGACGTCTCGGCCGCCCTGGAGAAGGTGCGTCCGATCTGCGAGGACGTGCATCATCGCGGCGACGCGGCGCTGATCGAGTACGGGGAGAAGTTCGACGGAGTGACGCTGGAGTCGGTGCGGGTGCCGGCCGAGGCCCTGGCCACGGCGCTCGCCGAGCTCGACCCGGCCGTCCGCGCGGCCCTGGAGGAGTCCATCCGCCGGGCCCGCATCGTCCACCGCGAGCAGCGCCGTACCGGCCACACCACGCAGGTCGTGCCCGGCGGCTCGGTCACCGAGAAGTGGGTGCCGGTCGAGCGCGTCGGCCTGTACGCGCCCGGCGGCCGGTCCGTCTACCCGTCGTCCGTGATCATGAACGCGGTGCCGGCGCAGGAGGCCGGGGTCGCGTCGATCGCGCTCGCCTCCCCGCCGCAGAAGGAGTTCGGCGGCCTGCCGCACCCGACGATCCTGGCGGCCTGCGCGCTGCTCGGCGTCGACGAGGTGTACGCGGCGGGCGGTGCCACGGCCGTCGCGATGTTCGCCTACGGCACCGAGTCCTGCCCGCCCGCGACCATGGTGACCGGCCCGGGCAACATCTGGGTCGCCGCCGCCAAGCGCTACTTCACCGGCCGCATCGGCATCGACGCCGAGGCCGGACCGACCGAGATCGCCGTCCTCGCCGACGCCACGGCCGACCCGGCGCACGTCGCCTCCGACCTGATCAGCCAGGCCGAGCACGACCCGCTGGCCGCCGCCGTGCTCGTCACGGACAGCGAGGAGCTGGCCGCCGCCGTCGAGCGCGAGCTGGCGCCGCAGGTCGCCGCGACCAAGCACGTCGAGGACCGCATCCTGCCCGCCCTCAAGGGCGAGCAGTCCGCCATCGTCCTCGTCGACTCGCTCGACGACGGCCTCGCGGTCGTCGACGCGTACGGCGCCGAGCACCTGGAGATCCAGACGGCGGACGCCGCCGCCCGCGCCCAGCGCGTGAAGAACGCGGGCGCGGTCTTCGTCGGCCCGTGGGCGCCGGTCTCCCTCGGCGACTACGCGGCGGGCTCGAACCACGTGCTGCCGACGGGCGGCTGCGCCTGCCACTCCTCCGGCCTGTCCGTCCAGTCCTTCCTGCGCGGCATCCACATCGTCGACTACACGAAGGACGCCCTCGCCGACGTCGCCCACACCGTGGTGACGCTGGCCGAGGCCGAGGACCTGCCCGCGCACGGCGCCGCCGTCAAGGCCCGCTTCGGGTGGAAGGTGCCGACGGCCAAGTGACGCACATCGACGACCTCCCCGTCCGCGACGAACTGCGCGGCAAGTCCCCCTACGGCGCGCCCCAGCTCGACGTCGCCGTCCGGCTGAACACGAACGAGAACCCGTACCCGCTGCCCGAGCCGCTCGTCGCGCGGATCGCCGAGCGGGTCGCGGACGCGGCGCGCGGCCTCAACCGCTACCCGGACCGGGACGCGGTCGAGCTGCGCACCGAGCTCGCCCGGTACCTCACGCGCACCACCGGCCACCCGGTCACCTTCGAGCAGGTGTGGGCGGCCAACGGCTCGAACGAGGTGCTCCAGCAGCTCCTCCAGGCGTTCGGCGGCCCCGGCCGCACCGCGCTCGGCTTCGAGCCCTCGTACTCGATGCACCCGCTGCTGGCCCGCGGCACCAACACCGGCTGGGTCAGCGCCCCGCGCAAGGACGACTTCTCGCTCGACGTGCCCGGCGCCGTCGAGGCGATCCGCGTCCACCGCCCCAGCGTCATCTTCATCACCAGCCCCAACAACCCCACCGGCAACGCCGTGGCCCGCGAGGACGTCCTCGCGCTGTACGAGGCCGCCGGGCGGGACGCCATGGTGATCGTCGACGAGGCGTACACCGAGTTCAGCCACGGCTCCTCGCTGCTCGACCTGATCGAGGGCCGCCCGAACCTCGTCGTCTCGCGCACCATGTCGAAGGCGTTCGGCGCCGCGGGCCTGCGCCTGGGCTACCTCGCCGCCGACCCGGCCGTGGTCGACGCGGTCCAGCTGGTCCGCCTGCCCTACCACCTGTCGGCCGTGAACCAGGCGACGGCCCTCGCCGCCCTGGAGTACACCGACACCCTGCTCCAGTACGTCGAGCAGCTGAAGGCCGAACGCGACCGCGTGGTCGCGGAGCTGACGGGACTCGGCTTCGACGTCACCGTCGCCGACGCCAACTTCGTCCAGTTCGGCGTCTTCGAGGACCCGCACGCCGTCTGGCGAGCCATCCTCGACCGCGGCGTCCTGATCCGTGACAACGGAGTACCGGGACGGCTGCGCATGTCGGTCGGCACCCCCGAAGAGAACGACGCGTTCCTGGACGCGGCCCGTGAAGTCAAGAAGGCCCCAATGAACAGGCAGGAGCGTCGCGCATGAGCCGCGTAGGGCGCGTAGAGCGCAGCACCAAGGAGACGTCCGTCCTCGTCGAGATCGACCTCGACGGCAGCGGCAAGGTCGACGTGTCGACCGGGGTCGGCTTCTACGACCACATGCTCGACCAGCTCGGCCGCCACGGCCTCTTCGACCTCACGGTCAAGACCGAGGGCGACCTGCACATCGACTCGCACCACACCATCGAGGACACCGCCCTCGCCCTCGGCGCCGCCTTCAAGCAGGCCCTCGGCGACAAGGTCGGCATCTACCGCTTCGGCAACTGCACCGTCCCGCTGGACGAGTCGCTCGCCCAGGTCACCGTCGACCTCTCCGGCCGCCCCTACCTCGTGCACACCGAGCCCGAGAAGATGGCGCCGATGATCGGCGAGTACGACACGACGATGACCCGGCACATCCTGGAGTCGTTCGTCGCGCAGGCGCAGATCGCCCTGCACGTCCACGTGCCGTACGGGCGCAACGCGCACCACATCGTGGAGTGCCAGTTCAAGGCCCTCGCCCGGGCGCTGCGCTACGCCTCCGAGCGTGACCCCCGCGCGGCCGGCATCCTTCCGTCCACGAAGGGTGCCCTCTAGCCATGAACGGCCTCGCGACCGTCCTCATCCTCGTCGGCCTCTTCCTGATCGGCGGCGTCATCTCGTTCGCCAAGCAGGGCATGGGCAAGAGCCTCATCACGCTGCTGTCCCTCAGCGCCGCCCTGTGCCTGGTCGCGGGCGTGCTGCGGCTCGACTACTGGAACTGACGGCCATGACAGACAAGAAAGTGGTCGTCTTCGACTACGGCTTCGGGAACGTGCGCTCCGCCGAGCGCGCCCTGGCCCGCGCGGGCGCCGACGTCGAGATCACCCGCGACTTCGACACCGCGATGAACGCCGAGGGGCTGCTCGTCCCCGGCGTGGGCGCCTTCGCCGCCTGCATGGCCGGCCTGAAGGAGGCGCGCGGCGACTGGATCGTCGGGCGCCGGCTGTCCGGCGGGCGGCCCGTCATGGGCATCTGCGTCGGCATGCAGATCCTGTTCGCCCGCGGCATCGAGCACGGCGTCGAGACCGAGGGCCTCGACGAGTGGCCCGGCGTCGTCGAACCGCTCAAGGCCGACGTCGTCCCGCACATGGGCTGGAACACCGTCGACGCCCCCGGGGACAGCGAGCTGTTCGCGGGCGTCGGCGACGACGAGCGCTTCTACTTCGTGCACTCCTACGCCGTCCAGCAGTGGGAGCTGGAGGTGCGCAACCCCCATATCCGTGCCCCCAGGGTGACCTGGTCGGCCCACGGCGGGCCCTTCGTGGCCGCCGTCGAGAACGGCGCGCTGTGGGCGACGCAGTTCCACCCCGAGAAGTCCGGCGACGCCGGAGCCCAGCTGCTGAAGAACTGGATCGGAAACCTCTAAGCCATGGCCTCTTCCCTGCACCCCGTGCTCGAACTCCTCCCCGCGGTCGACGTCCGTGACGGCCAGGCGGTCCGCCTCGTCCATGGTGAATCCGGCTCCGAGACCTCCTACGGCTCCCCGCTGGAGGCCGCCCTCGCCTGGCAGTCCTCCGGCGCCGAGTGGCTGCACCTGGTCGACCTCGACGCCGCGTTCGGCACGGGCGACAACCGCGCCCTGATCCGCGAGGTCACCGCGGCCATGGACATCAAGGTGGAGCTGTCCGGCGGCATCCGCGACGACGACACGCTGGCCGCCGCCCTCGCCACCGGCTGCACCCGCGTCAACCTCGGCACCGCCGCCCTGGAGACCCCCGAGTGGGTCGCCAAGGTCATCGCCGAGCACGGCGACCGGATCGCGGTCGGTCTCGACGTGCGCGGCACCACGCTGCGCGGCCGCGGCTGGACCCGGGACGGCGGCGACCTCTACGAGACGCTGGCACGCCTCGACTCCGAGGGCTGCGCGCGCTACGTCGTCACCGACATCGCCAAGGACGGCACGCTCCAGGGCCCGAACCTGGAGCTGCTGAAGAACGTGTGCGCGGTCACGGACCGCCCCGTCGTCGCGTCCGGCGGGGTGTCGTCCCTGGACGACCTGCGCGCCATCGCCGAGCTGGTGCCGCTCGGCGTCGAGGGATCCATCGTCGGCAAGGCGCTGTACGCCGAGGCGTTCACGCTGGAAGAAGCACTGGAGGCGGTCTCCGCATGAGCGACGTCATCCGCCGCACCCAGTCCGGGGCCCCCTGGGAGGAGGCGTTCGGGTACGCCCGTACCGTCGAACTGCCCAACGGGCTCGTCCTGGTCGCCGGCTGCACCTCCGTCGTCAACGGCGTCATCGCCGAGGGCGGCCCGTACGAGCAGACGAAGAACGCCTTCAACGTGGCGATCGAGGCGCTGGCCGAGCTGGGACTCGGCCGCGACGACATCGTGCGCACCCGCATGTACCTGACGCACGCGCGGGACGTGGACGAGGTCGGCCGGGCCCACAAGGAGCTGTTCGACACCGTCCGCCCCGTCGCGTCGATGCTGATCATCGCCGGCTTCGTCGACCCGTCGCTGGTCGTGGAGGTCGAGGTCGAGGCGTTCCGCCCGCAGCCGGGAGCCGCGCGGTGAGCCTCGCGGTACGTGTCATCCCCTGCCTCGACGTGGACGACGGCCGGGTCGTCAAGGGCGTCAACTTCCAGAACCTGCGCGACGCGGGCGACCCCGTCGAGATGGCGAAGGTCTACGACGCCGAGGGCGCCGACGAGCTGACGTTCCTGGACATCACCGCCTCCTCCGGCAACCGCGGGACCACCTACGACGTGGTGCGCCGCACCGCCGAGCAGGTGTTCATCCCGCTCACCGTGGGCGGCGGCGTGCGCACCGCCGAGGACGTCGACAAGCTGCTGCGCGCCGGAGCCGACAAGGTGGGCGTCAACACGGCCGCCATCGCCCGGCCGGAGCTGATCCGCGAGATCGCCGAGCGGTTCGGGCGGCAGGTCCTGGTCCTCTCCGTGGACGCGCGGCGCACCGCGTCCGGGTCCTTCGAGGTGACGACGCACGGCGGGCGCCGGTCCGCCGGGATCGACGCCGTCGAGTGGGCGCACCGGGCCGCCGAGCTGGGGGCCGGGGAGATCCTGCTCAACTCGATGGACGCCGACGGCACCAAGGACGGCTACGACCTGGAGATGATCGCGGCCGTCCGGGCCCACGTGAGCGTGCCGGTGATCGCGTCCGGCGGCGCCGGACGCGTCGAGCACTTCGCGCCGGCCGTCGGGGCGGGCGCCGACGCCGTCCTCGCGGCGTCCGTCTTCCACTTCGGGGACCTGCGCATCGGCGAGGTCAAGTCCGGTCTGCGGGAGGCCGGCCACCCCGTCCGCTGACCCGCTCCGGCCGCTTTCGGCCACGGCACGGCGCATCCGGCGCAACCCGCTCACCCGGGAGCCGGAACCGGCGATTTCGCCGATGCGGGGAAGCGGGCGTTCCGGGGACCTTGGGTGCTGTCCATGACAGTGGCGGCGCCTCGGGACGACGGCGCCGCCTCCCCGAGAGGAACACGTCGTGCACAAGCTCCGAAACCGCGTCATCCGCACGGGCCTGGCCGCACTGCTCGCGCTCGGCGGCCTCGCCACCACCCAGGCGGTGACCGCGCAGGCCGCCGCGAACCCGTACGAGCGCGGGCCCGCCCCCACCGTGTCCAGCATCGAGGCCGCCCGCGGCTCGTACGCGGTCTCCCAGACCTCCGTCTCCGCCCTGAGCGTCAGCGGCTTCGGCGGCGGCACCATCTACTACCCGACGTCGACGGCCGACGGCACCTTCGGGGCCGTCGCCATCTCGCCCGGCTACACCGCCTACCAGTCGTCGATCGCCTGGCTCGGCCCGCGCCTGGCCTCGCAGGGCTTCGTCGTGTTCACCATCGACACCAACACCACGCTCGACCAGCCCGACAGCCGCGGCCGCCAGCTCCTCGCCGCGCTCGACTACCTGACCGGGTCCAGCGCGGTCCGCGGCCGCATCGACACCACCCGGCTCGGCGTCATGGGCCACTCCATGGGCGGCGGCGGCACCCTGGAGGCCGCCAAGAGCAGGCCCTCGCTCCAGGCCGCGATCCCGCTGACCGGCTGGAACCTCGACAAGACCTGGCCCGAGGTCAAGACCCCCACCCTCGTGGTGGGCGCCGACGGCGACACCATCGCGCCGGTGGCCACGCACTCCGAGCCGTTCTACACCAGCCTGCCCGGCTCGCTCGACAAGGCGTACCTGGAGCTGCGGGGCGCCACCCACTTCACCCCGAACTCCTCCAACACCACGATCGCCAAATACTCCATCTCGTGGCTGAAGCGCTTCATCGACAACGACACCCGGTACGAGCAGTTCCTGTGCCCGCTGCCGAGCGCGAGCCTCGCGATCGCGGAATACCGGGGCACCTGCCCGCACACGTCCTGACGTTCCGCGCGGGTTGTGCGGGGACACAGTGTCCCTCCGTGCCGGCTGGGCCCAGGTCCAGCCGGCACCACCCGCGGCACGGTCACCGCCTAGCGTGGTCCGGATGACCGGCATGACCGTGCTGCTGCTGACCGCCGCCGCCTGCGAGGCCGACCCCGAGGGGCCCGGCGCCGACGCGGGCCTCGTGCTGCGGGCCGCGGCGGCGGCCGGGCTCGGCGCGCCGTCCCTGGACGCCGCCGGGCGCGCGGGCCTGACCCGCGACACCGACGGACGACTGCGGCTGCCCGACCCGCGCGCCCGGTACACGGCGCAGCCGCCCGCCCGGCGCAGGGCGGCGCACCGGCTGCTGGCCGAGGCCGCCGCGGGGGAGCGGCACCGGCTCGCGGCCCTGCTGCACCGGGCGCTCGCGGCGCCGTACCCGGACGACGGGCTCGGCGCCGCGCTCGCCGCCGCGGCGGACGAGCCGGGCCCGCCCGCGGGGGAGCGGGCCACGGCACTCGCCCTCGCCGCCGGGCTCGCCCGGGACCCGGCGGAGCGGGCCGCCCGGCTGGTCGCGGCGGCCGACCGCTACCGGCGCGCGGGCCGCCCCGCGCGGGCCCGCGCGCTGCTCGACCGGGCCGCCGGATCGGCCGTCCCCGGCCCGGTGCGCGGCCGGGCCGCGCTGGTCCACGGGCTGCTCGCGCTGCGCGACGGACCCGTGGCCGACGCTCGCGCGTCGCTGCTGCTGGCCGCGGGGCAGAGCGCCCCGGGACCGGCCGTCGCCGCCCGGCTCGCGGCGGCGGAGGCGGCCTGGGCGCTCGGCGACGCCGACGGCTACCGGGAGATCGTCGGCGTCCAGGGCGTCCCGCAGGCGGCCGGCGCCGTCCTCGACTACCGGCTCGGCATGTCCGCCTCGCTCGGCGAGCGGTTCCTGGCCGGCCGGGCCGCCCTGGCCCGCGTCGTCGACCAGGCGGCGCGCGCCGAGGAGGGCGAGCCGGAGGCGCTGCTGCGGGCCGGCGCCGCCGCCCTCGTCGCCGGACAGGTCGAGGCCGCCTGCCGGATCGGCGGCAGGGCCCTCGCCGCGGCCCGCGCCCGGGACGCGGTGCCCGAGGTGCCCCGGGCCCTGGAACTCCTCGCGTACGGCGAACTGCGCTCGGGGCGGCACGCCCGCGCCCGCGCCCACGCCGAGGAGGGGCTGCGCACCGCCCGCGCCGGCGGCCAGCGCAACCTCGTGGCGGGCCAGCACGCCGTCCTCGCCCTGGTCGCCTCCCTGGACTGCGCCGCCGCCACCGTCGCCCAGCACGCCGCGGCCGCCCAGCACATCGCCGACCGGCACGGCCTCGTGCAGACGGCGACGCTCGCCCAATGGGCCCTGTCCCGCGCCGATCTGGCCCGCGGCCGGGCCGCGCAGGCGGCGGCCCGGCTCGGCCCGCTGACCGGGCCGGGGCCCCGGAGCGGCCACTTCGCGGTGCGGATGCTCGCCGTGCCCTGCTTCGTGGAGGCGGCGACCGCGGCCGGCGGGCCCGCCGGGGCGCGGGCGGCCGTCGCGGAGTTCGCCGGGTGGACCGAGCGCGGCCACGACCCGCAGGCCCCGGCCCAGCTCGCCCGCTGCCGGGCGCTCCTCGACCCCTGCGACGACGCGTTCGCCGAGGCGCTGGCCCGCCACGACCGGATGGGCGGCGGCGACTTCGAACGGGCCCGCACCGCCGCCCTGTACGGCAAGTGGCTGCGCCGCACCCGGCGCCCGGCCCGCGCCCGGGTGCTGCTGCGCGACGCCCTGGTCGCCTTCGAGCGGTGCGGCGCGGCGGTCTGGGCCGCACAGACGGCGGCCGAACTGCGGGCCACCGGCGAGGCGCCCGGGTACGACCGGCCCCGCTCCGCGCTGGCCGGGCTGACCCCGCAGCAACTGCGCATCGCGCACTGCGTCGCCGAGGGCGACACCAACCGGGAGGTCGCCCGCCGGCTCTCGGTGAGCCCGCGCACCGTCGACCACCACCTGCGCAACGTCTTCGCCCGGCTCGGCGTGCGCTCCCGCGTCGAGCTGGCCCGGCTCGTGCACCGCGCGGAACGGCCCGCCGCCGCCTCCTGACCGGCCCCCGCCGCCGGGCGTCCCGCCCCGGGCGCCACATCCCCGTACCGCATCGTTTCCTCCCGGGGGCTGGAGACCGACTGGACGGTATGCCATTCTGCGGGCCCGGGGCGGAGCGGCCGCGCCCCGGCGCGAGCCGAACCGTGGAGGACCGATGCCCGCGCACCTCGTACGCCCCAAGCCCGTCACCACGCCCGCCGCGGTGGGAGTGCTGCGTCGCGCGGCGCTCCCGCTGCTGGACCGGCTCCCCGCGCTCACCGACCGGCTGGTGGCGGAGATGGGGGAGCGGGAGCCGGCCTACCGCGTCGCGCTCGAGACCGATCCCGGCCAGGTGCGCCGGGAGGTGCAGCGCTCGCTGCGGCACAGCGTCGGCTCGCTCCTCGACCCCGTCCGCTCGCGCGCCGCCGCCCGGGCCTGCTCCGCCCGGATCGGCGCCGAACGGGCCGCGGACGGCCTGCCGTTGGACGCCGTGCTGCACGCCTTCCGGCTCGGCGGCGCCCTGATCTGGCAGGCCCTCGTCGACGAGGTCTCCGCGCAGCGGCCCGAGGACGCCCACCTGCTGGTCCATCTCGCCGCCGACGTACGGAACTTCGTCGACGACCACTGCACCTGTGTGGCCGACGCCTACCGGCAGGCCGAGCGCGAGCTGGCCTGGCGCCGCGACAACCGGCGCCGCCTGGTGGCCGCCGCGCTCCTCGACGGCGCCACCCGGATCGCCGATCTGCCGCTGGCCGCCGCCGAGTTGGGCCTGGCCGAGCGGGGGCGGTACGCGGTCGTGCTCGTCGCGGGCGGGCCGGGCGCGCCGCCCGTGCCCGGTGAGCCGCGGGCCGTGTGGCACCCGGGCCCCGACGGGCGGCGCGGCATCGTCCCCCTCGCGGAGCCGACCAGCGCCCCCCTCGCCGCCGCCTGCCGGGCGCTGACCGACCGCACGCCGGGGCTGCGGATCGGGGTCAGCCCCGCCGTCGACGGGCTCGCCGCGGTGGGCGCCGCCCGGCGCCTGGCCGAGACCGCCCTGCGCATCTGCCCCCGCACCGGCGGCACCGTGCTCCTCGACGACGAACTGCCCGCCGCCCTCGTCGCCGCCGCCCCCGGCCTCGGCCGCCTCCTCGCGGACCGGGTGCTCGGCCCGCTGCTCGCCCTGCCGCCCGCCGACCGCGACCTGCTGCTCGACACCCTGACCGTCTGGCTGGACTGCGACGGGTCCGCGCAGCGGGCCGCGAACCGCCTGTACTGCCACCGCAACACGGTGCTCAACCGGCTGCGCCGCTGCGAGCAGCTGACCGGGCGCGGCCTGGCCCGCCCGGCCGACCTCGTGGAGCTCGGACTGGCCCTGAGCGCGTACCGGCTGCGCCGGGACTGAACGACACGGAAGACCTACTGCGCAATTCCCGTTGCGCAATTTCTGTTGTGCAATTTCTGTTGTGCAATTTTTCTTTCGTATCTAGGGTCGCCGTATGACCGAGTCACGCCGCATCGCGGACCTCGCCACCCTCAAGGCCTTCGGACACCCGCTGCGCATGCGGCTCTACGGCGCCCTGCGGATGCGCGGGACCGCCACCGCCTCGCAGCTCGCCGACGGCCTCGACGACGGCACGGCCGTCTCCCTGGTCAGCTACCACCTGCGCAAGCTCGCCGAGCACGGGCTCATCGAGGAGGCCGAGCGCGGCGCGGGCGGCGACGCGCGGGAGCGCTGGTGGCAGGCGGCGCAGGAGGCGCTGCGCATCGACAGCAAGGACTTCCGGGACACCCCCGAGGGCGCCGCCGCCCACACCGCCGTGTCCCGCGTCCTGTACGACCAGCGCCGCGACCACTACCTGCGCTTCCTCGACCAGCGCGCGGGCTGGAGCGCCGAGTGGCAGGACGCGCACGACAGCTCCGACTTCCTGGCCCGGCTGACCCCCGGCGAACTCAGGGAGCTCACCGCCGAGCTGCACGCCGTCGTCGCCCGCTACGAGAAGCACGGCCGGACCGCGGACCCCGAGGGCCGCGAGACCGTCTCCGTCCACCTGTACGCCTTCCCGACGAGGGGCTGACCGCGATGGTCCTCGACCCGCTCACCGCCCGGCGCCGCTACAGCGCGGTGTCGTTCGTGTTCTGGCTGCCCATCGGCCTCTGCGTCCCCGTCCAGGTGCTGCTGCTGACCGAGCGCGGTGTGTCCCTGTCCGCCCTCGCGGCCCTCTTCGCCGTGCACTCCCTGACGGCCGCCGCCCTCGAACTGCCCACCGGGGGACTCTCCGACGTCCTCGGCCGCCGCGCCGTCCTCGCCGCGTCCGGCGTGCTCACCGCCGCCGCCCTCGCCCTGACCGCGCTCGGCACCACCGTCTGGCCGCTCGCCCTGGCCATGGTGCTCAAGGGCGCCGCCCGCGCCCTCAACAGCGGACCCGCCGAAGCCTGGTACGTCGACACCGTGCACGCCGCCGAGGGCCCCGACGCCGCACTGCGCCCCGGCCTCGCCCGCGGCGGCGCCGCCGCGGCCGCCGCCCTCGCCCTCGGCACCCTGGCCGGCGGCCTCGGCCCCTGGCTGCTCGACCGCGACGGCCGCCTCGAAGCGGCCACCGGCCTGCCCGCGCTCGCCGTGCCCCTGCTGATCGGCGCCCTCATCAGCGCCTTCTACGTCGGCTACGTCCTGCTCGCCCTGCCCGAGCCGCCGCGCCCGCCCGCCACCCTGCGCGGCGTCCTCGCCGGCATACCCGGCGCCGTCGCCTCCGGCGTCCGGCACGCGGCGCGGGACGCCCTGGTGCGCCGCGTCGTGCTGACCACCGCCGCCGTCGGCAGCGCGCTCGGCGTCGTCGAACTGCTCACCCCCGGCCGCGCCGCCGCCCTCACCGGCAGCGCCGGCGGCGGCGCCGTGCTCTACGCGGTGCTCGCCTGCGCCGGATTCTGCGGCACCGCGCTCGGCAACCGCCTCGCCCCGACGGCCGCCCGCCTCACCGGCAGCGGCGAACGGGCCGTCCTCGCCGGGGAGTTCACCGCCGTCCTCGGCGTCGCGCTGCTCTGCGTCACCGCCGCCACCGACCTCCTGGCGCCCGCCGCGCTCGGCTACCTGCTGGTCTACGTGGGCATCGGCGCGGCGAGCCCCAGCGCCAACGAGTTCCTGCACCGCCGCACCGACAGCGCGGGACGCGCCACGGCCCTTTCGGTGCAGTCGCTCGCCCTGCAACTCGCCGGAGCCTGCGCGGGCGTGGTCGCCAGCGCCCTGCCCGCCGGGGCGGCGGCCTGGCTGCCCGGACTGCTCGGCCTGACGGCGGGCGCCCTCCTGTGGACCCGCCGGGCCCCGGCCGCCCGGGAGCCCGGAGCCGGGCCCCGGCCCGCTACAGCCCCAGCGCCTTCGTCTCGGTGAGCCGCTCCACCGCCGCCTTGTCCCCCTCCAGCTGCACGTCCGCCGCCTCCTGCCGGCCGAACGCGAACATCAGCAGCTCGGCCGGCTCACCGGTGACCGTGACCACCGGAGTGCCCTTGTGGGCCACCGCCGTCTGCCCGTCGGGCCGGCGCAGCACGAGCCCGACCGGCGCCTTGCGGCCCATCATCCGGGCCATCCGCTCCAGCCGGGACCACAGCGCCTCCGCGAAGACCGGGTCCAGGTCCCGCGGCGACCAGTCGGGCTGCGCCCGGCGCACGTCCTCGGAGTGCACATAGAACTCCACCGCGTTCGACGCCTCGTCCACCTGCTTCAGGGAGAACGGCGAGAAACGCGGCGGACCGGTCCTGATCAGCTGGATCAGCTCTTCGTAGGGCTTCCCGGCGAACTCCGCCTGGACCCGGTCCAGGCGCGCCGCGAGTTGTTTGACGAGGATCCCGCCCGCCGCGTCGGGGCGCCGCTCGCGCACCACGACGTGCGCCGCGAGATCACGGGCGGTCCAGCCCTCGCACAGGGTGGGCGCCTCAGGGCCTGCCGCCTCCAGCAGGTCCGCGAGTAGAAGCCGTTCACGCTTGGCATGGGTCGACATGGCCGCCAGCCTACGACCGCCCACCCCGTCCGGACAGTGGACGCCGACAGAAGCCGCACAAGTGGCGCGGCACAATGGCACGTATGACCCGCCAGCCACAGCCGAGCCCCCTCGACCCGGCCATCGCCGCCCGCCTCAAGCGCAGCGCCGACGGCCTGGTCCCCGCCATCGCCCAGCAGTACGACACCGGCGAGGTGCTGATGCTCGGCTGGATGGACGACGAGGCGCTGCACCGCACCCTCACCACCGGCCGCTGCACGTACTGGTCGCGCAGCCGCCAGGAGTACTGGGTCAAGGGCGACACCTCCGGCCACGTCCAGCGCGTGAAGTCCGTCGCCCTCGACTGCGACGCCGACACCGTGCTCGTCAAGGTCGACCAGACCGGCGCCGCCTGCCACACCGGGACCCGTACCTGCTTCGACACCGACGTCCTCCCCGTCACCCAGTAAGGTCGGCGGCCATGGATCTCGAGACCTTCCGCAGCCTGGCGGCCGACCGCCGAGTGATCCCCGTCAGCCGCAAGCTCCTCGCGGACGGCGACACCCCGGTCGGCCTGTACCGCAAGCTCGCCGCCGAACGCCCCGGCACCTTCCTCCTGGAGTCCGCGGAGAACGGCCGGTCGTGGTCCCGGTACTCGTTCGTCGGCGTCCGCTCCGCCGGCACCCTCACCGAGCGCGACGGACAGGCCCACTGGCTGGGCACCCCGCCCGTCGGCGTCCCCGTCGACGGCGACCCGCTCGCCGCCCTGCGCGCCACCGTCGAGACCCTGCACACCCCGCGCTACGACGGCCTGCCCCCGTTCACCGGCGGCATGGTCGGCTACCTCGGCTACGACATCGTGCGGCGCCTGGAGAAGCTCGGCGGCGGCGAGCGCGACGACCTGCGGCTGCCCGAGCTGACCATGCTGCTCACCAGCGACCTCGCCGTCCTCGACCACTGGGACGGCTCCGTCCTGCTCATCGCCAACGCGATCAACCACAACGACCTCGACACCGGCGTCGACGAGGCGTACGCCGACGCCGTCGCCCGCCTCGACGCCATGGAGGCCGACCTCGGCAAGCCCGCCGACACCGCCCCGGCCGCCCTGCCGCCGTCCGAGCTGCCGGAGTTCACCGCCCTGTGGGGCGGCACGCAGTACCAGGAAGCCGTCGAGGACATCAAGGAGCGCATCCGCGCGGGCGAGGCCTTCCAGGTCGTCCCCTCCCAGCGCTTCGAGACGCCGTGCCGCGCCAGCGCGCTGGACGTGTACCGGGTGCTGCGGGCGACCAACCCGTCCCCGTACATGTACCTGTTCCGGTTCCCCTGCGGGGACGGCGAGGCGTTCGACGTCGTCGGCTCCTCGCCCGAGGCCCTGGTCAAGGTCGAGGACGGCCGCGCCATGGTCCACCCCATCGCCGGCACCCGCCCGCGCGGCGCGACCCCGCAGGCCGACCAGGCCTACGCCGACGAGCTCATCGCCGACCCCAAGGAGCGCGCCGAGCACCTGATGCTCGTCGACCTCGGCCGCAACGACCTGGGCCGGGTCTGCGAACCCGGCTCCGTCGAGGTCGTCGACTTCATGTCCATCGAGCGGTACTCGCACGTCATGCACATCGTGTCCACGGTGACCGGCACCGTCGCCCCGGGCCGGACCGCCTTCGACGTGCTCACCGCCTGCTTCCCGGCCGGCACCCTCTCCGGCGCCCCCAAGCCCCGCGCGATGCAGATCATCGACGAGCTGGAGCCCTCCCGGCGCGGCCTGTACGGCGGCTGCGTCGGCTACCTGGACTTCGCCGGGGACTCCGACACCGCCATCGCCATCCGCACCGCGCTGCTGCGCGACGGCACCGCCTACGTGCAGGCGGGCGCCGGCGTCGTCGCCGACTCCGACCCCGTCGCCGAGGACACCGAGTGCCGCAACAAGGCCGCCGCCGTCCTGCGCGCGGTCCACACGGCCAACCGCCTCGGTGCGCACACAGTGTGACGTGACGCACGCCTCCCGCCGGGAACCCCCCTCCTCCTGTACAGAGGGGCGATAGTGGAGTACGTGACTGCCGTACCGCACCCCCGTACCGAAGCCGCCGAGTCCGGCCCCGCCGCCAAGCGCGGCCGGCGCAGCCTCGCCGTCGCGCTGCTCTTCGGGGCCCTCGGCGCCGCGGTCGCGCTGCTCGCCTCCCGCCAGGAATGGTGCTCGGGCGTCGCGGCCGTCGCCGGCGGCGACCTGAAGCTCTCCGCGAAGGGCAGCGACGTCACCGGCGTCCCGGCCGCCCTGGCCGTCGTGGGCCTCGCCGCCCTCGTCGCCGTGTTCGCCGTGCGCCGCGCGGGCCGCTTCCTGGTCGCGTCGCTGCTCGCCCTGTCCGGGGCCGGCGCCGTCGCCGCCGCCGTGCTCGGCGCCGACGACAGCTCCGCCCTCGACGACAAGGCGGCCCAGGCCTCCGGCGACGCCGCGACCACCATCGACGCGCTCACCCACACCGCCTGGCCCTACGTCGCGGCGGGCGGCGGCGCCCTCATCCTGATCGCCGGGATCCTCGCCGTGGTCTACGGCGCGGCCTGGCCCTCGATGGGCGGCCGCTACGAGCGTTCGGGCGCCCCCCGGCCCCGCGCGCAGAAGGCCCTCGACCCGGACCGCCCCGAGGACCTGTGGAAGGCCCTGGACCGCGGCGAGGACCCGACGGGCGCCTGACGCCCGTCCACCAACCCCCCGTGCCGGGGCGGCGCGACGGTACGGGACAATGAGCGCAAGCAGCCTGAGCAACGCGCTGGTCAGCTGAGAGAATTACGCAACGAGGAGCAAGCCATGGCGGACAGCAGCCACGGACACACCCCGGCCGCCTGGACCGGTGTCATCATCGCCTTCATCGGTTTCATCGTCGCGGGCGCCTTCATGGTGATCGGCAGCGTCATCGGCTTCTGGGTCGGCATGGCCCTGCTGGTCCTGGCCGCCGTCGCGGGCGGCGCGATGCACCTCGCCGGGCTCGGCAAGCCGCGCCGCGCCGAGCTGAAGATGAGCCCGTCCGGCGCGGAGGCCTGAGCCCCGCACCCCGCGAAGAGGCGGCCGGCGACCTCGGTCGCCGGCCGCCTCTTCGTGTCGCCGACGGGCGGAGGGCATGCCTCCGGGGCAGAATTCACGCGTGACCGTCGACACGACCGACACCGCGCCCGCGACCGCCCACGACCGGCCCGGCCCGCTGCGCCGCACCGCGGTACCGCTGGGCCTGCTCGGCGGCGTCGCGGCGGCCTTCGCCTACGTCGGCACCGTCGACCCCAACCAGCCGGGCCACTACCCGGCCTGCCCGCTCCTCCAGGTCTTCGGGATCTACTGCCCCGGGTGCGGCGGGCTGCGCAGCGCCCACGCCTTCGTGCACGGCGACCTCACGGCGGCACTCGGCGCCAACGCCCTCGCGGTCGCCGGCTACGTCCTGTTCGCCGTGGGCTGGACCGTGTGGACCGTGCGGGCCGCCCGGGGCCTGCGGGGCGCGCCCCGCGGCCTGCGGCCCGGCCGGGCGCACCTGTGGGCGCTCGGCGCGGTGGTGCTCGTCTTCACGGTTGTCCGGAACCTGCCCCTCGGTGGCTTCCTGCATCCTTGATCATCGGTATCTGTCCAGGTAGTGGGACCATCGTCAACCGGATGCGGAGCCTCGGCCCGGCTCCGGATACCATTTCAGTGACCAACAGACTGCCCAGTGAACTGTCAGAAGGGAGTCCGCTCGCGTGAGTGTGCTCGACGAGATCATCGACGGAGTCCGTGCCGACCTCGCGGAAAGGCAGGCGCGCGTCAGCCTCGACGAGCTCAAGGAGCGCGTGGCGACGGCTCCGGCGGCCAAGGACGGGGTCGCGGCCCTGCGCGGCGACGGCGTCAAGGTCATCTGTGAGGTCAAGCGGTCCAGCCCCTCCAAGGGCGCCCTCGCCGCGATCGCCGACCCGGCCGGCCTCGCCGCCGACTACGAGGCGGGCGGCGCGGCCGTCATCTCCGTCCTGACCGAGCAGCGCCGCTTCGGCGGCTCGCTGGCCGACCTGGAGGCGGTCCGCGCCAAGGTCGACATCCCGGTCCTGCGCAAGGACTTCATCGTCACGTCGTACCAGCTGTGGGAGGCCCGGGCGTACGGCGCCGACCTCGCCCTGCTGATCGTGGCCGCCCTGGAGCAGCCCGCGCTGGAGTCCCTCATCGAGCGCGCCGGGTCCATCGGCCTAACCGCGCTCGTCGAGGCGCACGACGAGGACGAGGTGGAGCGGGCGGTGGACGCCGGGGCCAAGGTCATCGGCATCAACACCCGCAACCTGAAGGACCTCACCGTCGACCGCGGCACCTTCGAGCGCGTCGCGCCGGACATCCCGGACCACATCGTCAAGGTCGCCGAGTCCGGGGTGCGCGGCCCCCACGACCTCATCGCGTACGCCAACGCGGGCGCGGACGCGGTCCTGGTCGGCGAGTCCCTCGTCACCGGCCGCGACCCGCGGGCCGCCGTCGCCGACCTGGTCGCCGCGGGCGCCCACCCGGCCCTGCGGCACGGGCGGTAGGATCCCCCCATGTCCATCGCCGCCCGCCTCGCTCCCGGCTGCCGCCCCCGCGGCTGCCGGGCTCCCGCGCGGCGGGTGCGCGGACGGCGCGTGCGCTACCACATCGGTGCGGAGCCGGGCCAGATCAACGGCATGCGATGGCGAGCGCCCCACTAGGGGCGCGGGGAACGGCACGAGCGGACACGAACAGCCCGCGGTCGACGTGACACCCATGCCCCCACGGCGTTGAGTCATCACCCGAACCCACCGTGAGGTAGACGCATGCCCAGCGAGTTCTTCATTCCCGACCCGGACGGCCAGATCCCCAGCGCGGAGGGGTACTTCGGCGCGTTCGGCGGCAAGTACATCCCGGAGGCGCTGGTCGCCGCCGTCGACGAGGTCGCCGTCGAGTACGACAAGGCCAAGAACGACCCCGAGTTCGCCCGCGAGCTCGACGACCTGCTCGTGCACTACACGGGCCGTCCCAGCGCCCTGACCGAGGTGCCCCGCTTCGCCGAACACGCGGGCGGCGCCCGGGTGTTCCTCAAGCGCGAGGACCTCAACCACACCGGCTCGCACAAGATCAACAACGTGCTCGGCCAGGCCCTGCTCACCAAGCGCATGGGCAAGACCCGCGTGATCGCCGAGACCGGCGCCGGCCAGCACGGCGTCGCCACGGCCACCGCCTGCGCGCTCCTCGGCCTCGACTGCAAGATCTACATGGGCGAGGTCGACACCCGGCGCCAGGCCCTGAACGTGGCCCGGATGCGGATGCTGGGCGCCGAGGTCGAGGCCGTCACCTCCGGCAGCCGCACCCTCAAGGACGCCATCAACGAGGCGTTCCGCGACTGGGTCGCCAACGTCGACGAGACGCACTACCTCTTCGGCACCGTCGCCGGGCCGCACCCCTTCCCGGCGATGGTCCGCGACTTCCACCGCGTCATCGGCGTCGAGGCCCGCCGGCAGATCCTGGAGCGCGCGGGCCGGCTGCCCGACGCCGCGATCGCCTGCGTCGGCGGCGGCTCCAACGCCATCGGCCTGTTCCACGCCTTCATCCCGGACGCCGGGGTCCGCCTCATCGGCTGCGAGCCCGCGGGCCACGGCGTCGAGACCGGCGAGCACGCGGCGACCCTGACCGCGGGCGGCCCCGGCATCCTGCACGGGTCGCGCAGCTACGTCCTCCAGGACGACGAGGGCCAGATCACCGAGCCGTACTCGATCTCGGCGGGCCTGGACTACCCGGGCATCGGCCCCGAGCACGCCTACCTGAAGGACTCCGGCCGCGGCGAGTACCGCGCGGTCACCGACGACCAGGCGATGCAGGCGCTGCGGCTGCTGTCGCGCACCGAGGGCATCATCCCGGCCATCGAGTCGGCGCACGCCCTCGCCGGCGCCCTCGACGTCGGCCGGGAGCTCGGCGAGGACGGCCTCCTCGTCATTAACCTGTCCGGGCGCGGCGACAAGGACATGGACACCGCCGCCCGCTACTTCGGCCTGTACGACAGCGCCGCCGAGGGGGAGTCCAAGTGAGCGGGAACCTTCAGCTGCTGTCCGACACCCTCGCCGGTGCCCGGGCCGAGGGCCGCGCCGCCCTCATCGCCTACCTCCCGGCCGGCTTCCCGTCGGTCGACGGCGGCATCGAAGCGGTCAAGGCCGCTTTCGACGGCGGCGCCGACGTGGTCGAGGTGGGCCTGCCGCACTCCGACCCGGTGCTCGACGGCCCGGTCATCCAGACCGCCGACGACATCGCGCTGCGCGGCGGCCTGAAGATCAAGGACGTCATGCGCACCGTGCGCGAGGCGTTCGAGGCCACCGGCAAGCCGGTGCTCGTCATGACGTACTGGAACCCCATCTACATCTACGGCGTCGAGCGGTTCACCGCCGAGCTGGCCGAGGCCGGCGGCGCGGGCTGCATCCTGCCCGACCTGCCGGTGCAGGAGTCCGCCGAATGGCGGCAGCACGCCGAGAAGCAGGGTCTCGGCACCGTCTTCGTCGTGGCGCCCAGCAGCCAGGACGAGCGGCTGGCCACCATCACGGCGGCCGGTTCCGGCTTCGTCTACGCGGCCTCCCTGATGGGGGTCACCGGCACCCGCGAGTCGGTCGGCAACCAGGCCAAGGACCTCGTCGAGCGCACCCGCTCCACCACCGAACTGCCGGTCTGCGTCGGCCTCGGCGTCTCCGACGCGGTGCAGGCCCGCGAGGTCGCCGGGTTCGCGGACGGGGTCATCGTCGGCTCGGCGTTCGTGAAGCGGATGCTGGACGCCCCCGACGAGAAGGCCGGCCTGGAGGGCGTCCGCGCCCTGGCCGCCGAGCTCGCCGACGGCGTCCGAGGCGCCCGGTAACACGGAGTCACGTACCCCTTACGGGTGGAATACGGCACGGGGAGGCACGTTGGTGCCTCCCCGTCTCGTTGGCGCGGGTGTGAGTGAGAAGAACCGAGAGGGAAAGCGCGCCGCCCGCGAGCGACTGGCCGCGGAGCGAGAGAAGCAGAAGACCGCGGAGAAGCGGCGCCGGACGTTGATCGTGGGCGCGACCGTCGTCTGCGTCCTGGGCCTGGCCGCCGTGATCGGCGTGGTCGCCGCCAATTCGGGGGGCGACGACGACGGCGGGGACACCGCGTCGGGCCCGGTGAGCGCGCCGCAGGGGGCGGCCGGCACGGACCGGCTGGCGATCCCCGTCGGCAAGGAAGCCGCCAAATCCACCCTCACCATCTGGGAGGACTTCCGCTGCCCGGCCTGCAAGTCCTTCGAGGACACGTACCGCACGACCCTCCACGAGCTGACCGACGCCGGGAAGCTGAAGGTCGAGTACCACCTGGTCACCCTCATCGACTCGAACATGGGCGGCAGCGGCTCCCTGCGCGCGGGCAACGCGGCGGGCTGCGCCCAGGACGCCGGACGGTTCCGCGACTACCACGACGTGCTGTACGAGAACCAGCCGGAGGAGACCGACGACGCGTTCTCCAAGAACGGCAGGCTGATCGAGCTCGCGGGCAAGGTCGACGGCCTGACCTCGGACACCTTCACGTCGTGTGTGAACGACGGCAGGCACGACAGCTGGATCCAGAAGTCCTACAAGAAGTTCCAGGACGACAAGCTCTCGGGCACCCCGACGGTGATCCTGAACGGCAAGACCCTGGACCTGAACACGCTGAGTCCGGACAAGCTGAAGCAGCAGGTCGAAGCCGCCGACCAGTAGTCCGTTATGGAGCCGTAGCCGGGCTGCCGGACGCGGTCACGGCCCGGCACGGTAGCGTCGAGCCTGCCATGGAACTTGCCTTCATCCCCAGTCCGTCGCGCGGGGTCGTCCACCTCGGACCGATCCCGCTCCGCGGCTACGCGTTCTGCATCATCATCGGTGTCTTCCTGGCCGTCTGGCTCGGGAACAGGCGCTGGATCGCCCGCGGCGGGCGGGCCGGCACGGTCGCCGACATCGCGGTCTGGGCGGTGCCGTTCGGTCTGGTCGGCGGGCGCCTCTACCACGTGATCACGGACTACGAGCTGTACTTCAGCGACGGCCGTGACTGGGTGGACGCCTTCAAGATCTGGCAGGGCGGCCTCGGGATCTGGGGCGCCATCGCGCTCGGCGCGGTCGGCGCCTGGATCGGCTGCCGCCGCCGCGGCATCCCGCTCCCGGCGTGGGCCGACGCCCTCGCCCCCGGCATCGCGCTGGCCCAGGCGGCGGGGCGCTGGGGCAACTGGTTCAACCAGGAGCTGTACGGCAAGCCGACCGACCTGCCGTGGGCGCTGAAGATCACCTCGGACACCGACGGCCGGGTCCCGGGCACGTACCACCCGACGTTCCTGTACGAGTCGTTGTGGTGCATCGGCGTCGCGCTGCTCGTCATCTGGGCCGACCGCCGGTTCCGGCTCGGGCACGGGCGGGCGTTCGCGCTGTACGTCGCGTCGTACTGCGTGGGGCGGTTCTGGATCGAGTGGATGCGCGTGGACGACGCGCACCACATTCTGGGGCTGCGGCTCAACGACTGGACCGCAATGATCATCTTCCTGCTCGCCGTGGCGTACATGGTGGTGTCGGCGAAGAAGCGGCCCGGGCGGGAAGAGGTCGTCGAGCCGGGTGCGCAGGACGCGGCCCTGGACCAGGACACGGCGGACCACCAGGACAAGGTGGACCTGGACAAGAGCGACCTGGACAAGGACGACCCGAACAAGGACGACCTCGACAAGGGTGACCTCGGCAAGGGCGACCCCGAGCCGGAGCCCGGCTCCGCATCCGGCTCCGACACCGGCCCGGTGGCCGGGGCCGAGGCCGACGCCGAGGTCAAGAAGAGCTGACCCCCCGGCCGGCGGAGGCGCGTCAGCGGTTCGCGAGGTCGAGGACGCGGTGGGCGCCCGCCACCACGGCGGCGTCCACGAAACGCCCGTCGGCCAGCGCCAGCGCCCCCGCGTCGGCGCTCGCCGCGTCGACGATGTCACGGGCCGCCGCCACCTCGGCCTCCGTCGGGCGGAACGCCTCCTCGATGACGGGGAGCTGGCGCGGGTGGATCGCGGTGCGGCCCAGGAAGCCGAGCGCACGGCCCTCGGCGCAGGAGCGGGCCAGGCCCGCCGTGTCGCGGATGTCCGGATAGACGGACTGCGGCGGCGGCGGGAGCTGGGCCGCGCGGGCGGCGACCACCGCCCGGCCCCGCACCCAGGACAGCCCGGCCGCGTCCGTGACGCCCAGGTCCGCGCGGAGATCGGCCTCGCCGAGCGCGATGCCCCGCACGGCCGGATGGGCGGCGATGCCGAAGGCGTGCTCGATGCCGAGGGCCGACTCCAGCAGCGCGTACAGCGGCGGCACCCCCGTCTCCCCGGAGTCCGCCCAGGCGGCGACGCGGGCCAGGTCCGCCGGTCCGGTCACCTTCGGCAGGCGCAGCGCGTCCAGGCCGGGCAGCCCGCCCAGCCGGCGCACCTCCCGCTCGGCGAGCGGCCCGTCCAGCGCGTTGACGCGGACGTGCACCGGCACCCGGTGCCGGCCGGCGAGGAGTTCGGCCGTCGCGTCGAGCGCGTACGCCTTGCGGTCGGGGGCGACCGCGTCCTCCAGGTCGACCAGGACCACGTCGGCGCCGGAGTCCAGCGCCTTGGCGACCACCTCGGGCCGGTCCCCGGGCACGTACAGCCAGGTGACGTACATCGTGCTCATACCGCACCAGCCTCCCGCAGGGCCGCGACTTCCGCCTCCGACAGGCCGAGGCCGGACAGGATCTCCTCGGTGTCCGCGCCGTGGCCGCGGCCCGTCCAGCGGATCCCGCCGGGGGTCTCGGAGAGGCGGAAGAGGACGTTCTGCATCTTCACCGTGCCGAGGTCCGGGTCGGGCAGCTCGGTGATCGACTCCAGCGCCCGGTACTGCTCGTCCTGGAGCACGTCGCGGATGTCGTGGATCGGCGCGATCGCCGCCTGCGCCCGCTCGAACGCCGTCACGACCTCGTCGCGGGTGTGGGCGGCGATCCAGCCGCCGACCGCCTCGTCCAGCTCGTCGGCGTGCGCGGCCCGGCCCGCGCCGGTCGCGAACCAGTCCTCGTCGAGGAACTCGGGGCGGCCCACCAGGCGCAGCACCCGCTCCGCGATCGACTGGGCGGAGGTGGAGACCGCGACCCAGGAGCCGTCGCTGGTGCGGTACGTGTTGCGGGGGGCGTTGTTCGTGGAGCGGTTCCCGGTGCGCGGCTGGACGTAACCGAGCTGGTCGTACCAGGTGGCCTGCGGGCCGAGGATGGCCAGCATCGGCTCGATGATCGCCATGTCGACGACCTGGCCGCGGCCCGTGGCGTCCCGGCCGCGCAGCGCCGCCATCACCGCGTACGAGGTGGCGAGCGCGGCGATGGAGTCGGCGAGGCCGAACGGCGGCAGCGTCGGGGGCCCGTCCGGCTCCCCGGTGATCGCCGCGAAGCCGGACATGGCCTCGGCCAGCGTGCCGAATCCGGGGCGGTGCGCGTACGGACCGAACTGGCCGAAGCCGGTGACGCGGGCCAGCACCAGGCGGGGGTTGGCGGCGCTCAGCTCCGCCCAGCCCAGCCGCCACTTCTCCAGGGTGCCGGGCCGGAAGTTCTCGATGATCACGTCGGCCTCGGCGGCCAGCCTGAGCAGCACCTCGCGGCCGCCGGGGGAGGACAGGTCGAGGGTGAGGTTCCGCTTGTTCCGGCCGAGCGTCTTCCACCACAGGCCGACGCCGTCCTTGGACGGGCCGTGGCCGCGCGAGGGATCCGGCTTGCGCGGGTGCTCGATCTTGACGACCTCGGCGCCGAAGTCGCCGAGCATCGTCGCGCAGAGCGGTCCGGCGAAGAGGGTGGCCAGGTCCAGGACCTTCAGGCCGGTCAGCGGGCCGTCGCCGGTGGGTCGGTGCGGGGTCGTCATGCGCGGGCCTCCAGAGTGAGCCGGGCCAGTTCGTCGAAGCCGATGCCGTCGAAACCGGCGACCGTGGTGGCGAGCCGGTTCTTCAGCGGCGCCGTCCACGACGCGGGCAGCGCGTCCGGGTCGCCCGCGAGCAGGCCCGCGATGGAGCCGGCCGTGGCGCCGTTGGAATCGGTGTCCCAGCCGCCGGACACCACGCGGCAGATGGAGCCCGCGAAGTCGCCGTCGGCGTGGGTGAGGGCCGCGGCCAGCAGCGCCGCGTTGGGCAGGACGTGCACCCAGTGGTGGTCGCCGTAGCGCCGGTGCAGGGCGTCCACGACCCGCTCGAACGCCTCGGGCGTGCCGGTGGGTTCGGCGGCGGCCGTGTCGATGCCGAACCGGATCGCCTGCGCGTAGCGGGAGCGGGGCGGGACGTGGGCGAGCGCCGCGGCCAGCGTCGCGTGGACGGTGGTGGGGGCCGGGCCCGCCGCGTGGGCGATCGCCGCCGCCACGAACATCTCGCCGTAGACGCCGTTGGCGGTGTGCGTCAACGACGCGTCCCGGTGCGCCAGTTCGGCGGCGCCGGCCGGATCGCCGGGCCGGGTCCAGCCGAAGACGTCGGCGCGGATCTGGGCGCCGATCCACTCGCGGAACGGATTGCGGTACGTCGCCGTGAGCGGCGGCTCCAGCCCGGCGAGGAGGTTGCGGTAGGCGACGCGCTCGGCGGTGAAGGTGCGCCCGGCCGGGAGTTCGTCCAGCCACAGCTTCGCCACGTCCTCGGTGGTGAAGCCGTGGCCGTGCCGCTGGAGCAGGAGCAGCCCGAGCAGCGGGTAGTTGAGGTCGTCGTCCTCCGGCATCCCGTCGATGTTCTCGGCGAGGGAGGTGGGCCGCGAGCGGCGGTTCCAGGGGTGTTCCCGCGCGATCCGCGGGTCCAGGCCCCGCTCGGTGAACCAGGTGGTCAGGGGCCAGTTGCCGGTGGACCGGGCGATCGCCCGGATGCCGGTCAGGGTCAGCTTCTCGACCGGCTTGCCCAGCAGGCAGCCGACCGCCCGGCCGAGCCACGCGGCGTGCAGCCGGCGCAGCTCGGTGCCGGGGTCGCCCGGGCGGGCGGGCGGCGGCGCGGGTGCCGAGGGGTTCCGGTACGTCGCCGGTTCGGTCGCCGCGAGCGGGGCCGGTGCGGCCGCCAGCTCGTCCAGCAGCTCCTCCGCCAGGGTCCGCAGTCCGGGTGGGGCCGGGTCGGCGGACGCGCCCGCCCGGTCCGGCGCGAGATGGCCGCCCGCCGCCACCCAGCGCCGCTCGGCGCCGGTGGCGTCACGGCCGTCCTGGGCCGCCTGGCGCAGCTCGTGGCCGATCAGGTCCTCGGGCTGCACCCAGGTCAGTCGCAGCATCACCGGCTCGCGATCGCCGCGAACGCGGCCTCGTGGGCGCGGCGGCGCTCCAGGTCGCGGGCGTGCACCTCGCGGGTGACCCGCGCGAGGGACGCGGCCGGGGCGTGCAGGTCCAGCCTGCTGGCCCGCGCGATCTCCGTGCTCCACTCCTTGGGGACGGCCTGCTCCCCGTACAGCGCACCGACGATCGCGCCGCTCATCGTCGCGATCGAGTCGCAGTCGCGGCCGTAGTTGACCGAGCCGAGGACGGTCTGCCGGAAGTCGCCGCGGCCGACGAGCAGCATGCCCAGCGCCACCGGCAGCTCCTCGATGGCGTGCAGCCGGGAGGGGCGGCGGGCGCCGAGCGACGGCTTGCGGTACTCGGGGCCGACCGTGTCGAAGGGGGCCACCGCCTCCCGCAGCGGGGCGAGCGCCGCCTCGAAGTCGTCGTACCGGGCGGCCACTTCGCAGACCGCCTCGATCGCGGACCGGGTGCCGTCCTTGGCCAGCCGCAGCGTCTCCTCGACGACCGACTCGGGCGTCGCGCCCGGCCGGAACGCGGCGGCCACCGCCGCCGCGAAGACACCCGCCGCCTCCCGGCCGTAACTGCTCTGGTGGGCGCCCGCCACGTCCAGCGCCTCCTGGTACGCGGCCTGCGGGTCACCGGCGTTGACCGCGCCGACCGGTGCCATGTACATCGCCGCGCCGCAGTTCACGATGTTGCCGACGCCCGCCTCGCGCGGGTCCACGTGCCCGTAGTGGATGCGGGCGACGATCCACTTCTCGGCGAGGAAGATGCGCTGCAACGGCAGCGCCTCCGCCTCCAGCTCCGGGATCCAGCGGGGCGTGCCGATCAGGTCGGGCACCAGGTGGTCGGCGACGGCGTACGCGTCGAGGTGGTCGCGGACCTTCTCGTACACGCGGATCAGCGCGTGCGTCATCAGGGTGTCGTCGGTGACGTGCCCGTCGCCCTTGTGGTACGGGGCGATGGGCCGGGCCGTCTTCCAGTCGTCCTTGTAGAACGGCTCGACGATGCCGCGCACGCGGCCGTTGTGCCGCTCGGCGATGGCCTCGGGGGTCCATCCCTCGACGGGGCCGCCGAGCGCGTCGCCCACGGCCGCGCCGACCAGGGCGCCGGTGGTGCGGTCTTCCAGGGACGGGAGGGAGGGGACGTTGCTCATGCCGGGGTTCCTTCCGCGGTGCGGGAGAGGGAGTGGGGCGAGGTGTCGGCCAGGCGGGCCGCCAGGTCCGTGAGGTCGGTGCCGGCCAGGGTCGGCAGGGCGCAGCCGGCGAGGATCCGGCAGGCGTCGCGCCAGCTGTCCGGGAGGGCGTCGGCGCCGCCGACCGCGCCGGTGAGGGCGCCGGCCAGCGCGGGGGCGCTGTCCGCGACGCGCGAGAGGCAGGCCGCCGTGGGCACCGCCTCCGACACCGCGCCGGCGGCGGCCGTCGCCACGGCCAGGGCGACCGGGACGGTCTCCGCGGCCGCGATGCCGTAGCTGTAGACGTGGTCGACGATCTCGTGTTCCAGGACCGGGACCAGGGCGAACGCGTTGCCGGGCAGGCCCGGGCGGGCCGCCGCCGCGGCGCGGCCCAGCTGGACCGCGCGGTGGGCGTTGCGGTGGATCTCGGTGCCCTCGGGGAGCTGGGCCAGCGCCGCGTCGACGCAGGCGTCCACGAGCGCGCCGCCGAACGCCGCGGACACGGCCGCCGCCATCGCGCGGGCGCCGTGCACGCCGTCGCCGTCCTGGGTGTAGCGGGCGTCGAACTCGGCGAGGTCCGCGGCCCGTTCGGGTTCGCCCGGGTGGACCACGGCGAGGACGGCGGCGCGTACGCAGGCCGCGTCGTCGAAGTAGTGCGGGTTGTCGTGCCCGGTGGCGGGCGGGCGCAGGCCCGCGGCGAGGTTGCCGAGGCCCGCCCGCACCGAGATGCGGGCGCGCAGCGGGATCTGCGCCGACTCGATCTCGTCGGCGCGGGCCGCCGCCGCCGCGATCTCGTCCGCGAGGGTGTTCCAGGCCAGGGAGAGCGCGGAGCGGACGCGGTGGTCGGGGGGCAGGTCGCCGAGGCCGTCGGCGTGCGCGGCGAGGATCGCCTGGGCCGTGAACGCCGCCCACTCCGCGTCGTCGGAGGGGCCGAGGCGCAGGGGTTCGGGGGGCTGGTTCAGGGCGATCGGGACGGGGAGCGTGGTCGTCGCGTTCTGCTCCGCGAAGGTGTCCAGTTCTCGGGTGAGGCGGCGGGTCCAGTCGGGGAGGCGGGCGGCGCGGTGCCGTCCTGACGGCCAGCCCGCCGCGTCGCCTGCTGCGATGCCGAGGAGGAGTCCCTCGATGCGGTCGCGGGTCATGGGGTGGCCTTTCCGGTTCGGCGCTGGGTGTGGGGGGCCGTGTTGGTGGAGGGTCGGTCGGCTGCGGGTCGGTGGCCGCTTCTCGCGCAGTTCCTCGCGCCCCTGGGGGGTTGGTCGGGTGCGGGGCGGTGGGGGTTTCTCGCGCAGTTCCTCGCGCCCCTAGGGGGTTGGTCGGGTGCGGGGCGGTGGGGGTTTCTCGCGCAGTTCCTCGCGCCCCTGGGAGGTCGGTCGGCTGCGGGGCGGTGGGGGCTGGTCGCGCAGTTCCCCGCGCCCCTGACGGCTGCGCTTCGCGCGCCTCCCTCGGGGTGGGCGCCCGATGAGATGGCGCACGCAGTGCGCATCTCAGGGGCGCGGGGAACTGCGCGATCAGCCACGACGGTGGCGCACGTGGGGAGGTGCTCAGGGGCGCGGGGAACTGCGCGATCAGCCACGGCGGTGGCGCGCGTGGGGAGGTGGTCGGGGGCGCGGGGGACTGCGCGAGCGTCAGTCACGGCGGTGGGGTGGGGCATCAGGCCACCGCCCCGGCGCTGTCCGGCGGCGGGGGCGTCAGGCTGTCGGCGACGTCCAGGACGTGGCGGCCCGCCATGGAGGGCAGGCAACTGCCGCGGACGGGACCGATCGCGGAGGCCCAGGCGGCCGGGAGCGAGCCCTCGCCGCGCAGCGCCCCGGCCAGCGCTCCGGCCACCGCCGCCGTGGTGTCGGCGTCCCGCCCCATGTTGACCGCCGTGAGCACCGACTCGCGGAAGTCACCCCGGGCCACCGCGAACGCCCCGAACGCCAGCCCGACGGCCTCGGGCGCCAGGTCGGTCCACGGGTAGCCGCCGATGACGACGGCCTTGCGCACCGCCCGCTCCATGGAGAGCTGGGTGCCCTCGGGATCGCGCCGCGCCCGCCGGGCCGCCGACACCGCGCGGTGCAGGGAGCGCGCGGTCCAGGAGTCGTCGGGGACCACCGAGAGGGCCGCCTGCACGACGGCCTCCGGGCTGTGGCTGACCATGGCGGCCGCCACCCCGGCGGCCACGGCCCGGCCGCCGTGGATGCCCTCGCCGTCGTGCGACACCGTGCCGTCGATCGCCACGAGCCGGGCCGCTTCGGCGGGGCGCCCGGCCGCGTACACCCCGAAGGGCGCCGCGCGCATGGCGAGGCCGTCGCTCCAGGCGTGCCGGTGCTGGGCGGAGATGGGTGCGGCGAGCCCCCGGCGCAGGTTCTCCAGGGTGCCGCGCTCGCTGAAGCCCGCGCCCCGGAACGGCCCCTCGTCCAGGTCCGCGATCCAGGTGTGCCAGGCCCGCTCCACGTGCTCGACCGTCAGCCCGGAGCCGTGCTCGGTGAGCAGCAGCCCGGAGAAGATCGCGTACTCGGTGTCGTCCGTGCCGGCCGGGTTGTCCGACACGAACCCCTCGATGCGGCCCCAGCGTTCGCGGATCTGGGACGGCTTCATGTTCTCCGCGGGGGCGCCCAGCGCGTCCCCGACGGCGAGTCCGAGGAGCGCGCCGCGGGCGCGGTCGCGCAGCGAGATCGGGGCCGGGAGTGGGGGCTGCGGGACCGTGCGCAGCCGGCGTGCCGACGGGTCCGGGTCGACGCTGACGCTCATGGTGATGCTCATTTCTGGGGTCGTGCGGGTGGTGCCGCTCAGCGCTGGTAGCGGTCGAGGATGCGGTTGCCGTCCCCGGCCAGGCGCCTGCGCAGGTCGGCGATGCCGATCGCGCCGTTGTAGTACTCCTGGTAGGCCGGAGTGGCGATCTTGTCCTTCCACTCGGCGTAGCCGCGCACCCCGAGGACGGGGGAGGGGCGCAGGGACGCCGCTATGTCGGCGCCGGTCCTCCAGCCGTACGCCGTCGTGGTGAGCGCGGGGTCCTTCAGGGCCTCGGCGCTGGTGGGCAGCAGCCAGTCGCCGCGGGCCAGTTGCACCTGGTGCCGGGCCTGGGTGAGGTAGGCGACGAAGGCGGCGGCCTCCTTCTTGTGCCGGCTGTCGGCGGAGACCGAGAGGGTCTGCGGCGCGGTGCCCTGGGCCAGGCCCCCGGCGCCCGCGGGCATCGGCAGGACCGTCCAGTCGAAGCCCTTGGGCGCCTGCTGCTGCACCTGCTGGCGGTAGGAGAAGTTGAGCGGCAGCATCGCGTAGCGGCCGGCGAAGAAGCCGGGCAGGGTGTCCGAGCCGGACATGCCGAGGCCCGACGTGGGGGCGGTGCGGTCCCGGCTGACCTGGCGGTTGATCAGCTGGGCGATCGCCGAGTCGGCGCCGTCGTAGCGGATCTCGTTCTTGCCGTCCTTGTCCCGGTAGAAGATCCGGCCGCCGGTGGACAGGGACAGGTTCACCGACTGGCTGACCGGTTCCTTCATCGACCAGGCGACGCCGTAGCGGCTCCTGCCGTGGGTCAGCCGCTTGGCGACGGCCTCGAACTCGTCCCAGGTCCAGGGGTGTGCGGCGGTGGGGATCCGGACGCCGGACGCCTTGAGCAGCTTCGCGTCGGCGATGATCACGCGCGGTTCCTGGAGGAACGGCACGCCGTAGATCCTGCCGTCGTACGTCGTCGTCGCCCAGGCCGCCTTCGGGATGTCCCGCGTCAGGGACGCCGGCAGGTACGGGGACAGGTCAGCGAGGTAGCCGCCGTAGCCGAAGTCGGTGAGGTCGGAGGCGTCGTCGTGGAAGATGTCCGGCGCCTCGCCGCCCTCGAAGGAGGTGAGGAGCTGGTCGTGGATGTTGTCCCAGCTGCCCTGGATGTACTTGACCCGGACGTCGGGGTGGGCCCTGTTCCACCGGGCGACGAGCGCCTTGTTGGCGTCGACGGACTCCTTCTGCCAGGCCAGGCTGAGGAATTCGAGGGTGATCGTGCCGTCGGCCGACTCGGGGTCCGGGCCGCCGCAGCCCGCGACGGCGGTCGTGGCGAGGCCCGCCGCGGCGGCGGTGAGGAAGGTGCGCCTGCGCATCAGCCCTTCACCGCCCCGCTCATCATGCCGCCGACCAGGCGCCGCTGGAGCAGCGCGAAGAAGACGAGGCTGGGGATGGTGGCCAGGACCGACGCGGCCGCCAGCGGGCCGAGGTCCGCGACGCCCTCGGCGCCGAGGAAGCGGGTGAGGATGACCGACATCGTCTGGTTCTCCGGGGACTTGAGGAGCACGAGGGCGAAGAAGAACTCGTTCCAGGCGGTGACGAAGGAGAACATCAGCGTCGCCACCAGGCCGGGTGCGAGGAGCGGCAGGACCACGCTGACCAGCGTGCGCAGCCGGCTCGCGCCGTCCATCGCCGCCGCCTCCTCCAGGGAGGCCGGCACGGACTTGACGTAGCCCTGGAGCATCCACAGGGAGAACGGCAGGTTCCAGACGACGTACACGATGATCAGGCCCAGCAGGCTGTCGATCATGTGCAGGTTCTTCAGGACCAGGAACAGCGGGATGATCACCAGGACGAACGGGAACATCTGGCTGACCAGGATCCAGGCGGTGCCCGCCTGGCCGACCCGCGACCTGTAGCGCACCATCACGTACGCGGCCGGGACCGCGATCGCGACCGAGATCACCGAGGCGCTGACCGCGACGAGCAGGCTGTTGAGCGCCGAGCGCAGCAGCGGCTGGGCGTCGAAGGCCGCGCGGTAGTTGTCGAGGCTGGGGTGTTGCGGGATCCACGTCGGGTCGATCGAGCCCAGCTCCTGCGCGGACTTGAAGGACGTGGAGAGCAGCCAGAGGAAGGGGAAGGCCAGGAAGACCATGTAGCAGAGCAGGGCCAGGTACTGTCCGGCCCGGCCGGCCGCCCGGGGGAGGGGAGTGCTCATGCCGCGGCCTCCGTGCCTGTCGCGTCTTCCTTGAGCTTCTTGCGCAGGAACACGGTGAGCAGCACCGCGATCACCGCGACCATGACCAGGCCCATCGCGGCCGCGTAGCCGAACTGGCCGTACTTGAAGGCCTCCTCGTACGCGAACAGCATCGGCAGCCGGGTCTTGCCGCCGGGACCGCCCTGCGTCAGCACGTACACCAGGCCGAAGGAGTTGAAGTTCCAGATGAAGTTGAGCGCGGTGACGGCGAGGACGACGGGCTTGAGCGCCGGCCAGGTGACGGTGGTGAAGCGGCGCCACAGGCCCGCGCCGTCGATCTGGGCGGCCTCGCGCAGCTCGTGCGGCACGTTCTGGAGGCCGGCCAGGAGCACGACCGTCGTCTGGGGCATGCCCGCCCAGACGCCGACCACGATGACCGCGGGCAGCGCGTAGGACAGGTCCGAGAGCCAGTCGACGTTCTCGTGGATCAGCCCGAACTGGGTCAGCGTCTTGTTCAGCACGCCCGCGTCCGAGTGGTAGACGAGCCGCCACATGATGCCGACGACGACCTCGGGCATCGCCCAGGGGACGAGCGCCAGGGTGCGGGCCAGCCAGCGGAACCGCAGGTTCTGGTTGAGCAGCAGGGCGAGGCCGAGGGCCAGCGCGAACTGGAGCGCGGTGACGCAGACCGCCCAGGTCAGGCCGATGCGGAACGACTCCCAGAACAGCCCGTCGTGGCGCAGGTCGAGGAAGTTGTCCACGCCGGCGAACCGGGTGGGCGCGGTGCGGCCCGCCTGGGAGTCGGTGAAGGCGAGGGAGATGCCGTACAGGAGGGGGCCCACGCTGAGTATCAGGATGGGGATGAGCGCGGGGAGCAGCAGGAACCAGGCGCCCCGGTCCAGACCGAGCGCGCGCTTGCGCTGGTCCGGGGTGCGGGGCGGCGGTGTGCCGCGGCTGCCCGGGACGGCGCTGTCCCGGGAGGCGGTGAGACTCATGGTGCGAACCTCGTGACTCTCAGCTGTCGGGCGCCGCCCGGCCCGTGGAGGCGCGGACGACGAGGCGGGGCGGGGCGGTGGTGGAGCGGGGGGTGGTGGTCCCGGCCACCGGCTCGGCGGGGTCGAGGCGGTGCAGGAGGAGTTCGGCGGCGCGCCGGCCGCGTTCGGTGGAGCCCAGGTCGACGCTGGTCAGGGGCGGCCAGCCGGCCTGCGCGAGCATGCTGTCGTCCATCCCGGCGACGGCGACGTCCTGCGGTATGCGCAGGCCGCGGGCGTGCAGGGCGCGGGCGGCGCCGAGCGCGAGCTGGTCGTTGGCGCAGAAGACCGCGTCGGGGCGGCCGTCCGCGAGCAGCCGGTCGGCGGCCTCGGCGCCCGATTCGATGCCGAAGTCCGTGTGCACGACCAGCTCCGGGTCGTATACGAGTCCGCAGTCGGCCAGCGCGGTCCGGTAGCCCTCGTCGCGGTTGCGGCCGGGGACCGTGTCGGCGGGGCCGTTGACGAAGGCGATCCGGCGGCGGCCGGTGGCGTGCAGATGGCGCACGGCGAGCGCGGCGCCCGCGACGGAGTCGGCCCGCACGCTGTCCACGGGCACGCCGTCGGGCAGCGAGCCTATGACCACGACCGGGCCCGCGGCGCTGCGCAGGGCCTCGATGTGGGCGTCCGTGATGCGGATGGGGCAGAGGATGAGACCGTCGCTGGTCCGGTCGCCGAGGCTGCGCAGCACCGCGAGTTCGTCTGCGACGACGGCGTCCGTGGAGTGCAGCAGCAGCCGGTAGCCGGCGGTCTTGGCGACGGCCTGGATGGCGCGGACCATCGCCACGTACACCGGGTTGCCGATGTCGGGCATCGCGAAGGTGAGCTGGCGGGTGCGGCCGCCCTTGAGGGAGCGGGCCACCGCGTTCGGCACGTAGCCGAGTTCGGCGGCGGCGCGCTCGACCGCGAGGACGGTGTCGCGACGGGCCCCCACGCCGTTCAGGACGCGGGAGACGGAGGCGATGGAGACGCCGGCGCGCTCCGCGATCGAGACGATCGTCGGTTGACCCGTGCTCGTGCCCATCGCGCTACCCCCATGCGTCGGTTGTGTCAGGCGTGTCCGGGAGATCCCGGCTCCTGTAAACGTTTCCCGCATCTGGAAACGTTTACAGATATTGCGACCAGGTTTCCCCGACGGTCAACGCGCCGATCGCGTGATCCATCTCACGAGTGATCACCGAGCGCCGTTGCGCAGGGCGCAAAAGTGCAGGTAAGTACGGCCTTCCTTGCTAGCGGAGGCGGTTTTTCGCGCGTACTTTCGAGGCCGTAGTGAGCAGGACACGTACGGAACTCAGGGGACGGGGATCAGCGGCATGGCCATCATCGAGACCGAGGCGACACTCCACGACGCGCACCGGGACAACCACACGCACCGCGATGTGAACGGCGGCTGGCTGCGCCCCGCGGTGTTCGGCGCGATGGACGGCCTGGTCTCCAACTTCGCGCTGATGGCCGGCGTCGCGGGCGGCTCCGTCGCCCAGCAGACCGTCATCATCACCGGCCTGTCCGGGCTGGCCGCCGGTGCCTTCTCCATGGCGGCGGGCGAGTACACCTCCGTCGCCTCCCAGCGCGAGCTGGTCGAGGCCGAACTCGACGTCGAGCGGCGCGAGCTGCGCAAGCACCCGGCGGACGAGGAGCGGGAGCTGGCCGAGCTGTACGTCTCGCGCGGCGTCGAGCCGGAGCTGGCCCGCAAGGTCGCCCAGCAGCTGTCCGCGGACCCCGAGCAGGCCCTGGAGATCCACGCCCGCGAGGAGCTGGGCATCGACCCGGGCGACCTGCCCTCGCCCGCGGTGGCCGCGGTCTCCTCCTTCGGCGCGTTCGCGCTGGGCGCCCTGATCCCCGTACTGCCCTATCTGCTCGGTGCGGACGACCTGTGGCCCGCCGTGGTGCTCGCGCTCGTCGGACTCTTCGCCTGCGGCGCGGTGGTGGCCCGGGTGACGGCCCGCTCGTGGTGGTTCAGCGGAGTGCGGCAGCTGGCCCTGGGCGGGGCCGCCGCCGGTGTGACCTATCTCCTGGGCAGCCTTTTCGGCACGGCGATAGGTTGACGGTCGCCAGGTCACGGCCGGATGATGGCTATACAGGGCCTTGCATAAGTAGTCGTTACCGGACGGTTTCGAGTACTTGACCACGGGGCATGAGCCGTAAGCGCTGTGGGCAATGAGGCCCACGGCGCACCGTCGGCTCCCCCGGTCGTCGATCTGCCCGCCGGGCGCCCTTCTGCCGCCACCCGCGGCGTCCGCATGTTGGAACGAAGTATCCACTTCTCGGGAATCGCTCCATCATGTAACCTGCACGAAATTTTGCAGCAGCATGAACTTCGCACCACCCAGCAGAGGGCCAACGTCGTCCCTCGGCACTTGAAAATGCCACGACGACGACGGGAGAGCCGATGCGTACGCCGCGCCAGCCGTCCCAGCATTCCACCAGCGGCCAGAACTGGTCGCACATGGATGCTCGCCCTGCCGCCCAGGGCATGTACGACCCGCGCAACGAGCACGACGCCTGCGGCGTCGGCTTCGTGGCCACCCTCACCGGTGAGGCGAGCCACACGCTGGTCGAGCAGGCGCTCACCGTGCTGCGCAACCTGGAACACCGCGGTGCCACCGGCTCCGAGCCCGACTCGGGCGACGGCGCGGGCATCCTGTCCCAGGTTCCGGACGCCTTCCTGCGCGAGTCGGTCGCCTTCGACCTGCCCGCGGCCGGTGCGTACGCCGTCGGTATCGCCTTCCTGCCGGAGCACGACGCGGAGTCCCACGTCGCACGGATCGAGACGCTCGCCGCCGAGGAGGGCCTGAGCGTCCTCGGCTGGCGCGAGGTCCCCGTCGCCCCGCAGCTGCTCGGCTCCATGGCCCGCTCGACGATGCCGTCGTTCCGCCAGGTCTTCGTCGCGGACGGCACCTCCACGGACATCGCGCTCGACCGCAAGGCGTTCGTCCTGCGCAAGCGCGCCGAGCGGGAGGCCGGCGTCTACTTCCCGTCGCTCTCCGCCCGCACGATCGTCTACAAGGGCATGCTGACCACCGGCCAGCTCGAACCCTTCTTCCCCGACCTGTCCGACCGCCGCTTCGCGTCGGCGATCGCCCTGGTCCACTCGCGCTTCTCGACGAACACCTTCCCGTCGTGGCCGCTCGCGCACCCGTACCGGTTCGTCGCCCACAACGGCGAGATCAACACCGTCAAGGGCAACCGCAACTGGATGCGCGCCCGTGAGTCGCAGCTCGCCTCCGAGCTGTTCGGCTCCTCCCGGGAGACGCTGGACCGGATCTTCCCGATCTGTACGCCGGACGCCTCGGACTCGGCGTCCTTCGACGAGGTCCTGGAGCTGCTCCACCTCGGCGGCCGTTCGCTCCCGCACAGCGTCCTGATGATGATCCCGGAGGCGTGGGAGAACCACGACTCCATGGACGCGGACCGGCGCGCCTTCTACCAGTACCACTCCACGATGATGGAGCCCTGGGACGGCCCGGCCTGTGTCACCTTCACCGACGGCGTCCAGGTCGGCGCCGTTCTCGACCGCAACGGCCTGCGTCCCGGCCGCTACTGGGTGACCGACGACGGCCTCGTCGTCCTCGGCTCCGAGGTCGGCGTCCTCGACATCGACCCGGCGAAGGTCGTCCGCAAGGGCCGCCTCCAGCCCGGCCGCATGTTCCTCGTGGACACCGCCGAGCACCGCATCATCGAGGACGACGAGATCAAGGCCGGTCTCGCCGCCGAGCAGCCCTACGCGGAGTGGCTGGAGGCCGGCGAGATCGAGCTGTCCGACCTGCCCGAGCGCGAGCACATCGTGCACACGCACGCCTCCGTCACGCGCCGCCAGCAGACCTTCGGCTACACCGAGGAAGAGCTGCGCATCCTCCTCGCGCCGATGGCCAAGGCCGGCGCCGAGCCGATCGGCTCGATGGGCACGGACACCCCGATCGCGGCCCTCTCGGCCCGCCCGCGGCTCCTCTTCGACTACTTCACCCAGCTCTTCGCGCAGGTCACGAACCCGCCGCTGGACGCCATCCGCGAGGAGCTCGTCACCTCGCTGCGCTCCTCGCTCGGCCCCGGCAGCAACCTGCTGGAGCCCACCGCCGCCTCCTGCCGCTCGGTCACCCTGCCCTTCCCGGTGATCGACAACGACGAGCTGGCCAAGCTCATCCACATCAACGCCGACGGCGACATGCCCGGCATGAAGGCCGCGACCCTGTCCGGCCTGTACCGGGTCTCCGGCGGCGGCGACGCCCTCGCCGCCCGCCTGGACGAGATCTGCGCCGAGGCCGACGCCGCCCTGGAGGCCGGCGCCCGCCTGATCGTGCTCTCCGACCGGCACTCCGACGCCGAGCACGCGCCGATCCCGTCGCTGCTGCTCACCGCCGCCGTCCACCACCACCTCATCCGCACCAAGCAGCGCACCCAGGTGGGCCTGCTGGTCGAGGCCGGCGACGTCCGCGAGGTCCACCACGTCGCGCTGCTCATCGGCTTCGGCGCCGCGGCCGTCAACCCGTACCTGGCGATGGAGTCGGTCGAGGACCTGGTCCGCGCGGGCACGTTCCTCAACGACATAGAGGCCGAGCAGGCCATCCGGAACCTGATCTACGCGCTCGGCAAGGGCGTCCTGAAGGTCATGTCCAAGATGGGCATCTCCACCGTCGCCTCCTACCGCGGCGCCCAGGTCTTCGAGGCCATCGGCCTCGACCAGGGCTTCGTGGAGAAGTACTTCAACGGCACGACCACCAAGCTCGGCGGCGCCGGTCTCGACGTCGTCGCCGGTGAGGTCGCCGCCCGCCACGCCAAGGCCTACCCCGCCTCCGGCATCGCCCCGGCGCACCGCGCCCTGGACATCGGCGGCGAGTACCAGTGGCGCCGCGAGGGCGAGCCGCACCTGTTCGACCCGGACACCGTCTTCCGGCTCCAGCACGCGACCCGCTCGCGCCGCTACGACATCTTCAAGAAGTACACGGGCCGGGTGAACGAGCAGTCGGAGCGTCTGATGACGCTGCGCGGCCTGTTCGGCTTCAAGGACGACGGCCGGCAGCCGATCCCGATCGACGAGGTCGAGCCGGTCTCGGAGATCGTCAAGCGCTTCTCCACCGGTGCCATGTCCTACGGCTCCATCTCGCGCGAGGCCCACGAGACCCTCGCCATCGCGATGAACCAGCTCGGCGGCAAGTCGAACACCGGCGAGGGCGGCGAGGACGCCGACCGGCTGTACGACCCGGCGCGCCGCTCGTCGATCAAGCAGGTCGCCTCCGGCCGCTTCGGCGTCACCAGCGAGTACCTGGTCAACGCCGACGACATCCAGATCAAGATGGCCCAGGGCGCCAAGCCCGGCGAGGGCGGCCAGCTGCCCGGCCACAAGGTCTACCCGTGGGTCGCGAAGACGCGTCACTCGACGCCGGGCGTGGGCCTCATCTCCCCGCCGCCGCACCACGACATCTACTCCATCGAGGATCTGGCCCAGCTGATCCACGACCTGAAGAACGCCAACCCGCAGGCCCGCATCCACGTGAAGCTGGTCTCCGAGGTCGGCGTCGGCACGGTCGCCGCGGGTGTCTCCAAGGCGCACGCCGACGTGGTGCTGATCTCCGGCCACGACGGCGGTACGGGCGCCTCCCCGCTGACCTCGCTGAAGCACGCGGGCGGACCCTGGGAGCTGGGCCTCGCCGAGACCCAGCAGACGCTGCTGCTCAACGGCCTGCGCGACCGCATCGTCGTGCAGACCGACGGCCAGCTGAAGACCGGCCGCGACGTCGTCATCGCCGCGCTGCTCGGCGCCGAGGAGTTCGGTTTCGCGACCGCGCCGCTCGTCGTCTCCGGCTGCGTCATGATGCGCGTCTGCCACCTGGACACCTGCCCGGTCGGCATCGCCACCCAGAACCCGACGCTGCGCGAGCGGTTCTCCGGCAAGGCCGAGTACATCGTCAACTTCTTCGAGTTCATCGCCGAGGAGGTCCGCGAGATCCTCGCCGAGCTGGGCTTCCGCACCATCGAGGAGGCCGTCGGCCGCGCCGAGCTGCTCGACACCGAGCGGGCCGTGCGGCACTGGAAGGCGCAGGGCCTCGACCTGGAGCCGCTCTTCTACGTCCCGGAGCTGCCGGCCGGCGCCGTCCGCCACCAGATCGTCACCCAGGACCACGGCCTGGAGAAGGCGCTGGACAACGAGCTGATCAAGCTCGCCGCCGACGCCCTCGCCGCGAACGACCAGACCGACGCCCAGCCGGTCCGCGCCCAGGTCGCCATCCGCAACATCAACCGCACGGTCGGCACCATGCTCGGCCACGAGGTGACCAAGAAGTTCGGTGGCGCGGGCCTGCCCGACGACACCATCGACATCACCTTCACCGGCTCGGCGGGCCAGTCGTTCGGCGCCTTCGTCCCGCGCGGTGTCACGCTGCGCCTGGAGGGCGACGCCAACGACTACGTCGGCAAGGGCCTCTCCGGCGGCCGCGTCGTGGTCCGCCCGGACCGCGGCGCCGACCACCTCGCCGAATACTCGACGATCGCCGGCAACACCATCGCGTACGGCGCGACCGGCGGCGAACTGTTCCTGCGCGGCCGCACCGGCGAGCGCTTCTGCGTCCGCAACTCCGGTGCCACGGTCGTCTCGGAGGGCGTGGGCGACCACGGCTGCGAGTACATGACCGGCGGTCACGCGGTCGTCCTCGGCGAGACGGGCCGCAACTTCGCGGCCGGCATGTCGGGCGGCATCGCCTACGTCATCGACCTGGACCCGGACAACGTGAACGCCGCGAGCCAGTCCGCGGTCGGCCCGCTGGACGACACCGACAAGCAGTGGCTGCACGACGTGGTGCGCCGCCACCAGGAGGAGACCGGCTCCACGGTCGCCGAGAAGCTCCTGGCCGGGTGGGACACCGCGGTGGACCGCTTCAGCAAGATCATCCCCAGTACGTACAAGGCAGTGCTCGCCGCCAAGGACGCCGCCGAGCGAGACGGTCTGACCGAGACCGAGATCACCGAGAAGATGATGGAGGCGGCGACCAATGGCTGATCCCAAGGGCTTTCTCAACCACGGGCGCGAGGTCGCCACGACCCGCCCCGTCGGCGAGCGCGTGCGGGACTGGAACGAGGTCTACGTTCCGGGCTCCCTGCTCCCCATCATCAGCAAGCAGGCCTCGCGCTGCATGGACTGCGGCATCCCCTTCTGCCACAACGGCTGCCCGCTGGGGAACCTGATCCCCGAGTGGAACGACTACGCGTACCGCGAGGACTGGTCGGCCGCGCAGGAGCGCCTGCACGCGACGAACAACTTCCCGGAGTTCACGGGCCGGCTGTGCCCCGCCCCGTGCGAGTCGGCGTGTGTGCTGGGCATCAACCAGCCGCCCGTCACCATCAAGAACGTCGAGGTCTCGATCATCGACCAGGCGTGGGACCGGGGCGACGTCGCCCCGCAGGTCCCCGAGCGCCTGTCCGGCAAGACCGTCGCCGTCATCGGCTCGGGCCCGGCGGGTCTCGCCGCCGCCCAGCAGCTGACGCGGGCCGGCCACACGGTCGTCGTCTACGAGCGCGCCGACCGCATCGGCGGCCTGCTCCGGTACGGCATCCCCGAGTTCAAGATGGAGAAGCGCCACATCAACCGCCGCATCGAGCAGATGCGCGCGGAGGGCACCAAGTTCCGTACGGGCGTGGAGATCGGCCGCGACCTCGACGCCTCGAAGCTGCGCAAGCGCCACGACGCCGTGGTGATCGCCGCCGGCGCCACGATCTCCCGCGACCTGCCGGTCCCGGGCCGTGAGCTGAACGGCATCCACTTCGCGATGGAGTACCTGCCGCTGTCGAACAAGGTGCAGGAGGGCGACTTCGTGCAGCCCCCCATCACCGCCGAGGGCAAGCACGTCGTCGTCATCGGCGGCGGCGACACCGGCGCCGACTGCGTGGGCACCGCCCACCGCCAGGGCGCCGCCTCGGTCACGCAGCTGGAGATCATGCCGCGCCCCGGCGACGACCGGAACCCGCTCGCCCAGCCGTGGCCGACCTTCCCGATGCTCTACAAGGTCACCTCGGCCCACGAGGAGGGCGGCGAGCGCGTCTACTCGGTGTCCACGACCCACTTCGAGGGCGACGAGGACGGCAACGTCCAGGCGCTGCACCTCACCGAGGTCGAGTTCATCGACGGCAGGCTGACCCCGAAGCCGGGCACGGAGCGCAGCATCCCCGCCCAGCTGGTCACCCTCGCCATGGGCTTCACCGGCACCGACCAGGAGAACGGCATGGTCGGGCAGTTCGCCCTGGACCTCGACGAGCGCGGCAACATCGCCCGCGACGCCGACTTCCAGACGAACGTGCCGGGCGTGTTCGTGGCGGGCGACGCCGGCCGCGGCCAGTCGCTCATCGTGTGGGCCATCGCCGAGGGTCGCTCGGCCGCCCAGGGCGTGGACCGCTTCCTGACCGGCGCGTCGGAACTCCCGGCCCCGATCAAGCCGACGGACCGGGCCCTGGCGGTCTGACGCCCGTCCGAGAACGTCCCGTACAAAGGCGTACGGAACAGAGCGCGACGCTCGCCCCACTGTCCCCGACCGGACGACTGGGCGGGCGTCGCGGTGCGTCCGGGCGCCTACGCGGCGGGCGCGACCCAGGTGGTGATGACGGCGGCCGCGACGGCGAGGACCCCGGTCAGGCCCAGCCAGCGGGCCGCCTCGACGAGCCGCCAGACGGTGCGGGTGCGCCGGCGCTCGTAGGCCAGCAGGCGGTTCGGTTCGCTGTAGACCTCTTCGCCGGGGCGGCCGTGCACGGCGAGCACGCTGAGCCAGGAGGCGGCCACGAGGGCGAGGAAGCCCACGGCGAGCAGCGGGATCACGGTCCAGCGCGCGCCGTCGGGCAGCTTGCTCAGGTTCTCCTGCCCCTTGAGCACGAACACGGCGGCGAGCAGGCCGGTCAGGGACGACAGGTAGGTGCGGTAGCCCTCGGCCTGGTGCAGGGCGACGGCGAGCTGCCGGTGCGGGTCGCGCAGGGCGGCGGCCCGGTCCTCGGCGTTCTCCAGCTGTTCGTCGGTGAAGGGCACGGGACGGCTCAGCTCCCCTGGAGCAGGTGGGCGGGCGGCGCGGTGACGGTCAGCATCGCGCCGCAGCCCCGGCGGTTCTCGGGGCGCGGCTGGTGGTAGCCGTCGCACTGGCAGGACGTGTTCCACGGCAGCGTCCCGGTGGGCTGTTCGCGGCGCCCGAGGAAGCCGCCCTTGGCCAGCACCGGCTGGACCGGCCCGAAGGAGCGAGACATGGCGCACTGGCAGACGGGGCAGGTGCCGCTGGCCGTCAGCTCGGGCTGCCCGTCCTGGTGGCTCAGCGACCAGACGAAGGTGAGGGTCACCGGGTGCCGGTGGCGTCGGTAGGGGGCGGGGGAGGTCATACGGGGGGCTCCGTCGCGGGGTCGTCGTCGGTCGGCGGGGTCGGGTCCCCGGCCGGCAGGGTCAGGCCGAAGAGGCGTGCGTAGCGGGTCAGTCGCGCGCGGACCCCGTCCTCGCCGAGGTCGGTCTCCTCCGCGCAGAGGGCGAGGTGGTTCCGCGGCACGGCCCCGCGGACGGCCGGGGCGCGGCCGGTGAGCTGCTCGGTCAGGACGATGACGTCCTGCCAGTCCGGGACGAGGGCGCGCTCCGACGGGTCGGGGGCGCGGACCGTGACGTCCAGCCCCAGGGCGAGGAAAGGGGCGTAGCGGTCGTAGGTCCTGCCCAGGGTCCAGCCGAAGCGGCCGGCCACGAGGACGAGTTCCAGGGGGCCGAGGACGCCCGGGCCCAGCAGGCCCGCGTCGAACGCGGCGTGGTCGAAGACGTCGGGCGCGAAGGCGTCGAGCTCCTCGGGCAGGGTCTGCGGGGAGGAGCCGGGCAGGGCGGGCGCGCCCAGCCCGGCGAAGGCGGCGAGGCGGCGGACCGTCTCGCCGAGGAGGCAGCGGCTGCTCTCCGCATGGGAGAGGAGGTCGCTGATGGTCAGGTGCTCCTTGAAGCGCTGCGCGCGGCTCAGACCCCAGCGGGAGTTCTGGAGGACGTTCAGGTCCGCGTAGCTCAGGCGGAGGTCGCGCGCGGGGGCCGGTATCCGTACCGCGGACAGCGGGAGGACGGTGTCGGCCGCGGTCAGCTCGTCCGCCGTCAGGCCGAGCTTCTCGCCCGACAGGCACGCCGCCATCAGGAGGTAGAGAAGGGCCGCTCCGGGCTGGGTGAAGTCGGCCCGGGCCCCCTTGTAGCGACTGGGCAGCGTCAGGCGCGACAACGGCGGGAGGCGCTGCCCCGGGTCCCGGTCCACGCCCGTCCAGTCGATCTGGCCGCAGGCGTCCAACGCCGCCAGCGCCTCGGGGAGTTCGTGGGCCGAGTCCGCGTTGTTGGCGCAGATCACGAGATCGGTGAGGAGGATCGGCGCACCGACGTGCTTGCTGCCTCTGGTGTCCATCGCGTCGAGGACCCACGGCGGCACCTGCCAGTCGGCGGCCGGCGGCGGCACCGGCGGGGCGGACACCTTGCTGGTCGGGTGGGTCGTGTCGATCCGCTGAGCGGCCTCCTTGAGGGAGACCTCGGCCTGCTCGGCGATCCGCATGACGTGCAGGATGTCCATGTCGCCTTCGAACCACGGCTCCCGGCGGCCGCCGTCGAAGGAGAGCACCAGCCGCTGCTCCGCCGTCAGCGCCGTGTCGGGCGGGAACGACGTCGGCACGGCCGCGGAGAGGGAGAAGCCGAGCGGCGCCAGGGTCCGTACCCGCTCCGCCAGTTCGTCGTTGCTGTAGGGCGGCGCGGCCCGGGTGAGGAGCGCCACGGGCCCGAACCCGCCCGCGTGCCAGTCGCGGTGGTGGAACCAGGTCGTGCGGTGCCGAAGCCCGTCGGACACCAGCAGGCCCGCGTCGTCCAGGGAGGGGCGCGACCGGGCGAGCGGAAGAGGCAGCGGGGGCGGGCCCGGCACGGCCGACGGGATCCGCGCGTGCAGGCGGGACAGCAGCTCGGCCGTCTCTCCCAGGGAGAGCTCGTGCAGGGCGGCGACGCCGAGCAGCGGCGCGTGCCGGGCGGGCGGGTTCCGGGTCCAGAGGGCGTCCTCCCAGCTGCTCCACGGGCCCTTGTCCTCGCTGCCCAGGGCGCCCAGGAACTGGTCGAGGGACGTGTAGGCGCCGCAGAGGTCCGCCTCGGCCTGGGAGACCTCGAAGCCCTCCCAGGCGCGGATGTCCGCGGTGGCCGGGACGTGCACGCCCGTGATCGCGTAGCGCCGCAGGGCCCGCAGGATCTCCCGGACGGGGCGCTGCCCCTGCGCGGCCGCGTGCAGGAGGCTGTACCACGACTCCGGCAGCAGGGTCTGCTGGAACAGCAGGGCGTCCAGGCCGCCGGGGTCCGGGTAGCCGGGCGGTGCGAAGTCGTCCTCCATGTGGCGCACGCCCAGCCGGGTCTTCCGCCACCGCTTCAGGATCAGCGACTCCTTGGCCCGTCGCCGGCCGAATTCGAAGGTGTTGTCGTCCTCGTCGAGGGGGAGGCACCCGACGACGGCGAGGGGGACGTGTCCGCGGCTCAGTCTCCTCCAGTCCTGGACGTCGGTCCGCGCCAGGGCCTGCTCCGGCAGGGCGTTCAGCACCGTGACGGCCACCCGGGGCGCGAGCCGGGACAGCTCCCACAGCCAGTGCAGGGACACGTCCGTGCACGCGACGACCGCGTCCGGGACACGGTCGAGCACCTCCTGCTCGACCAGCTCTTCGTCGTAGGAGAGGAGCTGGTCACGGTTGACGCTCGGCACCGGCGCGTGCCGTTCCCGCAGATTGACGACCTGTCCGAACAGCTGGGGGGCGTCCTTGATCACGACCCCGTCGAGGAGCAGCTGCCCCTCGCCCTGCACGAGCCAGGCGTCGGTGTCGCCCTCGGACCCGAGCGGGAGGGGAGCGCCGTACCACCCCTCGCGTTTGGCGAGCACTCCCGGTTTCCACGCGAACTCCTTGCTCGTCCCGTCCTCGCCCACCTCCCGTACCGAGACCCGGTGTTCCGTCACCCACAACAGCGCGCGCAGCGTGTCGAGCGCCGAGGCCCGCTTCTCCTCCCCGGTGGCCTCGGCGAGGTAGAGCCGGACCCGGGTGCCGCCGCGCTCCGGCGCCTCCGGGTCCCTCGTTGCGTTGATCTGCAACAGCCCCGACCCGGACTGGATGTCGGCGCGCAGCGCCTCGGTGGCGGGGATGCCGTACCGGTCCACCGGACGCGTCCAGACCACCACCTCGTCGGCCAGCATGAAGTAGCTGAACACCCCGATGCCGAAACGGGAGTTCATGGACTGGTCGGTGATCCCGGCGCGGCGCCAGTTGCGGCGTTCCTGGACGAAGTCGGGGTCCTGCTCGTAGCGCTTGCCGGCGCGCGCGAACATCGACGTCAGGCGGGTGCGCGTCATGCCCGAGCCGTTGTCGCCGCATTCGATGTAGGGCCGCCCGTCGTGCCGGCCCTGGGTGAAGACGATCTCGCCCTCCCACGGCGAGCGGGCCTTTCCGTACTGGCGGCGCATGTCCCGGTAGCGGCAGGCGTCCAGCGCGTTCTGGTACAGCTCGCGCACGGCCAGCATCCGATCGCCGTACAGCTGGGTGCCCATGAGCAGCGGCCGGATCTCGTCCTCGGCCAGCCGGAAGCGCTCCAGGGGTTCCTTGTAGCGGTCCGGCACGGCTCTGAGCTGATCGGTCGTGACGTGCACCGGCAGCCCCCGCAGCAGCGCGGGCCGGGCCGGGTCCTCGCGGAAGGACCGCACCGCGGCGTCGGCCGTGAGCGCCAGCTCCTCCAGGGCCGCGTGCAGCGCGGGGTGCGGGCAGCGGAACCGTACGGTCATCTCGTGCGTGCCGTCGGGCCGCTCCCGCGCGTCGTAGCCGAAGCCGCGCAGCGCCCCCGCCACGTCCCCCGCCACCAGCGGATCATGGGCGCCGAGGTGGTCGACCAGGACGCTGGACAGCCGGCGGGGGTCGGCGGCGAGCAGCGCCGCCGTCCACAGCAGGCGGGCGAGGTCCGGGCCGCGCCACTGGTTGCCGGGCATCGGCCAGTCCGTGATCCACTCCTCGCCGTGCTCCTGCGGGTTGATCCGCGGGCTGTTTCCCGGCTTGACCGTCAGATGGCCCAGGACCTGGCGGAGCTGGTGATCGATCTGCTGTCGGTCGGCGGCGGTGCACGCCGCGTCCGCCGACGCGCCGGCGGACGCCGTGACCGCCCGTACCGTCAGGTCGATCAGCTCGTCGACCGGCCGGTACTCCGGGGGGACCCTGAACCACGGCCGGTCCCAGTCGGCGACGAAGCGGTGCCGCAGCCAGTGGTCGGCGGCCTTCGCCGCGTCGTCGCGGCCGCGTGCGCGCAGGGTCTCCGCGGTGCGCAGGACGAGGGAGTGGGCGCGGCACACGTCCCGCGCGGCGTCGATGACCTGCCGGCGGTGCGGGTCCCGCTCGGTGTGGCGGCCGCGGGGGCCGGGGTCGAACCGGTCGGGTTTCGGCAGCACGGTCCGCAGTTCGTCGAGGGTGATCGCCACGATGCCCTGATGGACGACGGCCGCGGCCAGGAGGCAGGCCGTCTCGGCGGGGGAGAGCCGCTCCTCGCCCCGGAGCGCGGCGCGGCCCACCAGGTCGGCGAGCCGGGCCGCCACGCGCACCGGGTAGTCGGGGTCGTGCCACGGGTCGTCGCGCAGGGCACCGGAGCCGGCCCCGCTGCCGACCACGCACCGGACGAGGTCGGCGAGCCGGTCCTGCACCCGCCGGTGCGTCCCGTCGGTGCCGGAGGTGCTCTTCCACAGGGGCGACTCGCGGATGGCGCGGGTCCACTCCGAGACCTGTTCGGAGCCCGCGCAGATCACCGGGTCCCGCAGCTGTTCGTCCCGCACCGGCCGCGGCACCCGCACCCGCACCTCGGGCGGCTCGATCCCGCGCTGGGTCTCGGCGGTGCGGGCCAGTTCGTCCTGGGTGTGCTCGACCACGTCGTGCAGGGTGCGCGGCGGAGTGAGCGGGGACAGCGCGTCCGCGAGGGCGCGCGCGAACCAGCTGCCCTCGACGGGATCCGCGTACGACCGCTGTCCGCTGCCGCAGCTGTACACCCAGTACGCGTCGTGGTGCACGGACACCGTGCCGTGCTCGGCGTTCTCCTGCGGGGCCTCGGGGTCGGCGGTGCGGCAGATGTCGAGGCAGACGATCGCGGTGACCCCCTGCGGCAGGCGGCGCAGCAGGTGACCGGGTTCGGCGGGCAGCAGGGTCCCCGGGTCGAGGGCGACGGCACCGCCGGGGAGGGGGTAGTCGGGCTGGGCGTCGGCGAGGACCAGGTGGTCGCGTCCGTTGATCGCCTCGCCGTGGCAGGAGAAGTACAGGAAGGCGGTGTCGCCGGGCGCGCACGAACCGAAGAAGCGGGACACCTCGCCGAGCACCGGATTCTGCCCGGTCTTCTCCAGCTTGGTGATCGCCTCGACGTCGTCGGGGGCGTAGCCCGAGTCCCGCAGGACGCCGCGCAGCATCGACACGTCGCGCTCGGCGGCGGCGAGCGGCGGGTACTTCGCGGCGAGTTCGGGAACCTCGTCGAGGTAGGGGGTCCTCGGTACGCCGATCAGCAGCGCCCTTCGTCGTCCCGGACCGCTCGTCCCCTGGACCAGTGCCACCTGCGCGCCCCCTCGTCAGCGTCGGCATCGGCGCCCATTATCGACCCGACGGACCGTGCGCATGCGGGAGTTGGCCAAGGTGGGGACGCCCGGGCGGGTGCGGGCGGCCCGTCGCCCGCCCGGGTGTCCGGGTCACTCAGTTGTGGAAGCCGATGTACCCGTTGCCGTCGCGGTCGTTGCCGGACTTCGTGTACGCGTGGGTGTCCGCGTGCGCGTCCGACGGCTTGTACAGGTAGACCGTGTCCTTGTCGTTGTTCCACATGAAGTTGCAGTTGTTGCGGTAGACGACGTTCTTCGCGTCCGAGTCGCTGCCCTTGCCGCCGCGCAGGCGGACGAAGTCGCCGGGCTGGAGCGTGTGGCTCCTGGTGAACGTGAACCGGTTGCCGGTCCTGTCCTTGACCACGTACCCCTTGAGGTTCACCGACGCGGTCCTGGAGTAGTTCTCGATGGTCACGTACTCCTGGGACGTGTTGCCGCCGGAGCAGCGGTTGTCGTCCCTGCCCGGGGCGTCGTACTGCACCCCGCGGACCTTCAGGGCCGAGCTGTACTCGGTGCCCGCGTGCGCGGGAGCCGCGGTCAGCAGGGTCGCTGCCGCCAGCGCGGAGACGGAGAGCGCGGAGGCGGCGGTCAGAGCCGGACGTATCTGCATGTGTTCCTCACAGGCTTGCGTGGAGACGATGTCGAGCGCGCGTGCGCGGGCGTCCGCGTGAACGCGTGGGGACTTCCGCACGTGGGTGTCCGGGGCGTCAACGGCGCGCTGCGCACGGGTACTTCACAGGTGAGACACATCATCTTCACGTTTGGTTGCGCTGGTTCACCGCGGAACCGCCCGCCTCACCGCACCCGGTAGGTCTCCCCGTACACCCGCCAGGTCAGCGGAGGGTCGAGAGAGAGGTTTCCGTCGTAGAGGAACTGCCGCTGGGCCGTGTCGATGCGGCTGGTGTCCAGGCCCGCCCTCTTCGTCCGCATCGCCTTGCGGCGCAGGTCGAGGAAGATGTCGAGATACGACGCCTCCTCGCCGCCCTGCGAGGGGGTGTCGGCCTCTTTGATCGTCGCCTCGCGCAGGCCGTAGAAGCCGGTGGGCCCGGTGCCCGGACCGTGGAAGACCATCGCGTCGTAGTAGATGAACTGGCCCAGCGTGCCGAGGCCGTCGAGCTTGGCGAGGCGGACCGCCGGGTCGAAGTAGACCCGGTCGCGGTCGGCGTCCTGGGCGTCGCGGAACGCCTGGTGGGTGGCCTCCTTCCGCCAGGCCGCCGGGAAACCGGGATCCAGGCCGTCGTGCGCGTCCGTCCCGTCGACCTCGCGCAGGGCGGGGAGGTAGCGGGCGAGGCCGTTGTCCGGGTGGCTCCTCGTGTAGCGCTCGACCAGGGCCAGCAGGTCGTGGGTGCCGGTGCAGAAGCCGATGACGCCGGCCGTGTAGCCCTGGCCGTCGCCTATGTCCTCGATATAGCCGTACGCGCTGCGCCAGTCGAGCGTGGAGTTCTCCGCGCTGGCCACGATCCGCTGCGCCAGCTCCTTCTTCTCCGGCGCGGCCAGGCCCGGCGGGAGGCTCGCGATCATCCGGTCGTCGGCCCTGCGCTCCGCGGCCGATCCGTCCCGCCCGGGGGAGTGCGCCGACGCGGACGCCGAGGGACGGGCCGGGGAGCCGTCGGCCTCGCTGCCGGGCGACAGGAGGTAGAACGCCGCGGTGGTGGCGGGGGCCACGGCGACGAAGGAGAGGAGCAGGCATCCGGCGCGTTTCATGCGGCACACAGTAAAGCCACGACACCTCCACCCCGGAGCGGGGCGGGCGCCCGCCGGCCCGGCCCACCATTGACTCCACGTCGGCCGAGGGCCAGGCTCGGGCCGGTCGCCCTTCCGGCACACAAGGTCACGGGAGGTCCGATGAGCACCGGAGCACGAGCGGGACTGGAGGAACTGAGTGCGGAGCTGGGCGCCCGGCCCCCGTCCTCCTTCACCGCGCTGTCCGCCGAGGGGCTCGCCGTGCTGAGCGACGCGCTGCGCCGGGAACGCGCGCGCCGCGCCGCCGGTCTGCACGAGGCCGCGGAGCAGGCGCTCACCCTCGTGCCCGCCCCGGCCAGGGGCGCCGTCCGCAAGATCCTGTTCCGCCCGTCAGGAGGCGCACGACCGTGAACGGTTCCGACCGGCTGGAGTGCCGGGCCGAAGTGCTCAAGATCGAACGGGTGCTCGCCGTCGCCCCGGGCGGGCTCTCCTTCCTCGACGGGCGGTCCGCCGCCGACCTGCGGCGCTTTCGCGAGCAGGCCGTCGCCGCGCTCTTCGACCGGGCGCCCGACATGATCGACCGGATCGCCGCCGCCACCCGGCTGGTGCCCGCGGCCGTCTCCGCCGCCATCGCCCAGAAGGCGCTCGGGCCACGGCTCGCCGGCGCCGTCGCGGGCCGGCTCGAACCCGCCCGGGCCGCCGCCGTCATCGACAGACTGCCCGTGGCCTTCACCGCCGAGGCCTGCGCCCACCTCGACCCGCGCCGTATCCGCGCCGTCGTCGACCGGCTCGACGAGGACCTCCTCGTCCGCATCGCCGTGGCCCTCGCGGAGCGCGGCGACCACCTCACCATGGGGCGGTTCGTCGGACACCTGCGGGACTCGGCGCTGCTCCGCATCATTCCCCGGGTCGACGACGAGGCCGTGCTGCGCACCGGCTTCCTCATCGACCGGCGCGACCGGCTCGCCCAGGTCGTCGAACTGATGGGGCAGGAGCGGCTGGCCCAGGTCGTCGCGGCGGCCTCCGGCGCGGGACTGTGGCCGGAGGCGCTGGCCGTGGCCGGCATGGTCACCGGCGAACGGCGCACCCAGATCGCCGAACTCACCGCCGACCGCCCGCGGGCGGAACTGGAGTCCCTGGTGGCCCTCGCGACCGCCGAGGGGCTGTGGCCCGCGCTGCTGCCGCTCGTCGCGCTCCTCGACGACGACCGGCTGCGCACCGTCGCCGCGCTGCCCGCGCTGCGTGATCCGGCCGTGCTCGCGGACCTGGTGCGGGCGGTGGCGGCGGGCGGCCTGTGGGGTGCGTTCCTGCCCCTGGCGGACGCGCTGCCGACCGGATCCCGCGCCGTGATCGCCGCGACGGCGGCCGGGCTGGCGCGGGCCGATCTGACGGCGTTCCTCGTCGAGGTGGCCGAGCGGGGGCTGTGGGAGACGGCCCTGCCCCTGGTCGAGCTGATGCCGGACGCCGGGAAGGAACGGGTCTTCGCCCTCCCGGCCTTCCGGGGGGCCGGTCCCCGGGCCTGAGCGGGTGGCCGCCGGTCGGGGCCTCGGCGCGCCCGGCCGACCGCGCCGAGGCCCCGACCGGCGCGCGGAAGCGGTCCCGTACGCTCGGTCTCCGTGATCCACATAGACGTACGGGACCTCCCCGCCGCCGACCGCACCGCCGCCACCTGGAAGAACGGCGGTGGTGTCACCCGCGAGATCCTCTGCGACCCGCAGGGCGCGGACATGGCGGACTTCGCCTGGCGGGTGAGCCTCGCGGAGGTCGGGAGCGACGGCCCCTTCTCGGCGTTCCCCGGCGTCGACCGCACCCTCGTCATGGCCGCGGGCGACGGCATGGAACTGACCGTCGACGACCGGCCCGTCCTCGTCGACGGCCCGTACGTGCCCCGGGACCTGCCCGGGGACGCCCCCACCGACTGCCGGCTGCTCGGCGCCGGGAACGTCGTCAACCTCAACGTCATGTGGCGACGCGACGTCCTCCCCACACCCCCGTCCGTCTCCGTCGTGCGCGGCCGCCTCGAACTCGGCCCCGGCCCCACGCTCGTCGTGGCGCTCGGCGAGGACGGCGCCGAGGTGGCGGGCCGGGTGCTCGGCCGGTACGACGCCGCTCTGGTCACCGGCGCCGCGCCGCTCCGCGCCACGGGCCCCACCGCCGTCGTCACCGTTCCCGTGTCCGTATCCGGGGCCGAGTCCGGGGCCGGGGCCGTCGGCCCCTGATCCGCGGTTCGGGAGCCGAAGGCGACGCACACGGCAACCCCGTCCACGCCTGGGTCCGTCTCCGGGGCCGGGTCCGTCTCCGGGTCCGGGTCCGGGTCCGTCTCCGTCTCCGGGGCACACCCGGGGTCCGGCCGGGCGTTTCCGTGGTCCCTCCTGGTGTTCAGCCTGTGGTCGAACCCCCGTCCACCGTGAACTCCGTCCCCGTGACGTACGACGCCGCGTCCGACGCGAGGAAGAGCACGAGCGCCCCGACCTCGTCCGGGCGGCCCATCCGGCCCAGGGGCAGATGCGACCAGTCCCGCCCGGCGGCCGTCGACGCCACCATCGGGGTGTCGATCGCCCCCGGGTGCACCGAGTTCACCCGGATCCCGTACGGCGCCAGGTCCAGCGCCGACGACCTCGTGAGCCCGCGCAGGCCGAACTTCGACGACCCGTACGCCGCGTGCCCCTTGATGCCGACGAGCCCGGCGGTCGATGAGATGTTCACGATCGAGCCGCCCCCGGCCGCTCTCAGCGCCGGGACCACGGCCTGGATCCCGAGGAACGGCCCGAGCAGATTGACCCGCAGCAGCATCGCGAAGTTCTCGTACGTCTCCTCCTCGACGGACGCGGTACGCCACAGCGCCGCGTTGTTCACGAGCACGTCGAGGCGCCCGAAGGTGTCGAGCGCCGCGCGCACGGCCCCGGCCCAGTCGTCCGCGGACGTCACGTCGTGCCGCACGAACACCCCGCGCACGCCGAGCGACGCGGCGACCTCCCGGCCCTCCTCCTCCCGTACGTCCGTGACCACGACCCGCGCTCCGGCCTCGGCGATCAGCCCCGCCTCGGCCGCACCCTGACCGCGTCCGGCACCCGTGACGATCACGACCTTGCCGTCCAGCGACACCGCCACCCACCTCCCCTCCGGCACCTCGCCCCACTTCTCACCGGGTACTCCGACCCGTGCGGTAACCCCGGCCCCCCTCTCTCTCAGCTCCTCTTCTCCTTCTCCCCGGACGAGCCCTCCTCCGGCGAGTTCTCCTCCGGTGCCCTCTCCTCCGATGACCCCTCCGCCGATGCCCCTCCTACCGCGAGTCCTCCTCCCGCGAGTCCTCCTCCCGCGAGTCCTCCTCCCGCGACCGGTACGGAGCCCTCCCCGCCGCCCCGGAGGAGCACTCCGCGGCCACCACGCGCGCCCGGCACCACGCCGGCGTCCCCCACGCGTCCCGCAACGGCCGCGCCTTCCGCAGCCACAGCGACAGGTCCAGCTCCTCCGTGTAGCCCACGGCGCCGTGCAGGTGCAGTGCTGCCCGAGCCGCCCGGTACGCCGCCTCACCCGCCGCCACCTTGGCCGCCGCCACGTCCCGCCCCGCCAGGGACACCGCCGCCCCGAACACGAGGGGCCGCGCGAACTCCAGACCGAGCAGCGCGTCCGCGAGCCGGTGCTTGACCGCCTGGAACGAGCCGATCGGCACCCCGAACTGTCTGCGCCGCCCCACGTACTCGACCGTTCTGCGCAGCAACTCCAGGCCGACGCCGAGCGACTGCGCGGCCGTGAGCAGCGCGGCCAGATCGGTGGCCCGCGCCACGGCCGGTGCCGCGTCCCCGGCGATCACCTCACCGGCCTCGGCCCGGAACAGCCGCCGGGCCGGATCGGCGGACTCCACGAACGCCCCCCGCGCCGCGGCGCTCCGCACCTCGGACCCCTCCATGAGGAACGCCGCGTCCACGACATCGGCGTCCAGCAGATAGCCGTCCGCCCCCGCCCCCAGCGACACCGCCGCCCGCCCGTCGGCGATCCTCGGCAGCCACTCCTTCGCGGCCCCACCGTCCCGCGCGAGCCCGCCCAGCAGCACCGCCGCGGCGGCCGTCTCCACGAGCGGGCCCGGCACCGCGTGCCGTCCCAGCTCCACGAACGCCAGCGCCAGCTCGACCGGCAGCACCCCCACGCCCTCGTACGCCTCGGGCACGGCGAGAGCGAAGACGCCCGCCTCCGCGATCCGCGCCCACAGCTCCCGCCCCGGCTCCGGATCGCCACCCGCCCACGCGCGAACGGCCGACGGGGTGTCCGCCGCGCCCAGCATCCGGTCGAGGGTGCGGCCGAACTCCGCCTGCTCGGGGTCCAGCAGGAACCTCATCAGCGGCGCCCCTTCGGCAGGCCGAGCAGCCGCTCGGCGATGATGTCGCGCTGTATCTCGTTCGTCCCCGCGTAGATCGGGCCCGCCAGCGAGAAGACGTACCCCTCCGCCCACGCGCCGTCCGCCCGCTCGCCCTCCGCACCGAGCAGTTCGAGCGCGGTCTCGTGCAGCGCGATGTCGTACTCCGACCAGAACACCTTGTTGAGACTGGACTCGGCGCCGATCCGCCCGCCCGCCGCGAACCGCGACGCGCTGGCGTACGTGAACAGCTCGTAGGCGCGCGCCCCGATCAGCGCGTCCGCCACCCGGTCGCGCACCGCCGGATCCGCGCCCTGCTCCCGCCACAGCCGCAGCAGCCGCTCCGCGGAGGCGAGGAACCGGCCGGGGGAGCGCAGGGTCAGCCCCCGCTCGTTCCCCGTCGTCGACATCGCGATGCGCCAGCCCTGGCCGGGCTCGCCGATCACGTCCTCGTCCGGCACGAACACGTCGTCCAGGAACAGCTCGGCGAAGGCCGGCCGCCCGTCGAGCCGGCCGATCGGGCGGACCGTGACACCCGGCGCGCGCAGGTCGAACATCAGATAGGTGAGCCCGTGGTGCGGCGCGGGCGCGTCCGGGTCCGTGCGGAAGATGCCGAACGCCCGGTCCGCGAACGCCGCCCGCGACGACCACGTCTTCTGCCCGCGCAGCAGCCAGCCGCCGTCCGTGCGCACCGCCCGCGACCGCAGCGCCGCCAGGTCCGAACCCGCCTCCGGCTCCGACCACGCCTGCGCCCAGACCACCTCACCGCTCGCCATGGACGGCAGCACCCGCGCCCGCTGCTCGTCCGTCGCGTGGTCGAACAGCGTGGGGGCGAGGAGATGGATGCCGTTCTGCGAGACGCGCCCCGGGGCGCCCGCCGCGTAGTACTCCTCCTCGAAGACCAGCCATCCGAAGATGTCGACCCCACGGCCCCCGAACTCCTCGGGCCACGACACCACCGACCAGCGGTCGGCGGCCAGTTCGGCCTCCCACGCGCGGTGCGCGGCGAACCCCTCCGCCGTCTCCAGGGACGGCAGCGGCCCGGCCGGCACGTGCGCCGCCAGCCACCGCCGCGCCTCGGCGCGGAACGCGTCCTCGTCCGCCGTGAAGTCCAGATCCATCACCCACCCGCCCTTCCGGCCCCGGCCCGCTTCATCGCTCCGACATCCATGCCGCCCAGGGGGTCGGCGCCCGTCTCCGCGTTGTGCGCGTGGGCGAGCTGGTGCAGGCCGAACACCGAGTCCAGGCCCGGCTGAAGGCCTTGCAGGTCCTCCGCCTGGTTCACCGCGCGCTTGGCCAGGGCGAGGCCGAGCGGCGGCATGCCGGCGACCCGCCGCGCCAGCTCGTCCGTGGCGGCGCCGAGCTCGGGCCGCCGCACCACCTTGTTCACCATCCCCACCTCGTACGCCCGGCGGGCGCTCATCCGGTCGCCCGTGAACAGGAACTCCTTCGCGATCCGCGGCGGCATCACCCACGGGTGCGCGAAGTACTCGACGCCCGGTATCCCCATCCGCACCACCGGGTCCGCGAAGAAGGCGTCCTCGCTCGCCACGATCAGGTCGCACACCCACGCCAGCATCAGCCCGCCCGCCACGCACGCCCCGTGCACCGAGGCGATCACCGGCTTGGGCAGCTCGCGCCAGCGGCGGCACATGCCCAGATACACCTCCGACTCGCGCGCGAACCGGGACTCCGCGCCCCGCCGGTCGCTGTGGTCCCACCACAGCCCCGCGCGCCGCTCGAACGGCAGGTGCGCGTCCCGCTCGGGGCTGCCGATGTCGTGCCCCGCCGAGAAGTGCTCGCCCGCGCCCGCGAGCACCACGACCTTGACGGCGGAGTCCGCCGAGGCGTCGTAGAACGCCGCGTCGAGGGCGTACGTCATCGCCGAGTTCTGGGCGTTGCGGTACCGCGGCCGGTTCAGCGTCACGTGCGCGACCGGGCCGTCCACCGCGTACAGAACGGGCGGTGCGGCGTCGCCGTCTGGTCCGGGCATCGGAACCCTCCTTCCCTAACAAGTGTTTGGTAGGTTATCGTAGCGACATGAGCGGCGTCGAGGGTCTCCGGCAGAAATCCGCTCAAACCGACCGGCCGAGCAGCGAGTTAGCGAGTTGAGGAGGTGCGGACATGGCCGCTCCCGCATACGAGCCGGCGCACGACCTGCTCGCCGGCCGGACCGCAGTGATCACCGCGGCCGCCGGGGCCGGCATCGGCGGCGCCACGGCCCGCAGATTCCTGGAGGAGGGCGCCCGCGTCCTCATCAGCGACGCGCACACCCGCCGCCTCCAGGAGTCCGAGCGGGCGCTCGCCGAGGAGTTCGGCGCCTCGCGGGTGGCGGCACTCCCGTGCGACGTCACCGACGAGGAGCAGGTCGCCGCCCTGTTCGCCCGCGCCCACGCCCTGCACGGCGGACTCGACATCGTCGTCAACAACGCGGGACTGGGCGGCACTTCGGCCCTCGTGGACATGAGCGACGAGCAGTGGAGCAAGGTCCTCGACGTGACGCTGAACGGCACGTTCCGCTGCACCCGTGCCGCTCTGCGCGCCTACCGCGACACCGGCCGCACCGGCGTCGTCGTCAACAACGCCTCGGTGGTGGGCTGGCGCGCCCAGGAGGGCCAGGCGCACTACGCGGCGGCCAAGGCGGGCGTCATGGCACTGACCCGCTGCGCCGCCGTGGAGGCGGCGGCGTACGGCGTCCGGGTCAACGCCGTGTCACCGAGCCTCGCCATCCATCCTCACCTGGTGAAAGTCACCTCGGAGGAGGTGCTGGCGGAGCTGACCCGCAAGGAGGCCTTCGGCAGATACGCCGAGCCGTGGGAGGTGGCCAATGTGATCGTGTTCCTCGCCTCCGGCTACTCGTCGTACATGACGGGCGAGACCGTGTCCGTGAGCAGCCAGCACCCATGACCGATCCGACGAGGACCACAATGGTCGCGTGCCTACGAAGAAGAAGCCCCAGGTGACCGCATCGCCCGAGCGGCGTCGTGAACTCCTCGACACCGCCGCAGAGGTCTTCGCGGCCCAGGGGTACAACGCCACCACCGTCCGCAAGATTGCCGACCGGGCGGGCATGCTCGCCGGCAGCCTCTACTACCACTTCGACTCCAAGGAATCGATGCTCGAGGAGATCCTGCGGACCTTCCTCGACGAGCTGTGGGCGGGCTACGACGCGGTGCTCGACGCCGAGCACGACCCGCGCGAAACCCTGGAGGCCCTGGTCACCGAGTCCTTCCGGGAGATCGACCGGCACCGCGCCGCCGTCGCGATCTACCAGAAGGAGGCCAAGCACCTCGCCGTGCAGGACCGCTTCGCCTTCCTCGCGGCGTCCCAGCGCGCGTTCGAGAAGGCGTGGCTGACGACCCTGGAGCGCGGGGTCGAGGACGAGAGCTTCCGCGCCGATCTCGACATCCGCCTCACCTACCGGTTCGTCCGCGACACCGTGTGGGTGGCCGCCTCCTGGTACCGGCCCGGCGGACAGCACAGCCCCGAGGAGATCGCCCGCCAGTACCTCTCGATGGTGCTGGACGGCATCGCCGTACGGCCGACCTAGCCGTACGCGTCCACAGACACGGAAGGGTTCCGCCATGGCCGAGGCCTACATCGTCGAAGCGGTCCGCACGCCCGTCGGGCGGCGCAAGGGAGGCCTCTCGGGTGTCCACCCGGCCGACCTGGGCGCCCACGTCCTCAAGGAACTCGTCACCCGTGCCGGCGTCGACCCGGCCGCCGTCGAGGACGTCGTCTTCGGCTGCCTCGACACCGTGGGCCCGCAGGCCGGCGACATCGCCCGCACCTGCTGGCTGGCGGCCGGCCTGCCCGAGGAGGTCCCCGGCGTCACCGTCGACCGGCAGTGCGGCTCCTCCCAGCAGGCCCTCCACTTCGCCGCCCAGGGCGTGCTCTCCGGCACCCAGGACCTGGTCGTCGCGGGCGGCGTGCAGAACATGACGATGATCCCGATCGCCTTCGCCTCCCGGCAGGCCGCCGAACCCCTCGGCCTCACCGACGGCCCCTACCTCGGCAGCGAAGGCTGGCGCGCCCGCTACGGCGACCTGCCGGTGAACCAGTTCCACGGCGCCGAACTGATCGCCCAGAAATGGCGGATCACCCGCCGCGACCAGGAGGAATGGGCCCTCCAGTCGCACCGGCGCGCGCTCCGCGCCATCGACGGGGGCCGCTTCGAGCGCGAGACGGTCGCCTACGCGGACGTGCGCGTCGACGAGGGGCCGCGCCGCGACACCACCCTGGAGAAGATGGCCGGCCTCAAGCCCGTCGTCGAGGGCGGCACCATCACCGCCGCCTGCTCCTCCCAGGTCTCCGACGGCGCCGCGGCCCTCCTCGTCGCCTCCGAGCGGGCGGTCCGTGAGCACGGACTCACCCCCCGTGCCCGCGTCCACCACCTCTCCGTCCGCGGCGAGGACCCCATCCGCATGCTGTCCGCGCCGATCCCCGCGACCGCGTACGCGCTGAAGAAGACCGGCATGAGCATCGCCGACATGGACCTCGTGGAGATCAACGAGGCGTTCGCACCCGTCGTCCTCGCCTGGCTCAAGGAGACCGGCGCCGACCCGGAGAAGGTCAACGTGAACGGCGGGGCGATCGCCCTCGGCCACCCCCTCGGCGCCACCGGAGTCAAGCTGATGACCACCCTCCTGCACGAGCTGGAGCGCACCGGCGGACGCTTCGGTCTCCAGACCATGTGCGAGGGCGGAGGCCAGGCCAACGTGACGATCATCGAGCGACTGTGAAGATCCACCTCCGCCGTGCTAAGGTCTCCGTGTTGCAGTTTTGGTACCCATAGACTTTATGTGCGCCTGACGGGAATGTTCCTCAGGCGCATTATTGTTTTCCGGGGTGTGTTCCCGGAATCCGGCGTTCTCATGAGCGTTCTCGGAATGGGGGCTGCTACCTGTTCAAGGAGAATGACATGGCCACCGGTACCGTGAAGTGGTTCAACTCGGAAAAGGGCTTCGGCTTCATCGAGCAGGACGGCGGCGGCGCCGACGTCTTCGCCCACTACTCGAACATCGCCACCTCGGGCTTCCGTGAGCTCCAGGAGGGCCAGAAGGTGACGTTCGACGTCACCCAGGGTCAGAAGGGCCCCCAGGCGGAGAACATCGTCCCCGCCTGATCTCGCCTGATCGAGCATTTCCGGGCCGGGGTCCGCACCGCTGTCGGTGCGGGCCCCGGCTCATGCTGTCCCCGTCCCCGGAAGGCCTGTCGCATGACCAGCTCTGCCCGTCCGTCCCGCCGCCGCACCACTCGTCCCGCGGCGGGAAAGCGTCGCGCCCCTGAGCAGCAGCGCAGGCAGCAGCCCACGCCGCCGCGCGAGTTCACCATGCCGGAGAACACCTCTCCGGCACTGCCGCCGGTCGCGGAATTCGCCGACCTCGACATGCCCGCCGCGCTGCTGAAGACGCTGGGCGAGCAGGGCGTCACCGCACCGTTCCCCATCCAGGCGGCGACCCTCCCCAACTCCCTCGCCGGCCGCGACCTGCTCGGCCGAGGCCGCACCGGCTCCGGCAAGACGCTCGCGTTCGGTCTCTCGCTGCTCGCCCGCACCGCGGGCACCAGGGCCGAGCCGAAGGCGCCGCTCGCCCTGGTCCTCGTCCCCACGCGCGAGCTGGCACAGCAGGTCACCGACGCCCTCACCCCGTACGCGACCGCACTCAAGCTGCGTCTCGCGACCGTCGTCGGCGGCATGTCGATCTCCCGGCAGGCGGGCGCGCTGCGCCGCGGCGCCGAGGTCGTCGTGGCCACCCCGGGCCGCCTCAAGGACCTCATCGAGCGCGGCGACGTGGCGCTCGGCCAGGTCCGCATCACGGTGCTCGACGAGGCCGACCAGATGGCCGACATGGGCTTCATGCCCCAGGTCACCGCGCTCCTCAAGCAGGTCGCGGCCGGCGGACAGACGATGCTGTTCTCGGCGACCCTGGACCGCAACGTGGACCGGCTCGTCAAGCAGTTCCTCACCGACCCCGTCGTCCACTCCGTGGACCCGTCGGCCGGCGCCGTCACCACCATGGAGCACCACGTCCTGCACGTGCAGGACGAGACCGACAAGAAGGCCGTCACGGCCCGGATCGCCGCCCGCGAGGGCCGCGTGATCCTCTTCGTCGACACCAAGCGCTCCGCCGACCGGCTCGCCAAGCGCCTGCTCGCCAGCGGCGTCTTCGCCGCCCCGCTGCACGGCGGCCGCAGCCAGCCGCAGCGCAACCGCACCCTGGAGCAGTTCAAGGACGGCCGCGTCACCGCGCTCGTCGCCACGAACGTCGCCGCGCGCGGCATCCACGTCGACGACCTCGACCTCGTGGTCAACGTCGACCCGCCGACCGAGCACAAGGACTACCTGCACCGCGGCGGCCGGACCGCCCGCGCCGGGGAGTCCGGCAGCGTGGTCACCCTCGTGCTCCCCGAGCAGAAGCGCGAGATGCAGCGCCTCATGCAGCACGCGGGGATCCGGCCGACCACCACCCAGGTCCGCTCCACGGACGAGGAGCTGGTGAAGATCACCGGCGCGCGTGAGCCGTCCGGTGTCGCCGTGACCATCGCCGTGCCGGAGCCCGTCGCCCCCGCGGGCGACGCGGACAAGCCGCGCCGGTCGCGCCGCTCGCGCGGGTCGCGCGCCGGTGGCACGGGCAAGCCGGCCGGCGAGGGCCAGCAGCGTCAGCCGCAGCAGCGCCAGCGCACCGCGGGCGGCACGAAGGCCGCCGGAACCCCCGCGGGCGGCGCCCGCCGCCGCTCCTCGGGTGGCGGCGCGGCCGGTGCCGCGAAGCCCGCGTCCGGATCGGGCACCGGCGCCAACCGCCGCGGACGCGGTCCGCGGCAGGCCGCCGCGTAACCGGGCGTCCGGCGCCGCGTCCGCGCGCTCACCCCTCCGGCGACGGCAGGGCGGTGAGCGCGCGGCGGGCCTCGCTCATCACCCGGTTCACCAGCTCCGCACAACTGGGCAGATCCTCGATCAGCCCCGCGACCTGCCCCGACGCCATGACGCCCAGGTCGGTGCGGCCCTCGACCATGGACGCCCTCAGCAGCATCGGCGTATTGGCGGCGAGCAGGACCTGGCTCCAGGCGAGGTCCTTGCCGTGCTTCATGGCGAGCCCGTCCCGCACCATCTGCGGCCAGGTCAGCCCGGACAGCTTCCTGAACCCTGCCGCGTGCCGCACGGCGCGCAGCAGGGTGCGTGCCCGCCCGCTTCGCTCCAGGGAGTCGACGAGGTCGCTCCGGAGCATGCGGTGCGGCAGTCCGTCCACCGCCCTCGTCACCGTGACGTCCTTGACGCCCGCCGCCAGATACCTCGCCTTCACCGCGTCCGGCACGGTGGAGTCCGAGGTCAGCAGGAACCGCGTGCCCATCGCGATCCCGGCGGCGCCGTAGGCCAGCGCCGCCACCAGACCGCGCCCGTCGCGGAAGCCGCCCGCGCCGACCACCGGTATGCCTACGGCGTCCACCACCTGCGGAAGCAGCACGGACGTCGCCACCTCCCCGGTGTGCCCGCCGCCCTCCCCGCCCTGCACGATCACCGCGTCCGCACCCCACGCCGCGACCTTCTCCGCGTGCCGGCGGGCGCCGACGGAGGGGATCACGACGACCCCCGCGTCCTTCAGCTCGGCGATCAGCTCCCGGGACGGCGCGAGCGCGAACGAGGCCACCTTCACCCCCTCCGCCACGATCACCGCGACCCGCTCGCGCGCGTCGCCCGCGTCGGCCCGCAGATTGACCCCGAAGGGCTGGTCGGTGCGGGACCTCACCTCCCGCACGGCCGACCGGAGCTGGTCGAGCGTCATGGTCGCGGAGGCGAGGATGCCGAGCGCGCCCGCGTTCGCCGCCGCCGACACGAGCCGGGGGCCCGCCACCCACCCCATCCCCGTCTGGACCAGGGGATGGCGGACACCGGTCAGTCTTGTGAACGCCGTGGGGATCGTGAAGTCCCCCGTGGCGCCCCCGGGGGAACCCGCCGGAGCGGGCCCGGCCGCGCTCATCGGGACCCGACCTCGCGCTCGCGCGTGCCCTTCGGGTCGATGACCTCGCGGACCAGCCGCAGCTCGGCGGCGGTCGGCTCCCGGGTGAACGGCACCGCGCCGCCGTCGGGCAGGGCCAGTGCGAACCCCGTGGCCTCCTGGACCTCCTCGACAGTGACGCCCGGATGGACGGACGCCAGCCGCATCGAACGGTCCGGCGTCTCGAAGTCCAGGACCGCCAGATTCGTGACCACCCGGGGCAGGCGGTGGTACCGGGTGGCCGAGGGGCCGGCGGCGGCCGCGCTGTCGTAGCCCACCCCGCTGATCATGTCGACCTTCTCGACGAACACGCGCGTGCTGTGCCTGGGCACCCAGTAACTCACCGGGTTGTTCAGCGTGTTGACGGGCGCGCCGCGCACCCCGAGCAACTGCCGGTCGGGGCGGCTCCAGTCGCCGATGCACGAGATGTTCTGGTTCCCGAACCGATCGAGCTGGCTCGCGCCCATCATCACGTGCCGGTCGCCTCCCGTGACCATCGCCAGATGCTGCCGGTACGGCAGCCAGCCCTCCGGCGACCCGTCCGGGCCGACCAGCATCGCCTCGCCGTCGGTGAGCATCAGCTCGGGCGAGAAGGTCCGCCGGGCCAGCCGCGCCCCGATCGACGGGATCAGGCCCATGGGGCTGGCCAGCACCTCCCCGTTGCCCCGCCAGGCCTCGGCGCACGCGATCACGCAGTAATCGGCCCGGGTGATGACACTTGCGGACGTCGTCACTTCTGCTCCTCGTGCCAGGCCTGTACGGCGGACCAGTACTGCCTCTCGTCGCCGTCCGGCGGCAGGAACCGGGCCGCGAACTCCGGCCAGGAGGTCGACGCGTACAGCTTCTGGAACGCCTCGTCCCGATCGTGGTCGGGGGCGCAGGAAGTGAAGTGCGCGCCGTTCGGCGCCTCGACGACGCCGGCCACGGCATGCCGCTTCACCAGCAGCGACTGCGGTACGACGTCCTTCCCGAAGCCGTCCGCGGGGTCGACGAGCCGCTCGCACGACAGGTACGCCGCGTCCGCCGCCTCGCAGAACAGGTCGTCGAAGTACGGGTCCGGGCCCAGATACTGGCCGTTGCCCGAGCGGTCCGCGCGGTTGACGTGGACCAGCGCGGCGTCCAGGCGCAGGGCCGGCATCGCGACGAAGGTCTCGCCGTCCTCGTACGGCGAAGTGACCGTCCGCAGCCCCGGATTGACCCGCATGACGTCCGAGCCGATGCCCGCGCGGACCGGCAGGAACGGCAGCCGGTTCGCCGCCGCGTGCAGTCCCCACATGAACATCGCCTCGTCCACCTCCATCAGCTCCAGCGTCCCCTGCTGGCGCGCGGTCCGGAAGTGGGGCTCCAACGGGATGGAGTCGAGCGTGACGAACGCGGCGACCAGTTTGCGGATCCGGCCCGCCGCGGCGAGCATCCCGACGTCCGGGCCGCCGTAGGCGACGACGGTCAGATCCGTGATGCCGCTGCGCAACAGCGCGCGCACCAGCGCCATCGGCTTGCGCCGTGATCCCCAGCCGCCGATGCCGATGGTCATGCCGCTGCGCAACCGCCCGACGACCTCCTCGGGCGACATCGTCTTGTCCGGACCGGACAGACCGCCGGAGCTGCTCGACGTGTCTGTGGTGCGGTCCGTGCCGTCAGTGCGGTCTGTGCCGTGAGGGCGGTCCGTGCTGTCCGTGCTGTCACTGGTGTCCGTGCTGTCAGTGGTGTGCGGTGTGTCTTTGGTGTCGGGCATGGTCAGTCGGCCTCCTGTCCGGCCTGTCCGAACGTGTCGCGTACGCGGTCGGCGACCCCGCTGAGATTCGCCTCGAAGGTGAAGCCCTGCTCGAATCGGTAGCTGCGGTGGACGTCGACGGGGTCGATGCCGTTGAGCGCGGCCTTCGCGAGGCGGATCAGGTAACTGTCCTTGCGGGCTATCTCCCGTGCCAGGTCGAGCGCCGCCTCGTGCAGGCCGGGTCGCGGCACCACCTTCCACACCGAGCCGTGCGCCTGCAGTTCGACGGCGGTGGCGGTGCGCGAGGTGTAGAAGAGCGCGCGCATCAGGTGCTGGGGGACCAGGCGGGAGAGGTGGGTGGCGGCGCCGAGCGCGCCCCGGTCCAGCTCGGGGAGGCCGAAGGTGGCGTCGTCCGCGGCCACGATCGCGTCCGCGTTCCCCACCAGCCCGATGCCGCCGCCCAGGCAGAACCCGGCCACCGCGGCGATCACCGGGACCTCGCACCGGTACACCGCCGAGAACGCCTCGTAGCAGCCCCGGTTCGCCCCGATCAGCGCCGTGTGACCACCCGTGCCGCCGGACGCGGAGGCCGTCTCCCGCTGCATCTCCTTGATGTCCACGCCCGCGCTGAATCCACGGCTGCCCGCGGCGGCCGTGAGCACCACGCAGCGGATGTCCTGGTCGCGGCCCGCCGCGGTCACCGCCTCGGCCAGGTCGTACCAGCCCTGTACCGGGAGCGCGTTGACCGGAGGGAAGTCGAGCGTGACGACCGCTATCCCCTTTTCGGGTGAGGAGGTGGAGACACCCATGGCGTTCAGCTACCTTTCCACCTAACGTTTGTTTGGTACGACGACGACGGTAGCAGCCGGCGGGAGTCCAGGGAATGGGTGCGGGGATGGACGGGACGGATCCGAGCAGGCGGACAGTGGTGGTGACGGGCGGTACGAGGGGAGTGGGCGCGGGGATCGCGGAGGCGTTCGTCCGGACCGGGGCGCGCGTCGTGGCGTGTGCGAGAAGACCTCCCGAAGTCCCCGCGCCGGGATGTGAGTTCGTGCCGGTGGATCTGCGCGACACGGTGGCCGTGCACGAGCTGTTCGCCGGGCTCGACCGGTTGGACGTGCTGGTCAACAACGCGGGAGGGACGCCGTACGGCCTGCTCGGTGAGCGCGACGCCGAGCGGCACGCCCGGGTGATCGAGCTGAACCTGACGGTGCCGCTGACCGCCTCGCTCGCCGCGCGCCACCACCTCGCCGCGGCGCGCGGATCGATCGTGATGATCGGCAGCGTGAGCGGTGCCCGTCCGTCGCCGGGCACGGCGGCCTATGGCGCGGCGAAGGCCGGCCTGGACAGTCTGGCGCGCACCATGGCCGTCGAATGGGCGCCGGAGATACGGGTGAACACGCTGGTGCTCGGCATGGTGCGCACCGAGCTGTCCGCTCTGCACTACGGCGACGAGGAGGGCATCGCCGCCGTCGGCGCGACCGTGCCGCTCGGCCGGCTGGCCGAGCCGCGCGAGATAGGAGAGGCGGCCGTGTTCCTCGCGTCGGACGCGGCCGCGTACATCACCGGTTCCAGCCTGCTCGTGCACGGCGGCGGCGAGCGCCCCGCGTTCCTGGACGCGGCAACGGTCAACAAGGAGGCCTGAGATGACGGACACGGACGACAGCGCGGGGCTGTGCGCGGGGCGGGTGGTCGCGGTGACCGGTGCCGGGCGCGGGCTCGGCCGGGCCCATGCCCTCGCCTGCGCGGCGGCGGGAGCGGCGGTCGTGGTCAACGACCTGGGGGTGGGGCTCGACGGCGCACCCGCGGCCGACAGCCCGGCCGCCCGAGTGGTCGAGGAGATCAGGGCGTCGGGCGGCCGGGCGTTGGCGCACGGTGGCGACATAGCGACGGCGGAGGGCGCCGCCTCACTGGTCGCGACGGCCGTCGACGGATTCGGGCGCCTGGACACCCTGGTGAACAACGCCGGGTTCCTGCGCGACCGGATGCTGGTGAACCTGGCGGAGGACGACTGGGACGCCGTGATGCGGGTCCACCTCAAAGGGCACTTCCTGCCGCTCAAGCACGCCGCCGCCTACTGGAGAGCGGAGGCGAAGGCGGGCCGGACACCGACGGCCAGAGTCGTCAACACCTCGTCCGGAGCGGGCCTGTCGGGCTCGGTCGGGCAGGGGAACTACAGCGCGGCCAAGGCGGGGATCCTGGCCCTGACCCTGGTCGCGGCGGCGGAGTTGGGACGGTACGGCGTCCAGGTCAACGCGATCGCGCCGGCCGCGCGGACCCGGATGACCGAAGCCACGTTCGCCGAGACGATGGCGGCACCCGAGGAGGGCACGTTCGACGCGATGGCCCCGGAGAACGTGTCACCCCTGGTGGTGTGGCTCGGGTCCGGGACGCCCAGCGACGGGGTGACGGGCCGGGTCTTCGAGGTGGAGGCCGGTCGCATCACGGTCATGGAGGGCTGGCGTCCCGGACCGACGGCCGACAAGGGGGAGCGGTGGACCCCGGCGGGGGCGGGCGAGACGGCCCGGGAACTCTTGGCGCGGGCCGCCGCGCCGGAGGAGGTGTACGGGGCCTGAGGGAGGGAGCCCGCCGAGGGTCGGCGGGTGCGGGTGCGGGTGCGGGTGCGGGTGCGGGTGCGGATGGGTGCGGTGCACGGGGTGTGTGGCTCCGCGCACCTCGAAGGGGGGCTTGTCGTGACGGGTTGGGGTCTGGGTTTGTTGTGGATGGCCGCGCAGGTCCTCGCGCCTCTGGTGGGGCGTTCGCTGGGACGGCGGACGGCAGGGGTCGGTGGTGGTGGGGCGGAGGGATACGGGCGCCGTGTGGGGGAGGCGGCCACGGGACGCGCGGGGCGGGAGGCCGAGGCGGGTGCTGATCGAGGACGGGGCCGGTGCGGGCAGGACCACCGTGGAGTGCCCGTCCGCGGAGGACACGGCTCGGTGCTACCGCTGGCAGGGTCACAGGTCGCGGTCCGCGGAGGCCGCGGCTCGGGGCCGCCGGTGGCAGGGTCAGGTGTCGCACTCCAGGACGGTGTGGCACAGGCCGCAGCGGGCCCGGACCCGGCCGCGCACCGGCACCCGGACGCGCTGGTGGCACGTCGGGCACGGGAACGCCACGCGCAGGCCGTCGCCGCCCTGCGCCCCGGCCGTCGAGAAGACGTACGGGACCGAGGACGCGGGGCCCCGCACGCCGTGGTCCTGGGCGTAGCGGCGGTCCTTCGCGTACCGGCGCCGCCCCGCCCGGCCGGCCGCCGTCAGCGGTGGCTGCTGCTCGTCGTGGCGGGCCTGCGCCAGGCCCTTGGTGTACGCGGTGTACGCCTGGGGGCTGGTGAACCACGTCTCCGGGGCCTCCCCGAATGCCAGCGACCGCTTCGCCAGCACGTACCCGAACTCTTCCGGCGTCAGGTAGCCGAGCTTCTGCGACGACGCCGCGTCCTCCCGGTAGGCGTCCAGGAGCAGCCAGCCCGCGCCCAGATAGGTCGCGGCGACGTCGGTGAGGATCTCGTTGTCCCGCGTCCCCGGGAACGACAGGTCCAGACGGTGCAGGTACACGTGCATGATCTCGTGGGACAGCGCCGCCCCGATGTCCCGGCGGTGGGTGCGGAACCGGTCGTTCAGCTCGATGAAGTACTCCGGCCCCGCGGCCAGTTCGACGCTCGCCGCGTGCTCCATCTCGCGGAAGCTCACGATCATGCGGGCGTCCGGGAGGTGGTAGTGCCGCACCAGTTCCCGCGCCACCCGCTGCGCGCCCATGTGCAGGTCGTCCTGGTCGCAGAAGGCCACGTCGACCGGGGCGACGCTCGTCGCGAAGGTGTGCACGGTGTCGTAGGAGAGGCGCTTGTACAGCGCGGTGATCGCCGACCGTACGGTCTCCAGGTGCGGGTAGCCGTGCATCACCGGCCCGTCGTTCGCCACCTGCGCACCCCCTGGCGCCGCCGGGCCGTGTCCCCCCGGGGCCCGCGCCCGGACCCGGCGTTCCCAGCCTACGGCGCCCCCGGCGCTCCCGAACAGCACGCGCCCCGGCTACCTGAAGCGGATCCGGGGCCCGGTCGCCGCCCTATCCAGTCGGTCCAGTTCCAGTACCCACACGTCGTTCGCGCCCTCGCGCAGCACGGGCCCGGGGACGTACAGCGCGTCCTGCGGTCCGACCGACCAGTACCGGCCGAGGCAGAAGCCGTTCACCCACACGAACCCGCGCGTCCAGCCCGGCAGATCGAGCGTGGCGTCCCCGGCACCCGACACCTCGACCACACCCCGGTACAACCCCCGTCCGGCAGCCGGCTCCCCGGCTTCGGCCCCGACCCCGGTCCCGACCCCGGTCCCGGCCCCGGTCCCGACCCCGACCCCGGTCCCGACCCCGGCCGCGGCCCCGCTGCGGTCCGAGGCGGGCAGCCCGGCGACCGCGTCCGAGGTGAACGCGTCGAGGCGCAGACCCCGCGCCCGCACCCCGTGCAGGAACTGCCGTTCGTGCAGCAGGCCGCCCGTGAGACCCTTCGGCTCGCCCAGGCGCGGCCCGTAGTTGACCCGGCCCAGCGACTCCACCCACAGTTCCACGCGCGCGTGCCCAGACACCGGCTCGGCCAGCAGCGGCTCCTCCTCGGTGAGCACCCCGGCCCGCTCCCCGTCCACGTACACGACCGCGAGATCCCGCAGCCCCCGCGCCCGCAGCTCGTACGCGCCGCGCGGCCCCGGCACCGTCACCGCGTACCGCACCAGCCCGCGGTCCACGTCCAGGGCCTCGAACGACGGCGGCACGGTGTGCTCCGTCTCCGGCCCGCCCAGCGCGTCCAGCACCCCGTCGAGCGGGGTGAACGCGGTCAGCTCGGCCGTGACGGGCGCCGCCAGGACGGCCGGCCGCTCCGGCACCTCGGGCAGCGGCCCGTCCGCGTACCGGCCGAGGATCTCCCGGAACAGCCAGAACTTCTCGGTGGGCCGGCCGAACTCGTCGATCGGCGCGTCGTAGTCGTACGACGTGACATCCGGCTCCAGCGCGCCCGAGTGCAGGGCGTCACCGCCCCGGTTCGCCCCCGCCCAGCCGCCGAAGCTCGTCCCGCCGTGCGCCATGTACAGGTTCACCGACGCCCCGCAGGCGAGGATCTCCTCCAACGTGCGCGCCGCGTCCGCCGCGTCCCGCGTCGTACGGGGCGCCCCCCAGTGGTCGAACCAGCCGCACCAGAACTCCGCGCACATCAAGGGTCCCGCGGGCCGGTGCGCGCGCAGCATCGCGAAGCTCTCCCGCGCGCGCGAGCCGAAGTTCGCCGTCGCCAGGACGCCGGGCACCGAACCGCCCGACTGCATGTGCGCGTCGGGCCCGTCCGAGGTGAACAGCGGCACGCTCACCCCCAGCTCGACCAGCAGGTCGGCGAGGGAGCGCAGGTAGGAGGCGTCGGAGCCGTAACTGCCGTACTCGTTCTCCACCTGCACCATGATCACCGGCCCGCCCCGGTCGAACTGCCGCTCCACGACGTACGGCAGCAGCACCCGGAACCAGCGCTCCACAGCCGCCAGGAACTCGGCGTCCCGGGTCCGGATCCGCGACCCCAGCGGACCGGTCAGCCAGTGCGGCAGCCCGCCATTCTCCCACTCGGCGCAGATGTACGGGCCCGGCCGCACGATCACCCACAGGCCCGCCTCCCGCGCCGCGTCCAGGAACCGCCCCACCGCCGCCGCGTCCTCGACCCGGCCGGGCCGCGGCTCGTGCAGGTTCCACGGCACGTACGTCTCCACGCAGTTCAGGCCCATCGCCCGCAGCATCCGCAACCGGTGCGCCCACTGCTCCTCGTGCACCCGGAAGTAGTGCAGCGCGCCCGACAGCAGCCGTACCGGCCGGCCGTCCACCTCGAAGTCGTCCTCGCCCACCCTGAACTCGGCCATCACGCGTTCCCCTCTGCCTGCCCGGGCGTCCCGCCCACCAGCCGCCACAGTGACCCCTGGCGCCCGACCGGGTCCATGGACAAAGATCAGCTGTTGTTGGACCGCCGAAGACCCGGGGGAGACGGGAGGCCGGGCGGACAGCGCAGGACGCCGGGGGCCGGCCGAGCACCGCAGGGCACGCGACACCGCACACCGCAGGAGGGGCACATGTCCGCCTACCACACCTGGATGCGCTACTTCACGCCCAGCCCCCTCCACCACCGGCTCGGCCTGGTCTGCCTCGGCGTGGGGCTCCAGCACGGCCGGCTGCCCCCGGTGGGCCCGCGCACCCTCGACCACCACGTCGCCGTCGTCGTCACCGCGGGCAGCGGCTGGTTCCAGGACACCGACGGCCGCCGCGCCACCGTGACCGCCCCCGCACTGATCTGGCTGACCCCGGGCCGCCCCCACCACTACGGCGCCGACCCCGGCACCGGCTGGGACGAGTGCTTCGTCGACTTCACCGGGCCCGCCACGGCCACGTACACCGAACTCGGCTGCATCGAACCCGACCGGCCCGTCGTCCCGCTCTCCGACGCCGCCCCGGCCCGCGCCGCCGTCGGCCGCATCGCCCGCGCCGCCCGCCGCGGCAACCCCCTCCTGGAGGTCGAGACCGGCGCCGCCGTCCACGAACTCCTCGTCGCGCTGCGCCGCGCCCGCGCCGACCTGGCCCCCGACGGCGACCCCGTCCTCCAGGCGCTCGCCCGCGACGCCTTCCAGCCGCTGTCCGTCGCCGAGCACGCCGCCCGGCACGGCATGACCCCCGCCGAGCTGCGCACCGCCGTCCGCCGGGGCGCCGGCCGCAGCCCCAAGGACTACCTCCTCGGTATCCGCCTCGGCCGCGCCAAGGAACTCCTCGCCGCCACCGAACTGCCCGTCGCCGCCGTCGCCCGCCGCGTCGGCTACGACGACCCCGCCTACTTCTCGCGCCTGTTCACCCGCCGCGTCGGCACCGCACCCGTCCGCTTCCGCGAGCAGCAGGGCCGCGCCGTGCCCGGCGGCTGGTCGGACAGCATCCCCGACCCCGACGACCCGCCGATGCTCCACGTAGGCTGATCCGTCATGACCACCAGCAAGCCCGCCCCCCAGTCGGACGTCGACCCCGCCGTGCGCGCCGAGCTCGGCCGACTGCGCGACAGCATCGACAACATCGACGCCGCCGTCGTGCACATGCTCGCCGAGCGCTTCAAGGCCACCCAGCAGGTCGGCCACCTCAAGGCCGAGCACGCGCTGCCCCCGGCGGACCCGGCCCGCGAGGCCCGCCAGATCGAGCGGCTGCGCCAGCTCGCCGAGAACGCCAAGCTCGACCCGGCCTTCGCCGAGAAGTTCCTGAACTTCATCATCAGCGAGGTCATCCGGCACCACGAGCAGATCGCCGCCAAGACGAGCCCCGACCCGCAGGCCTGAGCCCCCACGGCGGCGGCGCGGCACGGCCCGGGGCCTGCGCCCCGGCCCCTCCACCCGGCTGGCGGGCCCCCGCCCCGGACCCTCCGCACGGCCGCCGGGCGCGGCGCCGTCGTGGCCGCTCACGGGGGTGCCCGCGCCGCCGCCGGGGCGCACGGATCACCGTTGTTCCCCGCCGGAGACGTACGGCAGCATGGGCTCATGCCCGTACTGACGCGCGACGAAGCGCAGACCCGAGCCCGGCTCATCGACGTCCACCACTACACCGTGGACCTCGACCTGGACCGCGGCCCCGACACCTTCGACTCCCACACCGCGATCCGCTTCACCGCACGCACCGCGGGAGACACCTTCGTCGAGCTCAGGCCGGCCGACCTGCGCACCGTCACCCTCGACGGACAGCCGCTCGACCCCACCGCCCTCGACGACAACCGGCTGCCCCTGACCGGCCTCGCCGCGGGCGAGCACGAACTCGTGCTCGACGCCGCCATGCACTACTCGCACACCGGCGAGGGCATGCACCGCTTCACCGACCCCACCGACGGCGAGACGTACGTCTACACGCAGCTGTTCATGGACGACGTGCAGCGCGTCTTCGCCGCCTTCGACCAGCCCGACCTCAAGGCCGTCTTCGACCTCACCGTCACCGCCCCCGAAGCCTGGACGGTCCTCGCCAACGGCGTCACCGAACACCTCGGCGGCGGAAAGTGGCGCGCCACCACCACCCCGCTCCTGTCGACCTACCTCGTCGCCGTCGCCGCCGGCCCCTGGCACTCCCTGCGCACCGAACACCGCGGCCTCCCCTTCGGCCTGCACTGCCGCCGCTCCCTCGCACCCCACCTCGACGCCGACGCCGACGAGATCCTCGACGCCACGCGCGCGTGCTTCGACCGCTACCACGAGAAGTTCGACGAGCCCTACCCCTTCGACTCCTACGACCAGGCGTTCGTCCCCGAGTTCAACGCCGGCGCCATGGAGAACCCCGGCCTGGTCACCTTCCGCGACGAATTCGTCTACCGCTCCGCCGTCACCGACACCGAGCGGCAGACCCGCGCCATGGTGATCGCCCACGAGATGGCCCACATGTGGTTCGGCGACCTCGTCACCCTGAAGTGGTGGGACGACATCTGGCTGAACGAGTCGTTCGCCGAGTACATGGGCTACCAGACCCTCACCGAAGCCACCCGCTTCCGGGACACCTGGGTCGACTTCGGCATCGCCCGCAAGGCCTGGGGCTACGACGCCGACCAGCGGCCCTCCACCCACCCCGTCGCCCCCGAGGCCGTCCCCGACACCGCCTCCGCACTCCTCAACTTCGACGGCATCTCCTACGCCAAGGGCGCCTCCGCACTGCGCCAGCTCGTCGCCTGGCTCGGCGAGAAGGACTTCCTCGCCGGCATCAACACCCACTTCGCCCGCCACAGGTTCGGCAACGCCACCCTCGCCGACTTCATCGAGTCCCTGGCCTCCGGCACCGACCGCGACGTCCACGCCTGGGCCGACACCTGGCTGCGCACCACCGGCGTCGACACCCTCACCGGCCGCGTCGAGGACGACGCCGCGGACGGCGACGGCTGGACCCTCGCCGTCGACCGGCAGGGCAGCCGCCCGCACCGCATCGCCGTCGGACTCTACGACCACGACCCCGCCGACGCCCGCGCCCTCGTCCTGCGCGAACGCGTCGACGTCGACGTGCCCGGCGCACCCCGCACCCTCCACGGTGCCCGCCCCGCCCTGATCGTCCCCAACGACCAGGACCTCACCTACGCCAAGGTCCGCCTCGACCCCGCCTCCGGGGAAGCCGCCCTGCACCACCTGTCCGGCATCCCCGACCCGCTCACCCGGGCCGTCGTCTGGAACAGCCTGCGCGACATGGTCCGCGACGGACAGCTCGCCCCCGCCGACTACCTGACGGCCGCCCAGACCCACCTGCCGCAGGAGACCGACCTCGCCGTCGTCCAGGGCGTCCTCGCCTTCGCCCACACCCAGGTCGCCGACAAATGCACCGCCCCCGAGGACCGGCCGGCGGCCCTCACCCTCCTCACCACCCTCTGCGAGGACCTGCTCCGCCGCACCGAGGACGGCAGGCACCCCGGCCTGCGCCTGACCGCCGTACGCCACTTCATCGACGCCGCCCAGTACGCCGACGTCATCCGCGACTGGTACGACTCCGGCGCCGTCCCCGGCGGACCCGAACTCGACCCCGAACTGCGCTGGCGCATCCTCGGCCGGCTCAGCGTCCTCGGCGCCGTCGACGACGCCGTCATCGAGGCCGAACTCGCCCACGACCCCAGCGCCGTCGGCCAGGAGGGCGCCGCCCGCTGCCACGCCGCGCTGCCCGACCCGCAGGCCAAGGCCGCCGCCTGGGACGCCCTGTTCCCCGCCGACCCCGACCGCGACCTGTCCAACTACCTGTTCACCGCCACCGCCCAGGGCTTCTGGCAGCCCGAACAGGCCGACCTGCTGCGCTCCTACGTCCCCCGCTACTTCACCGAGGCCACCCCGCTCGCCGAGCGGCGCGGCCCCGCCATCGCCGCCGCCGTCGGCCGGTACGCCTTCCCCGAACACGCCATCGACACCGACACGCTCCGCCTCGGCGAACAGTGCCTGGCCCACGACAACCCCGCCCCGTCCCTGCGCCGCCACCTCGCCGACCAGCTCGACGACCTGTCCCGCGTCCTGAAGGCCCGGCAGACCCCGCGCCCGTAGCCACCACGGACGACCGCACCCCCGCACCCCCGGACCGCCCCCAGCGGACCGGGGGTGCCGCCGTTCCCGGACCCCGCCACAACGGGCCATACCACACCAACTCCCCACCCCCACAGGCTCATCCCCCTTTCGGGTTCCCTTCACCGGTACATCGGGCGCGCCGCCGGACGGACGGCCACGCTGAGACCGACCGCAGCCACCCGGCCGGCCACCACACGCCCCCACGCGCGTGCCCGCACCCGCGCACGTGCGCGCACGCACCGGTCCGCGCGGACGCCACCGACCCACCAGCCCCGCGCGGCGCGCACCCGCACCCACAGCCGCACCCACAGCCGCACCCACAGCCGCACCCACAGCCGCACCCACAGCCGTACCCGCACCCGCACCCGACGCAGCGAAGGACCCGCATGAGCAGCATTCCGCCCCTCGCCGGCGGCGCACAGGGACCCGCCGCCCTGCGGCCCCTGCTCAGCACCGTGCTCGACGCCCTCCACGAAGGAGCCGTGCACCGCGCGGGCCCCCTCCCCGCCGGCGGACCCGCGCACGTCACCGCCCGGCTCCTCGCCGCCACCGGCGACCCGCTGCCCCAGGACGGCACCGGAGCCGAGGAAGCCCTGCGCACCCTCATCACCGCCCTCGCCGCTGGCGCCGCCGACCCCGCCGACCCGCTCTGCGCCGCCCACCTGCACTGCCCGCCGCTCGCCGTCGCCACCGCCGCCGACCTCGCCGCCAGCGCCCTCAACCCCTCCATGGACTCCTGGGACCAGGCCCCCGCCGCCTCCGCCCTCGAAGCCGCCCTCACCACGGCCCTCGCCCGCCAGACCTACCCCGCCGCCGCCCGGCCCGACGCCCTCGTCACCACCGGCGGCACCGAGGCCAACCAGCTCGCCGTCCTCCTCGCCCGCGAGACCAACCCCCACCCCGAACCGGTCCGGCTCCTCGTCGGGCAGAACGCCCACCACAGCCTCGCCCGCGCCACCTGGCTCCTCGGCCTGCCCGAACCCCTCGTGCTGCCCGCCCCCACCGGCACCCTCGACCCGGCCGCCCTCGACGAAGCCCTCACCGACCTGCCGGGCCCCAAACTCGTCGCCGCCACCGCGGGCACCACCGACGCCGGACTCATCGACCCCCTCCCCGACATCGCCGACCTGTGCGACCGGCACGGCGCCCGCCTCCACATCGACGCCGCCTACGGCGCGGGACTCCTCTTCAGCACCCGCCACGCCGCCCTCCTCAGCGGACTCGACCGCGCCCACACCACCACCCTCGACCTGCACAAACTCGGCTGGCAGCCGGTCGCCGCGGGACTCCTCGCCGTACGGGACACCGACGACCTGCGCCCCCTCACCCACACCGCCGACTACCTCAACGCCGACGACGACACCGAAGCCGGCCTGCCCGACCTCCTCGGCCGCTCCCTGCGCACCACCCGCCGCCCCGACATCCTCAAGACCGCCGTCACCCTCAAAGCCCTCGGCCGCACCGGCATCGGTGCCCTCGTCGACCACGTCATCGCGCTCGCCCACCACCTGGCCCACCTCGTCGACAGCCACCCGGACCTGGAGCTCTACGACACCCCCACCCTCTCCACCGTCCTCTTCCGCCCCACCGGCGCCACCGACGACCAGCTCGCCACCACCCGCCGCACCCTCCTCGCCGAAGGCCGCGCCGTCCTCGGCCGCGCCCGCATGGACGGACAGCTCTACCTCAAAGCCACCCTGCTCAACCCGCACACCACACCCGACGACCTCACCGCACTGCTGAAACTGGTGGAAGGACACACCCCCCGATGAGCGCCGCGCCCACCCCCCACCCCGCCCCGCCCACCGAAGCACCCCGCGACCTCGTCGGCATCGGCATCGGCCCCTTCAACCTCTCCCTCGCCGCCCTCGCCCACCCCCTGACCGAACTCGACACCGCCTTCTTCGAACAGCGCCCCGCCTTCCACTGGCACCCCGGCCTGCTCATCGACGGCGCCACCCTCCAGGTCCCCTTCCTCGCCGACCTGGTGACCCTCGCCGACCCGGCCAGCCAGTGGACCTTCCTCAACTACCTCAAGACCCGCGAGCGCCTCTTCCCCTTCTACTTCGCCGAGCGCTTCCACATCCAGCGCGCCGAATACGACGCGTACTGCCGCTGGGTCAGCGAGAACCTGCCGGGACTGCACTTCTCCCACCAGGTCGACGCCGTCCGCTGGAACCCCGAGCGCGGCCTCTTCGAGGTCGACCACACCCAGCTCGACGCCGACGGCGAAGCCGAAGCCCTCGGCCGCACCTACACACGGAACGTCACCCTCGGCGTCGGCACCGAACCCTTCGTGCCCGAACCCCTCCGGCCGCTCGCCGAAGCCGCCGGCGTCCCCGTCCTGCACTCCGCCGACTACCTCGCCCACCGCGCCGCGCTCCTCGCCGCCGACCACGTCACCGTCATCGGCAGCGGCCAGTCCGGCGCCGAGATCTTCCTCGACCTCCTGCGGAACCGCCCCGCAGGCCGCGAGAAGATCCACTGGCTCGCCCGCACCGAAGCCTTCGCACCCATGGAATACAGCAAGCTGGGGCTCGAACACTTCACCCCCGACTACTCCCGCTACTTCCACGCCCTGCCCGAACGCGAACGCGACCGCCTCGTCCCCGCCCAGTGGCAACTCCACAAGGGCATCGACGCGGACACCATCGCCGCCATCCACGAAGAGCTCTACCAGCGCACCCTGCACGGCGGCTGGCCCGACGCCACCCTCACCCCCGGCGTCAGCGTCCGCACCGCCGGACGCGTCGCCACCACCAGGGTCGAACTCCACCTCGAACACCGCCAGCAGGGCACCCGCTCCCGCCTCACCACCGACGCCGTCGTCCTCGCCACCGGCTACCAGGAACGCCCCCTCGGCCAGATGCTCGCCGGACTCGACCCCTACATCCGCCGCGACGCCGCCGAACGCCCCCGCGTCGACCAGCGGTTCCGGCTCGTCCTCGACGACTCCATCAGCTCCACCGGCTGCCACGTCTACGTCCAGAACGCCGAACGGCACACCCACGGCGTCGGCGCCCCCGACCTCGGCCTCGCCGCCTGGCGCAGCGCCACCATCCTCAACTCCCTGACCGGCAAGGACCCCTACCCGCAGCCGGAGCGCACCGCCTTCACCAGCTTCGGCCTCCTCGCCCACGAACACCGCGCCCCCCGGCCCGTACCCAACCCGGCGGGGGAACACGGCATCATGGTCAAACTCCAGGGCTGACCGGCCACGGCCCCGCCCCGAGAACGGTCACGAGAACACCGGCGTCCCGTCCCGCGTCAGCCTCCAGTCCACCGACGCGAAATCGGCCGGGTCGAGGACGCCCTTCGCCGTCACCCACTCCGCGATCCGCGTCCGGATCTCGATCGACTCCGACCACAGCTCCGGCGCCGACGCCACGTGCGGGAACGCGCCACCCCCGTTCGCCCGGTAGTTGTTCACCGCGAACACGAACTGCGCCGCGTCGTCCAGCGCCGCACCCCGGAACGTCAGATTCCTGATCCGCGACCCGGCCGGCTGCGTGATGTCGATGTCGTACGCCAGCCCCGACACGTAGTCGTAGTTGTAGTCCGGCCGGTTCTCCGCGTTCGTCAGCTTCTCCACGTCCACGGCCGCGTCCGCCGCCGTCCGCACGAAGTACTGCGCCGAGTACTCCAGGTACGCCCGCACCTGCGCGCCCGTCAGCAACTTCGCGACCAGCGTGTTGTCGTACACGTACAGGCTCGACAGATCACGGATCGTCACGTCGCCGGCCGGGATCTCCGACGTGCGCGAGAACGGCGACGCCTGCGACAGCACCGGCAGCGACGCGTACTGCGTCGACTTCAGCGCCTCCGTCACCACATCGGCCTGCACCTGGTTGATCAGATCGATGATCGGCGCGTCCTTGTACCGGGCGTCCTCCGTCGTCAGCGTCGTCGTCGCCCGCCCCACCACCTGGTTCACGTACTTCACGACCAGATCGTGGTCGGCCTTCAGCAACTTCGTGATCTTCGGGTCGTCCGGCACCGAGTTCGAGTTCAGCAGCTTCGACGACACCGAATCGACCGACCAGCGCCCCTTCTCCCACACCAGCTCGAAGTCGAACTGCGCCAGCCGCTCCGCGTAGCACAGCGGCTCCGCGAGAACGACCGTCCGCCCCGTCTTCTCGTTCGTCACCAACTGCTGCGCGATCTCCACATGCGCGTGCCCGACCAGGATCGCGTCGATGCCCGGCACCTTCGCGGCCACACTCGCCGCCGCGTTCTCCACGTACGGCAGCTGGTCGCCCCACGACGAGGTGCCCGACGCGCCGGAGTGCGCCGAGACGATGACGACGTCCGCACCCATCGACCGCAGCTTCGGCACCCACTTGGCCGCCTGCTCCTCAAGCCCCGGGAACTTCAGCACGCCCTGCACGTACGCCTTGTCCCAGATCGCGATGCCCGGATTCGTCAGCCCCAGGATCGCCACCTTCACGTCCCGGCCGTGCGGCGTGCGCAGCTTCTTGATGACGTACGGCCGGAACGCCGGCTTCTCCGTCTTCGCGTCCACCGCGTTCGCCCCCAGCAGCGGGAAGCGCAGCTGCGACTCGAACGCGCGCAGCGTGTCGATGCCGTAGTTGAACTCGTGGTTGCCCAGCGCCGCCGCGTCGTAGCCGATCGCGTTCATGGCCTGCGCCATCGGATGCACCGGACCGTGCGCCGCCGTGATCGGGTCCACCCGCGCGAAGTAGTACGACAGCGGCGTGCCCTGGATGGTGTCACCGGCGTCGATCAGCAGCGTGTTGTGCCGGCCCTTCTCCTCCCGGATCCGCCGCACCAGCGTCGAGATCCGCGACAGGCCCTGCGCGTTGCCCGCCGCGTCCTGGTACTCGGCGTCCTTGTAGTAGTCCCAGTTGAAGACGTGACCGTGCAGGTCCGTCGTGCCCATGACGGTGAACGCGTACCGCTTCCGCCGCGTGGGCGGCCGGTGGGAGTGGGCCTGCGCCGACGGCGCGGCCACCGCACCGGCCAGCGCCGCACCGGCCCCGGTCGCGGCGGACTTGCCCAGGAAGGATCTGCGGTTCAACGGCATGGAAGAGCTCCTGACCTACAGGGACGTTCGGACGTTCGCGCGGCGCCGGGCACAGGCCGTTCGACCGGGCGCGCACCATGGCAACGCGCGTAGATTCTGGCGCAGGCGACCCCCTGCGCAACAGCCCCCGCAGGTTTCTATCTGGTGACCTGCCGCCGAACACGAACAGTGCCAAAGTGGGATCCATGACCCACGACGACCAGAACCCCGGCCACCACCCGAGCGTCCCGCACGGAACACCCGAGGCCCCCCGCCTGGCCGTCCGCGGCGAAGCCCACCTCGAAGCCGACCCCGAACTCGCCCGCATCGGCATCACCGTCACCGCCCGGGGCACCGACCGCCGCGCCGCCCTCGACGACCTCACCCGCCGCAACACCACCACCCTCGACCTCGTGAAGACCTACGGAGAAGCCGTCGAGGAACTGGAGACCGGCGCCTTCTCCCTCACCCCCGAATTCACCAAGCACGGCCGCGGCGAACGCATCCGCACCTACCACGGCAGCGTGCATCTCACCGCTCTCCTCGCCGACTTCACCGCACTCGGCGAACTCGTCACCCGGCTCGCCGACCAGGAACTCACCCGCGTCGACGGCCCCTGGTGGTCCCTGCGCCCCGCCTCGCCCGTCCACGCCACCGCCCGCCGGCAGGCCGTCCACGACGCCGTCCAGCGCGCCCGCGAATACGCCGACGCCCTCGGCACCACCCTCGCCGCGCTCGTCGAACTCGCCGACATCGGGGCCGAGGACGCCCACCGCCCCATGTCCTACGGCATGTCCCGGGCCGCCATGGTCCGCGGTCCCGTCGACGACACCGCGGCCCCCGCCCTCGACCTCGAACCCGAACGGCAGCACGTCCACGCCACCGTCAACGCCCGGTTCACCCTTCACCCGCCCCACCTGCAATGAGCGGAATAAATGCTCATCGGAGCAGCATGCCGCGCAAATTCAAAACATGATGGCTCTTGTCAATAGCCCTTCACGCAAAGGACGTTGAGTAGTCATACCCATCCAATTACCTACCCGCCGGTAGGGCCTAGGCTCGAACCATGCGCCGAGCAAAGATCGTCTGTACCTTGGGCCCCGCCACCGACTCGTACGAGCAGATCAAGGCACTCGTAGAAGCCGGAATGGACGTAGCCCGCTTCAACCTCAGCCACGGCACCTACGCCGAACACGAGGAGCGCTACCAGCGCGTGCGAAAGGCCTCCGACGAGACCGGCCGCAGCGTCGGCGTCCTCGCCGACCTTCAAGGCCCGAAGATCCGCCTCGGCCGCTTCAGCGAAGGCCCCGTACTCCTTGAACGCGGGGACGAGTTCATCATCACCGTCGAGCACGGCGTCCAGGGCGACCGCCAGACCTGCGGCACCACCTACAGCGGCCTCGCCGAGGACGTCACACCCGGCGAGCGCATCCTCGTCGACGACGGCAAGGTCAGCCTCGAAGTCACCCGCGTCGACGGCCCCCGCGTGCACACCGAGGTCGTCGAAGGCGGCATGGTCTCCGACCACAAGGGCCTCAACCTCCCCGGCGTCGCCGTCTCCGTCCCCGCCCTCAGCGACAAGGACGAGGCCGACCTGCGCTGGGCCCTGCGCACCGGCGCCGACATCATCGCGCTCTCCTTCGTCCGCAGCGGCCGCGACATCGAGGACGTCCACCGCATCATGGCCGAGGAGGGCCGCCACCTCCCCGTCATCGCCAAGGTCGAGAAGCCGCAGGCCGTCGAGAACATCGAGGACATCGTCGCCGCGTTCGACGGCATCATGGTCGCTCGCGGCGACCTCGGCGTCGAGATGCCCCTGGAGCAGGTGCCGATCGTCCAGAAGCGCGCCGTCAAGCTGGCCAAGCGCAACGCCAAGCCGGTCATCGTCGCCACCCAGATGCTCGACTCGATGATCGAGAACTCCCGGCCCACCCGCGCCGAGGCCAGCGACGTCGCCAACGCCGTCATCGACGGCACCGACGCCGTGATGCTCTCCGGCGAGACCAGCGTCGGCAAGTACGCCATCGAGACCGTCAAGACCATGAGCCGGATCGTGGAGGCCGCCGAGGAGGACATCCTCGGCAAGGGCCTGCCGGCCCTCAACGAGCGGAACAAGCCCCGCACCCAGGGCGGCGCCGTCGCCCGCGCGGCCGCCGAGATGGGCGACTTCCTCGGCGCCAAGTTCCTCGTCGCCTTCACCCAGTCCGGCGACACCGTCAAGCGCCTCTCCCGCTACCGCTCGCCCATCCCGCTCCTCGCCTTCACGCCGGTGGCCGCCACGCGCTCCCAGCTCAACCTGACCTGGGGCGTCGAGACCTTCCTCGGCCCGCACGTCGACTCCACCGACGCCATGGTCGCCCAGGTCGACGACCAGCTGCTGAAGATCGGCCGCTGCCAGAAGGGCGACATCGTGGTGATCACGGCCGGCTCCCCGCCCGGCGTCGCCGGCTCGACCAACCTGGTCCGCGTCCACCACATCGGCGAGGACGACAGCCCCAAGTAGCCCCCACCCACCCACCACCGAGGGCCGCCCTTCCACTGGTGAGGGGCGGCCCTTTCACGGTGCCGGGTCAGGGGGCGGTGGGGTCGGTGGGGTCGGTGGGGTCAGTGTTTCGGGCCTACGTGGAGGTCGAGGAGGGCGACGGCTTCTTTGCGGGCGATGGAGATGTTCCGGCTGCCGGCCCGCTTCCAGGCGACACCGACCGCGTCGAGGGTGCTGGTGAAGAGGCGTGTGATGTCGCCGGACAGATTGGTGAAGAAGTAGCGCGGATACTCGTAGCGCTTCGGCCTGCCGCCGATGGTGCGCGTCGTCCAGTTGGTGATGCGGCACCCGTCGGAGTGGATGAGCCCGCGGAGGAAGTCCCAGGGGTGCGCATCGACGATCTCCCGCTGCCAGGGGGCGAGCACGATCGCGCGGTCGTGCTTCTTGCCGGGGCCGTGCTGGGGGAAGAGGCAGGGCCAGTGGTTGCTGTAGCAGGTGACGTCCTGGCAGCCCTGCCGCTGGACGCGGAAGACCTTGTCGGCCGGGCGCGCGGCCCGGACGGCGTCGGCGCACCGGTCGATGAGGCCGGGCCAGGCGTCGGCGCAGGCGATGCGCAGGAAGTACGTGCCGCCGCGGAAGCGGCTGATGCAGCCGTCGCCGAGGTAGAGGCCGAGCAGGTAGGAGTACGCGGCCGGGTCCTCGGGGGGCCGTGGGGTTCCGTCGCATCGCGGGCACGGCGCCGAGCGGCTCCGGCCGAGTGGTTCGAGGCGCTGTCCCCAGGAGCGGAGGGCGGCTCGCGAGATGCCGGTCTCCTTGCTGACGGAGTTCAGGCTGCGGCCCTGGGCCACCAGTGCGAGCGCCCGCTCGCGCGTGCTCATGTCGTACATGCGAGCAGCGTGGGAGAGTGCGCCGGGCGACACGCAGCAAAAAGCGGACGTTCACGAGAACGCGATCGTCCGCTTTTCTTCCTTGACCTTGGAATCCAAGGAAAAGTGCCCCGAGTCGGATTCGAACCGACGCTGTATGGGTTTTGAATCCATGGCCTCTACCGCTGGGCTACCGGGGCCCCCTTCAAAATGAAGGTTGGCGGCCACCCGCCGTGTGAACACCATACCGCAGCTAGGTACGCTCTTGGGAGCAGTACCCCCGCCCTGCTCACCCAAGGAGCGCCCCCGTGACCGGCCCCGAGTCGACCCAGCCCGCTGACGCCGCCGACGACGACAAGTCGCACGTCCCGCCGCTGACGACCCGCGTCGTCATCGCCGAGGACGAGGCCCTGATCCGCCTCGACCTGAAGGAGATGCTCGAGGAGGAGGGGTACACCGTCGTGGGCGAGGCCGGTGACGGTGAGCAGGCCATCGAGCTGGCCCGTGAGCACCGGCCCGACCTGGTGATCCTCGATGTGAAGATGCCGAAGATGGACGGCATCAGCGCGGCGGAGAAGATCGCCGAGGAGTCGATCGCCCCGGTGCTGATGCTCACCGCGTTCTCGCAGCGCGACCTCGTCGAGCGGGCCCGGGACGCCGGTGCCATGGCGTACCTGGTGAAGCCGTTCAGCAAGAGCGACGTCGTCCCGGCGATCGAGATGGCCGTCTCGCGCTTCACGGAGCTGAAGACGCTGGAGAAGGAGGTCGCGGACCTCACCCAGCGCCTGGAGACGCGCAAGCTGGTGGACCGCGCGAAGTCGGTCCTCCAGACGGAGTACGGCCTGACGGAGCCGGCGGCGTTCCGCTGGATCCAGAAGACGTCGATGGACCGGCGCCTGTCGATGCAGCAGGTCGCGGAGGCGGTCATCGAGGACGCCGCGGAGAAGAAGGCCGCCAAGGGCTGACCCCGCGCCGAGCACGACGTGAGGCCCGCACCCCGGAGAGGGGCGCGGGCCTCACGTGCGTGCGGGGACGGGCCGCTCAGTCCTCGCCGAGGTAGGCCTTGCGGACCGACTCGTCGTGGAGGAGGTCCTGGCCGCTGCCGGACAGGACGATGGAGCCGATCTCCATGACGTGCCCCTGGTCGGCGAGGGAGAGCGCGGCCTGGGCGTTCTGTTCGACCAGGAGGATGGTCGTGCCCTGGGCCTTCAGCTCGGCGATCGTCGACATGATCTTCTGCATCATGATCGGCGAGAGGCCCATGGAGGGTTCGTCGAGCATGAGCAGCTTGGGCTGGGACATGAGGGCCCGGCCCATGGCGAGCATCTGCTGTTCGCCGCCGGAGAGGGTGCCCGCGGCCTGCTTGCGCCGTTCGCCGAGGATCGGGAACAGGTCGTAGGCGCGCTGGATGTCCTTCTGGACGCCCGCGGTGTCCTTGCGCAGGAAGGCGCCGAGCTGGAGGTTCTCGGCGATGGTGAGGCGGGGGAAGATCCGGCGGCCCTCGGGGGAGTGCGCGAGCCCCATGGAGACGATCTTGTGGGCCGGGACCGCGTTGAGCGGGGTGCCGGCGAACGTGATCTTTCCGCTGACGGGCTTGAGCAGTCCGGAGAGGGTGCGCAGGGTGGTGGTCTTGCCGGCGCCGTTGGTGCCGATGAGCGTGACGACCTGGCCCTCCTCCACGGTGAAGGAGATGCCCTTGACGGCTTGGATCTTGCCGTAGGCGACCTTGAGGTCCTCGACCTCCAGAAGCGCGGTCACTGGTCGTTCCCTTCGGCTGCGTCTGCTGCTTCGGCTGCTTGGACCTCTGCGAGGGCGGGGTCCTCGGGGGCGCCTTCGAAGGGGGTGCCGAGGTAGGCGGCGATGACGCGTTCGTCGCCCTGGACGACGTCGCTGGTGCCCTCGACGAGTTTCTCGCCCTGGACGAGGACGGAGACGCGGTCGCAGAGGTTGAAGATGAAGCGCATGTCGTGCTCGATGACGAGGACGGCGATGCCCTGGTCGCGGATGGCGAAGACCAGTTCCTCGGTGGCGCGGGTCTCCTGCGGGTTCATGCCGGCGGTGGGCTCGTCGAGGAGGAGGAGTCCGGGGTCGCTGGCGAGGGCGCGCGCGATCTCCAGCTTGCGCTGTTCTCCGTAGGGGAGGTTGCGGGCGAGGTGGTCGCGCTTCTTGGCGAGGCCGGTGAACTCCAGGAGTTCCATGGCGCGTTCCTCGGAGGCCCGCTCCGCCTTCTTGAAGCCGGGGCCGCGCAGGAGGGCGGACCAGAGGCCCTCCTTGGTCCGGGTGTGGCGTCCGACGAGGACGTTCTCCAGGACGGTCATGTTGGCGAAGAGGCGGATGTTCTGGAAGGTGCGGGCGACGCCTGCCTGGGTGACGAGGTGGGGCTGGGGCGGCAGGACGGTGCCCTTGTAGGAGACCTTGCCCTCGGTGGGGACGTAGAGGCCGGTGAGGCAGTTGAAGAAGGTGGTCTTGCCGGCGCCGTTGGGGCCGATGAGGCCGACGATCTCGCCTTCTCCGACGGTGAGGTCGACGTCGCGGACCGCGGTGAGGCCGCCGAAGCGCATGGTGACGCCGGTCGCTTCGAGGACGGTCGTGGTGGTCGTGGTGGTCGTCATGGTGGTCACGCCCCAGCCTTGGTGACGGCCGGTTCCTCGGGCAAGCGCTGTTCTGGCACGTCGAGTTGGTCGGTCTCGTGGAATTCGAGCTGCTTGCGGCGGTCGGCGATGAGGCCTTCGGGGCGGAACCGCATCAGGAGGATGAGGGCGACGCCGAAGAGCAGGAGCTGGTACTCGCCGATGAACTGGAGCTTGGCGGGGATCAGGTAGAGCAGGGCGGCGCCGACGAGGGGTCCGCTGACCGTGCCCATGCCGCCGAGGATGACGGCGGCGAGCAGGAAGGCGGAGTTGGGCGGCGCGTTCTCCACGAACTTGTACTGGTCGGGGGTGACGGAGTACTGGACGTGGGCCTGCACGGTGCCTGCCATGCCGGCGAGGGAGGCGCCGAGGGCGAAGGCGAGGAGCTTGAGCCGGAAGGTGTTGATGCCCATGGCCTGCGCGGCGGTCTCGTCCTCGCGGATGGCGACCCAGGCGCGGCCGATGCGGGAGGTGCCGGCGCGGCGGAAGACGGTGACGACGATGATGGTGAAGACCAGCATCAGCAGGTAGTAGTTGGCGAAGCGGCCGAGGTCGACGCCGAGGACGGTGTGGGTCTCGCCGAGGTCGAACCCGAAGATCTTGAGGTCCGGGATGTTCGGGATGCCGTTGGGTCCGTTGGTGACGTCGGGGCCGGAGTCGCCGTCCAGGTTGTTCATGGTGATGCGGAAGATCTCACCGAAGCCGAGGGTGACGATGGCGAGGTAGTCGCCGCGCAGTCGCAGGGTCGGGGCGCCGATGACGATGCCGAAGACGAGCGAGGCGCCGGCGCCGGTGAGGACGGCGGCCCAGAAGGGGAAGTGGACGCCGATGGTGGAGTCCGGGGAGCCGGAGACGAGGGCCGCGGCGTAGGCGCCGACGCCGAGGAAGGCGACGTAGCCGAGGTCGAGGAGTCCGGCGAGGCCGACGACGACGTTGAGTCCGAGGGCGACGGTCGCGAAGACGAGGATGTTCGCGGCGACGTTGGTGTACGTGTCGTTGGTCTGGGTGAAGGGGAACGCGGCGGCGGCGACGAAGGCCGCGGTGAGCGCGATGGTGCGGTGCTTGGCGGTGAGCGCGGTGAGGCGCGCGGGCAGTCCGGTCTTGGTCAGGGCGACGCCGCCGAAGAGGACCAGGATCAGGAAGCCGGTGAAGAGTTCGACGTACTCGGTGTCGATGCCGTACGTGAAGACGTAGAGGGCGATGCCGAAGGCGACCGCGATGACCAGGATCTCGGCCCAGGAGGGCAGGCTGATCGTGGCGGGGCGGGCGGCGGGTGCCTTGAGGGCGGTGCGCAGGCGGTCCCAGGCGCCGGTGGCGGCGGGGTCCGGCTCGTCGGCGGGGAGGCCGAGGGCGCAGAGGGCGGTGAGGAGCGCGGCGATGCCGGCGATCCAGGCTCCGGGTTCGAGGTTGACGACGCCGCCGAGCCGGTAGCTGATGGCGCCCATGGTGTAGCCGGTGGTGCCGAGGGTGCCGAGGGCGAAGAGCAGGGTGGGGGCGGTGGTGCCGCCGGGGGTGAGCCAGCGCAGGCCGCGGATGCCGAGGGCGGAGAGGCCCAGCAGCAGGGTGATGAGGGCGCCGATGAGGGTGAGGACCTGGAGGCCGCCGGGGTAGCCGGTGACGGTGAGGTCGCCGGGGAATTCGGCGGTCCAGGTCCAGGCCAGGAAGGTGGCGACGGCGGTGACGACCGCGCCGCCGAGGGTGCCGTAGCGGGCGGCCTTCTCGGGCAGCGGGAGGAGGGCGCTGTGCGGGGCCCGTCCGCCGGCCGGGGTGGTGGTCGTGGTGTCGGTCATCGTGATCACGCCCTGTCCGCGACGCGCTCACCGAGCAGGCCCTGGGGGCGCAGCAGGAGCACGAGGATGAGGAGGACGAAGGCCCAGACGTCTTTCCAGGCTCCGCCGCCGAGGAGTTCCATGCCGGGGATGTCCTGGATGTAGGCGGTGGCGAGGGCTTCGGCGAGGCCGAGGGCGAGGCCGCCGATCATGGCGCCGTAGATGTTGCCGATGCCGCCGAGGACGGCCGCGGTGAAGGCCTTGAGGCCGGCGATGAAGCCCATCTTGAAGCCGACCTGGCCGTACTTGAGGCCGTAGGCCATGGCGGCGACGGCGGCGAAGGCGCCGCCGATGGCGAAGGCGGTGACCACGATCCGGTCGGTGTTGATGCCCATGAGCTGGGCGGTGTCCGGGTCCTGGGAGGTGGCCTGCATGGCGCGGCCGGTGCGGGTGCGGGCGACGAAGTAGGCGAGGAAGCCCATGCACACGGGGGCGGCGATGATGAGGAAGAGGTCGCCGCGCTGGATGGTGAAGGCGCCGAGGTCGATGGGTCCGCCGGAGAACTGGGGGAAGGTCCGGTCGGCCTTGGCGTCGGGGTAGAAGGCCCAGACGGCCTGCTGGAGCGCGATGGAGAGGCCGATCGCGGTGATGAGCGGGGCCAGCCGGGGGGCGTTGCGCAGCGGGCGGTAGGCGAAGCGTTCGGCGCCGACGGCCACGAGGACGGAGCAGGCGATGCCCATCAGGAGCATGAGGGGCATGGCGATGGCGAGGGACGTGCCGCCCGGGAGCCAGAGATACATGGTGAGGGCGCCGAAGCCGCCGATCATGTAGATCTCGCCGTGGGCGAAGTTGATGAGCTGGATGATGCCGTAGACCATGGTGTAGCCGACGGCTATGAGGCCGTACAGGGCTCCGAGGATCAGGCCGTTGACCAGCTGCTGCGGCAGATCGTGCACCGCTGGGCCTCCGAGGTTGTCTCAAGTGCGAGGGCGCGGGGGGCTGTTGTGGTGCCCCCCGCGCCGTGGGCTGGTGCGGTGGGATCCCGGAGAGGGTTACCGCGGGTGGTCCCGGTGGGTTACTTCTCCAGCTCGCCGGTCTTGACCGGGGTGTGCTTGCCGCCCTTGACCTGGTAGACGGTCAGGGTGCGGTTGGTGGTGTCGCCGTACTCGTCGAAGGCGACCTGGCCGGTGACGCCGTTGAAGGAGACCTTCTGCGTGGCCTCGGTGATCTTGGCGCGGGCGTCGGAGGGGAGCTTGCCGTCGTTGTCGTTCACGACGCTCTTGACGGCCTGGATGATGGCCCAGGCGGCGTCGTAGGAGAGGGCGCCGTAGGTCTCGTACGGGTCGCTGTAGCCGCCGGCCTGGTAGTCGGCGATGAACTTCTTGGCGGTGTCGAGCTGCTCCGGCGGGGCGCCGACGGAGGTGGCGAAGTCGCCTTCGGCGTTCTTGCCGGCGAGCTTGACGTAGTCGGCGCTCTGGAGGGCGTCGCCGCCGATCACCGGGATCTTGGCTCCGGCGTCCTTGATCTGCTTGGAGAGCGGGGCGCCGGCCGGGTACTCGCCGCCGTAGTAGACGAAGTCGGCCTTGGAGTTCTTGATCTTGGTGGAGATCGCGCCGAAGTCGCGGTCGTCGGGGTTGATGTGGTCGGTGGCCACGACCTTGCCGCCCAGCTTGGTGAATTCCTGGCGGAAGGTGCGGGCGAGGCCGGCGCCGTAGGTCTTCTTGTCGTCGACGGAGTAGACCGTCTTGAGCTTCAGGGTGTTGTACGCGTACTGGGCGGCGTACGGGCCCTGGAGCGCGTCGGTGGTGGCGGTGCGGAAGTACGTCTTGAACTGGCGGGTCTTCTTCGTCGCGTAGTTGGCGCCCTGGGTGAGCTCGGGGGCCGTGTTCGCGGGCGAGATCTCCACCAGGTTCGCGGAGTTGAAGGTCTTCTGCATCGACTGGGCGACGCTGGAGTTCAGCGGGCCGACGACGCCGAGGACGTCCTTGTTGCCGACGAGCGTGGTGGCGTTCTGGCCGCCGGTGGAGGGGTTCGCGACGTCGTCGAGCGCCTTGATCTGGAAGGTGACGCCCGGGACTTCCTTGTTCTTGTTGGCGGTCTTGGCGGCCAGGTCGACGGAGTTCTTGATGCCGATGCCGATGGCCGAGAGGTCGCCGCTGAGGGGGGCGTCCACGCCGATGACGACGGTGGTGTTGCTCTTGTCGCCGGACTTGTCGCCGCCTTCGTCGCGCGATCCGCAGGCGCTGAGCGTGAGTGCTCCGGTCGTGAGCACTGCGGTGAGTATGAGCTGAGAACGGTGTCGCACGATCAATCCTCTCCCTGGCGCGGCCCTTTGGTCGGGGGCCGTGTGTCTCGCCGGGCCGTACGGGGTGGTACAGGGGCCGTGCAAGTGACGCGCCCGGCGGCGCGGTGACTGGCCGTGACTATAAGCGCAGGTGGGGGAGTGCAGCGTGGATGCGGGAGAGGCTGTGACGCTCTTGTTATGCCGGGGCGGTTTCGGCGGGGTGCGGTGTGGGCGATTGGGGCGGATGTGCCGGTGGCGGAAAAGATCGCTTGCTGAGAACGCCCAGTTCTTCCAGGGGACTTGAGGTGATCTTGGTCGGGTGGATGGCGGTGGTTTCGGGCGGTTGTGTCCGTCAGGGGAGGGTCGCGCCGGGCGTGGGCGCGGCGCGTGGCCTTCGCATTGCTTCGTTGCGGCAGAGGTAACGGATTGTTACCGCTGTGTGAGTTCGGAACGCGGGCGGGGCGGGGGCCGGGAGGCGCGGTACGCGCGGTGGGCGCGGGTGGGCGGAGGGTGCGGGGAGTGGCCGGCGGAGCGGGGGGCGGGGGCTCGCCGGGCGGTCCCGGAGGGGCGAAGTGGCGCCGGGACGGAGGGAGGTGGGGCGGCGAGGAGGTGCGGCGCGGACGCGGGGGGCCGGGTGCGCGGGGGTGCGCCCGGGGCTGCCGTGCGCGGTGGGTCCGCCGTGACGTGGGGCGTCAACTGGGCTTTTCCGGACCGCATCTGACTGATCATCACCGGGGCCGGGCGGGCGGCGCGGATCGGGTGCGGCGGAGCGGTGGGGGCGGCGGCCGGGCGGCGGGGCGCGGACGCGGCCCCGGGCGGCGGCGGGGCGCGGGATTCCCGGCCGGGGCGCCGCCGGGCGGGGTGGCGGCGCGGGGCGCGGCGCCGGGCGCGGGGAGCCGCTGACGGCGCGGCGGCGCCGCGGCCCGATGACCGAACGGGCACGGGCGCCGCTACCGAGGGTGGCGGTCGGTGCCGAGGAGTAAGGGGTGAGGGGCGCGGTCGGGGTCGTACCGCCGCGGGGCCCGGGCGGGCGGCGGCACGAGGGGGCCGCGGTGCCCGGTCCGGCCGATGTCGGTGCAGGTCATGCGGGAACGCGGAGGCGGCGCGGGGTGCCCGCCGACGCCGTCCGCGCCGGACTGTCGGGCACCTCACCGCCCCGTCCCGGCCGCACCCGGCCGGGGCCGGTCCGCTCAGGCCGCCGGCGGCGCCGCATCGGTCAGGGGGGCTTCCTTGAGCAGGCAGGTCAGACGGGCGGAGCAGACCCGCCGGTCCTGCTCGTCGCTGATCACGATGTCGTACGTGGCCGTGGTGCGGCCGCGGTGCACCGGCGTGGCCACCCCGGTGACGAAGCCGGAGCGGGCGCTGCGGTGGTGCGTGCAGTTCAGGTCGACGCCGACCGCGAGCCGGCCGATGCCGCCGTGCAGCATGGCGCCGACCGAGCCGAGGGTCTCGGCGAGCACGGCGGAGGCGCCGCCGTGCAGCAGGCCGTAGGGCTGGGTGTTGCCCTCGACCGGCATGACGCCGACCACCCGGTCCGCGGACGCCTCCCTGATCTCGATGCCCATGCGGGTGCCGAGGTGCCCGGCGGAGAACAGCGCCGGCAGGTCGATGCCGTAGTCCGCGTACTCGTCGAGGACCTCCTGCGGGAACTTCACCTGGTTCTGCTCGCCCATGGACCCTGCTCCGTCCGTCGTTCCTGAGTGTCTGGGTGCGTCGTACCACGACGCACGCTCGCTGAGCGAACGCTCAGTCGGTGCCGGATTGTTCCAGGCGCACCACGACGGACTTGCTGGCGGGGGTGTTGCTGGTGTCCGCGGTGGCGTCCAGCGGCACCAGGACATTGGTCTCCGGGTAGTACGCGGCCGCACAGCCGCGGGCCGTCGGATAGTGCACGACGCGGAAGCCGGGGGCGCGCCGCTCCACACCGTCGCTCCACTCGCCGACCAGGTCGACGTAGGAGCCGTCGGCGAGGGCGAGCTCCTTGGCGTCCTCGGCGTTGACCAGCACCACCCGGCGGCCGTTGCGGATGCCGCGGTAGCGGTCGTCCAGGCCGTAGATGGTGGTGTTGTACTGGTCGTGCGAGCGCAGCGTCTGGAGCAGCAGCCGCCCCGGCGGCAGCCGGGGGTACTCGACCGGCGCCGCCGTGAAGTTGGCCCTGCCGGTGGCCGTCGGGAAGCGGCGCTCGTCGCGCGGCGCGTGCGGGAGGGCGAAGCCCGCCGGGTCGGCCACCCGCGCGTTGAAGTCCTCGAAGCCCGGCACCACCCGGGCGATGCGGTCGCGGATCGTGGCGTAGTCCCGCTCGAAGTCCGCCCAGGGCACGGCCGAGTCGGGCAGCACCCGGCGGGCCAGCCGGGTCACGATGGCGGGTTCGGACAGCAGGTGGCGGCCGGCGGGCTCCAAACGGCCGCGCGAGGCGTGCACCATGCCCATGGAGTCCTCGACGGTGACGAACTGCGCGCCGCCGGCCTGGAGATCGCGCTCGGTGCGGCCGAGGGTGGGCAGGATCAGCGCGCGGGCGCCGGTGACGGTGTGCGAGCGGTTCAGCTTCGTCGACACGTGGACGGTGAGCCGGGCGCGGCGCATGGCCGCCTCCGTGACCTCGGTGTCGGGGGAGGCGGAGACGAAGTTGCCGCCCATCGCGAAGAAGACCCGCGCGTCGCCGTCGCGCAGCGCGCGGATGGCCCGGACGACGTCGAGGCCGTGCTCGCGCGGGGGAGCGAAGCCGAACTCCTTCTCCAGGGCGTCCAGGAAGGCGGGCGCGGGGCGCTCGAAGATGCCCATGGTGCGGTCGCCCTGCACGTTGCTGTGTCCGCGCACCGGGCAGACCCCGGCGCCGGGCCGGCCGATGTTGCCCCGCAGCAGCAGGAAGTTCACCACTTCGCGGATGGTCGGCACGGAGTGCTTGTGCTGGGTCAGGCCCATCGCCCAGCACACGACCGTGCGGCGGGAGGCGAGGACCATCTCCAGGGCGCGCTCGATGTCGGCGCGGGACAGGCCGGTCGCGGTGAGCGTCTCGTCCCAGTCGGCGGCGCGGGCGGCCTCGGCGAACGCCTCGAAACCGTGGGTGTGCTCGGCGATGAACGCCTCGTCGGTGGCGCCGTCGGTGGCGAGGATCAGCTTGTTCAGGAGGCGGAAGAGGGCCTGGTCCCCGCCGAGCCGGATCTGGAGGAAGAGGTCCGTGAGGGTGGCGCCCTTGGTGAGGCCCTTCGGCGTCTGCGGGTTCTTGAACTTCTCCAGGCCCGCCTCCGGCAGCGGGTTCACCGAGATGATGCGGGCGCCGCCCGCCTTGGCCTTCTCCAGGGCGGAGAGCATCCGGGGGTGGTTCGTGCCCGGGTTCTGCCCGGCCACGATGATCAGGTCCGCCTTGTAGAGGTCCTCCAGCAGGACGCTGCCCTTGCCGACGCCGATGGTCTCGGTCAGCGCCGACCCGGACGACTCGTGGCACATGTTCGAACAGTCGGGCAGGTTGTTCGTCCCGAACTCGCGGGCGAAGAGCTGGTAGAGGAACGCCGCCTCGTTGCTCGTGCGCCCCGACGTGTAGAACACCGCCTCGTCGGGGGAGGCGAGCGCCGTCAGCTCCTCGCCGATGATGTCGAAGGCCCGCTCCCACGTGACCGGCTCGTACCGGTCCCCGCCCTCGGCCAGGTACATGGGGTGGGTGAGGCGGCCCTGCTGGCCCAGCCAGTACCCGGAGCGGGTGGCGAGATCGGCGACCGGGTGCGCGGCGAAGAACTCGGGGGTCACCCGGCGCAGCGTGGCCTCCTCGGCGACCGCCTTCGCGCCGTTCTCGCAGAACTCCGCCGTGTGCCGGTGCTCCGGCTCGGGCCAGGCGCAGCCCGGGCAGTCGAAGCCGTCCTTCTGGTTGACGCGCAGCAGGGTCAGGGCGGTGCGCTTCACGCCCATCTGCTCGCGCGCCATCTTCAGCGTGTGCCCGACCGCGGGCAGCCCCGCCGCGTGATGCTGCGGCGCCACGACCTGCGGTGCGTCCTGAACCGGATCGGATGCGGGCGGCTTCGCGGCCATGTCGGGCTCCCCTTCGAGCGGTCCTGCGCGGTCCTGCGTGGTCCTGCGGGCGTGCTGTGAGCTGCTTCTCCGATCCTCGCACGGAGGTCCGACGGCGTCGCCGCCCGGTCGGGGTGGACCGGAGTGTCAGTGGGGTCTGGCAGGATCGGGGACGTGGCAGAAAAAGCAGCGAAGACGGCGAAGAAGACGGCGGCTGGCGCGACGAAGGCGGCGGACAGCGGCGCCGGCGGGCGCCCCCGGCTGATGCTCATGGACGGGCATTCGCTGGCCTATCGCGCGTTCTTCGCGCTGCCCGCGGAGAACTTCACGACGGCCTCGGGCCAGCCCACGAACGCGATCTACGGCTTCGCGTCGATGCTGGCGAACACCCTGCGTGACGAGTCGCCCACCCACTTCGCGGTGGCGTTCGACGTGTCCCGCAAGACCTGGCGGTCCGAGGAGTTCACCGAGTACAAGGCGAACCGGTCGAAGACCCCGGACGAGTTCAAGGGCCAGGTCGAGCTGATCGGCGAGCTGCTCGACGCGATGCACACCCCGCGCTTCGCCGTCGACGGCTTCGAGGCCGACGACATCATCGCCACGCTCGCCACCCAGGCCGAGGCCGCGGGCTTCGACGTCCTCATCGTCACCGGCGACCGCGACTCCTTCCAGCTCGTCTCGGAGCACGTGACGGTGCTGTACCCGACGAAGGGCGTGTCCGAGCTGACCCGGTTCACGCCGGAGAAGGTCGAGGAGAAGTACGGCCTCACCCCGGCCCAGTACCCGGACTTCGCGGCGCTGCGCGGCGACCCGTCGGACAACCTGCCGGGCATCCCCGGCGTCGGCGAGAAGACGGCCGCGAAGTGGATCAACCAGTTCGGTTCGTTCGCCGAGCTGGTCGAGCGCGCCGACGAGGTCAAGGGCAAGGCCGGGCAGAACTTCCGGGACCACATCGAGGCCGTGAAGCTCAACCGCCGCCTCACCGAGATGGTCCGCGACGTCGAGCTGCCGAAGACGGTCGCCGACCTGGAGCGCACGGCGTACGACCGGACCTCGATCGCGATGATCCTGGACACCCTGGAGATCCGGAACCCGTCGCTGCGCGAGCGCCTGTTCGCCGTCGACCCGGGCGCCGCCGAGGCCGAGGCGGCCCCGGCCGAGCCCGGCGTCGAGCTGGACGGCACCGTGCTGGCCACCGGCGAGGTCGGGCCCTGGCTCGCCGAGCACGGCACCGCCGCCCTCGGCCTCGCCTCCGTCGACACCTGGTCGCTCGGCACCGGCTCGGTCACCGAGGTCGCGCTCGCCGCCGCCGACGGCGAGGCCGCCTGGTTCGACCCGGCGCAGCTGGACGAGGCCGACGAGAAGGCGTTCGCCGGCTGGCTCACCGACGCGGCGCGGCCGAAGGTGCTGCACAACGCCAAGAGCGTGATGCGGGTCTTCGCCGAGCACGGCTGGCGCATCGAGGGCATCACCATGGACACGGCGCTCGCCGCGTACCTGGTCAAGCCGGGCCGCCGCTCCTTCGCGCTCGACGCGCTGTCCCTGGAGTACCTGGGCCGCGAGCTGGCCCCGGCCGGGGCGGCCGACGGACAGCTCGCGTTCGGCTCGGAGGAGGACGAGCAGGCCGAGGCCGACGCGCTCATGGTGCAGGCCCGCGCCATCCTCGACCTGGGCACCGCCTTCGGCGAGCGGCTGACGGAGGTCGGCGCGGCCGACCTGCTCACCGACATCGAGCTGCCCACCTCGGTGCTCCTCGCCCGCCTGGAGCGGTACGGCATCGCCGCCGACCGCGCCCACCTGGAGACCATGGAGCAGATGTTCGCGGGCGCCGTCCAGCAGGCGGTGAAGGAGGCCCACGCCTCGGTCGGGCACGAGTTCAACCTCGGCTCGCCCAAGCAGCTCCAGGAGGTCTTCTTCGGCGAGCTGGACCTGCCGAAGACCAAGAAGACCAAGACGGGCTACACCACGGACGCCGACGCGCTCGCCTGGCTGGCCACGCAGACCGACCACGAACTCCCCGTGATCATGCTGCGCCACCGCGAGCAGGCCAAGCTCCGCGTGACCGTCGAGGGCCTGATCAAGACGATCGCCGCCGACGGCCGCATCCACACCACGTTCAACCAGACGGTCGCCGCGACCGGCCGTCTGTCGTCGACCGACCCGAACCTCCAGAACATCCCGGTCCGCACCGACGAGGGCCGCGCGATCCGCCGCGGGTTCGTCGTCGGCGAGGGCTACGAGACGCTGATGACGGCCGACTACAGCCAGATCGAACTGCGCGTCATGGCCCACCTCTCGGAGGACGCGGGCCTGATCGAGGCCTTCACCTCCGGCGAGGACCTGCACACCACGGTCGCCTCCCACGTGTTCGGCGTGGAGCGGGACCGGGTCGACGCCGAGATGCGGCGCAAGATCAAGGCCATGTCGTACGGCCTGGCCTACGGTCTGTCCGCCTTCGGGCTCTCGCAGCAGCTGAACATCGAGGCGGGCGAGGCACGCGCCCTGATGGACACCTACTTCGAGCGGTTCGGCGGGGTCCGCGACTATCTGCGGCGCGTGGTCGACGAGGCGCGGGCCACCGGCTACACCCAGACCGTGCTCGGGCGGCGCCGCTACCTCCCGGACCTGAACTCGGACAACCGGCAGCGCCGCGAGATGGCCGAGCGCATGGCGCTCAACGCGCCGATCCAGGGCACCGCCGCCGACATCGTGAAGATCGCGATGCTGAACGTCGACAAGGCGCTCACCGAAGCGCGGCTCACGTCCCGGATGCTGCTCCAGGTCCACGACGAAATCGTGCTGGAGATCGCTCCCGGGGAGGCGGCCGCCGTCGAGGAGCTGGTCCGCCGGGAGATGTCCGGCGCCGTCTCGCTGCGCGCACCGCTGGACGTCTCGGTGGGCCTGGGCCGGGACTGGGAGTCCGCCGCGCACTAGCCCGGCGGCGGGCGGCGCTCCGGCGCCGCCCCGCTTCCCCGGCCGCGGGTCCGCCGGGGGCGGGGGCGTCCCCGGGCGCGGGCCGGCGGCCCCCGCCCACGCCGGTCCCCGCGTCCCCGCGCCCCCGAGAGCCTCCCGCCGCGTGCGCCCCCCGTTCAGCCCCCACACCGTGCCCCCGGCGGAGCGCACGGCCACGATGGGCCAATGCCGTCCCACCCCCGCCGCACCCGCACCACCCTGGTCACCCTCGCCGTCGCGGCCCTGCTGAACGCCACCCCCGCCGTGGCGGCGGCCCCCGGCGCCGCCACCTGCCGGGCGCCCCGGCATCCCGCGCTCGCCCGGCAGCTCACCCGCGACCTGAGGGCGGCACTGGCCGGACGCCGCGGCAGCGTCTCCGTGGCCGTCCACGACGACCGCACCGGGCTCGACTGCACCCTCACCCCCCGCACCCGGTACGACGCGGCGTCCCTGGTGAAGGTCCTCGTGCTGGAGGCCACCCTGCGCCGCGCCCAGAGCCGGGGCCGCGGTCCGACCGCCTGGGAGCGCGGCAACCTCGCCCCCATGATCCGCAGGTCGGACAACGCCGCCGCCGGCCGCCTGTGGAAGGACCTCGGCCGCACCCGGCTCACCACCACCCTGGCCCAGGCCGGCACCACCCGCACCGTCCTCGGCCCGTACGGCTACTGGGGCCTGACCCGCACCACGGCCGCCGATCAGCTGCGCCTGCTGAACCGGCTCACCGCCCGCCGCTCGTTCCTGACGGCGGGATCACGCGCGTACGGGCTGAGGCTGATGAGCCAGGTGCGCAGGAACCAGCGCTGGGGCGTGCCCGCCGGGATGCCGCGCGGCCTGCGCGCCCACCTCAAGAACGGCTGGCTGCCGCGGGCCACGCACGGCTGGCGCGTCCACAGCATCGGCGCGTTCACCGGCGCGGACCGCGGCTACCGCATCGCCGTGCTCAGCCACGACAACCCGTCGATGGTCTACGGCGTGCGCACCGTCGAGCGTGTGGCGCAGGCCGTCCACCGCGCGCTCAACAAGGGCCGGGCCGCCGGGGTCGGCCTCACCCCGCCGGACGGGATCAGCGAACGGCCCGACGGCTCGGTCCCGCCGGACGCACCGGACCCGGACCGTCCGGCGGGACCGGCGTGGCCGGGCCTCTTCGGGCCCGGAGTGCCTGGAGCACCCGGAGCAGGAGCGCGTACAGCACGAGCCCGATGACGAGCCCGGCGCCCCCGCCGAAGCACACGGTCGGCACGATCTCCCACGGCTTCCAGGCCATGCGCCGCTCGTCCACGTACGACAGCCAGCGCACCACCCGCGCCGCCGCCCCGCCGGCCGCGCACCCGCCGAGCACCACGAGCGCGAGCCACCGCCGCCCGGCGCCCGGTGCGGGCCGGCCGGCGGAGGGTTCGGCGCCGCGCACCGCCCCCCACACGAACACGGCGACGACGGCGAGGGCCAGCGCCGAACCGGCGTACTGCACGTACCAGTAGAGCGGCGACCCGGCCACGTCGTCGCCGAGCACGGGCAGCAGCCGCATGCCCCACCGGTCCCGGTGCGTGAACGCGTCCCACACCACGTGCGTGAACGAGCCCAGCACCGCGGACACGTACCACCACGACGCGCGGCCCGGCGCCCGCCCGGGACGGCCGCGCACCACCGTCCGCACCCGGGCGCGCACGGCGCCCGGCAGCAGCGCGAGCAACGGCTCGCGCACCAGCCGCCACAGCGCCACCAGCCCCACCGCGAACAGCGCGTCCACCGTGACGACACCGGTGAACGAGTGCGTGAACGCGCCGAATTCCATGGCCCCCGGCACCGCGCCCGCCGCGAAGTAGGTGAGGTCCGGCGCGAACGAACCGGCCACGAGCAGGGACGGCACGAGCCGGCCCCGCCCCGACCCGTCGCGCCGCACGAACGGCAGCACGGCGGCGGCATGGCTGATGGTGAACGGCACGGATCCCCCTGCGTCGACGCGACGGCCCGCGGTGGGCGAGCGTCGAAGCGTACGACACCACTCCGCGTCGCTTACCAGATGAATCGGTTAATAGCGGGCACGAACGGGTGTCCGTGCGCGGGAAGTTGTCGTAGTGTCGGCCACGTCGTGCGCTGGGGAGCGCGCGACGGCGCCGAGCAGCTCCGCGACCCGGGGCGGACCCGGTGCCCCGGTCGGTACGGGCGATTGCGGGAGGGGTTCGCGGCATGGCGGCGGTTTTCGGCAGGAGGCTGCGCAGGAGCGTGATGACGACCGCGATCGCCGCAGCGGCGGTGGCGGCGCTCTCCGCTTCGCAGGCGCCGGGCTTGACCCCGCCGCGTGCGGACAGCGGCCGTTCGGCGCCGGACCGGTCCGACGGCGACGTCCCCGACACCGCGTCGGGCCCCGACTACTACACCGAACGGCCCTCGGAGGACAGCCCCACCGTCGAGCCGTCCGGCCCGCCCGGCACGGACGCCGGCAGCGCCGCGAAGGCCGAGGCCGGCATCCCCGCGACCGTGCTGGACGCGTACAAGAAGGCCGAGGCCGAGCTGGCGTCGGCCAAGCCCGGCTGCAACCTGCCGTGGCAGCTCCTCGCCGCGATCGGCAAGGTCGAGTCGGGCCAGGCGGGCGGCGGCGACGTCGACGCGAACGGCACCACGAAGACCCCGATCCTCGGCCCGCCCCTCGACGGCAACGGATTCGCCAGGATCACCGACACCGACGGCGGCCTCTTCGACGGCGACACGGTCCACGACCGGGCCGTCGGCCCCATGCAGTTCATCCCCTCCACCTGGGAGTGGGCGGGCCGCGACGGCAACGGCGACGGCAAGAAGGACCCCAACAACGTCTACGACGCCGCCCTCGCCGCGGGGCACTACCTGTGCCGCTTCGACTGGGACCTGTCGAACGCCACGGACCTGAACAAGGCGATCCTCAGCTACAACAGGTCGTCGGACTACCTCGCGACCGTCCTGTCCTGGATGCAGTACTACCGCAAGGGCACGTACGAGGTCCCGGACGGCACCGGCGTGCTGCCCCGGCAGCCGAGCGGCTCCGGCACCAGCCCGCTGCCCACCCCGAACCCGTCGCCCGGCACCCCCGGCACCGGCCCGTCGACCCCGCCCGGCTCCGGCGGCTCGCCGAGCCCGGACCCGAGCCCGTCCCACCCCACCACCCCGCCGAAGCCCTCCGACCCGGCCGACCCCTCGGACCCGCCGCCCACCAAGCCCGCCCCGAGCCCTGCCGAGACCGTCACCAAGCTGGCCGACGCGGACACCGGCACGCTCAGCGCGATGGCCGGCGACGCCTTCGCGGGGCAGGTCAAGGTGCGCGCCACGGACAGGACGGGCAAGGGCGTCGGCACGGTGAAGGTGCGCTTCGCGATCATCGGCGCCACCGACGCCCGCTTCGCCGGCGGCGCCACCAGCGCCGTCGTCACCACGACCGGCGCCGGCACGGCCACCGCGCCCCGGCTCACCGCGGGCGAGAAGACCGGCACCTTCACGGTCCGCGCCACCGTCGTCGGCAGCTCCGTGGCCCGCCTCGACCACACGGCGAAGGTCACCGAGCGGGCCGCCGACGCCCTGGCGCGCACCAGCGACAAGGACCTCGGCTGCGTCGCGGGCGGCACCTTCGACGCGGACGCCCTGAAGCTGAAGGCGACGTACAAGGGCAGGGCCGCCGACGGCGTCCTGGCCACCGCCACCTTCATCAAGGCGGAGGACGACCCGGCCGAGGCGACGACGGGCCCGCACTTCGAGGACGCGGACGGCAAGGCCGTGCGCACCCTCAAGGGCCTGAAGACCGACGCCGACGGCGTGCTCACCCTGCCGAAGCTGTCCGCGGACGACGCCACCGGCACGTTCCTGCTGCGGATCACCACGGCGGGCGGCGCCACGCTCACCGTCGAACTGAAGGTGACCGCCGCCCCGGCGGACACCCCGGACGACGGCGCATCCGGGAGCCCCGAGGCGTCCGCGAGCCCGTCCGCGTAACCCCTCGCGCCCACCGCGCACCGAGCCCCCGGCCGACCTCCGGCCGGGGGCTCGCGCGTGGGCGGCGGCAGGTCGCGTCCCACGTGTTCTCATCTCTCCCCGGCATTGCTACGGTGCACCGACCCAGGCCCTGACGGACCATCAGATCAAGCTTCGGGAGGCCGGACATGCGTGCCCTCATCGCGGCGGCGATCGGCCTTGCCGCGGCCCTCGCCCTCGTCCTCACCATCTCGGCGGTCGGCGCCCCGACGGGCAGCACCTCCCCCAAGCCGCTCCTCACCACCGTCCCCGCGCACCCGTGACCACCTGAACACCACTCCCCGGACCCGTAGTTGAGGAGGTGCGCCGCGATGCGCCGCAAGGCAAGCCTGATCCTGCTCGCCCTCGCCGTGTTCTGCACGGCGATGTCCCCGCTGATCCGCTGGTACGCGTTCCCGCGGCTGGCGAAGATCCCCGCGAACCAGTACCAGACGATGGTCCTGGAGGCGAAGGACGCCACCCTCGTCGACTACGGCTCGATGCAGGTCCGCAAGGTCCCCAGGCTCACCGTCGTCCAGACCCTCAAGGGGGACGTCGAGGCGTCCGACAGGATCGAGAAGAGCGCCGGACGCGACGTCGTCGTCTGGGACGGCCTCAGCTACATCCTGGGCCCCGACGGAAAGTTCGTCTCCCAGATCCCCGAGAGGTACATCTTCGACGCGCACAGCCAGGAACCCGTGCACGCCACCGGCGAATCCGTCGACGGCGACCCCGTCACCCGCGAGGGCATCGAGTTCAAGTGGCCGTTCCTCACCGAGAAGCGCAGCTACGAGTACTTCGACGCCCGCGCCCGCATCACCCGCCCCATCCACTACAAGGGCACCGAGGACTTCCGCGGCGTCACCGTCTACCGCTTCGAGCAGACCATCCCCTGGACCAAGGTGCCCTTCCCCAAGAAGCTCCCGGTCAAGGGCGTGACGGCCCAGGACATCGCCAGGACCGGCACCCAGATGTGGTACACGACCGAGCGCACCTTCCTGGTCGACCCCACCACCGGCGCGCCCGTCTACGGCGAGGAGAAGCACAAGGAGGAGATGCGCGGCGGCACCCTGCTCGGCGACCGCGACAAGGTCACCGCGTTCGCCGGCGACGTCAAGATGCGCGAGGACTTCATCCGGTCGACCGTCGACCTGGTCAAGTCCAACCGCATTCCGGTCCTGCTGCTCACCTCCTACCTCCCCTGGGGCTTCCTGGTCCTCGGCGTCCTGCTGCTCGCCCTGTCCCTGTGGCTTGAGGCCCGTGGCCGCCGCCCGGGGGACCCGGAGCCGGACCCCCTCGACGAACCGGCGCCGGTCAGCGTCTGAGCCGCGCGTTCGTGTACCGCGTCGGCTCCGCCGCCGCCGGGTCCTCGGGCCACGGGTGCTTCGGGTACCGGCCGCGCAGATCGGCCCGCACGGACCGGTAGCCGTCGCGCCAGAAGGACGCCAGGTCGGCGGTGACGGCGGCGGGCCGCCCGGCGGGGGACAGCAGATGGACGAGGACCGGCACCCCCGCCACGGCCGGCGTCTGCTGCAACCCGAACATCTCCTGCAACTTCACCGCCAGCACCGGCTGTTCGGGATCCGCGTAGTCGACCCGCACCGACGACCCGCTCGGCACCGTGATCCGCTCCGGCGCCAGCTCGTCGAAGCGCGCCGCGGCCCCGCCCGCCCACGGCAGCAGCCGCCGCAGCCCGGCCCCCGCGTCGATCCGGGCCAGATCCGCGCGCCGCCGGGCCCGCCCCAGCTCCGGCTCCAGCCAGTCGTCCACCCGCGCGTACAGCGCCTCGTCGCCCACGTCCGGCCACGGCTCGCCGACGTGCCGCCGCAGGAACGCGAGCCGCTGCCGCAGCGCGACCGCCTCCCGCCCCCAGCGCAGCAGCCCCAGCCCCTCCCGCCGCAGCCCGTCCAGCAGACCCTCCCGTACGAGGGCGGGGGACGGGTTCCGCAGCGGGCGCACCGTCAGCTCGACCGCCCCGATCCGGGTCACGTGCCGGGCCACCAACTCGCCGTCCGCCCAGACGACTTCGTCGCCCTCCGTGGCCAGCTGCGCGGCGGCCCGGCGGGCGGTCCCCTCGTCGACCGCGGCCCCCAGCCGCACCCGCGCGTGCCCGGCGCCGACCGGCCGGTCCGCCACCGCGACGGCCACCCACGCGGCGTCCCGCAGCACGGAGCCGTCCCCGAGGTCGGCCCGGGTGCCCGACACCATCAGGTACGACCCGCCCGACCGGCGCGCCACCCGCTCCGGGAAGGCGAGCGCGGCGACCAGCCCGGCGGCGTGCTCGTCGGACCCGGCGCCCTCCGGCGCCCCGGAACCACCGGACGGCCCGGCCAGCCGCGCCAGCCGCCGCACCTCCGCGCTCCACCGCCCCGCGTACGCGTCACCGCCGCGCCGGGCCAGCCGCAGCGCCTGCCCGAGGTCGTCCCCGTACCCGCGCGGCGGCTCCTCGCTCAGCAGGGCGACGACCTCCGCGGCCCGCCGCGCGGACACCACCGGCGCCGCGTCGACCAGCGCCCGCCCGAGCCGCGGATGCAGCCCCAGCCGCGCGAGCCGCTGCCCGCGCTCCGTCACCCGCCCGGAACCGGCCGCGACCGCACCGACCGCGACCAGCACCTCCCGCGCCGCCGCCATCGCCCCGCCGGGCGGCGCGTCGAGCAGCGCCAGACCGGCCGCCCCGGGGTCCCCCCAGCACGCCGCCTGGAGCGCGAACGCCGTCAGGTCCGCCACCTTGATCTCGGGGGAGGGGAACCGCGGCAGCCGCCCGTCCTCCGCCTCCGCCCAGCACCGGTACACCGCCCCGGGCGCCTCGCGCCCGGCGCGGCCCGCGCGCTGCGTCCCGGCCGCGCGCGACGCCCGTACGGTCGTCAGGGCGCTCAGCCCCCGCGCATGATCGACGCGCGGCTCGCGCGCCAGCCCGGCGTCCACGACCACCCGCACCCCCGGCACCGTCAACGACGACTCGGCGACGGCCGTGGCCAGCACCACCCGCCGCCGGGTGCCCGGCGAGAGCACCGCGTCCTGCACGGCGGCGGGCGCCCGGCCGTGCACCTGGAGCACCTCGACGTCCGCGCCGAGCCCGCCCAACTGGCCCGCCACCCGCGCGATCTCCCCGACGCCCGGCAGGAAGCACAGCACGTCGCCCGGGCGCTCGGCCAGCGCCCGCCGCACCACCGACGCCACGTGCGTCAGCAGCGCCGGGTCCACCCGCATCCCGTGCGGCGGCCGGACCGGCGCGGCCGGCGGCGCCCACACCACCTCCACCGGGTGCGTGACGCCCTCGGCCTCGACGACCGGCGCGTCGCCGAGCAGCCGGGCCCACCCCTGCGCGTCCGTCGTCGCCGACGCCGCGACGAGTTCGAGCTCCGGGCGCAGCGTCGCGCGCACGTCGCACAGGAAGGCGGCCACCGTGTCCGCGTCCAGGTGCCGTTCGTGCACCTCGTCGAGCATCACCGCGTCGACCCCGGCCAGTTCCTGGTCGCGCTGGAGCCGCTGGAGCAGCACGCCGGTGGTGACGACCTCGACGAGGGTGCCGGGGCCGACGACCCGCTCGCCGCGCACCGTGTAGCCGACCCGTTCCCCGACCCGCTCGCCCAGCAGCCACGCCATCCGCCGCGCCGCCGCCCGGGCCGCGATCCGCCGCGGCTCGGCGACGACGATCCGGCGCGGCGCGGCGCCCTCGTCGAGCAGGCCGGCGAGCACCAGCGGGACGAGCGTGGTCTTGCCGGTACCGGGCGGCGCGACGAGCACGGCGACCCCGCGCCCGTCGAGCGCGCGCCGCAGCGCGGGCACGGCGGAGCGGACGGGCAGGGCGGAGAGGGCATCGCTGCGGATCACGAGGCCCAGTCTCCTGCACCGTCGCGAGGGCGGTCCCTAGACCCGGTCGTCCCGTTCGCACACGAAGATCGCCGAGCCCGGGATCAGGTTCCCGCGCAGCGGGGACCAGCCGCCCCACTCCTGCGTGTTCCAGGCCGGCCACTCCGGCTCGATCAGGTCCACCAGCCGGAAGCCGCCCGCCACCACGTCGCGGACCCGGTCCCCGACGGTGCGGTGGTGCTCGACGTAGACCGCGCGGCCCTCGTCGTCCTGCTCCACATAAGGGGTGCGGTCGAAGTAGGAGGCCGAGACGCTCAGGCCCTCGGGGCCCGGCTCGTCGGGGAACGCCCAGCGGATCGGGTGCGTGACGGAGAACACGAAGCGGCCGCCCGGCCGCAGCACCCGGTGCACCTCGCGCAACACCTTCACCTGGTCGGCGACGAAGGGCAGTGCGCCGTAGGCGGAGCAGGCCAGGTCGAAGGAGCCGGCCCGGAACGGGAGCGCACCGGCGTCCGCCTCCACGAGCGGCACCTGGACGGCGGCCCCGTCCTGGATGCGCTGGGCGTGCTGGAGCTGGCGGTGCGAGAGGTCGAGGGCGACGGGCCGGGCGCCCTGGGCGGCCAGCCAGCGCGAGCACTGGGCCGCGCCCGCCCCGATCTCCAGGACGTCCTTGCCGGCGAGGTCCTCGGGCGGCCCGAGGAGTTCGGCCTCCACCTCGTCGAGGCCCTCGGGGCCCCAGACGAACCGGTCGTCGCCGAGGAACGTGCCGTGCTCGACCTGGTAGTCGTCCGCGTTGCGGTCCCACCAGCCGCGGTTGGCCCGCGCGCTCTCCGTGGTGTCCGCGTCACGCCGGGTGGCCGTGGAGTCCTCGTCGACCGCGCCGGTCGGGTGCGACGGTTCGTACGCTTCGGTTGGTCCAGACTCTTGGATGATCGGCTCCCTGGTACTAATCTGCGGGCACTGCGGACCTCGTGGCCTCCCGGGACGCGATTTGTGCCGGGTATGCGGCGATCTGCCCCGGGTGTGCGCCTTCGCGCATTGACCGTGTCCGGCTGCCCCCGTATGCTACAAGTTGCGCTGCGGGCCTGCGTTCCTCAGACATAGCAGGCTGCGCTCGCATCTGTCGTATGTCCCCTCGGTTGTCGAGGCGCCTCCCGGTCATCGGGATCGGCGCTTCCTAGGCTGTCCGGCTTCTTCGGTGCGAAACAGGCTCCCGGCGTAGCAGTACCCCCCGACTTCAATGTCCGCCGGAGCCCTTTCCCACATGACGAGCAGCACCGAGACCACCGCCACCACCCCGCAGGTTGCGGTCAACGACATCGGTAACGAGGAAGCTTTCCTCGCCGCCATCGACGAGACGATCAAGTACTTCAACGATGGCGACATCGTCGACGGCGTCATCGTCAAGGTTGACCGGGACGAGGTTCTCCTCGACATCGGTTACAAGACCGAAGGTGTCATCCCGAGCCGCGAGCTCTCGATCAAGCACGACGTCGACCCGAACGAGGTCGTCAAGGTCGGCGACGAGATCGAGGCCCTGGTTCTCCAGAAGGAGGACAAGGAAGGCCGCCTGATCCTCTCGAAGAAGCGCGCTCAGTACGAGCGTGCCTGGGGCACCATCGAGAAGATCAAGGAAGAAGACGGCATCGTCACCGGTACCGTCATCGAGGTCGTCAAGGGTGGTCTCATCCTCGACATCGGCCTCCGTGGCTTCCTGCCGGCGTCCCTCGTCGAGATGCGCCGCGTTCGCGACCTCCAGCCTTACGTGGGCAAGGAGCTCGAGGCGAAGATCATCGAGCTGGACAAGAACCGCAACAACGTGGTCCTGTCCCGCCGTGCCTGGCTCGAGCAGACCCAGTCCGAGGTCCGCCAGACGTTCCTCACGACCCTGCAGAAGGGTCAGGTCCGCTCCGGCGTCGTCTCCTCGATCGTCAACTTCGGTGCCTTCGTGGACCTGGGTGGCGTCGACGGTCTCGTCCACGTCTCCGAGCTCTCCTGGAAGCACATCGACCACCCGTCCGAGGTTGTCGAGGTCGGCCAGGAAGTCACCGTCGAGGTCCTCGACGTCGACATGGACCGTGAGCGTGTCTCCCTGTCGCTGAAGGCGACGCAGGAAGACCCGTGGCAGCAGTTCGCCCGCACGCACCAGATCGGCCAGGTCGTTCCCGGCAAGGTCACGAAGCTGGTTCCGTTCGGTGCGTTCGTCCGCGTCGACGAGGGCATCGAGGGCCTGGTCCACATCTCCGAGCTGGCCGAGCGCCACGTGGAGATCCCGGAGCAGGTCGTCCAGGTCAACGACGAGATCTTCGTCAAGGTCATCGACATCGACCTCGAGCGCCGTCGCATCAGCCTCTCGCTGAAGCAGGCCAACGAGGCGTTCGGCGCCGACCCGTCGGCCGTCGAGTTCGACCCGACCCTGTACGGCATGGCCGCGTCGTACGACGACCAGGGCAACTACATCTACCCCGAGGGCTTCGACCCCGAGACGAACGACTGGCTCGAGGGCTTCGAGACCCAGCGCGAGGCTTGGGAGGGTCAGTACGCCGAGGCGCAGCAGCGCTTCGAGCAGCACCAGGCCCAGGTCATCAAGTCCCGCGAGGCGGACGCCCAGGCCGAGGCCGAGGGTGCCGTCGCCGGTGCCTCCGGTGCGGCTCCGGCCGCCTCCGGCGGTGGCGGTGGCGGTTCGTACTCCTCGGAGTCGGACGACAACTCGGGCGCGCTCGCTTCGGACGAGGCGCTTGCCGCGCTGCGCGAGAAGCTGGCGGGCGGCCAGAGCTGAAACGCTCTGAGCTGACAGCTGGTTGACAGTGGGCCCGCATCCCCTCGGGGGTGCGGGCCCACTGGCGTGTCCGGCGCGTGCGGCGGACGGGACGGCGTGGATCCGGCCCGCCCTAGGTCAGGGGGATGTTGGTCAGGCCCCTGCCGCCCGTCACCGTGTTGGTGGCGGTCACCGTGGTCGGGCAGCCGGCGCTCGCGTTCGTGACGTCGATGGCCAGCCGGGTGGCGCCGGTCGCGCCGGTCAGGTCCGACTGGTTGCCGCGGAAGACCGTGCCGCAGCCCCAGCCGGTCTGCTGGGTGTGGGTCTGGTAGCCGTCGTTGGTGGTGGCGGTGCCCCTGTTGTTCTCCACCAGGACGTTGTTGCCCTTCACGTCGACCCACGAGTCGTCGTAGTTGGCGCCGGTCAGGCCGCTGCCGTCGAAGGTGTTGCCGATGACGCGCGCACCCGTCGTGCCCTCCTTGATGTCGACGTTCTCGCCGCCGACGCCGGGGCCGATGGTGTTGCCGGAGATCGTGACGCCGTCGCTCCTGTCGGAGAGCGTGTTGGCGGTGCCGACGTACACCCCCTCGCCCATGCCGCGGCCGTCGTGACCGGTGTCGTAGATGCGTGAGTTCCTGATGGTGCCGTCGGAGCTGGAGTTGCGGAAGTGGACGCCCTCCATGTCCAGGTCGTGCACGGTGACCGAGTCGACCAGGACGCCCCGTGCCGTGTCGATCATGATGCCCTTCTGGCCGCCGGTGACCGTGATGCCCCGGACCGTCCAGTACGCGGCGCCGTCGAGGTGCAGGCCGTAGCCGCCGCCCGCCGTGAGGACCGCCTTCGATGAGCCGGTCAGGGTGATCCGCGCGGCGGAGGTCGCCGCCGTGTAGGCCTTGAAGTTGCCGGTGTACGTGCCGTCGGCCAGGTGGATCGTGTCGCCGGGGGCGGCGGCCGTCAGCGCCGACTTGAGCTGGGCCGCCGTGGTCACCTCGATCGTGGTGGCCGCCTGGGCGGGCGCGGTGAACAGCGGGGTGGCCAGCGCCGCGGCGAGCACGGCCGGGGCGAGGAGGTGTCTGCGCATGGGGATCCCTTCGTTCTCGTACGTGAACATTGGGTGCGGACATGAACGTACGAGCGCGGCGCGGAGGCGTCAAGGTCTGGACCAGAGCGCGTGCCCGCGCGCGGGAATGCCCGTGCCCGTCCCGCGTGTTCCCCCTAGGAACACGAGGAGGAGCGGTCACTGTGCTTGATCCGCAGGATTTGTACACATGGGAGCCGAAGGGCCTGGCCGTGGTGGACGTGGCACTCGCCCAGGAGTCCGCCGGCCTTGTCATGCTCTATCACTTCGACGGCTACATCGACGCGGGGGAGACCGGCGACCAGATCGTCGAGCGTCTCCTCGACTCGCTGCCGCACCAGGTCGTGGCGCGCTTCGACCACGACCGCCTGGTCGACTACCGGGCCCGCCGCCCGCTGCTGACGTTCAAGCGCGACAGCTGGAGCGACTACGAGGTCCCCTCGATCGAGGTGCGGCTGGTCCAGGACGCCACCGGAGCGCCCTTCCTGCTGCTGTCCGGCCCCGAACCGGACGTGGAGTGGGAGCGGTTCGCGGCCGCCGTCCAGGAGATCGTGGAGCGGCTCGGCGTCCGGCTCGCGGTGAACTTCCACGGCATCCCGATGGGCGTCCCGCACACCCGGCCGGTCGGCCTCACCCCGCACGGGAACCGCACGGACCTGGTCCCCGGACACCGCAGCCCCTTCGAGGAGGCGCAGGTGCCGGGCAGCGCGGAGGCGCTGATCGAGTACCGGCTGACCGAGGCCGGGTTCGACGTGCTGGGCGTCGCCGCGCACGTCCCCCACTACATCGCGCGCTCCGCGTACCCGGACGCCGCGCTCACCGCCCTGGAGGCGATCACCGCCGCGACCGGGCTCGTCGTGCCCGGCATCGCGCACGCGCTGCGCACCGAGGCGCACCGCACCCAGACCGAGATCGACCGCCAGGTCCAGGAGGGCGACGAGGAACTCGTCGCGCTGGTCCAGGGACTTGAGCACCAGTACGACGCGGCGGCCGGCGCCGAGTCCCGGGGCAACATGCTGGCGGAGTCGATGGAGATCCCGTCCGCGGACGAGATCGGGCTCGAGTTCGAGAGGTTCCTGGCGGAGCGGGAAGGCGACTAGGCTCGCCGCAGGAGACGCTCCCCGCACGCCGGGGCGCCGAGGCGAGTGGGAGGCGCGGACTTGTTGTCTGTGGGCTTGACCGGGGGAATCGGTTCCGGCAAGAGCGAGGTGTCGAAGCTCCTCGTGGAGCGCGGCGCGCTCCTGATCGACGCGGACCACATCGCCCGCGAGGTCGTCGAGCCCGGCACGCCGGGACTCGCCGCCGTCGTCGCGGCGTTCGGCGACGACGTCCTCGCGGCCGACGGCGGCCTCGACCGCCCGAAGCTGGGGTCGATCGTCTTCACCGACCCCGACAGGCTGGCCACGCTCAACGCGATCGTGCACCCCCTGGTGGGAGCCCGGTCGGCGGAGCTCCAGGACTCGGCGGGACCGGACGCGGTCGTGGTCCACGACGTGCCCCTGCTCGCGGAGAACGGGCTGGCGCCGCTCTACGACCTGGTCGTCGTGGTCGACGCGAGCGCCGGGACCCAGCTGGACCGGCTGACCCGGCTGCGCGGCATGAGCGAGGAGGACGCGCGGGCCCGGATGGCCGTGCAGGCCACCCGCGAGAAGCGGCTCGCCATCGCCGACGTCGTCATCGACAACGACGTCCCCCTCGACCGGCTGCGCGAGCAGGTCGACGCGGTCTGGGACGACCTGGTGCGCCGGGCGCGCACCGCCTCGCAATGATCGTTCTGGCGGCGTTCACCGCGCTGGGCGGGCTCGTCGCCCTCCTCGCGGGCGCCTACGGACTCCGCCGCACCCGGCGCGTCCGCACGGCGGGGAACGTGACCGAGGCCCTGGTCAAGCCGCCGCAGCCCGGCTCCGACCGGCCGCTGCTCCAGTTCGCGACCGGCGACGGCCGGGTCGTGGAGGTCGTCTCACCGGTGCCCGCGGGCAAGCGGCTGCCGCTGGCCGCGGGCGGGGTCGTCCGCATCGCCTACGACACCGACGACCCGCGCGAGACCGTGCTGCTCGGCGGGGAACGGCCCGGCGTGGACCGGACCTTCATGATCGCCGGGGCCGTCGTCGTCCTGGCCGGGATGGTGCTCGCGGTGTCGCTGGGGTGAGTGTCCCGGCGGTGCGGCCCGGGCAGGAATAGCCCTCAGGGGCCACGGCGTTGACGTGGTCGACCCCGGAAGGAGCACACCGTGTCCGACGCCACCCCGGAGACGCACGTCATCGACTACCGCGCCGCCGAGCAGCTGCTCGCCGCGCGGGATCCCCGCGGCGCGGTGAAGCTGCTCGACGACGTGATCGCCGTGCACCCCGAGAACACCGCCGCACGGCTGCTGCGGGCGCGCGCCTTCTTCGCCGCCGCGCAGCTCCGGGCCGCCGAGCTGGAGTTCTCCATCGTCCTGGAACGCGAGCCGGACAACGCGTTCGCGCACTTCGCGCTGGCCCGCACGTACGAGCGCTGGGCCCGCCCGCAGCAGGCCCGGCGGCACTTCCGGCTGGCCGCGGCGCTCGACCCGCAGCCGGAGTACGTGGCGGCGGCGCACTTCGACGACTGACCCCGCGCACCGCCCGCGCTCGCCCGGCGCCCCTCAGGGGGCGCTTCTCCGGTACGGGGGGACGTCACGGCCCGGCTGGTAGTGCGGCCCCTGACGCAGATGGCGGACGATCAGAGCCAGGTCGACCGTCGTGACCAGCCAGAGCGCGCCGCAGGCCGCGGCCCAGACCGGACGGTGGGCGAACAGGAAGGCGACGGTGCCCGCCGTCGTGCAGAACAGGCCGAACAGCGCGAGGCCCAGGCGCAGGCGCAGCGGGCTGCGGGCGGTGACCGGCTCGTCGCCGGTCCGGATCAGATGCATGGCCGTCACCTCCGCGCGGGGAAGAGGCACCCCTTCCAGGGTGCCTCCTCGGTCACGGTGTGGGAAGCGAACGGCAGGGCGCCCGGCCGCACACGTCGACGACGGCCCCGGTGCGCAGGAACGTCGCCTTCTGCTGCCGCGCCGCCGCCGTGGAGCGCGGATCGGAGTGCGGGTCCTCGCCGTACTCCGGTGCCGTGGGCGGGGTGTTCGTCAGCGGCGGTGTCGGCGTACCGCTGTCCCAGACGACCATCGCCGAGCCGCCGCGATAGGGCGACTTGCCGGCCCGGCGGACACCCCAGTACGGGACCCGGTCGGGGCTGCGGCCCGCCGCGAGCGCGGGTGTGATCAGGCGGGCGCCGAGCGTGCGCGCCTCCACGTCGGCGGCCGCGTTCGCGACCTGGTGGTCCCCGTACGCGATGTGCATCAGGACGCGGTCGCCGGACCCGGCGAGGGTCTGCGCGTAGCCGTCGGTCTCGCCGCGGTCCCAGACCATCTGGTAGAGCCCGAGCACGATCTGCTGGCGCAGCCGGTCCGGGTAGGCCACGTCGAGGACCTGCTGGAACGGGGCGAAGTCGGCGCTGCGCTGGAGCAGCAGCCCGTAGTTCATGCCGGTCACGCCGAGCACCCCGCGCCGCAGGTCCTGCGAGGCCGCGACCAGCGCGCCGCCCAGGATGCCGCCCTGGCTGTTCCCGTCGTACGCGAGGCCGTGCGCGATGTCGATCAGGGGGCGGCCGTCCGCGGTGCGGAAAGCGGGGTCGCGGGAGAGCCCGGCCCGGTGGATCAGGGCCCGGCCCAGGAACATGGCGTTCAGCATGCCCTGTTCGGTGCGCTCGGGGACCGCGGGGAAGCGGTTCAGGTCGGCGAGCGCGCCGAGCACGACCGGGATGTCGGGCCGCGCCATGCCGATCCAGTCGGTCGCGCAGAACGTGAAGTCGTGCTCGGCCGCCATGGCCTTCACGTTGCCCGCGCCGACCTCGTCGGCGCCGCCGAGCAGCCCGTGCCCGTACAGGGCGGGCCGGGACGGCTGTCCGGTGAACGCGGTGCGGGGTATCTCGCAGCGGAACGCGGCGCTCTGGACGGCGCCCGGCAGCCGGCGCGGGGTGCCGTCGCGGTCCCGGTGCAGGGTGGAGCCGGGCGGGCCGCCGGGCAGCGAGAGATAGCCCGGGACCGTCACGGTGCCGGTGACCTCGCGGGCGATCCTGGCGTCCTGGGCGGCGTCGAGGTCGCGCACGCCGGTGACCGTGAACCGCGGTGATCCGGAGCCCAGCCTGCGGAAGGCGTCGTCGCGGATCGTGAACAGGTCGCCGGTCAGGTTGCGGGCGTCCGCGACGGTGAAGTCCCAGGCCAGATAGAGGGAGCGGGGGTCCGTGATGCCCGCGTGCCGGGCCAGTGCCGCGAGGGCGGGCCGCAGCCGGCGCTGCCGCTCGGCCAGCGGATCGTGCCGGGAGAGGCGCCCGCCCGCCACCTTCGCGTACGCGGGCGGCGCCGGGATGCGGCGGCCGTCGGCGGTCCTGAGCCCACGCAGCGCGACGGCGTAGTGGTGGCCCTCGACGAGGTTGCGCGCCGGATGGACGAGCAGGGCCCGGCGGTCCGGGCGCGTCGCGTTCGCGTCCGTCTCCGCCCAGTAGGGCGCGCGCTCGCCGGTCGTGGTGTCGAGCAGCACGATCGGTGCGTCGCGGTCGAGGGAGCGGCCGATGTCGGTCAGCGGGGCCGCGCCCGTCGCCGCCAGGTCCAGGCCCGGTACGTGGGCGAGCAGCGTCGATCCGGGCGAGAAGCCGTCCGAGCGGTTCCAGGCCGCCGGGTCCACGGCGGGCGCGCCCGCGCCGCGCGGCAGCATGTCGGCGGTGAAGGCGACCCGGCGCCCGGTCGGCGTGCCGGGGTCCGCGCGGGTGTACCAGTCGTCGGGGAAGGGCAGCAGGCAGTCGCCGCCGTCGGCCGTCAGCGGATCGCAGCCGGTGGGCCGCTGCGGGGGGTGCGCGTGCGCGGACGGGGCGAGCAGCGTGGCGGCGCCGAGCAGCGCCGCCACGAGCGTCAGAGCGGAGGAGCGGGAGCGCACGGTGGTGTCAGCCCCCGAGGTGCGCGCCGACGAAGCGGGCGTACGCGGCCTCGCCGAGGGCGTTCGGGTGCAGCGGCGCCGCCGGCGCCGTCGGCACGAAGCCCTCCACCCACTTGGTGCCGACCGCCCGGCAGGCGTCGTGGCCGGCGCTCGGCGTGCGCACGTCCACGTACTCGGCGCCGTGCGCGGCGGACTGCGCGGAGATCACCGCGTTCAGGTGGTCGACGCTTGCTTGCAGCCAGTCGGCGTCCCTGCCGAGGACCGGGACCAGCGGCCAGCAGCCGCCCTTCTTGATGTAGTCGCCGTATCCGGTGACCAGCACCCGGGCCTGCGGGGAGCGCTGGTGGACGGTGTCGAGGACGGCCGCGAGCCGCGGGCCGAACGCCTCGATCTTCTGGGCGACCGTGTCGACGCCGTCCACGACGAACTTCTTCTGGCAGCTGTCCGCCGTCGGGTCGAGTTGCAGGCAGTCCTGGGCGACGCCGACCAGACCGGCGTCGTTGCCGCCGATGGTGAGCGTGACCAGGGTGGTGTCGGCGCTGAGCGCGTCGAACTGGGGCGCCGCCCGGCCCATGTCCACCCCGAGCAGCGACAGCTTCTGCGGACCGGACATGTCTCCGGTGTCCGCGCCGGAACAGGTCACGTCGCGCAAGGTCGTCACCTTCAGCTGGTCGGCCAGCAGATGCGCGTAGTTGCGGGTGGAACGGCCGCAGGCCAGCGGGCCGGTGATCGGCGGGACCAGCGGGCCCGACGCCATCGAGTCGCCGAGCGCCACGTACACCTGGGGCGTGGCGGCCCCGGCCTGCGCGGTGCCCGCGCCGAGCGTCGCCAGGGCGGCCACCGCGACCACGGCGGCCGCCAGGCCCCGCCGGCCCCGCCGACCGCTCCGACCGCTCCGGTCGCTCCCCGAGATGGCGGTCCTGCTCGAACGTCCCTTGCTGCGCAAAGAGTTCACGGTGCGGCTCCCTGAATCTCACGGTGGGGCATGGATGGGGTCGCCGCACATGATGCAGACTCGTGGGGCAGCGCTTAACTGGTCGGTAACGCAGACTTACCGGGGGAAAGTTGTGACGCGTGACAAGACCGGGGCCACGGGCCCGCTGATCGTCGCGGGCGTCCCGGCCGCCGCGCGGCTGCGGGCCCGCGTCCCCGCCCTCACCCGGCGGGTGGTGACCCGGCTGCGCAGCGAACTGCCCGTCTACGCCGAGCTGCCCGGCGAGGAGATCGCCGGGGACATCGCCGACATCGTCCAGTACACGCTGCGGCTGCTCGCCGACGTCATCGAGCACCGCAGGCCCGCCACCGACGCCGAACTCGCCCAGCAGCGCGACTCCGCGGCCCAGCGCGCCGAGGAGGGCGTCCCGCTGGACGCGATCCTCACCGCCTACCAGATCGGTACGGCGATGTGCTGGTCCGAGCTGTCGCAGGACGCCCGTCCCGCCGAACTGCCCGACCTCAAGGAGGCCGTCGACCGGATCATGGTGCTCCAGCAGCAGGTGACCTCCGCCGTGAGCCGCGCCTACCTCCAGGCCCGCGCCATCCTCGACAGCCAGGAGCACGGCGGACGGCACGCCCTGCTCGCCGCGCTGCTGGCGGGCGACGCGGGCGAGCGGCCCGGCGTCCAGCGGCCCGCCGCCCGCTATGCCGCGCTGACCCTGCGGCTGGGCACCCACCCCGACGAGACGCTGCCCGGACCCGGTGCGGGCGTCGCCGCCCGGCGCAAGATCCGCCGGGTCCGCGCCGCTCTCGACGCGTTCGGCGCGGGCACCGGCGAACCGGCCCTGACCTCGCTCGACGGCTCCGGCGGCACGGCGCTGCTGCCGCTCGCCGACACCCCGCCCTGGTCCGCGCTGTGCGCCCTGATCGACGCGGTGTCCGGCGCGGCCGGCGTCCCGGTCACCGCCGCCGCGGCCGTCGCGGAACCCGCCGAGGTGGCCGCCGCCGTCGCCGAGAACACCGAGATCGTCGACCTGGTCGAGCGCACCGGCCGCGGCCCGGGCCTGTACCGGCTCGCCGACGTCCTCCTCGACTACCAGCTCAGCCGCCCCAGCGTCGCCCTCGAAGGGCTCGCCCGGCTGCTGCGCCCCCTGGACGGCAAGCCGGAGCTGCTGCGCACCCTGGAGACGTACCTGCGGCACGGCCTGGACCGGCGCGGCTGCGCCGCCGCCCTGCACATCCACCCCAACACCGTGGACTACCGCATCCGCCGCATCGCCCGGCTGACCGGCCTCTCGCCCGGCCGGCCCGCCGATCTCCAGCACCTGACGGCGGCACTGGTGGCCCGCCGGGCGCGTACGTTGGGTCCATGACCAGGCTGGACGAAGGAGACGCCGCGGCGGTCCTGGCGGCGACGCTCAGCGGCGACCCGGGGTGCGCCGCCTGGCTCGCCGCCCTGGAGGACCCCCGCATACCCCGGCGCGCGGCGGCCCTGCCGTCCGCGTCCGACCTGCCCGACGTGCTGCTGGACCTGGCCGTCCCGCACGAGGACATCGGCGAACTGCTCGTCCTGCACCGCGAGGTGACGGCGTCGGCGGAGCTGACCGAGCTGCTGACGCGGGCCGTCAGCGGGCTGCTGTGGCGGCTCGGGACCCCGGAAGGAGGGACGGGCCTGCCGGACGTCCCGGCCGCGGCGGGCGCGCTCGGCCGCTGCTTCGCCGTGTTCGTGTTCGTGGCCGCGCTGCCGCACACCCGGGCCCTGCACCGCGGGCACGGCGTCCCCGACGACGTCTCCCGGCACTCGCTCGCCGACCTCGGCCGCAATCTCGCCGTGCACCGCCGGCGGTTCGGCACCACGGGCCTGCTCGTGCCCTGGTGGCCGACCCGGCACTTCCGCGGCGAGCTCTACCAGTTGGGGCGGTTGCAGTTCGAGCGGCAGCGCCTGGACGGGCGGACCGGGGCGGCGGTCGCGGCCGCCGGCGCCGGCGCGGGGCCCGGCGACCCGTGTCTGAGCGTGCACATCCCCGACTTCCGCGGGCCGTTCACCCCGGATGCCTGCGACGACTCGATCGCGCGCGCCCGGGAGTTCTTCGCCCGGCACTTTCCGCGGGAGCCGGTGCGGGTCGCCGTCTGCGACTCCTGGCTCCTGGACGAGCAGCTGCGGAGGTACCTGCCGGCCGACTCCAACATCGTCCGCTTCCAGGACCGTTTCGAGCCGGTCCGCCCGGCGCCGGGGGCCGCGCCCCGGCCCGCCGAGGACGACACCCCGGTCACTTTCGTCTTCGGCGGCACCGAGACCCCGCGCGCCCGGCTGCCCCGCCGCACCGGTCTCCAGCGCGCCGTCCTCGGCCACCTCGACGCGGGCGGCCACTGGTACCCGGGGCGGGGCTGGTTCCGGCTGTGAGGAACCCGCGGCGGGGCCGGGACGTTCTGCGGGCATGGGCCTTGAGACGCGTAGGGGATACGAGGGGACGGGGCCGGGAGCCATCACGCCGGACGGCTGCGCGGTGGAGCTGTACGCGCGGCTGCCCGTCGAGGACGAGCCGGACATCATCGCGGCCGCCGTGCCCGCGGGCGCCCGCGTGCTCGAACTGGGCTGCGGGGTCGGCCGGGTGACGCACGCCCTGCTGGAGCGGGGCTTCGAGGTCACGGCGGTGGACGAGTCGCCCGACATGCTGGAGCGGGTGCGCGGCGCCCGCACGGTCCGCTCCGCCATCGAGGACCTGGACCTGGGCGGGGAGACGTTCGACGTCGTCCTGCTCGCCTCGCTGCTGGTCAACACCGGGGACGGCGCGGTGCGGCGCGGCATGCTCGACACGGTCCGGCGGCACGTCGCCGACGACGGCTGCGTCCTGATCCAGCGGGTGCGCGACGGCGCGTACGAGGACCTGCCGCGCGAGCGCCACTTCGCGGACCAGGGGTTCACCATCCGCATGGCGGCGTCGGAGCCGGTCGGCGGCGGGGTGCGCTCGGCGACGGTGGAGTACCTGTTCCCGGACGCCGTGTGGACGCAGACGTACCGGGTCCTGCCGATGACCCCGGGGGAGTTCGAGCGGGCGCTGGCGGCGGCCGGTCTGGCGGTGGACCGGTACCTCACCGACGACCGGGTGTGGGCGCGGGCGACCCCCGCCTGACAAAGGGCCGCGGGGGGCGATGAGTTCGGGCGGGGGGCCGGGTCTACAGGGGTGACAGCGACCGACCCGCCCGCACCGCTCAGGAGACCGTCATGACGAACCTCGCAGCCGCCCCGGCCACCACCACCGCCCCCGCCCGCTCGCGTCGCGCCCGGATCGCGCTCACCACGACCACGGTCGTGCTCGCCGCGTTCTTCGCCCTCGCGAGCGCCCTGCCGAAGCTCTTCGCGGTCTCCGCGGCGGTCGACTCCTTCGAGACGATCGGCTGGGGCGCCACCGGCATGTACGTCATCGGCGCACTCGAACTCGCCGGGGCCGTCGCCCTGCTGGTGCCCGTCCTGTCCGGTGTCGCGCCGATCGCGCTCGGCGCCCTGATGATCGGCGCGTGCGTCACCCAGATCGTCTCCTTCGGCGGGGAGAACGCGGCGACCCCGCTGCTCCTGCTGATCCCCCTCGGCATCCTCGCCCGGGCGCGGCGCGACCGGAACCGGGAGCTGCTGGCGCTGGTGCGCCGTGGCGCCTGAGCCGCCGGCGCCGGGCCGGGGTCCACCGCGGTGGACCCCGGTTCAGTGCTGCCCGGGACCGCTCTCCTCGTCCGGCCCCTGACCGAAGACGCCGCGCAGCCGCTCCAGTTCGCGCCGGTCGCGCTTGGTGGGCCGGCCGGTGCCCCGGTCGCGGATGCCGACCGGCGCCACGACCTCGCGCGGCGGGGGCGGCGGGCTGTTGTCGACGTACGCCTCGACGGCGACCGGCGCCCCGACCCGCTTGCGGATCAGCCGCTTCACCACGACCACCTGTTCGTGGTGGCCGGGCCGGCGCAGCCGCACCTCGTCGCCGACGCGCACCGCGTGCGCGGGCTTCACGCTCGTCCCGTTGACCTTCACGTGCCCGCCCTTGCAGGCCGCCGCGCCCGCCGAGCGCGTCTTGACCAGCCGCACGGCCCAGATCCAGCTGTCGACGCGCACGCTCTCGCCGCCGGCCGGTGCCGCCGCCCGCGCGGCCTGCGCCGGGTCCTTCGGCGCTCCGGCCGGGCCCGTCGCGCCCGGTCCCGACGTCTGCGATGTCCTCGCTGCCATGCCCCGACCTTAATCCCGTTGCCGTCCCCGTCGGCGAGCCACGGACGAACCGCCCCGCCCCGACCCGGATAATCCGGACGAACCGCACGAAACAACCCAGCGAGGGGCGCGTACGTCATGGCAGATCCACAGGACCCCCAGGACCCCCGGGCGACGGCCGACCGGCTGATGGACGGACTGCGGGCCGACCTGGAACGGCTCGCCGCCATCCCGTCGATCGCCTTCCCGGGCTTCCCGCCCGAGCCGGTCCGCGAGGCCCACGACCTGCTCGTCGGGCTGCTGCGCGACGCCGGTGTCGACCGGATCGAGACCATCGACCTGCCCGACACCGCACCGGTGATCTTCGGCGAGATCCCGCCGCCGACCCCGGACGCCCCGACCGTCCTGCTCTACTCGCACTACGACGTCCAGCCGCCCGGCGACGAGAGCCTGTGGGACTCCCCGCCGTTCGAGCCGACCCCCGTCACGGAGGGCGGCGAGGAGGGGCTGCGGGCGCGCGGCATCGCCGACGACAAGTCGAACGTCATCGCGCACCTCGGCATGCTCCGCGCCTTCGGCGGCCGCCCGCCGGTCGGCGTCAAGATCGTCTTCGAGGGGCAGGAGGAGTACGGCAGCCCCTTCGACACCTACCCGCCCACCGACCCGGACCGGTTCGCCTGCGACGCCATGGTCATCGCCGACCTCGGCAACGTCCGTCCGGGCACCCCCACCCTCACCACCGGCCTGCGCGGCGCCGCCGAGGTGATCGTCGAGGTCCGCACGCTGCGCGAGCCCCGGCACAGCGGCGAGTTCGGCGGCGCCGCCCCCGACGCGCTGCTCGTCCTGCTCAAGGCCCTGGCCACCCTGCACGACGTGCACGGCGACGTCGCCGTCGAGGGGCTGCGGCGCGACGAGTGGACCGGCGCCGGCTTCACCGAGGACGAGTTCCGCGACCTCGCGGGCGTCGAGGCGGGCCTCCCGCTGCTCGGCAGCGGCACCCTCGGCGAGCGCCTGTGGAGCGGCCCCGCGATCACCGTCATCGGCGTCGACGCCCCCGGCGTGGACCATGCCGCGTCCGCCGTGGTCCCGTACGCCCGCGCCAAGCTCAACCTCCGCTTCCACCCCCGCCAGGACCCGCAGGAGGCCCAGGCCGCCCTGGTCCGCCACCTGAGCGCCCTCAAGCCGTTCGGCGTCCCGCTCACCGTCACCCCCGGCGACACCGGACCCGGCTACGAGGCGGCCACCGACGGCCCCGCCTACCGCGCCGCCCGCGCCGCGCTCGCGAAGGCGTGGGGCACCGACGCCTCGTACATCGCGACCGGCGGGTCCATCCCGCTGGTCAACGGGCTCGCCCAGGCCGCCCCGCGCGCCGAGGTGCTGCTCTTCGGCGCCCAGGACAACCAGTGCAACCTGCACGCCCCGAACGAGCGCGTCCTGCTCTCCGAGCTGCGCGCCACCGTCGTCGCGATGTGCGCGTTCGTCACCGGGTACGCGGCGGACTTCACCCGCGAGGAGCGGGCATGAGCACCGAGACGGCCCGCAGGCCGGAGAAGAAGAAGTTCACCTTCCCCAGCGCCCTCACCGTCCTCGCCGTCGTCACCGTCGCGGTCTGGCTGCTGGCCTTCCTGATCCCCTCGGGCCAGTACGACCGCAACGACGCCGGCGCCCCGGTCGAGGGGACCTACCACCGCGTCCCCTCCGGCCAGTCCTTCGTCGACCGCCTCAACGACCTCTTCCTCTCCCCGGTCAACGGCCTCTACGGCATCCAGGACGCCAAGACCTCCCTCGTCGGGCCGGACAACTCCGGCGACCTGTACGGCAGCGCCGGTGTCTTCCTGTTCGTGCTGGCCATCGGCGCGTTCATCACCGTCGTCTTCGCCACCGGCGCCCTCGACCGCGGCATCGGCCTGCTCGCCCACCGGCTGCGCTCGCGCGGGGCGCTGCTCATCGCCGGTGTCATGGTGGTCTTCTCCGTGCTCGGCACGGTCGAGGGCTTCGCCGAGGAGACCCTCGGGTTCTACGGCCTGATCGTGCCGCTGATGCTCGCGCTCGGCTACGACCGGATGACGGCGGTCGGCGCGATCATCCTCGGCGCCGGGGTCGGCGTGCTGTGCTCCACCGTCAACCCGTTCGCCACCGGCGTCGCCTCCTCGGCCGCCGACATCTCCCTCGGCGACGGCATCGTGCTCCGCTTCGTGATGTGGGTGGTGCTGACCGCGGTGACGGTCGCCTACGTCATCCGGTACGCGAAGCGGGTGCGGAAGGACCCCGGGCGCTCGCTCTCCGGGTTCCTGCCGGGGGACCGCGAGACGTCGGACGCCGCCGGGGCCGAGGTGCCCGAGCTGACCCGGCTGCACCGAGCCGTCCTCGTCGTCACGGCGCTCGTCTTCGCGTTCATGATCTTCTCGGTGGTGCCCTGGGCGAGCGCCCTGACCGGCGACGCGGACGCGACCCCGTACGGCTTCGAGCTCGGCTGGTCCTTCCCGCAGCTGGCGGCGCTGTTCCTGTGCGCGGCCGTCCTCGTCGGCCTGGTCGCCCGGATGGGGGAGCAGAAGATCAGCTCCACGATCATCCAGGGCGCCGCCGACTTCGTCTCGCCCGCCCTGGTCATCCTGCTGGCCCGCGGCGTCACCGTGATCATGAACAACTCGAAGATCACCGACACCGTGCTGCACGCCATCGAGGGCGTCGTGAAGGGCACCTCGTCCGGCATCTTCGCGATCATCGTCTTCGTCGTGAACCTGCCGCTGGCCTTCCTCATCCCGTCCACGTCCGGACACGCCACCCTCGCCATGCCGATCCTCGCCCCGCTCGCCGACTTCGCCGGCGTCTCGCGCGCGGTCGTCGTCACCGCCTGGGAGGCGGCCAGCGGCTGGATGAACCTGTGGGTGCCGACCACCGCCGTCACCATCGGCGGCGTGGCCCTCGCCAAGGTCGGCTACGACCGCTACCTGCGGTTCGTGTGGCCGCTGCTCGCCCTGCTGTTCGTGCTGATCTGCGGCTTCGTGGCGCTCGGCGCCGCCTTCACGTAGACCGCCCGGCCCCGCGCCGGCCGGCCCGGGGCCCTACCGTGGCGGATATGGCGGACGCACTGCGCACTCTGGACGAGCGGATCACCGGCTGCCGGGCCTGCCCGCGGCTCGTCGCCTGGCGGGAGGAGGTCGCGCGCACCCGGCGGGCGGCCTTCGCCGACGAGACGTACTGGGGCAGACCGGTCCCCGGCTTCGGCCCGTCCGACGCGTCGCTGCTGCTGGTGGGCCTCGCCCCGGCCGCGCACGGCGCCAACCGCACCGGCCGGATGTTCACCGGCGACCGCTCCGGCGAGGTGCTCTACCGCGCCCTGTACGACCTCGGGCTCGCCTCCCGCCCGGACGCCGTCGCCGCCGACGACGGCCTGACCCTGCGCGGCGTCCGCATCACGTCCCCCGTGCGCTGCGCGCCGCCCGCCAACAGGCCCACCCCCGCCGAGCGCGACACCTGCCGCCCCTGGCTGGTGCGCGAGCTGGACCTGCTGCGGCCCACCCTGCGCGCCGTCGTCGTGCTCGGCGCGTTCGGCTGGCAGGCGGCGCTGCCCGCCTTCGCCGAGGCGGGCTGGACCGTGCCCCGCCCGCGCCCCGCCTTCGCCCACGGCGCCCGCGCCGACCTCGACGGACTCGCCCTGTTCGGCTGCTTCCACGTCAGCCAGCGGAACACCTTCACCGGCCGGCTCACCCCCGCCATGCTGCGGGACGTGCTCGGCGGCGCCGCGCGCGCCGCCGGCCTGCCGGTGCGCCGGGAGCCACCGAACGGAGCAACAGATCAGGTGCGGGCAGGTGACCCTTCCTAGCGTGAAGGAGTGACGCCAACGGAGACTCCGCAGCACCTCAAGCCCCCGGTCGCCGCCTACCGCAACCTGGCCGTGGCCACGGTGGGCTTCGCGCTCACCTTCTGGGCCTGGAACCTGATCGCGCCGCTCGCCGGAGTCTTCGGATCGGACCTGGGCCTCAGCTCGTTCGCCCAGTCCTTCCTGGTCGCGGTGCCCGTGCTCGTGGGCTCGCTGGGCCGCATCCCGGTCGGCGCGCTCACCGACCGCTACGGCGCCAGGCTGCTGTTCCCGCTGATCTCGGCGCTCACCATCATCCCGGTGCTGCTGGTGATCCCGGCCCGGCACAACTTCCTCGCGATGATCGTCGTGGGCTTCCTGCTGGGTCTCGGCGGCACCACCTTCGCCATCGGCATCCCGCTGGTGAACTCCTGGTTCCCGCCCGCCCACCGCGGTCTCGCGCTCGGCGTCTTCGGCATGGGCATGGGCGGTGTCGCCCTCTCCGGCTACTTCACCCCGCGCATGGCCAAGCACGGCGAGAACCTGCCGTTCATCGTCGTCGCCATCGCGCTCGCCGCGTACGCGGTCCTGGCGGCCGTCCTCATCTCCGACCACCCCGACCGCAAGATCCCCACGACGTCCCTGGCCCGGCGGCTCGGCTCGGCCGGCCGGCTCCGCGTCACCTGGGAACTCTCCGCGCTCTACGCGATCGGCTTCGGCGGCATCGTCGCCTTCGGCGTGTACCTGCCGACGTACCTGAAGACCTGGTACGAGCTCAGCCCCACCGACGCGGGCACCAAGGCCGCCGGCTTCGCCCTGGTCACCGTCGTCTTCCGGCCCGTCGGCGGCTGGCTCTCGGACCGCGTCCATCCGGCGGTCGTCACCTCGTGCGCCCTCGCCGTCGTCGCCGTGTTCGCGATCCTCCAGGCGTTCGACCCGCAGCTGAACCCGATGGGCACCGTCTGCTTCCTGCTGATGGCGGCGGGCCTGGGCACCGCGAGCGGCTCCGTCTTCGCCCTCGTCTCGCAGGTCACCCCGCAGCCGCAGGTCGGCTCGGTCACCGGCATCGTCGGCGCGATGGGCGGCCTCGGCGGCTTCGTCCCGCCGCTGGTGATGGGCGCCATCTACAGCGCCAAGGACTCGTACTCCATCGGCTTCATGCTCCTGTCCGACCTGGCGCTCGCCGGCTGCGTGTACGCGTACGGGCGGATGCGGACCATCAAGGCGGAGTGAGGCCCGTGCCGTCCGGGAAGCCGGGGGAGCGGGTGTCGTCGGCGCCGTCGAGGCCGCCGAACAGATGGCGCACGGTCGAGCGGTAGTTCGCGCGTACGTGGTCCAGCGCGACGGAGCGCGCCCGCCCCGCGTCCCCCGCGGCCACGGCCGCGTACAGCTCGCGGTGCTCGGCGAGCTGCTGCGGCCACTCCTCGTTGCGCCGGGTCAGCCAGCGCAGGCGTCCGGCGACCGGGTGCATGACGGTGACGAGGAGGCTGTTGCCGGCCAGGGCCAGCAGGTCGTCGTGGAAGCGGGAGTTGACCTCGGTCAGGGTCTCCGCGTCGTCCGTCCGGGTCGCCTCCGCGGCGCGGTCGAGCAGCAGGGCGAGCCGCGCCAGCTCCGCCCCGCCCGCCCGCTCGGCGGCGAGCCCGGCCGCGTAGACCTCCAACGCCTCGCGCAGCTCGAAGAGTTCCGCGACATCGGTGCGGGTCAGCGTGCGCACGACCGCGCGCCGGGGCGTGTCGAAGGTGACGAAGCCCTCGGCGACCAGCGCCCGTACCGCCTCGCGCACCGGCACCCGTGACACCCCGAACCGCTCGGCCAGCTCCCGCTCGACGAGCCGGTCGCCGGGCCGCAGCCGTCCGGCGACGATGTCCCCGCGCAACGCGCCGAGCACCCGCTCGCGCACCGCGCCCAGCGGTTCGGCCGTCGTCATGCCCCCATCCTCGCCGATCCGGCCGGGACCGGTTTACCGAGACGTAACTGCCCGGTCATTGCCGGGAGTCACCCGGAGCGGGACCATGGCGACGCTTTGGTATACCAAAGATGTCCCGGGATCCAGGAGGCTCTCATGTCCGTGGCCGAACCCGTGCAGGCGTCGTCGTCGGACGGCGGTGACTTCGTCCCCGACCCGCGTCTGGTCAACGAGGACCTGGCGCCCGCGGGCGACGGGCAGCGCACCTGGAAGGTCTACGACCTCTTCGCCCTGTGGATGTCCGACGTCCACAACCTCGGCAACTACACCTTCGCGGCGGGCCTGTTGGTGCTCGGCCTCAACGCCTGGCAGATCTTCACCGCCCTGCTGATCGGCTTCGTCCTCATCTACGCGGGCTGCAACGCGATGGGCCGCATCGGCCAGCGCCACGGTGTGCCCTTCCCGGTCGTCAGCCGGATCGGCTTCGGCGTCTGGGGCGCCAACATCCCGGCCCTCGTCCGGGCCGTCATCGCCATCATGTGGTACGGCATCCAGACCTACCTGGCGTCGGTGGCGGTGAACGTGATGGTGCTCGCCGCGTTCCCCGGCATGGAGTCGTGGACCCGCCACTCCTTCCTCGGCCTGCACGCGCTGGGCTGGGCGTCGTTCCTCACGCTGTGGCTGGTGCAGTTCCTGATCATCACGCAGGGCATGGAGTCGGTCCGCAGGTTCCAGGACTTCTGCGGACCGGCGATCTGGGTGGTGATGCTCGCCCTCGCCGTCTGGATCTGGGCGAAGGCCGGCTGGACGATCTCCCTGACCACCACCCCGCACCCGGTCCCGACGGGCGAGCAGGTCCGGCAGTGGTTCGGCGCGATAGGGCTGATCCTCGCGACCTACGGCACGCTGATGCTCAACTTCTGCGACTTCTCGCGCTTCGCCCCCGGCTACCGCACGGTCCGGCGCGGCAACTTCTGGGGCCTGCCGGTCAACTCCACCGCGTTCGTGATCCTCTCGGTGATGGTGACGGCGGGCAGCGTCGAGGTGTTCGGGGAGGCGATCACCGATCCGGCGCTGCTCGTGGCGCGGATCGGCAACACCTGGGTCCTCGTCTTCGGCGCGCTGACCTTCGCGGTCGCCACGATGGGCGTGAACATCGTCGCCAACTTCGTGTCGCCCGCCTACGACCTGGCGAACGTGTGGCCGCAGCGGATCACGTTCAAGGTGGGCGGCGCGATCTCGACGGTGGCGGCACTGGTGGTGACGCCGTGGAACCTGTACTCGAACCCGAACGTCGTGAACTACTTCCTCGGCGGCCTGGGCGCCTTCCTGGGACCGCTGTTCGGCATCATCATGCTCGACTACTTCTGGGTGAAGCGCGGCAGGATCGACACCGCCGCGCTCTTCGACGCGACGCCCGGCTCGCGCTACTACTACCGGCACGGCGTGAACCCGAAGGCGCTCGCGGCCTTCGTCCCCGCGGCGGCGCTGGCCGTCGTCCTCGCCCTGGTGCCGTACTTCGACGACGTCGCGGCGTACTCGTGGTTCATCGGGACCGCGCTGTCGGCGCTCCTGTACGGGGTGATCTGCCGGGCGGAGCGCGCCGCGTCCTGAGCCGGGGCGCGCACCGCGCGGCCGAACGAGTGCATTCGGGGGCAACCCGGCCCGTCGCGGGGCCCGTTGGGCCGGGCCCCCGACGATCATCCGGCCATGTCCCTGTCTCCGCGCCCGGTCCTCGGCGCTCTGCTGACCGCGTTCCTCGCCCTGGCCCCGGCGACGGCCGCGGCCCCCTCGGACGGCCCGGCCGCCGCGTTCTGGGTGGACCCCGGCTCGGCGGCGGCCCGCCAGGCGGCGGCCTACCGCGCCCAGCGCCGCCCGGCCGACGCCCGCCTCATCGACCGCATCGCCACCCGCCCCCAGGCGACCTGGCTCAACGGCGCGGGGCCCGGCCCCGCGGTCGGCTCCGTCACCCGGGCCGCGGCCCGCGCCCACCGCACCCCGGTTCTGGTCGCCTACGACATCCCGCACCGCGACTGCGGGCTGCACTCGGCGGGCGGCGCCGACGGCGCGGCCGCCTACCGCGCCTACGTCGACTCCTTCGCCTCCGGCATCGGCACCCGGTCCGCGTACGTGATCGTGGAGCCGGACGCGGTGGCCTCGACGGTGGCGGGCTGCGCGGGGGCCGACCCGAAGGAGCGCAACGCGCTGCTGACCTACGCGGTGAACCGGTTCTCCGCGCTCCCGCGCACCCGGGTCTACCTGGACGCGGGCAACCCCGGCTGGATCCCGGACGTCGGGCGGCTCGCGGCGGCGCTGCGCTCCGCGGGCGTCGGCAGGGCCGACGGGGTGGCGCTGAACGTCTCCAACTACCGTACGAACAAGGAGAGCGCGGACTACGGGCGCCGTCTGGTGGCGGCCCTCGGCGGCGGCAAGCGCGTCGTCATCGACACCAGCCGCAACGGCAACGGCCCCTACGCGGGCGCGGACGCCTGGTGCAACCCGCCCGGCCGCGCCCTGGGCGTCGCGCCGACCACGCGCACCAGGAACCCGCTGATCGACGCGTATCTGTGGGTGAAGCGGCCCGGGGAGTCGGACGGGACGTGCCGGGGCGGACCGGCGGCGGGGGTCTGGTGGCCGGCGAAGGGGCTGGAACTGGCCCGCAACGCGCGCGGCTGAACCGGCCCGGCACGGGCGTCCACGCCGCGCCGACATCGCTTTTTGAGCCGAATTTTACGGAATGATGGCTTCCGCGTGTTCCGGAGATCGCCAAGGGTATCCGGGCGTTTCCTCACTTCGAACTCTCGGTGAGCGGGGGCGGGAACGCCTCCGCGGGAAGGCGGTCTGATGCGCATCGCACGGACAGTCGCAGCGTGCATGGTCGCGGGTATATCGGTCACGGGCCTGGCCGCGTGCGGCGGGGGCGACGGCGACGAGCCGTTCCAGGGAGACAGCGCCGACAAGGTCGCGGACAAGGCGGTGGCCGCCACGCGCGAGGCCGAGTCCCTGCGCATGAAGGGCAAGGTGCGCCAGAGCGGCGGTGAGCCGGTCGCCATCGACATCGCGGTCGACCAGCAGAAGAACTGTCAGGGCACGGTCTCCGTCTCGGGCGCGAAGGCCGAGGTCAGGCACGTGAAGGCCACGTTCTACCTGAAGGGCGACGAGCAGTACTGGCGCTCCAGCCTCAAGCAGCAGCCCGGCGCCGGGAAACTGGTGCCGAAGGTCGCCGGCAAGTGGGTCGAGGTCCCCGCCCAGGACGACCAGATCACCGGGCTGTGCGACAAGCAGGGCCTGCTCGCCGCGATGGACGAGGACAAGTCGGAGCGCAAGGGCCTGAAGAAGGGCGGCACCAGCACCATCGACGGCACGAAGGCGCTGGCCCTGCACAAGACCAAGGGCGGCGAGAAGACCACCCTGTACGTCGCCGCGGAGGGCAAGCCGTACATCCTCAAGGTCACCACGACCGGGGGCAGCGAGCCGGAGACGACCACGTTCTCCGACTACGGCAAGAAAGTCAGCCCGGACCAGCCCGCGGACGGTGAGACGGTCGACCTGAAGCGGCTCGCGGCTCAGTAGTCACGGTGGTCACGCGCGGTCGCGTGCGTGTCGGCCGGCGGGGGCGTCGGGTTTACGGGCATCGGCCCCGGTTATCCGGAAGTTCGCTGTCCAGCGCTTCACCCTTCCCCGACGACTGCGAGATGCCGACGTGACCGATACATCATCCGAGCAGGGATCCAAGGAGTCCGCGGAGTCCCAGGAGTCCGCGGAGTCCGACACGTCACAGGAGTCCGACACGTCCCAGGAGTCCGACGCGTCACAGGAATCCAAGGAGTCCAAGGAGCCCGCGGAGTCCTCGGAGGACCGCAAGACCCGTTTCACGGTGCTGGTGGCACTCGGCGCGAATCTGCTGATCGCCGTGGCCAAGGCGGTCGGCGGACTCTTCGCCGGGTCCCCCGCGCTGCTGTCGGAGGCGGCCCACTCCGTCGCCGACAGCCTCAACGAGGTGTTCCTGCTCGCCGCGCTGCGGCGCAGCAGGCGCCCCGCCGACCGCCAGCACCCCTTCGGCTACGGCAAGGAGCGCTTCTTCTGGTCGCTCCTCGCCGCCGTGGGCATCTTCGTCATGGGCGGCTGCTTCTCCTTCTTCCAGGGGTTCGAGGCGTTCACCAAGGGCGGTGCCGAGGAGTCCAAGAGCGGATTCGTCGTCGGACTCGTCGTGCTGGGCGTCGCCTTCGTCGCGGAGGGCACCTCGCTGGCCCGCGCCGTGCACCAGGTGCGCAAGCAGCCCGGCGACGGCATCGGCTCGGACCCGGCGCTGCGCACGGTGCTCGCCGAGGACGCGACGGCCGTCATCGGCGTCGTGCTGGCGGCCGCCGGTCTGGTCCTGCACCGGATGACGGGCCACATCGAGTGGGAGGCGGCCGCGTCCGTCGTCATCGGGGCGCTGCTGGTGTTCGTCGCCTACCGCCTCGGGCGCAGCGCCCGCGACCAGCTGATCGGCGAGGGCGACCCCAAGCTGCACCACGACATCCGTGAACTGCTCGACGAGCAGCCGGAGATCGAGGCCGTCGCCGCGCTGCACATCATGCGGCTGGGGATGGACTCGACGCTGGTCGCGGCGCGGATCGACCTCGTGCCCGGCCTGGAGAGCGAGCAGCTGGAGCTGGTGAGCGAGCGCATCAAGCGGACGGTGCACGAGCGCTGGCCGGAGGCCGACCAGGTGTTCCTGGACGTGGTCGAGGCGCCGACGGGAGTGTGGGAGAGCCCGGCGGAGGGCGCGGCCCGCGCGAGCGGCTGACCGTCACCGAGGGCCGTCACCGACGACCGTCACCGAGGGCCCCGGACCGGCGACCGCCCGGTCCGGGGCCCTCGGCGCACCGCCGGTCCGGGCACCCGGCGGCACATCACCGGTTGTCCGGGCACGCGAAAAGGCTCCGCACCACCCGGGGGAACGGGGGTGCGGAGCCTTCTCGACGAGGACCGGTGGGTACCGGCGGGAGCCGCGTGGAGGTGTTACTCGGTGGCCATCAGGCCGGCGCGGAGCTTGCCGACGACCTTGGTGATCAGGCGGGAGACGTGCATCTGCGAGTAGCCGAGCTCGTCCGCGATGTCCTGCTGGGTGCGCTCCTCGACGAAGCGCAGGTGGATCAGGCGGCGGTCCCGCTCGTCCAGGTCCGCGACCAGCGGCGCGAGGGAGTGGAAGTTCTCGACGAGCTCGAAGCGGTCCTCGTCGACACCGATGAAGTCGGCGAGCATGGTGTCGGACTCGTCGTCCGAGCCGTTGACCGCCGCGTCGAGGGAGACGCTGTTGTAACCGTTGGACGCCTTCTGCGCCTCGGCGACCTCCGACACGTCGAGCTGCATCAGCTCGGCCAGCTCCGCCGTCGACGGCGTGCGGCCCAGCCGGGTGTGCAGCTCCTCGGTGGCCTTGGACAGCTCGATGCGCGCCTCCTGGAGCCGGCGCGGCACGTGCACGGCCCACGAGGTGTCGCGGAAGAAGCGCTTTATCTCACCGACGATGTACGGCACGGCGAAAGAGGTGAACTCGACCTCGCGGGTCAGCTCGAACCGGTCGATCGCCTTGATCAGGCCGATCGTGCCGACCTGGACGATGTCCTCCATCTCCTCCTGGCCGCGGTGCTTGAAGCGCGAGGCCGCGTACCGCACCAGGGAGAGGTTCATCTCGATCAGCACATTGCGCACGTAGCTGTACTCGTGCGTGCCCTCTTCGAGCTGGGTGAGGCGGTCGAAGAAGTGCTTGCCCAGCTCGCGGGCATCCTTCGGGCGCACGGAGGCGGGATCGGCGTAGGCACGCTCAATCAGACTTGCCTCGACCTGATCGGCCGTGATGTGCGCCTGCTCGTGAACTGCCACGGTACTCATTGCCGCCGGCCCTGCCTCTCGTCGTATGGATGCGTCTCCCCGCACGGCTGCGGTTACCCCGGACTCCTGCGCACATACATACGATACGACGTGTCTTGCGACGCTCTTTCTCCGACGGCTGGCCGGATGTGTGCGTTGCCCGATATCGCCCCCTTTCGTGATGGACCGTCCCGGGTCACCCTGCGGTCAGGACGTTCTCGCGCGACGACGGGGGCTGTTCGCCATGGCTCGACCGATCTACGTCCCGGCACTGGGCGTGCGGCGCAACACGGTGGCGGCCTACCGGGCGCTGCCGGACCGGGCACGGGCACGGATCATGCCGCTGTGGACCGTGGTGCCGCGCGTCGGTGAACGGACCCGGGGCGAGTGGCCGCAGCGGGACCCCGACCCGGACCCGGCGGCGCTGGACGGCTGGCTCACGGAGAGGGTGGACGCGCTCGTCGAGGCGATGGCCGGCCGCGCGGGCTGGATCGACCCCCGGCACGTGGAGGCGCACGGGGAGGCGTCGGCGCGGGCGCTGTGGCACGTGGCGACGCGCAGCCGGCTGCGCCTGGTCACGGGCCTCGACCGCCCGGAGAGGCTCCAGCGCCACGCGGCCGACCTGGCTTTCCTGTGCGGCCGGGGTCTCGGCCTGCGCGTCCTGGTCGACAAGGAGCCCGCCGTGCCGCGGGCCGGCGAACTGCTGGCCCTGACATCCAGGTTGTGCGTGCCCCCGTCGCAGCTGGACCTGCTGCTCGACGTCGGGCCCGTCGTGGACGCGGAACGGTCCGCGAAGAGCGCCGTCACCGCCGTGGACCTGCTGTCCGGGCTGCGACCCTGGCGCTCGGTCGTCCTGGTCTGCGGAGGGTTCCCCCTGGGCCCGGACGGCGGGGACGGCCACCCGTTCCAGCAGGTGCCGCGCCTGGACCGGCAGGTGTACGAGACGGTACGGGCGGCACGCGCGACGGGCATGCGCGAGGTCGTGTACGGCGACTACGCCACGGACCACGCCCTGTCCGCCGACCGGCCGCGCGCCGACGAGGTCCGTCCGCGCTGGGGCCTGCTGCGCTACACCACGGCCGAGCACCATCTCCTCGCCCGCGCCCCCCTGACCGGCCCCGACAGGACGGAGCGGGTCCGCGCCGCCGCCCACCGCCTCCTGCGGCACCCGGAATTCCGCGGCGCTGCCTACAGCGAGGGGGAGAACTGGCTGCACGCGTGCGCCACCGGCACGGGCCCCCGGGGCTCGGGGAACCTGGAGACCTGGATCAGGGTCGGGCACATCCAGCACATCGCCTGGGCCGTCGAACAGGGCCTCCGCCCTCCGGCCGGACCCGGCTGACCCTCGGGCCAGGGCGCAGGATGCCGCGGAGGCGGAGGCCGGCGCGGCAGGTGGTGCGTACGGTGCCTCCATGCCCGTATCGCCGCGCTCCCCGCAGCCCGTACCGCACTCCGCGTCGCACTCCGCCCCGCACTCCGCCTCGCACACCGCGTCGCGTTCCGCGGCCGACGACGAGGCCTTCCTCGACCGGCTCGCCGACACCCTGGCCGCCCTCCCCGGGGTCCACGCCGTCGCCCTCGGCGGCTCGCGTGCGCAGGGGACCCACACCGCCGACAGCGACTGGGACACCGCCGTCTACTACCGGGGCGGTGAGGGCCTCTTCACGCCGGAGGCGCTGCGCCGGGTCGGATGGGAGGGGGAGGCCTCGGAGATCGGCGGATGGGGCGGCGGGGTCTTCAACGGCGGGGGCTGGTTCACCGTCGAGGGGCGGCGCGTCGACGTGCACTACCGCGACCTCGACGACGTCGAACGGGTGCTGGCCGACGCCGAGGCCGGGCGGTTCCGGGTGGAGCCGCTGATGTTCCACCTCGCCGGGATCCCGACCTACCTCGTCGTCGCCGAACTCTCCGTCAACCGCGTCCTGCGCGGCACGGCGCCGCGCCCCGACGGATATCCGGCCGCGCTGCGCCGCACCGCGCCCGAGGAGTGGTGGGGGCGCGCGCGGACGATCCTGCACTACGCGCGGGCCGGGAACGCGCCGAAGGGCGGGCGGACCGAGGTCGTCGGGGCCGTCGCCGTCGCCGCCCTGTCGGCCGCGCACGCGGTGCTCGCCGCGCGCGGGGAGTGGGTGACCAACGAGAAGCGGCTGCTGGAGCGGGCCGGGCTGCGGGGCATCGACGACATCGTCGCGGACCGCGGCCCCGCCGGAGCGGATCCCGGCCCCGCCGGAGCGGATCCCGGCCCCGCCGGACTGGCCGGACTCGTCGACCGGGCCCACGACCTCCTCGCCGCCGCGGTCGCCGCCGCCCGCGGGACGGAGGGGGCCCGCTGAGGCGGAGCCGCACCTGTCAGGCGGGGCGGCCCAGCGGATAGCCGCGCACGTCCCGCCACGGCGTCCCGGCGCCGTCCGACACGATCAGCCGCACCTCGGTGACGGGCGCGCGCAGCGGCAGACCCGCCGTGAAGTCGTCGTCGGGGAGGTCGTCGGTGCCCGGCCCGCTCGCGAGCGTCAGATGCGGATCGAGACCGTCGGCGCCGAAGATCCCCCGATACGGGACCGCCTCCGGCCAGCGCCGCCGCAGCGCCGCCGTGAGGGCGCGCAGCGGGTCGGCCGGGAACGGCGCCATATAGAGGACACCCGGCCAGCGGCTCAGCCCGCGGAACGTGAGCGTGAACGCCGGGACGGCCGAGACCAGCTCGCGCAGCGCGCCGTCCGTCTCCCCGGCGATCCGGTGCGCCGGCAGGAACGGATAGAGGACCGTCACATGCGCCCGCGCCGGGGTGCGCACCAACGGGTCCGCCTCCGGCACCTGGATCGTCAGCGCCGTGTCCCCGGGTACGTCCGGCCAGCCGTCGTCGTCGTGGAGCGGGGGAGTGGGCACGGTCAAGTGTCACATTGCGGAAATCCGCGTGTTCCCTCCCCTCCATGAACTGCCGTTACCGTAGAGGGACCAGTTCAGGTCTGGCCGATGTCGTCCGGTACCCCCGTGCACGACAGGAGCCCGCCTTGTTCCGCCGCCCGCTTCCCCCTTGGCTCGGGCACGCCCTGCGCGCCCAGCGCGCCCCGGTCCCGTGGCCCGCCGTCGTGCGCGGTGCGCTCGCCGCGGGGCCGCTGCTGCTCGCCGGCCTCCTCGCCGGGCGCCCCTCCAGCGGTGTCCTGCTCGCCCTCGGCGCCATGCTCGCCGGAGTCAACGACCGCCCCGGCCCCCGGCTCGCCGCCCTCACCCGGCTCGGCGGGCCCGCGCTCGCCGGTGGCGCGGGCATGGTCGTGGGCACGGCCCTCAGCCCGTTCGCGGGGAACGGGGTCGGCGGCGGCGGCGGAGGCGGAGGCGGCGGATTCGGGTACGGGGTGGTGATCGTCGCCGCGTTCGCCGTGCTCGGGCTGCTCGGCGGCGCCGTCAGCGCGGTGGGCCCCGTCGCGTCCGCCGCCGGTACGCAGCTCCTGGTGACCGTCGCCGTCGGTGCCGGGATGCCGCTGCCGGAGGCCGGATGGCAGCGGGCCCTGCTCTTCGTGGCCGGCGCCGCCTGGCTGATCGTCCTGCGCGTCGTGCTGCCCTCGCCGGCCGCCCGCACCGGGAACCGCGCGGCCGGCCGGCCCGTCCACCGGTTCGGATACCTGTACGACGGTGAGCGCGTCGCCGTCGCCGCCGTGTACGAGGCCGTGGCCCGGCTCGTCGAGGCCGCCGGGACCACCGGGGCGCGGGCCTCCCGCGCCGCCCTGACCGCCGCCCTCGACCAGGCGCAGGACGCCCTGCGCGGAGGCGGCGCCGCGACCGGACCGCTGCGGGCCCGCTACGACGCCGCACTGCCGCTCGCCGAGGCCGCCACCGCGCTGGCCTGGGCCGGGAAGAAGGTGCCCGGGCGGGCCGCGGAGGGGCCGCGCCGGCTCGCGGCCGCCGTGCGCGACGGCGCCGCCGTGGGACCGCTGCCCGCGCCGACCCGCCACGACGCCGGGCTGCGCGCACTCGACGAGGCGCTGCTGCGGGCCGCCGAGGTGTTCGACGCGGGGCACGCGCCCGCCCGGCCCCGGCGCGGGAACGCCCCGGCGGCCTCCCACGACGGCCGGCCGACCGCTCCCGGCGCCCCGGACACCACTCCGTACGCCACCTCGGACGTCACCCCGGACACCACTCCGTACGCCACCCGGGACGTCACCCGGGACACCACCTCGTCCACCACCCGGGACCTCGCCCCGCACGCCGTCTCGAACAGTCCGATGGCGGTGCTGCGCAGGGCGGTCGGGCCCGGCGGGCGCGAGTACGGCGTCCGGGTCGGGCTCTCCTTCGGGGCCGGCGCCGCCGTCGCCCAGGCCCTGCACCCCCAGCACTGGTACTGGCTGCCCGCCACCGCCGTCTTCCTCGTCAAGCCGGACCTCGGGCCGCTCGCCTCACGCGTCCTGTGCCGGGCCGCCGGGACCGTCGCGGGCGCCGCCGCGTTCGCCGGGCTGGCCGCGCTGCTGCCCCGCCCCGCCGGGACCGTCGCGCTCGTGGCGCTGTGCGGGGCGCTGATTCCCGTCGCCACCCGGCACTTCGCCGCGCAGACCGCGGTCGTCACCGTGCTCGTCCTGTCCCTCGTCCTGGCCGGCGGGGAACCGCAGGCGTCGGTGGGCCGGATCACCGAGACGCTGCTCGCCTGCGCCATCGTGCTGGTCGCCGGGCACCTTCCGGGGCCCGGCGGCCACCGCGGCGGCGGCGTGCGGGTGCGGGTCGCCGCCGCGCGCGAGGCCGCCCACGCCTACGTACGGCACGTGCTGAGCGAGGACTCCGGCCGCCCGCAGGACCGGGCCAGGCGGTGGGCGCTGCGCCGGGAGGCGTACCGGACGCTGGCCCAGGCGCGGGACGCCGCCGACCTCGCCGCCGCCGAACTGCCCGTCGTGGCCCGGCACTCGGACGGCGCCCACCGGGTGACCGTCGTCCTGGAACGGCTCATCGACACGGCCACCGCGTGCGCGGTCCAGGTCGACGACACCGGGGGCGTGCCGCCGCAGTGCGCGGAGCGGATCGGCGGCCTCCTCGCGGAGCTGGCCGCCTGAGCCGCGTCCCGGCCGCGCGGCAGCGACGGCCACCCCGCCGCGGAACCGGGCGCCCCCGCGCGGGGGAGCGCCCGGCCGCCGTCACGGCTTGGGCAGCGTGCATCCCGGCGCCGACAGGTTGATCTTGTTCCCGGCGACGACGCACGGCACGATCCCGTACGTCTCCTGCGCGTAGTTGATGCCCTGGCGCACCGTCACCTTGCCGTTCGCGTCCACCTCGCACGGGTTGTTCTCCGTGCACTGCTGGCCGTCCTCGTTACCGGTGTTGTTCACCGCGACGACCTTGCCCGTCGTCTGGTCGAGGACGGGGGAGCCGGACGTGCCGCCGATCGTCTGGCAGGCGGAGGTGTAGCGGACCGAGTCCTTCCAGGTCCACGCGCCCTCCTTGAGGCGGTAGACGAAGCCGTCGATCGAGCAGTTGTACTTCTTCTTCCAGTATCCGGAGACCACGCTGATCGCCGTGCCCTGCGTCGGGTGGGCGGCCGACAGCTCCAGCGCCTTGATGCCGTACGAGCTCTCTATCTGCGCGTACGTGGAGGTGAGTTGGTACAGCGAGACGTCCGTGTCCGTCATGGTGCCGTACGCCACCTTGCTGGCCCGCAGCGTGGCGACCTTGCTGCCGGCGGAGTTCAGGAGGCTGAACGTGCGGGACGACGCCTTGTTGACCACGACCTCGCCCGGACCCGGGAAGCCGGACTCCAGGCAGTGGCCGTTCGACATCACCAGGGCCGGGTCCGACGGCTGGGAGCTGGGGACCCGGACGACGGAGCCGGAACAGTTGCTGAGCGCGACCGTGCCGGCGAAGGAGACGGCGGTGACCCCGGGAGCGGCGGGCGACGCGCCGTCGACGGCCAGGGCGGGGGCGGCGGTTCCGCCGATCAGCGCGACACCGAACGCCGCGGCGGTGAGCGACTTGCGCAAGGGGTGCTTCGTGGGCGTGGGGCTCGTGCGGTTCATGTGGGGGGTCCTCTCCCGTGTCGAGAGTGGTGCATGAATGGAGCATGAGTGGAGTGCGGGTTGCCGTGTTGGCATGAGCATTGTGATGGCGCACGGCTCAGCGGACAACAGTGCGTGCTCAGCGGACACGGCCGCCCCTGAGGCCCGCCCCGAAGATTTCCTCCCGGGACCGATGAGTTCCGCGCACCCTCCGAGTCCCCCCTCTGGAGACACGACTCTAGGAGGAACCATGGGGCTGCCGAAGGTGGTCACCCGCCAGGAGTGGCAGGCCGCACGCGAGGAACTGCTCGCCCTGGAGAAGGCGGCGACCCGGGCGCGCGACGCGCTGAACACCCGGCGGCGCGAGCTGCCCATGGTGGAGATCGACAAGGCGTACGTCTTCGAGGGGCCGGACGGCAAGGCCGAGCTCCTCGACCTGTTCGAAGGGCGGTCCCAACTCGTCGTCTACCACTTCATGTTCGCGCCGGAGTGGGACGCGGGCTGCACCAGCTGCTCCGGATTCCTCGACCAGATCGGGCACCTCGCCCATCTGCGCGCCCGCGGCACGGCGTTCGCGGCGGTCTCCCGCGCCCCGTTCACCAAGATCCTGCCGTTCAAGGCCCGGCTGGGCTGGACCCTGCCCTGGTACTCCTCGAACCTCACCGACTTCAACCAGGACTTCGGCGCCACCCTGCGCGGCGAACCCGACGGCGACCTCCAGGAACGGCCCGGCCTGAGCTGCTTCCTGCGCACGGGGGAGCGGATCTTCCACACGTACGCGACGTTCGACCGCGGTCTCGACAACCTCGGCTTCACCTCGAACCTCCTGGACCTCACCGCCCTCGGGCGGCAGGAGGAGTGGGAGAAGCCGGAGGGGCGGGCGACGTCCCTCGGGGCGCCCGCGGGGAGCGCGCGGGTGCGCTATCACGACGAGTACGTCGACTGACGCCGCCGGCCCCGTCTCAACTCGGTGTCATTCTCGTCACGTTGCGAGTCCTTACCCCTCCTGTCAGCGTTCTCCTTCACACAGGGCGCCGGACCCGTTCCGGAGTCCGCGCTTCAGGCACGACACGGGGGCAGGGACGAACGATGATCAATGGACGAGTGGTGTTGCAGCGGTTCCCGGCCGGAGGGCCCCGCGGCTCCTGGCCCGCGGAGGAGTTCGCGAGCCGGTGTCGGCTGGAGGGCCGGGCCGCCGAGGTCGTCATGGACCTCGCGACGGACGCGTTCCTCGTGATCGTGCGGGAGGCGGCGGCCCAGCCGGTCGCCTGACGGCGGTCGCCGTGCCACTGCGCCGTCGTGCCACAGGTGCGGGGGCTCGGCGGGCGCGGGTCAGGGCGTGTTGACCGACCGGGACCAGGCGGGGGTCGTCCCCGTCACCCGGCACAGCGCCAGATACAGCGGGATCGGCGGGGTGTAGGGCACCGCGCCCTCGGGGCAGTGGATGAGATCCGGCACCCGCGCCGCGTCCGGCACCACGGCGCCCGCCGTGTAGCGCGCCGGAGCGGGCCATTCGAGCGCCACGTCCGAGTCCGACGGCACGAGCCACCACCAGTGCCCGTCGGCCGCGTACACGCACCCCATCCGCGGCAGCCGCCGCGTCATCGCGCGGGCGAAGCTCTCCGGCACGGCCACGGCGTCGCAGCCGAGCGGCGCGGTCATGCCCTCCGGCACGGTCAGGCGTACGGGTGCGGGTGGCTGCGGCTGCCGACTGCGCCGTCTCCGGGCGAGTCCGACCAGAGAGTCCAGCTGCACCGTCCGCAAACTGCCCGTCGCGCCCGTCGTCACCACGCCCATCCGTTCCCGTTCAGCACGCTTGTCGATCTTCGCCCGCCCGGTCCGGGCGGTGGTTCACCCCGGCGTCATGCGGGGGCACATCGAGGTCTGGAGTCCATCGAGAGCGGAGGGCACCCGGTCACCAGACCCAGCCGCTTCCGCCGGGCGAGTCCGGTACGGGCCCGGGGTCCGTGCCCGGCGCTCCCGCCTGCCGGGGCAGCTCCGCCCACACGAGCAGACCCGGACCGGTCTCCTGGGCGCCCCACGCGGTGGAGACCGCGGCGACCAGCAGCAGCCCTCTGCCGTGCTCCTCCTCGGGCGCTATCCGGCCGGTGGGCCGGCTGTCGCCGGGTATGCGCCCCTCGTCGCGCACGGCTATCCGGACGCGCTCGCCGTCCCCGTCGCCGCGCAGGTCGTGCAGCTCGCAGTGGATGCGGCGGCTGGCGGTGTGCACGATGGCGTTCGTCACCAGCTCCGACACGACGAGGGCGGCGGCGTCGCACGTGTCCTCGCACGCGCCCCACCCGGTCAGCTGGGTGCGCGTCATGCGCCGGGCCTGTGCGGCGGAGCCCGGATGGGGAGCCAGCTCGAAGCTGCTGCGGCGAACCGCGAACAAGGGCGACATGCCCAAGCGGTCACCGAGCGTAGCCTCGTCGGCTGCTGTTCCTAAAGGCGCAGACGGAATCACGCTTGCCACTATCGCCCCGTCGCGAACACTTGGCAAGAGCCACTCTGAAAAGTGCAGAGTGCAGTGTGCCCCGGGGAGCAGGCATGGCAGACTGCTCGCTACAGCCCGCCGCCTGGCGGCTCCTGGACATGAACCGTGTGGGAATGAACCGGTGATCGGCCGCAGAATGGCTGGTCTTCGGCTTTCTCGCACGGTTGTGCGCGTCCGGGCGCGGCTGACTTCAGACACTGGGCTACGAGTCGGACGTCGGGTCGGACTGCTGGGAGGGATGCGGCGTGAGTGAACCGCGGTCCGCGCCGACGGTCGGCCAGGTCGTTCTCGGCCGCCGTCTCCAGGACCTGCGCGAGGCCGCCGGCCTCAAGCGCGAGGACGCGGCGAAAGTACTCCGTGTCACCGCGGCCACGGTCCGCCGCATGGAGACCGCCGAGGTCGCGCTCAAGATCCCGTACCTCCAGATGCTCCTGAAGTCCTACGGCGTCACCGACGCCGAGGCCGCCGCCTTCGTGCAGCTCGCCGAGGACGCGAACAAGCCGGGCTGGTGGCAGCGGTTCCACGACATCCTGCCCGGCTGGTTCTCGATGTACGTGAGCCTGGAGGGCGCCGCCTCCCTCATCAGGTCGTACGAACCGCACTTCGTGCCCGGTCTGCTCCAGACCGAGGACTACGCGCGCGGCGTGCTCAGATCCGGGGCGATCGGCCGTGCGCTGATCGACGATCCGGACCGCGTCGAACGGCACGTCGCCCTGCGCATGCAGCGGCAGACCCTGCTCACCCGCGAGGACGCCCCGCGCCTGTGGATGGTCATGGACGAGACGGCGCTGCGTCGTCCGGTCGGTGACGCGGCGGTGATGCGCGGCCAGATCGACCGGCTGCTCGAAGTGATCGAGCTGCCGAACGTGACCCTCCAGGTCGCCCAGTTCGAGTCCGGGCCGCACCCGGGCACCTACGGACCCTTCGTGCTGTTCCGGTTCGCCGTGCCGGAACTGCCCGACATGGTCTACAGCGAGTATCTGACCGGCGCCGTCTACCTCGACGCGCGCCCCGAGGTGGCCACCCACCTGGAGGTCATGGACCGCATGGCGGCACATGCCGCAACCGCACCACGCACAAAGGAGATCCTCAGCGATCTCCGCAAGGAGCTGTGAATGGACCAGATCAAGGACCGGATACGAGGAGTCGACGGCGAGCCGGTGTACAACGGCATGCCCGCGCGCGACCTCGGCGGTGAAGGCTGGCACAAGCCCTGGAGCGGTGGCAACGGAGGCAACTGCCTCGAAGCGATGAAGCTGGCCGACGGGCGCGTCGCGGTCCGGCAGTCCTCGGACCCGGACGGTCCGGCCCTGATCTACACGCTCAGCGAGATCTCCGCGTTCATCGAGGGGGCCAAGGCGGGCGCGGCGGACTTCCTCCTCTCCTGACCCGGCCCACTGCTCCGGCGATCCGGTTACTCGTGTCTTCTTGTGGCTGTGGTTTTGGCTGTGGGTGAGGGGCGTGATGTCCGGGTGTGGGCCTGTGGCCGGTCCGTCGGCCCGCTGAGCCCCTGCCGGTGGCCCGGTACGCGCTGACCGGGTGTTCCTCCGGCGGCCCGGTCGCTTGGTGGCCTGCCTGGCGGTGCCGGGCGGGGCCGGAAGCCCGGTCATTCGGCTTCCGCCAGTACCCCGCACAGCGCCTCGACCGCCGCTCCGTACGCCCGCTCGGCCGCCGCCGCGTAGCCGATGACCAGCCCTTCGTTGCCGTTGCCCTGGCCTCTGCCGTCACTGTCACTGTCACTGTCACCGGTGTGCGGTACCGCCTCCGGGTGCCGGAACGCCGTCAGTCCTTCCACCGCTATCCCGCGCGCCCGCGCGGCGGACAGCACCTGCCGCTCCCGCCCCCCGGGCATCCGCACCACGGCGTGCAGGCCCGCCGCGACCCCGCTGACCTCGGCCCACGGCGCCCGCTCGGCCAGCGCCGTCACCAGCAGGTCGCGGCGCGCCCGGTACCGCTGCCGCATCCGCCGTACATGCCGGTCGTACGCCCCCGACGCCAGGAACTCGGCGAGCGCCAGCTGCTCCGGCGCGCTCGCCCAGGCCTCCCGCTCCCCCTTGGCGGCGACCACCTCCCGCACCAGGTGCCCCGGCAGGACCATCCACCCCAGGCGCAGCGCGGGGGAGAGGCTCTTGCTCACCGAGCCGACGTACACGACGTGCTCGGGGTCGAGGCCCTGCACGGCTCCGACGGGTTTGCGGTCGTACCGGAACTCCCCGTCGTAGTCGTCCTCCACCACCAGCGCGCCGCGCCCGCGCGCCCAGTCCACGACGGCCGCCCGCCGCTCCGGGTGCAGCGGTCCGCCGGTGGGGAACTGGTGCGCCGGCGTCAGCAGCACCCCCCGCACACCACCGGCGAGCCCGCCCGGCTCGGCGACCCGCGCCCCGTCCTCGTCGACCGCGACCGGCACCGTCGGCACTCCCGCCCGGCCCAGCAGCTCCCGGTGGAACGGCAGCCCGTACTCCTCCACGGCGAGCGGCCCGCGCAGCACCCCTTCCCCGTACAGCAGCCGCAGGGCGTGCGCGAACCCCGAGCAGACGACGATGCGGCCGGGTTCGGTGCGCACTCCGCGCGAGCGCGCCAGGTACGCGGACAGCGCCGTCCGCAGCTCGATCCGGCCCTGCGGGTCACCCGGCCCGAGGGCGGCGGCGGGCGCGGCGTTCAGCGCTCGCCGGTACGCCGTCGCCCACGCGGCCCGCGGGAACGCCGACGCGTCCGGCGAGCCCTGCCGCAGATCGTGCACCGGGCCGGACACCCGCGGGATCCCGTCCCGCGTCGCCCGGTCCCCGCCGTCCTGGTCGGCACCCGCTGCCGTGCCCGGCTGCGCACCCGGACCCGTGCTCAGCGGCCGGGCCCGCTCCGCGACCCGCGTCCCCGATCCCTGGCGGGCGGTGAGCCAGCCCTCGGCGACGAGTTCGGCATAGGCGTCGGCGACCGTGTTGCGCGCCACGCCGAGGTCGGCGGCGAGCGCCCGGTACGGCGGCAACCAGGTCCCCGGCGGCAGCCGCCCGGACCGCACGGCGTCCCGCAGCGCGACGGCCAGCGCCCCCCGCCTGCTGCCCGTCCCCGACAGCTCCAGATGCAGGTCGACCCCGATCCGCTCCGCCGTGTCGACCCGCGATCCGTCCCCCGATCCCCTCATGGAGCCGCACCCTACAGACGGCCACTGACAACGCCCGAGCGCGACCGGAATCCCTCGCGGACGGCAACTGCCGTACGACGCCCGGACACCACCCCGCGGGCGACCCCACGGCCCCACCCATCCCAGGCCCACCTACGCACGGCCTCATCCGCCTCAGGTCTCACCCACCCACGGCCTCATCTGCGCCAGACCTCACCGCACACGGCCTCGCCCGCCCAAGACCTCAGCGCACACGACCTCGTCCGCCCAAGACCTCAGCCACGCAAGACTTCACCCGCACACGACCTCAGCCGCGCAAGACTTCACCAGCCCAAGACCTCACCCCGTAAGACCTCTCCCGCTCAAGACTTAACCCGCGCAAGATCTCACCCGCCCCAGACTCAACCCGCCCAAGACTTCACCCGTCCAAGACATCACCCCCGCAAGACTTCACCTGGCGCAAGACCGCACCCGCCGCCCAAGACCTCAGCCACCCAAGACCTCAGCCACCCAAGACCTCAGCCACCCAAGACCTCACCCCTGCAAGGGCCGATCATGCGCCCCGATCGGCGCCGGCAGCCGCGTCGACCCCATCAGCCAACGGTCCACCGCCGCGGCAGCGGCCCGCCCCTCCGCGATCGCCCACACCACGAGCGACTGCCCCCGCCCCGCGTCACCGGCGACGAACACCCCCGGCACCTCGGTCGCGAACGCGGCGTCCCGCGCGAACCCGCCCCGCTCGCCCGTCGCGAGCCCCCACTGCTCGGCGAATCCTCCGGCCCGCTGCTCGGGCCCGTGGAACCCGAGCGCGATCAGCACCAGATCCGCGGGCAGCCGCCGCTCCGTCCCGGCCCGGGGCCTGCGCCCCGCGTCCACCTCGACCAGGTGCACCTCCCGCACCCGCCCGGCCGCGTCCCCGGTGAAGCGGAGCGTCGACGCCGCGAAGAGCCGGGCGTCCGCGTCCGCCTCGGCGGCGGGCGCGGTCCGCAACTCGCCCGCCTCCTCGTGCGCCGCGGACATCCGGTACAGCTTCGGATACGTCGGCCAGGGCTCGGCCACCTCGTCGCGCACGTCACCGGGGCGGCCGTAGATGTCCAACTGCGTGACGGAGGCGGCACGTTCGCGGACCGCCGTGCCCAGGCAGTCCGCCCCGGTGTCGCCGCCGCCGACGATGACGACGTGCTTCCCCCGGGCGTCGAGCGGGGACACCTCCAGGTCGCCCTCACCGACCCGGTTGGCGAGCGGCAGATACTCCATCGCCTGATGGATGCCGGTCAACTCCCGCCCCGGCACGTCGAGTTCCCGCCACGCGGTCGCCCCGGTGGCCACGACCACGGCGTCGTACCGGGACCGCAGCTCGGCGGCCCCGAGATCCCGCCCGATCCCCACGGACGTACGGAACCGCACCCCTTCGGCCGCCAACTGCGCGATGCGACGGTCCAGGTGGGACCGCTCCATCTTGAACGTCGGGATCCCGTACCGCAGCAGCCCGCCCACCCGGTCGTCCCGTTCGAAGACGGCGACGGTGTGCCCCGCGCGCGTCAGCTGCTGCGCCGCCGCGAGTCCGGCGGGCCCCGAGCCGACGACGGCGACGGTCCGCCCGGTGAGCCGCTCCGGCGGCCGTGCGGCGAGGAGGCCGTCGGCCCAGGCCCGGTCGGCGATCGCCACCTCCACGTTCTTGATGGTCACCGCGGGCTGGTTGATCGCGAGGACGCAGCCCGCCTCGCACGGCGCGGGGCACAGGCGTCCGGTGAACTCGGGGAAGTTGTTCGTGGCGTGCAGCCGCTCGCCGGCGGCACGCCAGTCGTCCCGCGCCACCAGCTCGTTCCACTCCGGGATCAGATTCCCCAGCGGGCACGCCTGGTGGCAGAACGGGATGCCGCAGTCCATGCACCGGTCCGCCTGCGCCTCGACGATCGGCAGCAGTCCGCCGGGCACATGGACCTCGTCCCAGTCGCGCACCCGCTCCTCGACCGGGCGCCGGGGCGCCTCCTGCCGCGGGGTGGCGAGAAAGCCCTTGGGGTCGGCCATGGCCCTCTCCCTACGCTGTGACACTCTTCGTCACGATACGTCGGGTTGGCCCCTCGTGCCCGTTCCGCCCCGGAGGACCCCCTTCCCACCTGCACGGCAGTCCGGCGGTGCGGCGGTGCGGCGGTGCTCAGGTCAGGGCGAGGACGAACGCCGCCGACGCCGCGAGCGCCGCGCCGCCCCGGACGTGGTTCCACAGGGTCCACTCGCGCAGGTACCGACGCCAGTACGCCGCACTGCGCTCGGAGTCCTCGTCACCCGCCAGCTTGGCGAGCGCGTCGTTGCGCGGAATGTTCGCCGCGACCGTCACCCCGAACGACCCCGCCAGATACAGCACGCATCCCAGCAACAGCTCGACCGTCCCGGGATCCGGCCAGAGCACGAACGTGACGACCGCGATCACCGCGCACAGCAGCGCCGCCCCCACGAAGACGACCATGAAGGCGGGTGTCATCGCGGCGACATTGATCGAGTTCATCGCGGCGATCCCGCGCGAAGCGGGCAGCGCGCCGAGCCCGCGCATCACGAGCGTCGAGAACGCGACGAACACCCCGGACGCGATCCCGCACCACAACGCCCCGAGCACCACCAGAACGAAGAACGGTCCCTCGATCATCCGCCGACCCCCCTGGTCCGTCCCCCTGGCTGTTCACGTGAAGGGATCATGCCGCACCCGTACAGACGGGGGGAGCGGTTTCCGGTCACGCCGGGACGCGGGCGTCTTCCGCGCGCCGAAACCGTCATCCGCCCCGCCCCGGACCGCCCGCCCCGCCCGAGCCCGCCGGATCCCCCGCCAGCCAACCGTCCAGCACCGCCCGCACCGTCCCGCCGACCCGAGTCCGCGCCTCCTTCCGTGCCACCCCCGCCATCAGCAACCGGTCGTACGGCGTGTCCCCGTGCCGCACCGCCGCCCGCACGGCCGCCGTCACCGCCCCCTGCGACAGCGCCCGCCCCGCGGCGCTCCGGCCCACCCGCCCGCTGCCGCGCAGCCCCGCGTGCCCGGCGATGGCCCGCGCCCGCGCCTCGGGACAGCCGGGGAGCAGCCGCCGGATCTCCGCCGCGAACGCCGCCACGAAGCGCACGTCCTGCGCCGCCCGCCGCCCGGCGTCCCGCGCCCGGCGCCGCGCCCGGGCCTCCGCGTCGGCCAGGCACCGCTCCTCGGCCCGGATGAGCCCGCCCTCCTCGACCAGCACCCCCTGCCGCTCGTAGCGCCCGCGCCGCCGGTGGAACCGCACCACGACCGCCGACAGCCCGCTCTCCTCCCTCGCCCGCCTGGTCAGCGCGCTGTCGCCGCGCGGCAGGAACACCAGATGCCCCAGGTCCGCGCAGTCCAGGCAGCGCGGCTGCCCGTCCTCGAACACCAGCAGCGCGAGCGGCCCGCTGCGGCACGCGCCGCACCGCCGCCGCTTGACCGGCTGGAAGGCGAGGGGACCGCGCGTCACGGGAGAGGTCACGGGAAAGGGGGGATCGACACCGCTCATACCCACGTCATGCCCACCCCGGACACCCGGCCACCGCCCGCCCGCCGCCCGGCATCATGGACGGGTGCGACTCGAAGCGATCACCTGGGAACGGCTCGGCGACGCCCTCGCCGAGCGACTGCTCGACCTGAAACCGTCCGACGGCGGCCCTTGGCCGAAGATCGCCTTCGACGGGGCACCCGCTGCCCGTCCCGGCGACCTCGCCTCACGCGTCCACGAGGCGCTGCGCGTGCGCGGCCGGTCTTCGCTGACCGTGGGGACCGGCGGCTTCCTGCGCCCGGCCTCCCTCCGCTACGAGTACGGACACGAGGACGTGGAGGCGTACTACAGCGGCTGGTTCGACACCGGCGCCCTGTGGCGCGAGGTGTTCGGCCCCCTCGAACCGGACGGCACGGGACGCGTCCTGCCCGACCTGTGGGACCCCGACACCGACCGGGCCACCCGCAGCGCCCCCGTCCGACTCCCGCCGGGCGGCGCCCTGTTGCTCCACGGCCCCCTCCTCCTGAACCACTGGTTCCCCTTCGACCTGACCGTCCACGTGAGCCTGTCGCCCGGCGCCCTGCGCCGCCGCACCCCGCAGACCGACCACTGGACGCTGCCGGCGTTCGCCCGCTACGACGCGGAGACCGCCCCCGCCGACCACGCCGACGTCGTCGTCCGCGCCGACGACCCCCGCCACCCCGCGTGGAACGGCGGCTGACGGACACCGCGGTCCGCCGTCACAACCACCCGTTGCGCTTGAAGCCCCGGTACACCACGAAACAGATCACGGCGATGACGCCCAGCATCAGCGGATAGCCGAACCGCCAGTGCAGCTCCGGCATGTGATCGAAGTTCATGCCGTAGACCCCGCACCCCATCGTCGGCACGGCGACGATCGCGGCCCACGCCGTGATCTTGCGCATGTCCTCGTTCTGCGCGACGGTCACCTGCGCGAGATGGGCCTGAAGGATCGAATTGAGCAGCTCGTCGAACGCGGCTATCTGCTCCACCGCGCGCAGCAGATGGTCCGACACGTCACGGAAGTACGCCTGTATCTCGGGCGGCACCACCGGGAACGGGCGGCTCGCCAGCTCCAGCACCGGCCGGGACAGCGGCGCCACCGCGCGCTTCAGCTCCAGCAGCTCCCGCTTCAGCTGATAGATCCGGCCGGGATCGGTCCGTGCCCCGTTCCGCGCGAAGACCTCCGTCTCCACCTCGTCGATGTCCGCCTGGACCTCGTCGATCACCGTCAGATAGTCGTCGACCACACCGTCCGCGATGGCGTGCAGCACCGCCGCGGGCCCCTTGGCGAGCTGCTCCGGACTCGCCTCCAGCGACTCCCGGACGGGCCCGAGCGAACCGTGCCGGCCGTGCCGCACCGTGATCACGAAGTCGTATCCGACGAACACCATGATCTCGCCGGTGTCGACGACCTCGCTGGTGGCCGTCAGCTCCGCGTGCTCGACGTAGCAGACCGTCTTCAGTACGGCGAACAGCGTCGTCCCGTACCGCTCGACCTTCGGCCGCTGATGCGCGTGGACCGCGTCCTCCACGGCGAGCGGGTGCAGATCGAACAGCTCCGCGACGTCCGCGAACTCCAGCTCCGTCGGCTCGTGCAGGCCGAGCCACACGAAGCCGTCGTCCGCCTTGCGGACCGCGCGCACCGCCTCGACGAGATCCCGGCCGCCCGTCTCCCGCCGCCCGTCGCGGTACGTCACGCAATTCACCACCGCCGACCCGAGCGGGGAGCGCGCCGGGTGGCTCAGGTCGACCCGCGGCCGTCGGCGTGCCAGACGCGCGACTCTCCGCAGCCCGCCCACCTTGCGCAGGCTGCCGACCCTTCGCAGATTGCCCGCCATCGACATGCTCGGCTCCTCGCGCCGCTCTTCGTACGTGCGTGTACCTGGCCGCCGTCCCGGTGCGAGGACGACCTGGCGAGCCAGTCTGCCAGTCGTCGCCGACAGCGTGTCCAGCCCTGTGGGAACGGAGGATTCCGCTCCGCTCCGCTTCGGGGTGATCTCCGCGCAGACGTCCACGGCCAGGTCAAATGCCGGGTATGCGGGGAGAGGCTGGGATGATCGGGACATGACTCCATCCGGCGGCCACGCATACCTTCTCGACAATCAGCAGCCCGAGGCGGGCCAGCGGTTCGACGCGCTGTCGACGCTGTTCGACCCCACGACGTTCCGGCACATCGAGCGGCTCGGCATCGGATCCGGCTGGCGCTGCTGGGAGGTCGGCGCGGGCGGCACCTCGGTGGTGTCCTGGCTCGCCCGGCAGGTCGGCCCGACCGGCCGGGTGCTCGCCACCGACATCGACACGTCCTGGCAGACCGGTTCGCCCCGCTCGCCGGTCGAGGTCCGCCGGCACGACGTCGGTGCCGACGCACCGCCCGCCGAGACCTTCGACCTGGTCCACGCCCGGCTCGTCCTGGTCCACGTCCCCGACCGGGACCGCGCGCTCCAGTCCATGATCCAGTCGCTGCGCCCCGGCGGCCGCCTGCTGATCGAGGACGCCGACCCCGCGCTCCAGCCCCTGCTCTGCCCCGACGAGCACGGCCCCGCACAGCAGTTGGCCAACCGCCTGCGCCACGGCTTCCGTTCCCTGCTCGCCGAGCGCGGCGCGGACCTGAGCTACGGCCGCAGGCTCCCGCGCCTGCTCCGCGAGGCCGGCCTGCGCCAGGTCGAGTCGGACGCGTACTTCCCCCTGGCCTCTCCCGCCTGCACGGCCCTGGAAGCGGCGACGGTCGAACAGATCCGCGCCGACCTGGTCTCCGCGAACCTGGCCACGGACGCCGAGATCGACCGCCACCTGGCCAACGTGCGGGAGGGCTCGATGGATCTGGCGACGGCCCCCCTGATCTCGGCCTGGGGCAGGAAGCCCGCCTAGCCCCGCAGAGCGGCACGCACGGCCGGGGGCGCCGGGATCCGCGCGCCCAGGCCGGCGCGGCCGGGTCTCCCCGAGGGCGGGAGGGGCGGGCCGGGGATCGCCCGCCCGCCAGCGCGGCCCCCTCCGCCGCCGGGTCATCCCGGCGGCCGTCCCCCGACCACCCCCACCGCGGCCGCCCCGGCCCGGCATCCTGCCCCCACGGCCTCCCGCCACCCCTCGCCCCTGAGCCGCGCCGCGATCACCGCCCCGGTGAAGGCGTCCCCGGCCCCCGTCGAGTCGCGCACCACGACCCCCTCCGCGGCGACGCCCCGCTCCCGCACCACGCCACCCCGCGCGACCAGAGCCCCGGCGGCCCCCGACTTCACGACCACCACCGGGAACCGTCCGCTCAGCTCCGCCCCGGCCCCACCCGCGTCCTCCACCCCGCTGAGCAGCACCGCTTCGTCCCGGCTCGGCACCAGGACGTCGACCCCTTCGGCCAGCGCGAGAAACCGCCCGGCCCCCAACTCCCGCAGAAAGCCCGCCGATGCCGGGTCCACACTCACCGGCACTCCACGCGCGCGGGCGTCCCGCACCGCGACGGACACCAGCGCGCGCCCCGACGCGGAGAAGAACAGATACCCGGACAGGTGCAGCCAGCCCACCCCGTCCAGCCGCGCGGCCGACCAGTCGCGCGGCCCCACCAGCAGCGACGCCCCACTGTCCGTCAGGAACGTCCGCTCGCCGCCGTCCCCCTCGTCGACCAGGCTCACGACGGCCCCGGTCGGCGCCTCGTCGTCCACCACGAGCAGCGGCCGCACCCCGGCCCCCACCAGCGCCTCCGCGTGCCACCGCGCCGAGTCCGCCCCGACCCGTCCGAGCAGCGCGACGTCGGGGCAGCCCGCGTACGCCGCCCAGCAGGCCACGTTGGCGCCCGCGCCTCCCGGCACCGTCCGGATCCGGGCCGTCGTGTCCGTCCCCCGGGCGAGCGGTCCGCGGTGCCGGGCGACGACGTCCGTGACGACGTCGCCGACGACGAGCAGCGCCCCGCCGTCCCCCGTCACATCCGGGCCCGGGCCGCCGCGATCCGCGCGCCCAGCCGCACGTTCCCGCGCACGGCCGCCAGATTCGCCTCCAGGGAGGCCCCCTCGGTGTGCCGCATCAGATGGTCCAGCAGGAACGGCGTCACCGCCTGCCCGGCGACACCCTCCTCGGCGCAGGCCCGCAACCCGCTCTCCAGCACGCGCGCGTGCAGCTCCGGATCCAGCTGGGACTCCTCCGGTACGGGAAGGGCGACGATCAGCGCCGACTCCTGGGCCGCCAACTCGTCCTGGGCCCGCATGACCCGGGCCACCTCCTGCGGCGTGTGCAGCGTCCAGTCCACCGGCTCCCCGGAGTCGGCCAGGTAGAAGCCGGGGAAACGTGTCGTGCCGTACCCGGCCACCGCCACCCCCAGCGTCTCCAGCCGCTGCAACGTGGCCGGCACGTCGAGGATCGACTTCACCCCGGCACAGACCACGGTGATCCGCGTACGCGCGAGCAGCCCCAGATCGGCCGACTCGTCCTGCGTCCCGGCCCAGTCCCGGTGCACCCCGCCGAGCCCGCCCGTCGCGAAGACCCGTATCCCCGCCCGCGCCGCGAGCAGCGCCGTCGCGGAGACCGTCGTCGCACCGCTCGCACCCGTGGCCATGGCGAGCGGAAGGTCCCGCTGACTCAGCTTGCGGATGCCGTCCTCCTCGGCGACCCGCTCCACCTGCGCCCTGTCGAGGCCGACGTGGGGACGTCCGTCCAGGACGGCGATCGTCGCGGGCACCGCCCCCTCGTCCCGTACGGCCTGTTCCAGTTCGAGCGCCACCCGCAGATTCCGGGGCCGCGGCAGCCCATGAGCGATGATCGTCGACTCCAAAGCCACCACCGGGCGCCCCGCCCCGAGCGCGTCCCGTACCTCGTCCGACACCACCGGCATGCGTGTGCCTCCTCCGCCATCTGATCTGTCCCTGACATCCCTGGCGGACGTGCGTCACTCCCAAACACCGCCGCCGCGCGGGCGGATGGCACGGGAAAGGTGCCCCACGCGCGCGTGGAGCACCCTCACTCCGGTAACGCCCCTCCTAGACGGGACGCGCCCCGCTCAGCGCGCCGTGCGGATCGAGGACGTACTTCCTGCTCGCCCCCTGGTCGAACTCCGCGTATCCGCGCGGCGCGTCCTCCAGGCCGATCACCGTCGCGTTGACGGCCTTCGCGATGTGCACGCGCTCGTGCAGGATCGCCATCATCAGGCCGCGGTGGTACTCCATGACCGGGCACTGCCCGGTCGACAGCCGATGGCTCTTCGCCCAGCCGAGCCCGAGCCGCACCTTCAGCGTTCCGGTGCGCGCGTCCTGGTCGACACCGCCCGGGTCGTCGGTCACGTACAGGCCGGGGATGCCGAGCGCGCCACCGGCCGTCGTGAGGCCCATCAGGGAGTTGAGGACCGTCGCCGGCGCCTCGGCGGCGTCCGGGCCGTGCGCGCGGGCCTCGAAGCCCACCGCGTCCACGGCGGCGTCGACCTCCGGCACGCCCAGGATCTCCGCGACCTGGTCCTCGGCCGTGCCCCGCGTCAGATCGACCGTCTCGCAGCCGAAGCTGCGCGCCTGGGCCAGCCGTTCGGGGTTCAGGTCGCCGACGATCACCACGGCGGCGCCCAGCAGCTGCGCCGACGCGGCCGCCGCGAGACCGACGGGCCCGGCCCCGGCCACGTACACGGTCGAGCCGACCCCCGTCCCCGCCGTGACCGCGCCGTGGAACCCGGTGGGGAAGATGTCCGACAGCATCGTCAGGTCGAGGAGCTTCTCGCGCGCCTGGTCGGCGTCCGGGAAGCGCAGCGCGTTGAAGTCCGCGTACGGAACCATGACGAACTCGGCCTGCCCGCCGACCCAGCCACCCATGTCGACATAGCCATAAGCCGCGCCGGGCCGAGCGGGATTGACGTTCAGACAGATGCCGGTCTTGCGCTCCTTGCAGTTGCGGCACCGCCCGCACGCGATGTTGAACGGCACCGAGACGATGTCCCCGATGTCCAGGAACTCGACGTCCGGACCCTTCTCGACGATCTCGCCCGTGATCTCGTGGCCCAGGACCAGCCCCTCGGGCGCCGTGGTGCGGCCGCGCACCATGTGCTGGTCGCTGCCGCAGATGTTGGTGGCGAGCACCTTGAGGATCACGCCGTGCCGGCAGACGCGGCCGACGTTGGCACGCGCCACCCCCGGCCCGTCCTTCAGTTCGAGCGTCGGGTGGTCGATGGTCCTGACCTCCACCGCACCCGGCTTGAGATATGCGACTGCCCTGTTTCCGCTCATGCTTGATCGCCGTCCCTTCGGCTCTGCTGCTCGTCGTCGGCGGATGCTCCGGCTGTGCGCACGGGGGAGTCTGCTACCGAATCGGGCCGCTGAGGAGACGCGCGGCGCGGTCCTCTCGAAGGCGCCGCGAGCCCGCACGCCCGCGGGGTGCCCATGTCGTTACATCGCTTCGAGTCTCCGCCCGACGGCCCGCCCGCCCCTCGACGAGCCGTCCAGTCGGCGGCGCCGGCACGCTACGAGGCGTCCAGTGAGACCGCGGGCGCAGGCCGACTAGGGTGACCGGCCATGACCGTGAACGACCAGACCGCCGCCCCGGCTACCGCCGCCCCCTCCTTCGCCGTGCACATCCCGGACGTGGAGCTCGAACCCGAGCCGCTCGACCCCGCGCAGATCGTCTCCGGAACCCCCGAGGTCACCGGCAAGGTCCTGTGGGAGTCCGAGGACGGCACACACCTGCGCGGCATCTGGCAGATCACGCCGGGCGTCGTCACCGACACCGAGGCGAACGAACTGTTCGTGGTCGTCAGCGGCCGCGCCACCGTCGAGGTCGAGGGCGGCGCCACCCTGGAGGTCGGACCGGGCAGCGCCGCCGTGCTCCGCGAGGGCGACCGCACGACATGGACCGTGCACGAGACGCTGCGCAAGGCGTACCACATCACGCTGAGCTGAACGAACGTTTCCGCTGAACGGTCGTACGCGTCAGCCCGGTTGCGGGAGACGGCGGGTGAACAGCGCGAGCGCGCCGAGCGGCAGCAGCAGGCAGGCCGCCGCCAGGTTCAGCCACGCGTAGCTCGCCGTGGCCACCACCAGGCCCGCGGTCGCGCCGCCGATCCCCGCCGCCAGGCTCGTCGTCAGATCCGACAACCCCTGTGCGGCGGCCCGCGCGGCCCGCGGCACCGAGTCGGTGAGCAGCGCGGACCCGGCGACCAAGCCCGCCGACCAGCCGAGCCCGAGCGTGAACAGCCCCGCCGCGCTCTGCGCCCGGCCGCCGCCCGCCGTCCCGGCGAGCAGCGCCGCACACGCGAGCAGCCCGACGGCGAGCCCGATCACCGTGAGCCGCCCGAACCGGTCGGCCAGCCGCCCCATGACCGGGGAGAACGCGTACATCCCCGTGATGTGCCCGCTGATCACGAGGCCGATCACCTGGATGCCCGCGCCGTGGTGCTGGAGATCCACCGGCGTCATCGACATCACCGAGACCATCGCGGTGTGCGACACGGCCACCGTGACCAGCGCGAGCCGGGCCCGCGGCGAGGCGGCGACCGCGGCGAACCCCGCCCGGACGGACCGGGCCTCGCGCCCGTGCTCCTCGGCCGGCGCCGCCGCCCGCGCCGCCAGCAGCGGGTCGGGCCGCAGCATGACCTGTACGAGGACGGCGGCCACGAGGAACACCCCGGCCGCCCATACGAACGGGCCGGCCTCCGCGGGTATCCCGAGGCCGGTGACGCTGCGGCCCGCGGGCGCCGCGATGTTCGGCCCGAGCACGGCGCCGATCGTGGTGGCCCACACGACGGTCGAGATCGCGCGGGCCCGCCGGTCGGGCTCGGCCAGATCGGCGGCCGCGTAGCGGGCCTGCAGATTCGCGGACGACGCCGCTCCGAACCCGGCGAGCCCGACGAGCAGCAGCGGGAAACTCCCCGCCGCCGCGGCGCCCACGGTGAGCACCGCTCCCACCGCGCCGATCAGATAGGCGAGCACGAGTCCGGCCCGCCGCCCCCACGCGTTCATCAACGCGGCCAGGGGCACCGAGAGCACCGCGGTCCCGGCGACGCTCGCGGTGGACGCGAGCCCGGACAGCGCCTCGTCCCCGCTCACCCGCCTGGCGAGCACCGCCGCCAGCGCGATCCCCGTGGCGGTGCCCAGACCGCCGAGTATCTGCGAGGCGACCAGCACCTTCTGGGTCCGCCGCTGGAGCGCGCGCAGCTCGGGCCCGGCGCCGTCACCCGCGGCTGCGCCGGCGACCCGGCCGGCCGCGTCCTCGACCCGGTCGCGGCCCCCGCTCTCCGCACCCCGCACCCCTCACCCCTCACCCCACCCGGTCCCGGCGGCCCCGCGGCCCGGAGACGTCCTCGGAGCCCCGCAGACCCTCTCAGAACAGCGGCTCGGGCAACACCCCTTCGAGCGCGAGCAGCTTCCGCTTCGTCTCCAGTCCGCCGCCGAAGCCCCCGATGCCCCCGTCCCGCTCCACGACCCGGTGGCACGGCACCACGACCGGCAGCGGATTGGCCCCCATCGCCACCCCCACGGCCTGGGCGGCGGAGGGCTGTCCGACCCGGCGGGCCAGATCCCCGTATCCCACGACCGCGCCGAAGGACACCCCGGCCGCCAGCTCGCGCAGCACCTCGCGGTTGAACCCCGTGATCAGCGACCAGTCGAGCGGCAGCTCGAACGCGCGCCGCCGCCCGGCGAAGTACTCGTCCAACTGCCGTATCGCGTCGGCGAGCAGCGGCGAGTCCGGCGCCTCGACCGGCTCGGTCCCGAAGCGGGATCCGATCCGGGCGAGCGCCTTGTCCCGTACGGCGTCGGTGGCGTGGAAGACCACGTTCACCAGACCGTCCTCCGTCGCGGCCAGCAGCAGCGGTCCGATGTCGCTGCCCACGACGGCCCACACGACCCGCGGCCGCGCGGTCGCCGTGCCCTGCTCGTTCTGCCCGGTGGCGTCCATGGCGACCACGGTACGGCGGGCCACTGACAACGCCGGGCCGGGCTCAGCCCTTCAGCGCCCCCCGCACGACGTCGGGGGTGTTCGTGATGATGCCGTCGACGCCGTAGCCGGCCACGCGCCGCGCGCTCGCCGCGTCGTTGACGGTCCACGTGTAGACCTGGAGCGGCTTGCCGTGCGGCCCCTTGAAGGCGTGCACCGCGGCGACGTAGTCGGTGCCGATCGTCGTGTTCGACGGGTTGATCTGATCGGCGAACCGCGTGTACGCGGGCAGCTCGGCCACGGCGGGGGTGCCCAGGAAGCCGGTGGTGATGTCGGGCCGCCGCGCGTGCACGGTCCGGACGCTCCCCGCGTCGAAGCTCTGCACGACCAGCCGGCCCCTGACGTGCCCCCGGTCGAGCCAGCCGTCGCGGCCCAGCTGCCGCAGGATCTGGTCCTCGATGCCCGGATACAGCTCGGGCGACTTGATCTCCATGAGGAGCTTCTGGTGGTTGCGGTCCACGCGCCGCAGGTACTGGTGGAGCGTCGGGATCCGCGCCCCCGTGAACGCCGCGTCCTTCCAGCCGCCCGCGTCCAGCCGGGCGATCTCGGCCGCGGTGAAGTCCTTGACGTTCCAGGGGGCACGGTCCGGAAAGACCTGCTCCACGTCGGTCGTCCGCGTCAGCGTCGTGTCGTGCAGGACGACCAGGACGCCGTCCTTGGTGCGCTGCACGTCGTTCTCGACCCAGTCGAAACCGAGCCGGTCCGCCTTGTCGACGGCTTCGAGCGTATTTTCGGGGGCGTAGGCGGAGGCACCGCGGTGGGCGACGACCACCGGGCCGGGGTGCCGGTCGGCCCCGGGGGCGGCCTGGGCCGCAGTGGGCAGGACCAGAACCCCGATGACGACCGAGCCGGTCATGGAGGCCAGGGCGACTGCTGTACGTGCGGACACGTCTGCTCCTCGTGCGTCGTGAGATCACGGACGGCACGAGCGTGACAGTCCGGAGCCAACAGAACACAGGCGAAGGATGGTCAGAGGTTGAACGGTGTCACCCGACCGGAGCGACCCCCGCGTGGAATGGCAGGATTCTTTGCCGGAAAATCGTTCGGACGTTCCCGCGTGAGCTTTAATCTCAGCCTCGACCGCGGCCACTCGGGTGGCCGCCCACGAGGGATCGGTACGACACCTCACGGCACAACAGGGCGGAAGGGCTGCGACGCATGCAAGGCACGGTCGACGGCTTCAGTTACGGGCTCGTCACACCGGTGGTCGCTTATCTCATGGCGTGCCTCGGCGGCGCGCTGGGCTTGCGCTGCACGACCAGATCGCTCCTGGTGGCCAACACCTGGCGGGCCGGCTGGCTCGCGCTCGGATCGGCGGCCATCGGCTCGGGCATCTGGACGATGCACTTCATCGCGATGATGGGGTTCTCCGTCGAGGGAGTGCCGATCCACTACGACATGGCCACGACGTTCGCGAGCCTCGGCGTCGCCATCGTCATGGTCGGCGTCGGCGTCTTCATCGTCGGCTACAAGGGAGCGACCGGTCCCGCCCTGTTCACCGGCGGCACCCTCACCGGCCTGGGCGTCGCCACGATGCACTACCTCGGAATGGCCGGAATGCGCCTCCACGGGACGATTCAGTACAACATCGTCACCGTGGCCGCCTCCGTGGTGATCGCCATGGTGGCCGCCACCCTCGCCCTGTGGGCGGCCGTACAGGTCCGCGGCATCCTCTGGAGCCTCGGCGCCAGCCTCGTCATGGGGCTCGCCGTGTCCGGCATGCACTACATGGCGATGACGGGCGTCAGCGTCCACATGGAGAACTCCACGGCCGGCAACCCCGGGGGCGACGCGGCCGCCGGCATCATCGCGCCCATGATGATCGGCCCGCTCTGCTTCCTCCTGCTGGCCGGCGTGGTCGTCATGTTCGATCCGCTGATGGTCATGGGCCGCCCCGACTGGCGCGACGCCCAGGAGGCGGCGGACCACCGCGGCGCCGCCGCCACGCCCGTCCCCGTCGCGCGCCACGGGCAGAGCCACCGCGCCCGCCGGACCCTCGGCCGGCAGGAGCGGCCGCGGACCCCGCAGGACTGGTGAGCCCCGCCGCCGACGGCCGATCCGACCCGGTTGTCAGTGGCGGGTCGTACGGTTGATTCCATGCGGCCCGTATCGAAGATCGAACGCACGGTGGCACCTTTCGAGGTCGTCAGCCCGTACCAGCCCAGCGGTGACCAGCCCGCGGCCATCGCCGAGCTGGAGAAGCGCGTCACAGCAGGCGAGAAGGACGTCGTCCTGCTCGGGGCGACCGGCACCGGCAAGTCCGCCACCACGGCGTGGATGATCGAGAAGCTCCAGCGCCCCACCCTGGTGATGGCGCCGAACAAGACCCTGGCCGCCCAGCTGGCGAACGAGTTCCGAGAGCTCCTGCCGAACAACGCGGTGGAGTACTTCGTCTCGTACTACGACTACTACCAGCCCGAGGCGTACGTCCCGCAGTCGGACACGTACATCGAGAAGGACTCCTCGATCAACGAGGAGGTGGAGCGCCTGCGCCACTCGGCGACGAACTCGCTGCTGACCCGCCGCGACGTCGTCGTGGTCGCCTCCGTCTCCTGCATCTACGGCCTCGGCACGCCGCAGGAGTACGTCGACCGCATGGTCCAGCTGAAGGTCGGCGACGAGATCGACCGCGACGACCTGCTGCGCCGTTTCGTCGACATCCAGTACACCCGCAACGACCTGGCGTTCCAGCGCGGCACCTTCCGGGTGCGCGGCGACACCATCGAGATCTTCCCCGTCTACGAGGAGCTCGCGGTCCGCATCGAGATGTTCGGCGACGAGATCGAGTCGCTGTCCACCCTCCACCCGCTCACCGGCGAGGTCATCAGCGACGACGACTCGCTGTACATCTTCCCGGCGACGCACTACGTGGCGGGCCCCGAGCGCCTGGAGCGCGCGGCGAACGACATCGAGAAGGAGCTGGGCGAGCGCCTCACCGAGCTGGAGAAGCAGGGCAAGCTGCTGGAGGCCCAGCGGCTGCGCATGCGCACCACGTACGACCTCGAGATGCTCCGCCAGATCGGCTCCTGCTCCGGCGTGGAGAACTACTCGATGCACTTCGACGGCCGCGAGCCCGGCTCCCCGCCGAACACGCTGCTCGACTACTTCCCGGACGACTTCCTCCTCGTCATCGACGAGTCGCACGTCACCGTGCCGCAGATCGGCGCCATGTACGAGGGCGACGCCTCCCGCAAGCGCACCCTGGTGGACCACGGCTTCCGGCTGCCGTCCGCGCTGGACAACCGCCCCCTCAAGTGGGAGGAGTTCCAGGAGCGCATCGGCCAGACCGTCTACCTGTCGGCGACGCCCGGCAACTACGAGCTCGCCCGCTCGGACGGCTTCGTCGAGCAGATCATCCGCCCCACCGGCCTCATCGACCCCGAGGTGGTCGTCAAGCCCACCGAGGGGCAGATCGACGACCTGGTGCACGAGATCCGCACCCGCACCGAGAAGGACGAGCGCGTCCTGGTCACCACGCTCACCAAGAAGATGGCCGAGGACCTCACGGACTACTTCCTGGAGCTGGGCATCCAGGTCCGCTACCTGCACAGCGACGTGGACACCCTGCGCCGCGTCGAGCTGCTGCGCGAGCTGCGCGCGGGCGAGTACGACGTCCTGGTCGGCATCAACCTGCTCCGCGAGGGCCTCGACCTGCCCGAGGTGTCCCTGGTGGCCATCCTCGACGCCGACAAGGAGGGCTTCCTGCGCTCCGGGACGTCCCTGATCCAGACCATCGGCCGCGCCGCGCGCAACGTGTCGGGCCAGGTGCACATGTACGCGGACAAGGTCACCCCGGCGATGGAGAAGGCCATCGACGAGACCAACCGCCGCCGCGAGAAGCAGATCGCGTACAACGAGGCGAACGGCATCGACCCGCAGCCCTTGCGCAAGAAGATCAACGACATCGTGGCGTCCATCGCGCGCGAGGACGTCGACACGGAGGCGCTGCTCGGCACCGGCTACCGCAAGGGCGGCAAGGACGGAAAGGGCGCCAAGGCCCCCGTCCCCTCGCTCGGCACGGCGGACACGGGCAAGAAGAAGCGCGGCAAGGCGGCCGAGCCGACCGTGCCCACCGACCGGCCCGCGGCCGAGCTCTCCGCACAGATCGAGGAGCTGACCGAGCGGATGCGCGCCGCGGCGGCCGACCTCCATTTCGAGATCGCGGCACGGCTGCGCGACGAGGTGTCGGAGATGAAGAAGGAGCTGCGCCAGATGAGGGAGGCGGGGCTCGCCTGACCTGCCGCGACGGGCGGAGCGGCGTGGCTGTGTTGCAAGACCGCCACAATGTTCCGCCCGCGGTGGCGGCGCTGTCGGTGCCGCCCTCTAGGGTTTGACCAACCGCGCATGCGCCGCGGCAACAGGGGACGGTACGAGAGGGGACTGGGCGTGGGCATCAGCTTGGACAAGGGGCAGGCCATCAGCCTCGAGAAGCAGGGCGGAGGCACGCTCACCGCCGTGCGCATGGGCCTCGGCTGGCAGGCGGCCCCCCGGCGGGGTCTGTTCGGCACCCGCACCCGCGAGATCGACCTCGACGCCTCGGCGGTCCTCTTCGCCGACAAGCAGCCGGTGGACGTGGTCTTCTTCCGCCACCTCGTCAGCGACGACGGCTCGGTGCGGCACACCGGCGACAACCTCGTGGGCGGAGCGGGACAGGGCGGTGACGACGAGGCGATCCTCGTCGACCTCGCGCGCGTCCCGGTCCACATCGACCAGATCGTCTTCACGGTCAACTCGTTCACGGGCCAGACCTTCCAGGAAGTGCAGAACGCGTTCTGCCGACTGGTCGACGAGACGAACGGCCAGGAGCTGGCCCGCTTCACGCTCGACGGCGGCGGTCAGTACACGGCGCAGATCATGGCCAAGGTGCACCGGGACGGGGCGGGCTGGAAGATGACGGCCCTGGGCACGGCGGCCAACGGCCGGACGTTCCAGGACCTCATGCCTTCCATCCTTCCCGGCCTCTAGCGGGCCGACGATGGCGGCCGAACTGGTGAGGGGCCAGAACCACCCCCTCACCCAGACCCGTCTGGAGATCCGGGTGTCGGCCGGCCACCCGGTCGTCGCGGGCGCCACGCTCGCCGACGACCGGGGCACCGTGCACGGCGCCGGGCGCGTCGCCCACCCCGGCGCGCCCGCCCTGCCGGGCCTCGAAGTACCACGGCAGGCGGCGGCCGACCACCGCCTCGCCGTCGACCTGGACGCGATGCCGCCGGACGTGCACCGCGTCACCGTGCTGCTCGCGCTGCCCGTCGGCACCGGCGGGCCGACCCGCTTCGGCGCGGTGGCCGCCCCGTTCGTGGCGGTCACCGGTCTCGACGGCGCCGAGCAGGCCAGCTACACCGTCACCGACCTCGACTCCGAATCGGCCGTCGTCGCCCTGGAGCTGTACCGGAGACAGGACGCCTGGAAGGTACGCGCCATCGGCCAGGGCTACGCCGACGGACTCGCCGCGCTCCTCGCCGACCAGGGCCTGCCGGACGCCGGGGCGCTGGCGGGCGCCATCCACGACGCCGTCGCGCAGGGACTGGCCCGCGCGGTCGCACCCCCACCGCGTACGGCGGACGAGAGCCAGGTCCGCGCGGCGGCCACGGCCGGCCACGCCGCCGGCGCCCTGCCACCCACCCCCGCGGCCCCGGCCGCCGGCGGACCGGGCGGCCCCATCGACTACAGCCATCCGCGCCGCCAGGCGCCGCCGCCCCCGCCGGCGGCGCAGCCCGCCGGCACCGGTGGGCCCGCCGCACCGGTCGCGGGCGACGCCACCGGCTGGACCATGGAGGAGCGGCTCTACAACCAGGTGTGGGGCATGTTCGAGGACCTGGCCCGCACCGCCGCCGCCTTCCGCAGCGCCGTCGACTTCGCCGACTCCCGGATGGAGCAGGAGCTCGACCGCATCCTCTCCGGCCTGTCCGACCCGCGCAGCCGCCTCGGCAGCCAGGGCGACGCCGCCCGCGAGGCCGCCCGCGCCAAGCACGGCGCCCTCGTGGAGCGGGCCCGCGAAGTCCTCGACCGGGACCTGGCCCAGCTCGCCGCCGAGTCCGAGGTCGTCGAGCCGGCGCTCCCGGCCCCGTACGCCGGCTGGGACAACCCGTGCTGGCACGCCTACCGCAGCCCCATGGAGCTCCCCATGGCCGTGCGGCTGGGCGACCTCGGACTGCCGGAGAGCGACAGCCTGGGCCTGCGCATCCCGATGCTCGTGCGGCTGCCCCTGGAGCGCGGGCTGTGGATCGACGCCGGTGCCTCGGCCGGTGACGGGCTCAGCGACGCCGACGCGGTGCGGGCCCGCGCCGCACAGACCGCCGTCGTCCACGTCGCCCGGCTGCTCGCGGCGTATCCGGCGGGCGGGTTCAGCGTGCACGTCGTCGATCCGGCGGGCACGGCCGCGGCCGCCCTGGCGCCCCTGGTCGACGCCGGGGTGCTCGACGGGCCTCCCGCCCGGGGAGCGGCCGGTGTCTCCGAGGTACTGACCCGGCTCACCGAGCGGGTCGACCTCATCCAGATGGCGATCCGCGCGGGCGCCGCCGACTCCCTGCCGCCGGACTTCGACACCGCCCAGCAACTGCTCGTCGTGCACGACTTCCCGCACGGTTTCGACGACCGCGCCGTCACCCGGCTGCGCTACCTCGCGGACGAGGGGCCGCAGGTGGGCGTCCATCTGATGCTGGTCGCCGACCGCCAGGACGCCGCCGAGTACGGCCCGCTCCTCGACCCGCTCTGGCGCACCCTGCTGCGCCTGACGCCGGTGCCCGACGACCATCTCGCCGACCCCTGGGTCGGGCACGCCTGGACGTACGAGCCGCCGGCGGTCCCGCAGGGCAGCGCGGTCCTGCGGACCGTCCTCGCGGAGGTGGCGCGTGCCAGGCAGGAGAGGGGCCTCTGACCTGGTCTTTTGGTGATTCCTTTACTGAAACCTTTACCTTTCATGGGTCTTTCGAGTACTCTTCTTGACGCGGAGGGGAGTACTCCCATACGCGACGTGCCCGTCAATACGGACGACCCGGCCGCACGGCCGTCGATCCCGGGGCGTCGGCCCGAAGCCCCGGAGCGGGGCTCGGGTGGAAGAGACCTCCGGCAGCGACGACGCTGATCAGTAGCCGTACGACGCCGGAGGCGCAGTGGACGTATCGATGACCCTGTGGGTGCTGACCATTCTTGGTCTGAGCGCCCTGATCGCGGTCGACTTCTTCATCGGGCGCAAGCCCCATGACGTGTCGATCAAGGAAGCCGGCATCTGGACCGTGGTCTGGATCGCCCTGGCCGTGCTCTTCGGCGTCGGTGTGACGATCTGGGGCAGCGGCCAGGCCGGTGGCGAGTTCTTCGCCGGCTTCATCACCGAGAAGTCGCTCAGTGTCGACAATCTCTTCGTCTTCATCCTGATCATGGCGAAGTTCTCGGTGCCGACCCATCTCCAGCAGCGCGTCCTGCTCTTCGGCGTGCTCATCGCCCTGGTCCTGCGGGCGATCTTCATCGCGGCGGGCGCCGCGATCATCTCCAGCTTCTCGTGGGTCTTCTACCTCTTCGGTGCCTTCCTCATCTACACCGCCTGGAAGCTCATCAAGGAGGCCCTGGCGGACGAGGAGGAAGAGGACTTCGAGGAGAACCGCCTCCTGAAGTCGGTCGAGAAGAAGTTCGGCGTCGCGGATCGCTACCACGGCACGAAGCTCTTCATCCAGCAGCACGGCAAGCGGATCATGACGCCGCTGCTGGTCGTCATGCTCGCCATCGGCATGACCGACGTGCTGTTCGCCATGGACTCGATCCCGGCGATCTTCGGCCTGACCCAGGACCCGTACATCGTCTTCACGGCGAACGCCTTCGCCCTGATGGGCCTGCGCCAGCTGTACTTCCTCATCGGCGGACTGCTCAAGAAGCTGGTCCACCTCAGCTACGGCCTGTCGGTGATCCTCGGCTTCATCGGAGTGAAGCTGATCCTGCACGCCCTGCACGAGTCCGGCGTGCACGTACCGGAGATCTCGATCCCGGTCTCGCTCGCCGTCATCTGCGGTGTCCTGATCATCACGACGATCACCAGCCTCATCGCCTCGAAGAAGCAGGCCCGGCGCGACGCCGCCGAAGAGGCGCAGAAGGACAGCATCGGCGCCTGACGCCGACGGGCGCGGGGAACGACCCGGCACCGGGAGGGACGCGCGGCCGACGGCCGCACCCCCTCCCGGTGCTCGCTCGTGGCGTGGACGTGCCCCTGTCGGCCGCCCGCCTCCGCCCACCGCGACCCGAAGGACCCCAGGTCGCGCCCCCTCCCCGCCCCGGGCACCATCAAGACATGATCACCAGACTTCGGGCACTGGCCACCCGGTGGACCGTCCTCGTCCCGGTGCTGGCGATCGTGCTGCTCGCGTTCACCTGGGGGCGCGACCTGCCGGGTTTCCTGGTCGCCGTCGCCTCCCTGGTCCTCGCCGGATCCGTCCTCGCGGCCGTCCACCACGCGGAGGTCGTCGCCCATCGGGTCGGTGAACCCTTCGGCTCCCTCGTGCTCGCCGTCGCCGTCACCGTCATCGAGGTGGCGCTCATCGTCACGCTGATGGCCGACGGCGGCGCCAAGAGCTCGACGCTCGCCCGCGACACCGTCCTCGCCGCCGTCATGATCACCTGCAACGGCATCGTCGGTGTCAGCCTCCTCGCGGCGTCCCTGCGCCACCGAGTGGCGATCTTCCAGTCGGAGGGGACCGGCGGCGCGCTCGCGACCGTGGCCACCCTCGCCACGCTCTGCCTCGTCCTGCCCACGTTCACGACGAGCAGGGTCGGGCCCGAGTTCTCCACGTCGCAGCTGGTCTTCTCGGCCGTCTCCGCGATCGTCCTGTACGGCCTGTTCGTCGCGACGCAGACCGTGCGCCACCGCGACTACTTCCTGCCGATCTCCCGGCAGGGCGTCGTCATCGACGCCGACGACCACGCCGAAGCACCGACGAACCGCACCGCGCTGCTCAGCCTCGGGCTGCTCGGTCTCGCCCTCGTCGGCGTGGTCGGGCTGGCCAAGGGCGTCTCCAAGACGATCGAGCACGGGGTGGAGGCCGCGGGCATGCCGCAGGCCGTCGTCGGCGTGATCATCGCGCTGCTGGTGCTGCTGCCGGAGACGATCGCGGCCCTGCGCGCCGCCCGGCGCGACCGCGTACAGACCAGTCTCAACCTCGCGCTCGGCTCGGCGATGGCCAGCATCGGACTGACCGTGCCGGCCGTCGCCATCGCCTCGTTCTGGCTGTCGGGGCCGCTCGTCCTCGGTCTGGGCGCCACCCACATGGTGCTGCTCGCGCTGACCCTGGTGGTCAGCACGCTCACCGTCGTGCCCGGACGGGCGACACCGCTCCAGGGCGGCGTGCATCTGGTGATCCTCGCCGCATACGTGGAACTCGCCGTCACGCCGTGACCGCGTCCGGCGCCACCGCGGCGGGCGCCGTTTCCGGCAGCAGCAGGAAACACCCCAGGCTCAGCGCCGCGACGCCCGACAGATACAACCCCACGCCCCATGGAACCCCCGTCCCCTCACCGGCCAGCGCCGTCGCCACGATCGGCGTCAGTGCCCCGCCCAGCACACCGCCCAGGTTGTAGCCGACGGCGGCACCCGTACAACGCACCCGCGGTTCGTACAGTTCCGGCAGATACGCGGCGATCACGGCGAACATCGCGATGAACGCGAGCAGGGCCACCAGGAACCCCAGGAACATCAACAGCGGTTCCCTCGTGGACAGCAGAGCCACCATCGGCGCCATCCACACCACGGCCACCGCACACCCCGCGAGACACACCGGCCGCCGTCCGTACCGGTCACCGAGCAGCGCCGCCACGGGAGTCAGCGCCCCCTTCACGACGACCGCCGTCATGATGCAGGTCAGCATGACGCTGCGGCTCACCCCCAGTTGCTCCACTCCGTAGGCGAGCGACCAGGTGGTCACCGAGTAGAAGATCGCGTACCCGACGGCGAGCGCGCCCGCGGTGAGCAGCACCAGCCGCCCGTGCCCGCGCACCACCTCGGCGAGCGGCAGCCGGGCGGGCTCCTCCATGGCGAGGAACGTCGGGCTCTCCACCAGGGAGGAGCGCAGCCAGAGCCCGACCAGTGCCAGCACGCCGGCGGCCCAGAAGGGCACCCGCCAGCCCCAGGTGGCGAACTGCGCGTCGGTGAGGGTCGTCGACAGGACGAGCATGATGCCGTTGGCCAGCAGGAAACCCGCGGACGGGCCGATCTGGGGCAGGCTCGCCCACAGGCCGCGCCGCCCCGCGGGCGCGTGCTCGGCCGTCAGCAGGACCGCGCCGCCCCACTCGCCGCCCAGGCCGAGACCTTGCAGGAAGCGCAGCAGGAGCAGGAGCAGGGGAGCGGCCACCCCGATCGACGCGTAGGTGGGCACGAATCCGACCGCGACGGTCGTCGCCCCGGTCAGCAGCAGCGAGCCGACCATGACGGGCCGCCGCCCCCTGCGGTCCCCGATGTGCCCGAACAGGACCGATCCGAGCGGCCGGGCCACGAAGCCCACTCCGAAGGTCGCGAAGGCCGCGAGGGTTCCCGCGAGCGGCGAGAACGTCGGGAAGAAGAGCGGGCCGAGGACGAGCGCCGCCGCGGTGCCGTAGACGAAGAAGTCGAAGAACTCGATGGCCGTCCCGACCAGGGCGGCCGCCGCGAGCCGCGGCAGTGACGGAGGGTGAGAAGTGTGCATGACGCGGCAACTACCCGTGATCTGCGCTGGTTACGGGGCGTGCGAGAGCGCGACGAGAGGCGCACGAAAGCGCTCGGCGTTCCCGTGCCCGACCCCCGTCCGGTCCGCCTCGGAGCCGCGCGCGGCCCGTCCCCGGGGCTCCGCCGGGTCCGTGTCGGCCGACGTCCCGCGCGCGAAGGGCGCGTGATAGACCCTCAGGGAGCAACCGCCCCACGTACGGAGGTCCCAGTGCCGCACACCCTCGCCAGCGCCCCGATCATGGTTCTCAACGGCCCCAACCTGAACCTGCTCGGCAAGCGTCAGCCGGAGATCTACGGCCACGACACCCTCGCCGACGTCGAGGCACTGTGCGTGAAGGCGGCCGCCGCCCTGGGCGCCACCGTCGACTTCCGGCAGTCCAACCACGAGGGCGAGCTGGTCGACTGGATCCACGAGGCCCGGGAGAACCACGTGGGCGTCGTCATCAACCCGGCCGCCTACTCGCACACCTCGGTGGCGATCCTGGACGCGCTCAACGCCTGCGACGGCCTGCCGGTGATCGAGGTCCACATCTCGAACGTCCACCAGCGCGAGGAGTTCCGCCACCACTCCTACGTGTCGCACCGCGCGGACGGGGTGATCGCGGGCTGCGGCGTGCAGGGCTACGTGTTCGGGGTGGAGCGGGTGGCGGCGCTGACCGCACCCGGCACCGCGCGCGCCTAGCGCCCGGGGACACCCACCAGCACCGGGGACGGCTACAGGCGTCCGGCCTCCACGATCCGGCGCAGGAACCGGCGGGTACGTTCCTGCCGCGGGTCCCCGAACACGGCTTCGGGGGAGCCGCGTTCGAGCACGACACCGCCCTCCAGGAAACAGACCTGGTCGGCGACCTCCCGCGCGAAGCTCATCTCGTGGGTGGCCAGCACCATGGTCATGCCCTCGCCCTTCAGGTCGCGCACGACGTCGAGGACCTCTCCCACCAGCTCCGGGTCGAGGGCCGCGGTGATCTCGTCGAGGAGCAGCAGCCGCGGCCTGACGGCGAGAGCCCGCACGATCGCCGCACGCTGCTGCTGGCCGCCGCTGAGCCGGTCCGGGTACTCGTGGGCCTTCGCGCCGAGCCCGAGGCGCTCCAGCAGCTCCCCGGCGTGCTCCTCGGCCGCCTTGCGCGCGACGCCGTGGACCCGGCGCGGGGCCAGCGTGATGTTCTCCAGGACCGTCATGTGCGGGAACAGGTTGTAGGCCTGGAACACGATCCCGATGCGGCGCCGCACCGTGTCCGCGTCCGTGCGCGGATCGGTGATCTCCTCGCCGCTCAGCCAGATCGCCCCGTCGTCGATCTCCTCCAGGAGGTTGGCGCAGCGCAGCAGCGTCGACTTCCCGGAACCGGAGGAGCCGATCAGCGCCGTCACGGTGTGCGGGGCGACATCGAGGTCCACGTCGCGCAGCACCACGCTCTCGCCGAACGTCTTGCGCACGGACCGCATCCGCAGCACGGGCTCGGTCATACGAGGCCTCCTTGAGCCCGGCGCCGGTCCATGCGGGCCGTCACCCAGTCCGTGAAGCGGGTCATGGGGATGGTGAGGGCGACGAACACCAGTCCGGCGACCACGTAGGGCGTGTAGTTGAAGTCCTTGCCGGCGATGATCTGCGCCGCGTACACGGCGTCCACCGCACCTCCGATGGAGACGAGCCCCGTGTCCTTCTGGAGCGAGACCAGGTCGTTCAGCAAGGGAGGCACGACTCGGCGCACCGCCTGGGGCAGCACTACGTAGCGCAACGTCTGGCGGCTGCTGAGCCCCAGGGAGCGCGCCGCGGCCCGCTGCGAGGAGTGCACCGACTCGATGCCGGCGCGGAAGACCTCGGCGACGTACGCCGAGTAGGTCAGCACGAGCGCAGCCCCTCCGAGGAGCACGGGATCCGTGGTGACCCCCTGGAGCCGCAGGGCGGGCACCCCGAAGATGACCAGCAACAGGCAGATGATGAGCGGCAGTCCGCGGAAGAAGTCCGTGTAGGCCGTGGCAAGGGCCCGTACCGGGAAGAACACCGGCCCTTGCAGCGTGCGCGCCAGGGCCAGCAGCATCCCCAGGACGAGTACGCACGCCCCGCACACCGCCAGGAGGCGGACGTTCAGCCACAGTCCTTCGAGGACGTCGGGCAGCGCCACGCGCGCGTAGTGCGCGCTGAAGAACGTCTCCTTGGTGCGGTCCCAGCCGGGGGAGCGGGTGACGACGAGGAACAGCACGGTGCCGGTCACCAGGGTGCTCAGCGCCGCGATGGCGGTCGCGCGGCGCGTGCGGGCCCGCCGGTGGCGCTCGCGGGCCCGACGGCGCTCGGAGGGGACGTAGGTGTCCCGGGCGGCGGGCTGCTCGGCGACCGTCACTTGAGCACCGGTGCGTCGACGGCCTCGGACAGCCACTTCTTCTCCAGGGAGGCGAGCGTGCCGTCCTTGCGGAGCGCGTCGACGGCGTCCGTCACGCACGGGGTGAGCCGGCTCTCCTTGTCGAGGACGAGGCCGAACTGTTCCGGTGTGCCGGTGGAGTTCTCGAACTGGCCCACCACCTCGGCGTCGGTGACCTCGGCGCCCGTTATGTAGAAGGCGGTCGGCAGGTCGACGACGATGGCGTCCACCTGGCCGTTCTTGAGGGCGGACTTGGCGAAGTCGTTCTTCTGGTAGACGGCCGGCTTCTGACGGGGCTCCACCAGGTCGTTGATGAAGTCCAGGCTGGTGGTGCCGACCTGGGCGCCCAGCTTGACGTCCTTGAGGTCGGCCACGGTCTTCGCCCCGGCCGCCTTGGAGGACTTCAGGGCGACGACGGCCTGCCGCACGTCGTAGTAGCCCGAGGAGAACGCCACGGCCTTCTTGCGGGCGGCGCTGATCGACACCTGGTTGATGTCGAAGTCGAACTTCTTGGCACCCGGTGCGAAGGAGCTGTTGAACGGGACGGTCCGCCAGGCCACCCGCGGTTTCCCGTAGCCGAGCCGCTTCGCCACGGCGTACGCGACCGCCGACTCGAAGCCCTGGCCGTTGGCCGGGTCGTCGTCCTTGAACCACGGCGCGTAGGCGGGCTTGTCGGTCCCCACGGTCAGCTTCCCGGAGGCCACCGTGGACAGCTTGCCGGGGGCGCAGGACGAGGCGCCGGCGGGCTTGTCCCCGGCCCCGTCATCGGATTCGGGGGCGCAGGCCGCCGTCGCGGCCAGGACGACGGTCGAGCAGACGGCAAGACGCACGATGCGGTTGTCGAGAGGCATGGCGGGAGAGTGACAGCGCTCAGGCCCGTCTGTCGAGGTCAGACGGGCAACTGTCCGCATGGTGGGAACGGTGTTGCAGGTTCGTGAACACCCGGCCCGCGCCGCCCTCCCGGGTCACCAGCCGCGGGCGCGCCACTCCGGCAGGTGCGGCCGCTCGGCCCCCAGGGTCGTGTCGTTCCCGTGCCCCGGGTAGACCCAGGTCTCGTCGGGGAGCCGCGCGAAGATCTTCGTCTCCACGTCGTCGATGAGGCTGGCGAAGGCCTGCGGGTCCTTCCGGGTGTTGCCCACGCCTCCCGGGAAGAGGCAGTCGCCGGTGAAGACGTGCGGGTGGCCGTGCGGGTCGTCGTAGACCAGTGCGATGGAGCCCGGCGTGTGGCCCACGAGGTGGCGGGCGGTGAGGGAGATCCGGCCGAACTCGATGGTCTCCCCGTCGGCCACGGCCACGTCCGTCGCCACCGGGATGCCCTCGGCGTCGTCGCGTCCCGCGTACGTGCGCGCGCCGGTCGCCGCGACGACGTCGGACAGGGCCTGCCAGTGGTCCCCGTGCCGGTGGGTGGTGACGACGGCCGCGATGCCGTCGTCGCCGATGAGCCGCAGCAGGGTCTCCGGCTCGCTCGCCGCGTCGATGAGGAGCTGCTGGTCGGTCGCGCGGCAGCGCAGCAGATAGGCGTTGTTGTCCATCGGCCCGACCGCGACCTTGGAGATCATCAGGCTCTGCAACTCGTGCACGTCCGCCGGGCCGCCGACCTTCACCGTTCCGCTGTACGTCATGGGCTCAGCCTATAGCGGGGGCAGGGCGGGCAGCAGGCCCCCCGTGACGGTCAGCCCGGCACCCGCGCGACGGCCGCAGAGCCAGCCCAGGAGGTCCGCGGGACGGCCCGTGACGGCTCGCGCCGAACCGGTCGCGCCGCCCCCTGTGGTCCAGTTCCCGGTGCCGAAACCGGCGCCCCGGCTCCACACGCGTCCCGTGTCCGTGGCCAGGGCCGTCGACGGCACGTCCCGGTGCCCGGCGAAGCGCTCGGCGAGGAAGTCGATCTCGCGGTAGGTGAACTCCTCGGGGAGGTCCTCCAGCTCGTAGCCGATCCCGAGGTCCACGTGGTGCAGCTCCACCTCCACGAGGCGGCGGAAGGGGATGCGGGACGCGCTGTCGGTGACCCCGTTGCGGAGCTCGACCGTCCGTCCCCAGTCACCGTCCTCGGCCCCGACCCGCCCGAAGCGCTCCGCGCTCGCGCGCACGTCCTCGATCTGCTCGCGCAGGTCGCGGGGGGCGCCCCGCTCGATGTCGGCGTCGCGCACCTCGGCGCCGGCGTACATGGGCCGGCCCTCCAGGACGTTGACCAGAGCGTCGGCGTTCCGGGCGAGGTGGGCGAGCACGTGCCCCCGGCTCCAGCCCGGAAGCCGTGACGGCTCGGTCACACCGGCGTTGTCCAGGGTGCTGATCGCAGCGAGCAGCCGGTCGGTCGCTTCGCGTACAGACGCCAGGTCGCGCACATGATCACTCATGACGCCGACGATAGCGGCGCCACACGTTCGGGTGAAGGCGGCCGACCTCACACGTAAATCGAATACACGTGCTATATGGTCGAGTGCGACATCGGGCATGGTTGAAGGTCCGGGTTTGTTGGCAAACAGGGAAACCAACCGGCGTTGTCAGTGGCTCCCTCTACTCTTCGAAAGACAGCCTTCTCGTAATGTCTCCGGGACCCCTCGGAGGCCGGCGCGAGAGTCAGACCTCGGGAGACGGGGGCCTTCGCCCCTGTCGCTTCTCTCTAGAAAGGTGCGGACCGGCGTGGCCGACCGTCTCATCGTCCGTGGCGCGCGCGAGCACAATCTCCGGAATGTCTCGCTCGACCTCCCGCGCGACTCCCTCATCGTCTTCACCGGTCTGTCCGGCTCCGGCAAGTCCTCGCTCGCGTTCGACACGATCTTCGCCGAGGGCCAGCGCCGGTACGTCGAGTCGCTGTCCTCGTACGCCCGTCAGTTCCTCGGCCAGATGGACAAGCCGGACGTCGACTTCATCGAGGGCCTGTCGCCGGCCGTCTCGATCGACCAGAAGTCGACGTCGCGCAACCCGCGCTCCACGGTCGGCACCATCACCGAGGTCTACGACTATCTGCGCCTGCTCTTCGCGCGCATCGGCAAGCCGCACTGCCCCGAGTGCGGCCGCCCCATCGCGCGCCAGTCGCCGCAGGCCATCGTCGACAAGGTCCTGGAGCTGCCCGAGGGCAGCCGCTTCCAGGTCCTCTCGCCGCTGGTGCGCGAGCGCAAGGGCGAGTTCGTCGACCTCTTCAGCGATCTCCAGACCAAGGGCTACTCCCGCGCGCGCGTGGACGGCCAGACGATCCAGCTCTCCGAGCCGCCGACCCTGAAGAAGCAGGAGAAGCACACCATCGAGGTGGTCGTCGACCGCCTCACGGTGAAGGACTCCGCCAAGCGCCGCCTGACCGACTCCGTGGAGACCGCGCTCGGCCTGTCCGGCGGCATGGTCGTGCTCGACTTCGTCGACCTCCCCGAGGACGACCCGGAGCGCGAGCGCATGTACTCGGAGCACCTGTACTGCCCGCACGACGACCTGTCCTTCGAGGAGCTGGAGCCCCGCTCCTTCTCCTTCAACTCGCCCTTCGGCGCCTGCCCGGACTGCACGGGTATCGGCACGCGCATGGAGGTCGACCCCGAGCTGATCGTCCCCGACGAGGACAAGTCGCTCGACGAGGGCGCCATCCACCCGTGGTCGCACGGCCACACCAAGGACTACTTCGGCCGTCTCGTCGGGGCGCTCGCCGACGCCCTCGGCTTCCGTACGGACATTCCGTTCGCCGGACTGCCGCAGCGCGCGAAGAAGGCGCTGATCTACGGCCACAAGACGCAGATCGAGGTCCGCTACCGCAACCGGTACGGGCGCGAGCGCGTGTACACGACGCCCTTCGAGGGCGCCGTCCCGTTCGTCAAGCGCCGCCACAGCGAGGCCGAGTCGGACGCGAGCCGCGAGCGCTTCGAGGGCTACATGCGCGAGGTGCCCTGCCCGACCTGTGAGGGCACGCGCCTCAAGCCGATCGTGCTGGCCGTCACCGTCATGGACAAGTCGATCGCCGAGGTCTCGGCGATGTCCATCAGCGACTGCGCCGACTTCCTGGCCAAGCTGACGCTGAACGCGCGCGACAAGAAGATCGCCGAGCGCGTCCTGAAGGAGGTCAACGAGCGGCTCCGCTTCCTCGTCGACGTGGGCCTCGACTACCTGTCGCTGAACCGGGCGGCGGGCACCCTCTCCGGCGGCGAGGCCCAGCGCATCCGCCTCGCCACGCAGATCGGCTCCGGTCTCGTCGGCGTGCTGTACGTCCTTGACGAGCCGTCCATCGGCCTCCACCAGCGCGACAACCACCGCCTGATCGAGACCCTGGTCCGCCTGCGGGACATGGGCAACACACTCATCGTCGTCGAGCACGACGAGGACACCATCAAGGTCGCCGACTGGATCGTCGACATCGGCCCCGGCGCGGGTGAGCACGGCGGCAAGGTCGTGCACAGCGGCCCGTTGAAGGAGCTGCTGAAGAACGCCGAGTCGATGACCGGCCAGTACCTGTCAGGCAAGCGGGCCATCCCGATCCCCGACCTGCGACGCCCGGTGGACCCCGGGCGCCGTCTCACGGTGCACGGCGCCAAGGAGAACAACCTGCGGGACATCGACGTGTCCTTCCCGCTGGGCGTCCTCACGGCTGTCACCGGCGTCTCCGGCTCGGGCAAGTCCACGCTGGTCAACGACATCCTCTACACGCACCTGGCCCGCGAGCTGAACGGCGCCCGCACGGTCCCCGGCCGGCACACGCGCGTGGAGGGCGACGACCTCGTCGACAAGGTCGTGCACGTCGACCAGTCGCCGATCGGCCGCACCCCGCGGTCGAACCCGGCGACGTACACCGGTGTCTTCGACCACGTCCGCAAGCTGTTCGCCGAGACCACCGAGGCGAAGGTCCGCGGCTACCTGCCGGGACGCTTCTCCTTCAACGTCAAGGGCGGCCGCTGCGAGAACTGCTCGGGCGACGGCACGATCAAGATCGAGATGAACTTCCTGCCGGACGTGTACGTCCCGTGCGAGGTCTGCCACGGCGCCCGGTACAACCGGGAGACGCTGGACGTCCACTACAAGGGCAAGTCCATCGCCGAGGTCCTGGACATGCCGATCGAGGAGGCATTGGGCTTCTTCGAGGCGGTGCCCGGGATCGCCCGCCACCTCAGGACGCTGAACGACGTGGGCCTCGGCTACGTCCGGCTCGGCCAGTCCGCGCCGACCCTGTCCGGCGGCGAGGCGCAGCGCGTGAAGCTCGCCAGCGAGTTGCAGAAGCGGTCCACGGGACGCACCGTCTACGTGCTCGACGAGCCGACGACCGGTCTGCACTTCGAGGACATCAGCAAGCTGATCACGGTGCTCTCGGGCCTCGTGGACAAGGGCAACTCGGTCATCGTCATCGAGCACAACCTCGATGTCATCAAGACCGCGGACTGGGTCATCGACATGGGCCCCGAGGGTGGCAACGGCGGCGGCATCGTCGTCGCCGAGGGCACCCCGGAGGAGGTCGCGGCGGAGCCCGCCAGCCACACCGGCAAGTTCCTGCGCGACATCCTCGGCGCCGACCGCGTCAGCGACGCCCCGGTGCCCGCGACGCGTGCCCGCAGGACCACGGCCAAGAAGGCGGTGGCGGCGGGCAGGGCGCCGGCGAAGAAGGTGGCGACGGCCAAGACCGCCGCCACCAAGCCGGCCGCCACGTCGACCACCAAGAAGGCCGCGTCGACCACGAAGAAGGCGACTCCGGCGAAGTCGGCGGCCACGAAGTCCACGGCCAAGAAGACCGCGGCGAAGAAGACGACCGGCAGGGCCCGCAAGGCCTGACGCATCGAAGTGGCCCGGTCCGACCCGTCGGACCGGGCCACTTCGCCGTGCACGCCCCGCCACCCAAAAGTCACTCTCCGTGAAAAAATCGGCGCCCCGTGGGAACTCCCCACGGGGCGCCGCACGTTCAACGGTCAGCCAGCCTGGTCCTGCGGTTCACGAGGCGCCACGAACTGCATGTCCAGTTGCACCTTGACAACATCAGAGAGCAGGCCGCCGCCGAAATCGAGTCCGAAGTCGCTGCGCCGGATCTCCCCCGTCGCCTCGAATCCGGCGTGCCGGCTCCCGTCCGCGGGCACGTCGACGACCCCGCCGAACTCCACGTCGAGCGTCAGCGGACGGGTCACGTCACCGATGGTCACCTCACCCTCCAGGGACCAGTCCTCGTCCGACCCGCTGACCCGGGTCGAGCGGAAGACCATGGTGGGACGCCGCTCCACGTCCAGGAGGTCCGCGGAGCGGGTGTGCGCGTCCCGATCGGCGTTGCCCGTGTCGATCGAGGCGAGCGAGATGGTGGCCGTCACCCGCACGTCGGCCGGCGTCTCGCCGACGTGCAGCCCGGCCTCGACCTGGGTGAAGCGGCCGCGCACCTTCGCGATCCCCAGGTGCCGGATCGTGAAGCCCACCGCCGAGTGCAGCCGGTCCAGGGTCCAGTCGCCGGGGACCAGGGGCAGTGCCACGGTGGACGTCGCGGTCGCGGTCGCGGAGAAGGAGGTGGAGGTGGAAGTGGGGGTGGTCGCGGAATCGTTGTCAGCCATGCGTCCACTCTGTGCCGGGGTGCCGGACGCCAGGAAGGCCGAGCCGAGAGTGGTAGTGACAGGGCCACGATGTGCGGCCGCCCGGATTGGTACGTTCGCCGGGTGAGTGACAACGAGTTGGGTACGTTCCTGCGGACGCGCCGCGAAGCGGTCACTCCCGCCGAAGCGGGGCTGCCGACCGGTCCGCGCCGCCGCACTCCGGGACTGCGCCGCTCCGAGCTGGCCACGCTGGCCGGGGTCAGCGTGGAGTACCTGACCCGGCTCGAACAGGGGCGGGACCGCAATCCGTCGCCGTCGGTCCTCGGCGCCCTGGCCGACGCCCTGCGCCTTGCGACGGACGAGCGGCTGCTGCTGCGCCGCCTGGCGAAGGCGAGCGGGGCGGACGCCGCGTTCTGCTCCGGGGTCACCGCTCCGTCCCAGGCGGTCAGGCCCGGTGTCCGCGCAGTGCTGCGCCGCCTCGAACCGGCCCCGGCGGTCCTGGTGAACTGGGTCGGCGACATCCTGGCCCACACCGACGGCTACGCCCGTTTCGCCGGACCGCTCGGCATCCTGGACGGCGAGCGGCCCAACCTCCTGCGGTACGTGTTCACCGACGAGCGGGCCCGCCTCGTCCACCCCGACTGGGACCGGGTCGCCGACGACCAGATCGCGCGATTCCGGCAGGGCGCGCCGCTCGTGGACGCTCATGTCATCGCTCTCGTCGACGAGTTGACGGTGACCGCGGGTGCGTCCTTCGCCGACCGGATGGCGGCGGCGCCGACTCTGCCCCGGCGCGCCGGTCACGACCTCGTGGAGCACCCCGAGGCGGGGCCGCTGCGCATGGCGTACGAGGCCCTGTCGCTGCCGGACGCCGACGCGCAGACGATCCTCGTCCTGCTGCCGGCCGACGACGCCACGGCGGCGGCCCTCGACCGGCTCGACGGACGCACCCCGGGGGCGCTGCGCGCGGTCAACGGCTGAGACGGCCGGGGCCGGGGCCGGGGGCGGGGGCGGGACCGGACCGAACCCGGCACCCGCATCTCGCCGGGCCCCGGGCCGCAGGACCCGACGCCTACACCCCGCCGACCTCGGACGCGTACGGCGGTTCCGCGCCGGCGCGGGAGCAGGTGATCGCCGCCGCGTGCGCCGCGAATCCGAGCAGGCGGGTCCAGCCGTCGCCGTCCAGGCCGCCGACGGCGGCGGGGGAGAGGGCGTCCCGCTGCGCAAGGCCGTGCAGCAGTGCCGCGTTGACGGTGTCACCGGCGCCGATGGTGTCGACGACCTCGACCTGCTCACCCGGCACGGCGTGTTCGCCGCCGTCCCGGGTGAAGACGGTCAGGCCGTTCCCGCCGCGGGTGAGCACCACGGCGGCGGGACCGTCGGCCAGCCACTCCCGTGGGGTGCCGCCCAGCCACTGCGCGTCCTCCTCGGACAGTTTGAGGAGCGTGGTCGACGGCAGCCAGCTCTTGAAGCGGGTCCGGTAGGCGTCCGCGTCGGGGATCAGCCCGGCCCGGATGTTCGGGTCGAGCGCGGTGAACAGGCCCTGCGCGGCGGCCGAGCGCATCACCTCCTCGTAGGCCGTGGCGCCCGGCTCCAGAACCAGCGAGCAGGTGCCGAACGACACCGCGCGCGTCCCCGACGGCAGCCGGTCCGGCACCGAGAAGAGGCGGTCGGCGGTGCCCTCCGCGTAGAAGGAGTAGCCGGCCGACCCGTCGGGCCCGATGGCCGTGACCGCCAGCGTCGTCGGTTCGTCGCCCCGCTGCACGGGGGACACGTCCACGGCTGCCGAGCGCAGGCCGGCCAGCAGGGCCTCGCCGAACCCGTCCCGCGACAGGCGCGAGCAGAACGCGACGGGGGAGCCGAGCCGGCCGAGGGCCACCGCCGTGTTGTACGGGCCGCCGCCGAGACGCGGCGCGAGCTGGGGCAGCCCCGCCGCCCGCCGGTCCACCCCGTCGGCGGGGCTCGCCTCCAGCGGGACGAGGTCGATCAGGGCCTCTCCGGCGACGACGATCACAAGGGGGCCTTTCGGACGGCGGGACGGGACGGGGACGGCCAGGTCGGCGGGCGTACTGCATGGTGCGGGTGCGGGTGCGGGTGCGGGTGCGGGTGCGGACTGTGGACTGCGGACTGCGGTTGTGCCCGGCCGCCCCGGCTGGGCGCCGGGCCGAGACGGGTCGGGTCGGGTCGGGTCGGGTCGGGCCCACCATGTGAGCCGTCCGACGGCAGGCTAGAACGTCAGCGCCGCGGAGGGCAGCACCCGCCCCCGACCCGGGCACGTCCAGAGCCGAAGCGGGCACGGCGAGGACAGGGTCGGGCAGCGCCCGCGCGCGGGAGTTCCGCCCTCGCCGCCTCCCCGGGCTTCCGGAAAGTCCCCGTCGCCCCGTCTCTCCCGGGGGCCCCGGGAAGCGCCCGTCGCCCCGCCGGTATCGTCTGATCTGTCACCCCTGATCAGCCTCAAGGCCGCTCGGTTCTCGGTCTGTCGCCCGGCTGTTCCTCCGCCCAGCGACCCCTGTGGAGCCCCGATGGCCGGCACGACCCCTTCCCGTATCTCCCGTCGCACCGCACTGCGCGGCGCCGCCCTCGCGGGGACGGCCGGGATCGGCCTGACCGCGTGCTCGACCGGGTCGGACTCGGGCGCGGCCGCCGCACCCACCGCCCCCGTCGACCTGGGCAGGGCCGAGGACGTGCCCGAAGGCGGTGCGAAGCTCTACAAGGACGAGCACGTCGTCGTCAGCCGCGCCAAGGGCGGCGACTACAGAGCCTTCAGCACCATCTGCACCCACGCGGGCTGCCCGATCGCCCTGCTCAAGGGCACGGAACTGACGTGCAACTGCCATGGCAGCAAGTTCGACGCCACCACCGGCAAGGTCCTCCAGTCCCCGGCGACGCAACCGCTGGAGGAGCTGTCGGTGAAGGTCGAGGGCGGCAAGATCGTCGCGGGCCCCCAGAAGTAGTCGCGGGCCTCCCGCGCTCTCCCTCCCGCTCTCGCCCCGGTTCCTCCCTACTCCCAGTCCCAGCCGATCCCCAGCAGCCCCACCCGCACCGGTTGCTCCACCACGTGCACGGACCGGTGCCGGACGCTGAGTGCCAGTTCCCGGCGGTCCACGCGCGGTGCCGCCGTCGACTGCTGGGCGAAGCGGTGGCAGCGTACGGGCAGCGCGGCAGCGGCGAACCGCACCTGGAGCGCGTACTGCCCGGCCGGGCGGCCGAATCCCCGGATGTACTCGCTCGAAGCGCCCGCCGTGCCGTCCTCGAACCCGTACCGGAACACGTGGGTCTCCCCGGACCGCAACCGGGTGTCGAAGAGCAGTTCCGCCACCAGCACCCCGGTACCGGTGTCCCAGCGCACCCGCCCCGTACGACAGTTCTCCATGGCCTCCACCGCCACCTCGCCGGGGGAGCAGCCCGGACCTCCGTGGTGGACGGCCACATAGCGATCCACTCCGTCGCGGTGGGCCCGCACGATGTGCTGCGAGTCCCTGCCGAGCAGCTCCCTGTGCGCGCCGATCCGGACCCGTTCGACGTGCCCCACGGTGCGCGGGCCGCCGTCCAGGGGCGATCCCAGGTCGGCCAGCAGCCGGTCGAGGGCTCCGGAGGCCGTGACCAGGGCACGGTAGGAGCGGGTCGTGGGCCGTCGGGTGGCCACGGCCTTCTCGCCCGGGCCGAGCAGCCTGATCAGCGACTCGTCGGGCAGTCGCAGGATCTCCTCCAGCGCGCGCACCGCCCGCATCGACTCGTCGCGCTGCGGTCGCCGAGCGCCCTGTTGCCAGTAACTCAGGCTCGTCACCCCGACCTTGATGCCCTGGCGTGACAGATGGTGCTGAACCCGGTGCAGCGGCAGTCTCCGGGCGGCGATCGCGGCGCGCAGAGCGACATGGAACGGACCGCTCCGCAGAGCCGCCTCCAACGAGGGAGCGGGTTCCGGCACGGATGTAAGGGCCGACGGTGCCGGTGGAACCGACCCCGACCCCGACCCCGACCCCGGCCCTGACCCGGGCGTCGGCACCGTTGTCGAGGTCGGACCCAGCCCCCGGGTCGGTCCCGGTGTCGCGCTCATGTGCCGTTCGCCCAGTCGCATCGGGGTCTCCCGCTTCTCCGCGCACCGCCTGCGGCATGTGGACGTCCACATCACCGTCACCGGGCGCTCGCGCCGGTCGGAGTGGGGCGGCCGATCGACGTACCGAGGTCGTTTCCGCGTCGGTGGGCCGTCGTCCGGGAGGCGGCCGAGTCGCGCCGGTCACCTTCGCACGGCCACCTCCGTACGGCGTCCTTCGCCACCCGAAGTCACCCGGCATTGAAGCGTGTTGATCTGCCGCCGACAAGGGTCGGCGTCAGCGGTGCGTCCGGCTTGGCGGAAATGGGCGTGATGGGCACCGCGCCCACCCCGCCGACCGCGGGGAGACCCCGACCCGCCGGCCCGCCACCCTCCAGGCTCGCCGACCGACCGGGCCGACCGGGCCGAGGGGACTGACCTGGCGGGGTGTGCGGTGGTCCGGTGGGCGGACCGGCCCGAAGTGTCACACCCCGGAAGTAGGGTGTCTGACATGGCCGACCCCTCCAGCTACCGCCCCAAGCCGGGACAGATCCCCGACTCCCCAGGGGTGTACAGGTTCCGTGACGAACACCGCAGGGTGATCTACGTCGGAAAGGCGAAGAGCCTGCGCCAGCGCCTGGCGAACTATTTCCAGGACCTCGCGAATCTGCACCCGCGCACCCGCACCATGGTCACCACGGCCGCGTCCGTGGAGTGGACCGTGGTGTCCACGGAGGTCGAGGCGCTCCAGCTGGAATACTCCTGGATCAAGGAATATGACCCCCGGTTCAACGTCAAGTACCGCGACGACAAGAGCTATCCGTACCTCGCGGTGACCATGAACGAGGAATTCCCCCGGGTCCAGGTCATGCGGGGCCAGAAGAAGAAGGGCGTGCGCTACTTCGGCCCGTACACGCACGCCTGGGCGATCCGCGACACCGTCGACCTGCTGCTGCGGGTCTTCCCGGTGCGGACCTGCTCCACCGGAGTGTTCAAGAACGCGGCGAGGACCGGCCGCCCCTGCCTCCTCGGCTACATCGGCAAGTGCTCGGCGCCCTGCGTCGACCGCGTCACCCCGGACGAGCACCGCGAACTGGCGGACGAGTTCTGCGACTTCATGACCGGACGGACGGGGACGTACATCCGCCGCCTGGAGAAGGAGATGCAGGCGGCGGCGGAGGAGATGGAGTACGAGCGGGCGGGCCGCCTGCGCGACGACATCGAGGCCCTGAAGAAGGCCATGGAGAAGAGCGCCGTCGTGCTCGCCGACGCCACCGACGCCGACCTCATCGCCCTCGCGGAGGACGAGCTGGAGGCGGCGGTCCAGATCTTCCACGTGCGCGGCGGCCGCGTCCGCGGCCAGCGCGGCTGGGTCACCGACAAGGTCGAGGCCGTCACCAGCGGTGACCTGGTCGAGCACGCGCTCCAGCAGCTCTACGGCGAGGAGAGCGGCGACGCCGTCCCCAAGGAGGTCCTCGTCCCCGCGCTGCCCGAGCCCGTCGAGCCGATCCAGGCCTGGCTGACCGAGCGCCGCGGCTCCATCGTCTCGCTGCGCATCCCGCAGCGCGGCGACAAGAAGGCCCTCATGGAGACCGTTCACCGCAACGCACAGCAGGCGCTTGTCCTGCACAAGACCCGGCGCGCCTCCGACCTGACCACCCGCTCGCGCGCCCTGGAGGAGATCGCCGAGGCCCTCGACCTGGGCGGGGCCCCGCTGCGCATCGAGTGCTACGACATCTCCCACCTCCAGGGCGACGACGTCGTCGCCTCCATGGTGGTCTTCGAGGACGGCCTCGCCCGCAAGAGCGAGTACCGGCGCTTCCAGATCAAGGGCTTCGAGGGCCAGGACGACGTGCGCTCCATGCACGAGGTCATCACGCGCCGCTTCAAGCGCTATCTCGCCGCCCAGGAGAAGTCGGCCGACTGGTCCGACGCCGAGCTCGACGACGAGACCGAGCAGGAGATGCGCCTCACCGAGGACGACGGCCGGCCCAAGAAGTTCGCCTATCCGCCCCAGCTGGTCGTCGTCGACGGCGGCCAGCCGCAGGTCGCGGCGGCCAAGCGGGCCCTGGACGAGCTGGGCATCGACGACATCGCCGTGTGCGGCCTCGCCAAGCGCCTCGAAGAGGTCTGGGTGCCGGACGAGGACGACCCGGTGGTGCTGCCGCGGACCAGCGAAGGGCTCTATCTTCTCCAGCGGGTGCGCGACGAGGCGCACCGCTTCGCGATCACCTACCAGCGCACCAAGCGGGCCAAGCGCTTCCGGGCCGGCCCGCTGGACGACGTACCGGGACTGGGTGACGCCCGTAAGCAGGCCCTCATCAAGCACTTCGGTTCGGTGAAGCGGCTGAGGTCCGCCACAATCGACCAGATCTGCGAGGTTCCCGGCATAGGCCGCAAGACCGCCGAGACCATCGTGGCCGCCTTCGCGCTGGCGGCACCGGCGGCACCCGCGGTGAACACGGCCACCGGAGAGATCATGGAAGACGACGACCAGACCGACCACCACACCGAGGACAGCGCCGCGGACCGGGCCCAGGACCAGGCCACGGACCCCGCGCCGGACGCGCGGACCGGCGAGGAGCCCGTGGGCGCTTCGGAAGAACGACGGGGGCAGGAGCCATGAGCGAGCAGGACCACGAGAGCAGCGGCACCGGCGAAGCCGGCGGTACGGCACACGGCTCCGCAGCGCCGGAGCGGCCGACCGGGCAGCAACCCGACCATGGAGCAGCAGTGAGTACCGGCACAGGCACCACCCACGACACCCCCGGAGCCACCGACTCCGCCATCCCCGAGCTGGTGATCATCTCGGGGATGTCGGGCGCGGGCCGCTCCACCGCCGCCAAGTGTCTGGAGGACCTCGGCTGGTTCGTCGTCGACAACCTGCCGCCCGCGCTGATCCCCACGATGGTGGAGCTCGGCGCCCGCTCGCAGGGGAACGTGGCACGGATCGCGGTCGTCGTCGACGTCCGCGGCCGCCGCTTCTTCGACAACCTCCGGGAATCCCTCGCCGACCTGGAGTCCAAGCACGTCACCCGGCGCATCGTCTTCCTGGAGTCCTCCGACGAGGCGCTGGTGCGCCGCTTCGAGTCGGTGCGCCGCCCGCACCCCCTCCAGGGCGACGGCCGCATCGTCGACGGCATCGACGCCGAGCGGGAACTCCTGCGCGAGCTGCGCGGCGACGCCGACCTCGTCATCGACACCTCCAGCCTGAACGTGCACGAGCTGCGCGCCAAGATGGACGCCCAGTTCGCGGGCGAGGAGGAGCCCGAGCTGCGGGCCACCGTCATGTCGTTCGGCTTCAAGTACGGTCTGCCCGTCGACGCCGACCTCGTCGTCGACATGCGGTTCCTGCCGAACCCGCACTGGGTCCCCGAGCTGCGCCCCTTCACCGGGCTCAACGAGGAGGTCTCGAACTACGTCTTCTCGCAGCCCGGCGCCAAGGAGTTCCTGGACCGCTACACCGAGCTGCTCCAGCTGATCGCGGCCGGCTACCGGCGCGAGGGCAAGCGGTATGTGACCATCGCCGTCGGCTGCACCGGAGGCAAGCACCGCTCCGTCGCCACCTCGGAGAAGCTCGCCGCCCGCCTCGCCGCGCAGGGCGTGGAGACGGTGGTCGTCCACCGGGACATGGGCCGGGAATGACAGGACGCACGCTCCGGCTCACCAGCAGGATCCGCCGCAGAACCTCCCCGGCGGCGCCCGGCAGGGGCGCCACGCCCAAGGTCGTCGCGCTCGGCGGCGGCATGGGCCTGTCCGCCTCCCTCGCGGCGCTGCGCCGCATCACGGGCGACCTCACGGCCGTCGTCACGGTCGCCGACGACGGCGGCTCCAGCGGGCGCCTCCGCGACGAGCTGGGCGTCCTGCCGCCCGGCGACCTGCGCAAGGCCCTCGCGGCCCTGTGCGGCGACGACGACTGGGGCCAGACCTGGGCCCGCGTCATCCAGCACCGCTTCCAGTCACCCGGCGAGATGAACGGCCACGCCGTCGGCAATCTGCTGATCGTCGCCCTGTGGGAGCAGCTCGGGGACCACGTCCAGGCCCTCGACCTCGTCGGCAAGCTGCTGGGCGCGCACGGCCGGGTCCTGCCCATGTCGGCGGTGCCGCTGGAGCTCCAGGCCGAGGTCAGGGGAGACGATCCGACGCGCCCGGACGACATCCGGACCATTCGCGGTCAGGCGAACGTCGCGCTCACCCTGGGCGAGGTCCAGTCCGTGCACGTCGTGCCGCACGACCCGCCGGCCGTTCCCGAGGTGGTCGCGGCCGTACTCGACGCGGACTGGGTGGTGCTGGGCCCGGGCTCCTGGTTCTCCTCGGTGATCCCGCACCTCCTGGTGCCCGAACTGCTCGACGCGCTCGTCGAGACGAAGGCCCGCAAGGTGCTCTCGCTCAACCTCGCTCCGCAACCCGGAGAAACCGATGGCTTCTCCCCGCAGCGTCATTTGGAGGTTTTGGGACGACACGCCCCTAAACTCGCCCTGGACGTGGTGCTGGCCGACGAGGCCGCCGTGCCCGACCGCGATGAACTCATCGATGCCGCCAAGGAGCGATTCGGTGCCGCGGTCGAGCTGGCGCCGGTAGCCAGACCCGACGGAACTCCAAGGCACGATCCGGAGCTGTTGGCCGCCGCGTACGACCGTATTTTTCGGATGCATGGAAGGATCGGCCCATGGCGATGACGGCAGCGGTGAAGGACGAAATCTCCCGGCTCCCCGTCACCCGGACCTGCTGCAGGAAGGCCGAGGTCTCGGCGATCCTGCGGTTCGCGGGCGGCCTTCACCTGGTGAGCGGCCGCATCGTGATCGAGGCGGAGCTGGACACCGCGATGGCCGCCCGGCGGCTCAAGCGGGACATTCTGGAGATCTTCGGGCACAGCTCGGAGCTGATCGTGATGGCACCGGGCGGGCTGCGCCGCGGCTCGCGCTTTGTCGTACGGGTGGTGGCGGGCGGCGACCAGCTGGCCCGCCAGACGGGGCTCGTGGACGGCCGCGGCCGTCCGATCCGGGGTCTGCCCCCGCAGGTGGTCTCGGGGGCCACCTGCGACGCGGAGGCGGCCTGGCGGGGCGCCTTCCTGGCGCACGGCTCGCTGACCGAGCCGGGGCGCTCCAGCTCGCTGGAGGTGACCTGCCCGGGCCCGGAGGCCGCGCTCGCGCTGGTCGGCGCCGCCCGCAGGCTCTCGATCGCCGCCAAGGCCCGCGAGGTGCGCGGCGTCGACCGGGTCGTCGTCCGGGACGGTGACGCGATCGGCGCGCTGCTCACCCGGATGGGTGCTCATGAGTCGGTGCTCGCGTGGGAGGAGCGGCGGATGCGCCGCGAGGTCCGCGCGACCGCCAACCGCCTGGCGAACTTCGACGACGCGAACCTGCGCCGCTCGGCGCGCGCCGCGGTCGCCGCGGGTGCGCGGGTGCAGCGCGCCCTGGAGATCCTGGCCGACGAGGTGCCCGAGCACCTGGCGGCGGCCGGACGGCTGCGGATGGAGCACAAGCAGGCCTCCCTGGAGGAGCTGGGCGCGCTCGCCGACCCGCCGCTGACCAAGGACGCCGTCGCCGGCCGGATCCGCCGCCTGCTGGCCATGGCGGACAAGCGGGCGCAGGACCTCGGCATCCCGGGCACGGAGTCGAACCTGACGGAGGAGCTGGCCGACGAGATGGCGGAGGAGATGGCCGAGGACCTCGCGGGCAGCCTCGCGGACAACATGGTGGGCTGAGGCCCGCCGACCGGCGCGCGGAGCCGGTGGCGGTACCCCCGAAGGGTGCCGCCACCGGCTTTTCCCGTCTTCCGGTCCTCCCGCTTCCGGCCCCCGGCGGCCGGTCCCGCGATTTCGCCTCAATTTCCTGTTGGCCACCTGTCGGCCGCCACTTCCCGCGCGCATTTATCCGGTCATCGGCCGGCTCATCGGCCGGCCGCCGAAATCCGGAAAGCGGACGTCCGGACCGCCGCCGTTCACCGACACCCCGCCGGTCCGCGGCGGGCCCCGCCACCCGGACGGCCCAGGTCCCCGGGCCCCCGCCCATTGCGCTCATCGGAATGGTCCCGCGCTCAATTAGCGACCGAACGGCCGGATCGGCGCGGAAATACCCTCGAAATAAGCCGCGGCCACGACGTTACTGGTGAGTACGAGTCGATGAGCGCTGTGTACGGACGCTCGATGTCACCCAAAGCCTTTATGAGAGGTAGGGTCGGAGGCGGTCGGGGACATCCCAATACATCTCGCCGGCGTCGAAACCCGGCGTACCAACGAGGAGATCGGTTCGTGACGATCCGCGTAGGCATCAACGGCTTTGGCCGCATCGGTCGTAACTACTTCCGCGCGCTGCTGGACCAGGGTGCGGACATCGAGATCGTGGCTGTCAACGACCTTGGTGACACCGCGACCACCGCACACCTTCTGAAGTACGACACCATCCTGGGCCGTCTCAAGGCCGAGGTGTCGCACACCGAGGACACCATCACGGTGGACGGCCACACCATCAAGGTGCTGTCCGAGCGCAACCCGGCCGACATCCCGTGGGGTGAGCTGGGCGTCGACATCGTCATCGAGTCGACCGGCATCTTCACCAAGAAGGCCGACGCCGCCAAGCACATCGCCGGTGGCGCCAAGAAGGTCCTGATCTCGGCCCCCGCCTCGGACGAGGACATCACCATCGTGATGGGCGTCAACCAGGACAAGTACGACGCGGCGAACCACCACGTCATCTCGAACGCCTCCTGCACCACCAACTGTGTGGCGCCGATGGCCAAGGTTCTCGACGAGAACTTCGGCATCGTCAAGGGCCTGATGACGACGGTGCACGCGTACACCAACGACCAGCGCATCCTTGACTTCCCGCACAAGGACCTGCGTCGCGCCCGCGCCGCCGCCGAGAACATCATCCCGACCACGACGGGTGCCGCCAAGGCCACCGCCCTGGTCCTGCCGCAGCTCAAGGGCAAGCTCGACGGCATCGCGATGCGCGTCCCGGTCCCGACCGGCTCGGCCACCGACCTGGTCGTCGACCTCCAGCGCGAGGTCACCAAGGACGAGGTCAACGCCGCGTTCAAGAAGGCCGCCGACGACGGCGACCTCAAGGGCATCCTGTACTACACCGAGGACCCGATCGTGTCCTCGGACATCGTGAGCGACCCGGCGTCCTGCACCTTCGACTCCTCCCTGACGATGGTCCAGGAGGGCAAGACGGTGAAGATCCTCGGCTGGTACGACAACGAGTGGGGCTACTCCAACCGCCTCGTCGACCTCACGGTCTTCGTCGGCGGCCAGCTCTGAACCTCTAAGGTTCTGGAGCAGCAAGGCACTCAGATGTGAGCGAAGGGTCCGGACCCGCGCGACGCCGCGCGACGGTCCGGACCCTTCGCACGTCAGCCTCCCAGCCTCGTACGACCAGTCCTCTCAAGGAGCCCACTCATGAAGACCATTGAGGAACTTCTCGCCGAAGGGGTCGAAGGCAAGCGGGTGTTCGTCCGCGCCGACCTCAATGTGCCGCTGGCCGACGGCCTCATCACCGACGACGGCCGCATCCGCGCCGTCCTGCCGACCGTCGAGGCCCTGGCCGGGGCGGGCGCCAAGGTCGTCGTCGCCTCCCACCTGGGCCGCCCCAAGGGCGCCCCGGACCCGCAGTTCTCCCTGCTGCCCGCGGCCGAGCGCCTCGCCGAGCTGCTCGGCAAGCCGGTCGCGTTCGCCCAGGACACCGTCGGCCCCGCCGCCCACGACGCCGTGAACGGCCTGGAGCCGGGGCAGGTCGCCGTCCTCGAGAACCTGCGCTTCAACGCGGGGGAGACGAGCAAGGACGACACCGAGCGCGGTGAGTTCGCCGACCGGCTCGCCGCCCTCGCCGACCTCTACGTGGGCGACGGCTTCGGCGCGGTGCACCGCAAGCACGCCTCGGTGTACGACCTGCCGAAGCGCCTCCCGCACTACGCCGGCTTCCTCATCGCCACCGAGGTCGGCGTCCTGAAGAAGCTCACCGACGACGTCAAGCGCCCCTACGTGGTCGCGCTCGGCGGCGCCAAGGTCTCCGACAAGCTGGCCGTCATCGACGAGCTGCTCGGCAAGGCCGACCGGCTCCTCATCGGCGGCGGCATGGCGTACACGTTCCTCAAGGCCAAGGGCTACGAGGTGGGCATCTCGCTGCTCCAGGAGGACCAGCTCCCGGCGGTCACCGAGTACCTGGAGCGCGCCGAGAAGAGCGGCGTGGAGCTCGTGCTGCCGGTGGACGTCCTGGTGTCGACGGAGTTCCCCGACCTCAAGACCAAGGCCCCGGCCAACCCCTCCACCGTCGCCGCGGACGCCATCCCGGCCGACCAGGAGGGCCTGGACATCGGCCCGCAGACCCGCAAGCTGTACGCCTCGAAGCTCGCCGACGCGCAGACCGTCTTCTGGAACGGGCCGATGGGCGTCTTCGAGCACCCCGACTACGCCGAGGGCACCAAGGAGCTCGCCCAGGCCCTCATCGACTCCCCGGGCTTCACCGTGGTGGGCGGCGGCGACTCCGCGGCCGCGGTCCGTACGCTGGGCTTCGACGAGAAGGCATTCGGCCACATCTCGACCGGCGGCGGCGCCTCCCTCGAATACCTCGAGGGCAAGACGCTGCCCGGTCTCGCCGCACTGGAGGACTGACCCTTTATGAGCACCCGCACGCCGATCATGGCGGGCAACTGGAAGATGAACCTCAACCACCTCGAGGCCATCGCCCACGTCCAGAAGCTCGCCTTCGCCCTCGCGGACAAGGACTACGAAGCCGTCGAGGTCGCCGTCCTGCCGCCCTTCACCGACCTGCGCTCCGTCCAGACGCTGGTGGACGGCGACAAGCTCAAGATCAAGTACGGCGCCCAGGACGTCTCGGCGCACGACTCCGGTGCCTACACCGGTGAGATCTCGGGCCCGATGCTCGCCAAGCTCAAGTGCACCTACGTCGCGATCGGGCACTCCGAGCGCCGGCAGTACCACGACGAGACCGACGAGATCGTCAACGCCAAGGTGAAGGCCGCCTTCAAGCACGGCATCACCCCGATCCTGTGCGTCGGTGAGGAGCTGGACGTCCGCGAGGCGGGCAACCACGTCTCGCACACCCTCGCCCAGGTCGAGGGCGGCCTCAAGGACCTGCCGGCCGAGCAGGCCGAGACCGTCGTCATCGCCTACGAGCCCGTGTGGGCCATCGGCACCGGCAAGGTGTGCGGCGCCGACGACGCGCAGGAGGTCTGCAAGGCCATCCGCGGCAAGCTCGGCGAGCTGTACTCCGAGGACGTCGCCGAGAAGGTCCGCATCCAGTACGGCGGCTCCGTCAAGTCGGGCAACGTCAAGGAGATCATGGGCCAGGCCGACATCGACGGCGCCCTGATCGGCGGCGCCTCGCTGGACGCCGACGAGTTCGTCAAGATCGTCCGCTTCGGCGAGCAGTGAGTAGGCGCTGACGGCGATACGTCGTACCCTTGCGGGGGCCGAGCGGCACGCTGCTCGGCCCTGAGCGTCGGTTCACGTCACCGTTCAGTTCAAGTCACCTTCAGTCCGAGTTCAGTCCGAGGAAGTTGGTCCAGCCGTGGTTATGGGGTTCTCGATCGCCCTGATCGTCTTCAGCCTGCTGCTGATGCTCCTGGTGCTCATGCACAAGGGAAAGGGTGGCGGCCTCTCCGACATGTTCGGTGGCGGCATGCAGTCGTCCGTCGGTGGCTCCTCGGTCGCCGAGCGCAACCTGGACCGGATCACCGTCGTGATCGGTCTGCTGTGGTTCGCGTGCATCGTCGTGCTCGGCATTCTCATGAAGATCAACAACTGACCTTCGCAGCGACTCGTCACAACTGCACACAGGTCACGTGTTTTCACGTAAGGCCCCATGTAAGGTACGCGCTCAACTGCGCGGCCTATCATGGGGCTTGCGTCTAGGTGGAGGGAGGTAACTCCAATCACTGGACGCGCGTTGGGCCTTACGTAGACTGAGGCGCTCCGCGGCGAAGCGAGACGCCGACACGCTTCGCGGCACCATCACGCAGGGAGTTACGACCGTGGCAAGTGGCAACGCGATCCGAGGAAGTCGGGTCGGGGCGGGGCCGATGGGCGAGGCCGAGCGTGGCGAGTCCGCGCCGCGCCTGGCCATCTCCTTCTGGTGCTCGAACGGGCACCAGACGCAGCCGAGCTTCGCCTCCGACGCGCAGGTGCCGGAGACCTGGGACTGTCCGCGCTGCGGATTCCCGGCGGGGCAGGACCGGGACAATCCGCCGGACCCGCCGCGCACCGAGCCGTACAAGACGCACCTCGCGTACGTACGGGAGCGTCGCAGCGATGCCGACGGCGAGGCCATCCTCGCCGAGGCGCTCGCGAAACTGCGGGGCGAGATCTGAATTTTCCGGCCGGGCCGGGCACCGGGGACGGTGCCCGGCCCGTCTCCGTACCCGGTCGTCGCGCGCCCGGGGCCGCCGTCCGCGCGGGCTTCCGCACGCCCGGATCGTGCTGCGCCGAAAGGCCCGATTCACCCTGATCAACTAGGTTGGGTGGCAGTAGTGGGGCAACGCCCGTACGCGCGTACGAGAGAAGGCTGAAGGTCGAGATGAACGCGTCCGACAAGCAGGCAGTGCTGACCCAGACGTCCGCATGGCGGGCCCTCGCCGAGCACCGGGAGCGGCTGGGCGACCTGCGGCTGCGCGAGGTGTTCGCGGCCGACCCCGCGCGCGGCTCCGGCTACGTGCTGCGCGTCGGCGATCTGTACGTCGACTACTCCAAGCACCTGGTCACCGACGAGACGCTGCGGCTGCTGCGCGACCTCGCCGAGGAGACCGACGTGTTCGGGCTGCGCGACGCCATGTTCCGCGGCGAGAAGATCAACACGACCGAGGACCGGGCCGTGCTGCACACCGCGCTGCGCGCCCCGCGCGACGCCGTGGTGGAGGTCGACGGGGAGAACGTCGTACCCGCCGTGCACGCCGTCCTCGACCAGATGGCCGCGTTCGCGGACAAGGTGCGCTCCGGCGCGTGGACCGGCCACACCGGCAAGCGCATCAAGAACGTCGTCAACATCGGTATCGGCGGCTCCGACCTCGGTCCCGCCATGGCGTACGAGGCGCTGCGCTCCTTCACCGACCGCGACCTCACGGTCCGCTTCGTGTCGAACGTCGACGGCGCGGACCTCCACGAGGCCGTACGGGACCTGGACGCGGCGGAGACGCTGTTCGTCATCGCCTCGAAGACGTTCACCACCATCGAGACGATCACCAACGCGACGTCCGCCCGCACCTGGCTGCTCGGTGAACTGAGTGCCGGTCAGGATGCCGTCGCCCAGCATTTCGTGGCGCTGTCGACCAATGCCGAGAAGGTCACCGAGTTCGGCATCGACACGGCCAACATGTTCGAGTTCTGGGACTGGGTCGGCGGACGCTACTCGTACGACTCCGCGATCGGGCTCTCGCTGATGATCGCGATCGGCCCGGCCGCGTTCCGCGCGATGCTCGACGGGTTCCACCAGGTCGACGAGCACTTCCGCACCGCGCCCGCCGAGTCCAATGTGCCGCTGCTGATGGGCCTGTTGGGCATCTGGTACGGCAATTTCCACGACGCCCAGTCGCACGCCGTTCTGCCCTACAGTCACTACCTGTCGAAATTCACCGCCTACTTGCAGCAGCTCGACATGGAGTCGAACGGCAAGCACGTGCAGCGTGACGGCGAAGAGGTGGCCTGGCAGACCGGCCCGGTCGTGTGGGGCACCCCGGGCACGAACGGCCAGCACGCCTACTACCAGCTGATCCACCAGGGCACGAAGCTGATCCCGGCGGACTTCATCGGGTTCGCCGAGCCGGTCGCCGACCTGGCGCAGGGGCTCGTCGCCCAGCACGACCTGCTGATGGCCAACTTCTTCGCGCAGACGCAGGCCCTGGCCTTCGGCAAGACGCCCGACGAGGTGCGCGCCGAAGGGGTCACCGAGGACCTGGTGCCGCACAAGACGTTCCAGGGCAACCACCCGACGACGACGATCCTGGCGCGCGAGCTCACCCCTTCGGTGCTCGGTCAGCTCGTCGCGCTCTACGAGCACAAGGTGTTCGTCCAGGGCGCCGTGTGGAACATCGACTCCTTCGACCAGTGGGGCGTCGAACTGGGCAAGGTGCTGGCCAAGCGCGTGGAGCCGGCCCTGACCGAGGGCGCCGACGTGCCCGGGCTCGACGCGTCGACCAAGGCGCTCGTGGCCGAGTACCGGGAGCTGCGCGGCCGTTAATCGGATGCGCGGGGGCCGGGGGCGGGCCAGACTGCCGGTTCCGCCCGTCACTGCCCGGAGGCCCCCGTGGACCAGTTGTTCTCAGCGCTCGCCGACCCCGAACGCCTCAGGCTGTACGCGCGTGTCGTCCTCGACGACCTGCCGCCGCGGGAGGCCGACTCCCCGGTCGCCCGCAAGCATCTGGGCAAGCTGATCGCGGCCGGGCTCGTCGAGCGCGACGCCGGCGGAGCGCTGCGGGCCGGGCCCGAGGTGTTCCGGCGGGCCAGGACGCCGGAGCAGGCCCACGGGGTGCCGCGCCACCTCACCGGATTCTTCGCGGGCGGCCGGCTGACGGCGATCCCCGTGCGTCCCGCCGTCCGCCACCAGTTGCTCGTCCACCTCACGGGCACGCTCTTCGACGCGGCGCGCTCCTACAGCGAGCGCGAGGTCAACGACGCGCTGCGCACCGTCCACGACGACACCGCCGCCCTGCGCCGCTACTGCGTCATCGACGGCCTGCTGGTGCGCGAGAAGGACGGCTCCGACTACCAGGTGGCGGCGCGCTAGACCGGGCGACGGGCTCGCGGGCGGGCCGGGTTGTCCGGAGGGGCCATGGAGGGGCGGACCCGAGCGTAATCTTTTACAGGTAAAACACATGTTAATCTTTTGGCATGAGCAACGCCGTGCCCGCCACCAGACAGCCCCCCGTCCGCAGGCTCCCGCTGGCCGGCGTGCTCCGTGTCGGCCGCCCGTCCGACATCTGGTTCAAGCCCGCGACCAGCGTCGCCGTGGCCGCCGCCCTCGTCCTCGCGCCGCTGCTCGTCGCGGGCCGCGGCGAGCTGGCGATGTACGCCATGGCCGGGGCGTTCTGCGCGCTCTACGGACATCAGCTGCCCTACACCGCGCGCGTGCGGGCCACCGGCTGGGTCGTCGCCGGCATGACCACGGGCATGACCGTGGCGCTGCTCTGCGCCTCCCTCGTCGGCAGCGTCGTCGCGCTCATCGCGATCGCCGGGGTGCTCGCCGGGGTCCTGAAGGCCGTCTGCGACGCCACCCGGATCGGCCCGCCCGGCCATGTGATCCCCGTCTTCGTCATCTCGGGCACCCTGTTCGCTCCCCAGGAACTGCGCGAGGTCCCCTTCCACGCCCTGCTCACCCTCGGCGGCGGTGCCGTCGCCGCGCTCGTGGTGCTGGCCCCGGCGCTGGTCCGGCCCGAGGGGCCCGAGCGCATCGCCACGGCACGGGCGCTGGAGGCCTCGGCGGCCTGTCTCGCGACCGACGACACCGCCCGGCACTCCCGGGCCCGGCACGCCGCCGCGGCGGCCGTACAGGGCGCCTGGCAGTGCCTGCTGGCCGCCGGCGGGCGCACCCCGGCCCGGCGCACCCTGGAACACCTCGTCCTGCGCGCCGAGGCCGCCCTCGTCGGCACACCCCACGCGGGCGACCGGGACCGCCTGCTCGGCTGGGCCCGCCAGGTCCGCGGCGGCGGCGCCCTGCCCGAGGTGACGCTGCCCACGGGCGGCGGCGACGAACTGCTGGGCATCGACACCGAGCGCGCGGAGCGCCGCGCGCGGGGACGCGAGCGGCTCACCGCCCTTCTCCTGCGGCCCGGATCGGCGCTGCTGCCCGTCGCCGCGCGCTGTGCCGTCGGCTGCGCGGCCGCCGGGTACGCGAGCCTGGCCCTCGGCGTGGGCCATCCGTACTGGGCTGTCGTCTCGGCCGGCGCCATCTATCAGGCGAACGTCACCCTCACCTGGCACCGCGTGCTCCAGCGCCTGCTGGGCAACGTGCTGGGCGTCCTGGTCTTCGTCGCGCTCGTCCCGCTGGCCCGCACCGGTGTCGTCGTCCTGGCCGCCCTGTGCGTCGTCCTCAGCTTCCTCAGCGAGATGCTGATGAGCCGCAACTACTGGCTCGGCTCCGTCTCGGTCACGCCGATGGCCCTGCTGATCACCCAGTTCGCCCAGGTCCGGCCCGTCACGGAACTCGTCACCGACCGGGTCCTCGACACCCTCGCCGGTGTCGTGGTCGGCCTGGCCGCGGCCGTGCTCATCACCAACCGGCGCAGCGGCGGCCGGATGGAACAGGCCCTCGACGCCACCGAACGGGCCGCCGCGGGCGCCGACAGCGCGCTGGCCGCCCCCAGGGGCTCCGCCGCCGATCTCGCCGCCGCCCGCCGCCGGCTCACCGCCAGCCTGGTGGAGCTGCGGGACGCCGCCGACACCGCCGCCGGCGAATGGTGGCAGCGCGCCCTGCCCGAGGAGCGGCTGATGCGCACCGAGCAGCGTGCCCACCGCACGCTCGCCGCGACGGTGCGCCGCCAGGGGCTGGCACGCGACGAGCCGCTCGTCGGCGCCGGGGAGCAGCGGGCCTGACCGGCGCCGCCGGGACGACCGCGCGGCGGCCCGGCCGCGACGCGCCGCCGCCCGGACACCGGCCCCGTGCGGCCGATCGGGGCCGCGACGCACGACCCGCCGCCGCACCGTCGCCGCCGGGCCGTGCCCGACGCCGTGCCGCCCGCGCCCGGGCTCGCAGCGGACCCGGACGCGTCGGGCCCCGCTCGACCGCGCACGGGACGTCGTGCGCGCGAACGGGGCCCGTGGCCGCGTCAGTGGTCAGGAGACCGCCGGCGGGTACAGCTCCGGAGGGAGCTGCGACGCGGCGTCCGCGTCGAGCAGCCACAGCGTGCGCGAGCGGCCGTAGGCGCCCGCGGCGGGGGCCTGGACCTCTCCCGCGCCCGACAGCGCGATCGCGGCGGCCTCGGCCTTGTCCTCGCCCGCCGCCAGCAGCCACACCTCACGCGCGGCCCGGATCGCCGGAAGCGTGAGCGTCACGCGCGTGGGAGGGGGCTTCGGGGCGCCGTGCACACCGACGACCGTGCGCTCCGTCTCGCGGACCGCCGGCAGCTCGGGGAAGAGCGACGCGACGTGCGTGTCCGGGCCGACGCCCAGCATCAGGACGTCGAAGGCGGGCACGTCCCCGTGGTCCTCCGGCCCGGCCGCTGCGGCCAGTTCGGCGGCGTACGCCTCGGCGGCCGCGTCCGCGTCGTCCCCGTGGGGTCCGTCCGACGCGGGCATGGCGTGCACGCGCGCGGGGTCGAGCGGAACGGCGTCGAGCAACGCCTCCTGGGCCTGGGTGACGTTGCGCTCGGGGTCGCCGTCCGGCAGGAACCGCTCGTCGCCCCACCACAGGTCGAGGCGGCCCCAGTCGATCGCGTTCCTGGCCGGGGACGAACTGAGCGCGGCCAGCAGGCCGTTGCCGTTGCGGCCGCCCGTCAGGACGACGGAGGCGGTGCCGCGGGCGGCCTGGGCGTCGACGATCTTGGTGATCAGCCGGGCCGCGGCCGCCTGCGCCATCAGCTCCTTGTCGCGATGGACGACCAGTTGGGGTGCTGCACTCACTTGCTCGCCGCTTTCTTGGCCGGAGCCTTCTTGGCCGGGGCCTTCTTCGCCGCTGTCTTCTTGGCCGCCGCCTTCTTGGCGGGGGCCGCGGGAGCCTTCTTGGCGGCCGCCTTCTTGACGGGCGCGGGCTCCGGGTGCGCCGCGTGCCGGTCCGGCGCCGGCTCCTCGGGGACCGTCGTCTGGTCCGCCGGTTCGCCGAGCCGGTCCACGCCGAACCGCAGGGCCGCCGCGTAGGTGTCGTCCGGGTCCAGCCGGCGCAGCTCCTCCGCGATCAGCTCGGACGTCTCGCGCCGCTTGAGGGCGACGGCCCGGTCCGGCTGCCCCTGGATGGAGAGCGTCGCCAGCGTGCCGTCGGCCCGGTCGAGGACGATCGGGCCGTGCGTGGAGTCGAGCCGCACGCCGGTCAGGCCGGGGCCCGCCGAGAGGGTGCGCCTGACGGGGACGTCCAGTCGGTCCGCGAGCCACATGGCCAGCAGCTCGCAGCTCGGGTTGAACTCCTCGCCCTCGACCTCGACCGAGGTGACGTCCGTCGTGACCTGGTCCAGGGCCGCCGCGAGCATGGAGCGCCACGGCGTGATCCGGGTCCAGGACAGGTCGGTGTCGCCGGGGGCGTAGGACGCCGCGCGGGCCTCCAGCTCGTGGACCGGCTGTTCGGCCGCGTACGTGTCCGTGACGCGCCGCTGGGCCAGGGCGCCCAGCGGGTCGTTCGCGGGGTCCAGCGGCGCGTCCACGGGCCACCAGACGACCGTGGGGGCGTCGGGCAGGAGCAGCGGCAGGACGACCGACTGGGCGTGGTTGACGACCTCGCCGTACAGCCGGAGCATCACGGTCTCGCCGGTGCCCGCCTCCACGCCGACCCGCACCTCGGCGTCGAGCCGCGACTTCGTGCGGTCGCGCGGGGAGCGGGAGACGCGCTTGATGACCACGAGGGTGCGCGAGGGGTGCTCGCGCGAGGCGTCGTTGGCCGCCTTCAGGGCGTCGTACGCGTTCTCCTCGTCGGTGACGATGACGAGGGTGAGCACCATGCCGACGGCCGGGGTGCCGATGGCACGGCGGCCCTGCACCAGCGCTTTGTTGATCTTGCTGGACGTGGTGTCCGTAAGGTCGATCTTCATGGGCGCCGCCAGCTCCGTCCGTCTCGTGCGAGCATTTCGTCCGCCTCGGCGGGCCCCCACGTGCCGGACGGGTACTGCGCGGGCTTGCCGTGCGTGTCCCAGTACTGCTCGATCGGGTCGAGGATGTTCCAGGACAGCTCGACCTCCTCCGTGCGCGGGAAGAGGTTCGAGTCGCCCAGCAGCACGTCCAGGATCAGCCGCTCGTACGCCTCCGGGCTCGACTCCGTGAAGGACTCGCCGTAGGCGAAGTCCATCGAGACGTCCCGGATCTCCATCGAGGTGCCCGGCACCTTGGAGCCGAAGCGGACCGTGATGCCCTCGTCCGGCTGGACGCGGATGACGATCGCGTTCTGGCCCAGCTCCTCCGTCGCCGTGTGGTCGAAGGGGGAGTGCGGGGCGCGCTGGAAGACGACGGCGATCTCGGTGACGCGGCGGCCGAGCCGCTTGCCGGTGCGCAGGTAGAAGGGGACGCCCGCCCAGCGGCGGTTGTCCACCTCCAGCTTCACCGCGGCGTAGGTGTCGGTCTTCGACTTGGCGTCGATGCCGTCTTCCTGAAGGTAGCCGACGGCCTTCTCGCCGCCCTGCCACCCGGCCGCGTACTGACCGCGTACCGTGTCGCGGCCCAGGTCCTTGGGCAGCCGTACGGCGCCGAGCACCTTGGCCTTCTCGGCGACGAGCGCGTCCGCGTCGAAGGAGGCGGGCTCCTCCATGGCGGTCAGCGCCATCAGCTGGAGCAGGTGGTTCTGGATGACGTCGCGGGCCGCGCCGATGCCGTCGTAGTAGCCCGCGCGGCCACCGATGCCGATGTCCTCGGCCATGGTGATCTGCACGTGGTCCACGTAGGACCGGTTCCAGATCGGCTCGAACATCTGGTTGGCGAAGCGCAGCGCCAGGATGTTCTGGACGGTCTCCTTGCCGAGGTAGTGGTCGATCCGGAACACCTGGTCCGGGTCGAACACCTCGTGCACGATCGCGTTCAGCTCCTGGGCGGAGGCCAGGTCGTGGCCGAAGGGCTTCTCGATGACGGCGCGCCGCCACGAGCCCTCGGGCGCGTCCGCGAGCCCGTGCTTCTTGAGCTGCTGCACGACCTGCGGGAAGAACTTGGGGGGCACCGAGAGGTAGAACGCGAAGTTGCCGCCCGTGCCCTGCGACTTGTCGAGGTCGTTGATCGTCGCCTTGAGGTTCTCGAAGGCGTCGTCGTCGTCGAAGTTGCCCTGGACGAAGCGCATGCCCTGGATGAGCTGCTGCCAGACCTCTTCGCGGAACGGCGTACGGGCGTGCTGCTTGACCGCGTCGTGCACTTCCTGCGCGAAGTCCTCGTCCTGCCACTCGCGGCGGGCGAACCCGATCAGCGAGAAGCCCGGGGGGAGCAGACCCCGGTTGGCGAGGTCATAAACGGCAGGCATCAGCTTTTTGCGTGACAAATCACCCGTAACGCCGAAGATCACCAGACCCGACGGCCCCGCGATGCGCGGGAGCCGTCGGTCTGCGGCGTCACGGAGCGGATTGTGGTGCGCTCCGTGTGCGGTCAAGGGTTCAGCCCTCCGAAGGGGCGAGGCGCTTGAGCTCCGCCTCGGTCGACTTGAGCAGGTCGTTCCAGGCCGCCTCGAACTTCTCGACGCCCTCGTCCTCCAGGAGCTGGACGACCTCGTCGTACGAGATGCCGAGCTTCTCGACGGCCTCGATCTCCTGGCGGGACTTGTCGTACGTGCCCGCGATGGTGTTCCCGGAGATCTGGCCGTGGTCGGCCGCGGCCTCCAGCGTGGCCTCCGGCATGGTGTTCACCGTGCCCGGGGCGACCAGGTCGTCGACGTACAGGGTGTCCTTGTACGCCTTGTCCTTCACGCCGGTCGAGGCCCACAGCGGGCGCTGCTTGTTGGCCCGCGCCTTGTCCAGGGCGGCCCAGCGGTCACCGCTGAAGACCTCCTCGAACGCCTCGTACGCGAGACGCGCGTTGGCCAGACCGGCCTTGCCGCGCGCGGACTTCGCCTCGTCGGTGCCCAGCGCGTCGATCCGCTTGTCGATCTCGGTGTCCACGCGGGACACGAAGAAGGACGCCACCGAGTGGATCTTGGACAGGTCCAGGCCCGCGGCCTTGGCCTTCTCCAGGCCCGCCAGGTAGGCGTCCATGACCTCGCGGTAACGCTCCAGCGAGAAGATCAGCGTCACGTTGACGCTGATGCCCCGGCCGATGACCTCGGTGATGGCCGGCAGGCCGGCCTTCGTCGCCGGGATCTTGATGAGCGTGTTCGGCCGGTCCACCAGCCACGCCAGCTGCTTGGCCTCGGCGACGGTCGCCCTGGTGTTGTGCGCGAGGCGCGGGTCGACCTCGATGGAGACCCGGCCGTCCTGGCCGTCCGTCGCGTCGAAGACGGGGCGCAGGATGTCGGCGGCGTCGCGGACGTCCGCCGTCGTGATCATGCGGATGGCTTCCTCGACGGTCACCTTGCGGGCCGCGAGGTCGGCGAGCTGCTGGTCGTAACCGTCGCCCTCCGAGATCGCCTTCTGGAAGATCGACGGGTTGGTGGTGACGCCCACGACGTGCTGCTGGTCGATCAGTTCGGCGAGATTGCCGGACGTGATCCGCTTGCGCGACAGGTCGTCCAGCCAGATCGCCACGCCCTCCTCGGAGAGGCGCTTGAGTGCGTCTGTCATGGAAATTGCATCTCCTATGTCGTGTACGGGCGTCAGCGCTGAGCAGCCGCGAGGGATTCCCGCGCCTTGGCCACCACGTTCTCGGCGGTGAAACCGAACTCCTTGAAGAGGACCTTGGCGTCGGCCGAGGCACCGTAGTGCTCCAGGGAGACGATGCGGCCGGCGTCGCCGACGTACTTGTGCCACGTCAGACCGATACCGGCCTCGACCGAGACCCGGGCCTTCACCGCGGACGGCAGGACGCTCTCCCGGTACCCCTGGTCCTGCTCCTCGAACCACTCGACGCACGGCATCGACACCACGCGCGTGGCGACACCCTCGGACTCCAGCTGCTCGCGGGCCTCGACGGCCAGCTGCACCTCGGAGCCGGTGGCGATCAGGATCAGGTCGGGCGTCGCCCCGGAGGCCTCGGCGAGGACGTAGCCGCCCTTGACGGTGTCCTCGTTCGGCTCGTACGTCGGCACGCCCTGACGGGTCAGCGCCAGGCCGTGCGGGGCGCTCTTGCCGAAGTCCTTCTTGCTGCGCCGGAGGATCTCGCGCCAGGCGATGGCCGTCTCGTTGGCGTCCGCGGGGCGGACCACGTGCAGCCCGGGGATGGCGCGCAGCGAGGCCAGGTGCTCGACCGGCTGGTGGGTCGGGCCGTCCTCGCCGAGGCCGATCGAGTCGTGCGTCCACACGTACGTGACGGGCAGGTGCATCAGGGCCGACAGCCGGACGGCGTTGCGCATGTAGTCGGAGAACGTCAGGAACGTTCCGCCGTAGATGCGCGTGTTGCCGTGCAGCGCGATGCCGTTCATCTCGGCGGCCATCGAGTGCTCGCGGATGCCGAAGTGGATCGTGCGGCCGTAGGGGTCGGCCTCGGGCAGCGTGTTGCCGACCGGCAGGAACGACGAGGTCTTGTCGATCGTCGTGTTGTTCGAGCCGGCGAGGTCGGCGGAGCCGCCCCACAGCTCGGGGACGATCGGGCCCAGCGCCTGGAGGACCTTGCCGGACGCGGCGCGGGTGGCGACGGCCTTGCCGGTCTCGAAGGCCGGGATGCTCTTCTCCCAGTCGGCCGGCAGGTCGCCCGCGGCGATCCGGTCGAACTCGGCGGCGCGCTCCGGGTTGGCGGCACGCCACTCCTGGAACGACTTGTCCCACTCGGCCTTGGCCGCGGCGCCGCGGTCGAGCGCCTTGCGGGTGTGGCCGATGACCTCCTCGGAGACGTCGAAGGACTTCTCCGGGTCGAAGCCGAGGACGCGCTTGGTGGCGGCCACCTCGTCGTCGCCGAGCGCCGAGCCGTGGGCGGCCTCGGTGTTCTGCGCGTTCGGGGCGGGCCAGGCGATGATCGAGCGCATGGCGATGAAGGACGGCTTGTCCGTGACCTTCTTGGCCGCCTCGATGGCGTTGTAGACGGCCTCGTGGTCCAGGTCGCCGTCCGGCTTCGGGGCGACCCGCTGCACGTGCCAGCCGTACGCCTCGTAGCGCTTGCAGGTGTCCTCGGAGACGGCCGTCTCGGTGTCGCCCTCGATCGAGATGTGGTTGTCGTCCCACAGCAGGACCAGGTTGCCGAGCTTCTGGTGCCCGGCCATCGACGACGCCTCGGAGGAGATGCCCTCCTGGAGGCAGCCGTCACCGGCGATGGCGTAGACGAAGTGGTCGAACGGGGAGGTGCCGGCGGCGGCCTCCGGGTCGAACAGGCCGCGCTCGTAGCGGGCGGCCATCGCCATGCCCACCGCGTTGGCGACACCCTGGCCGAGCGGGCCCGTCGTGGTCTCCACGCCGGTGGTGTGGCCGTACTCCGGGTGCCCGGGGGTCTTGGAGCCCCAGGTGCGGAACGCCTTCAGGTCGTCCAGTTCCAGGCCGAAGCCGGCCAGGTAGAGCTGGATGTAGAGGGTCAGGGACGAGTGGCCCGCGGACAGCACGAAGCGGTCGCGCCCGACCCAGTCGGCGTCCGCAGGGTCGTGCCGCATCACCTTCTGGAAGAGGGTGTACGCGACAGGGGCCAGGCTCATCGCCGTACCGGGATGGCCGTTTCCGACCTTCTGTACGGCATCGGCGGCCAGGACCCGGGCGGTGTCCACCGCCCGCTGGTCCACATCGGTCCACTCGAGGTCTGTGGTGGTCGGCTTGGTACTCACCCTGAGTCAGGGCTCCTCTCCACATGGCTAATGCCGGTGATGTCGGTCTCACCGGCCGTTGTCGAGCCTACCTGTGCTGGAACACGCATTTTCTCGACTCGTTCCAGACTGCCGGGACTCCGTCGAATCCGCCTCCTGACCGGGATCCGGGCCGTTCCTCAGGTGAATACGGATCCGCTCATCCGGGGGCTCATCCGGGGGCGCGGCGGCTCATCTGGAGCGCCCCCGCGGACCCGGGCGAAACGGACGGCGCGCGGGCGGCGGCTGCGCGCGTTGCGTCCTTCGCGGCATGCTGCCCAACACGACCCCACCCCCACGAAGGGCGAGGTATAGGCAACGTCTACAGTGGCGTGGTACGCGCGAGCCTTTACCGGGACTTCACATCAAGTGGTCTTCTTCGGCGGCTCGCTGGAGTCTCTGTCAGGGGTGTGCGTGACGGCCGTCGAATCCCGTCCAGCGGGAGCGCTGACGAGCAGCAGCAACCGGAGCCAGCGACCGTTCGGGGCCCGAGTCAAGGCGTTCGTGGCGCTGACCAAGCCGCGGATCATCGAGCTGCTGCTGATCACCACGGTGCCGGTGATGTTCCTCGCCGAGCAGGGTGTGCCGAACCTGAAGCTGGTGCTCGTCACCTGCCTCGGCGGCTACCTGTCGGCGGGTGGTGCCAACGCGCTGAACATGTGGTATGACCGCGACATCGACGCCCTCATGGAGCGCACGTCCCAGCGACCACTGGTCACCGGGATGGTGAGCCCGAACGAGTGCCTCGTCTTCGGCATCTCCCTCGCGGTGGTCTCCACACTGTTGTTCGGGTTCGCCGTCAACTGGCTGTCGGCCTGGCTGTCGCTCGGCGCGCTCCTCTTCTATGTGGTCGTCTACACGATGATCCTGAAGCGGCGCACGTCGCAGAACATCGTGTGGGGCGGCATCGCGGGCTGCCTGCCCGTGCTCATCGGCTGGTCCTCGGTGACCGACTCGATGTCCTGGGCGCCGGTCATCCTCTTCCTGGTGATGTTCTTCTGGACGCCGCCGCACTACTGGCCGCTGTCCATGAAGGTGAAGGACGACTACGCGCGCGTGGGCGTCCCGATGCTCCCCGTCATCGCCTCCAACAAGGTGGTGGCGAAGCAGATCGTCATCTACAGCTGGGTGATGGTCGCGGTCTCGCTGCTGCTCACCCCGCTCGGCTACACCGGCTGGTTCTACACCGTGGTCGCGCTGCTCGCGGGCGGGTTCTGGCTGTGGGAGGCGCACGGTCTCCAGACCCGCGCCAAGGCCGAGGTCACGGGCGGCAAGCTCAAGGAGATGCGGCTGTTCCACTGGTCCATCACCTATGTGTCGCTGCTGTTCGTCGCCGTGGCGGTCGACCCGTTCCTGCGCTGATCCCCCGCTGACGCTCCTCGATGGGTGGGGTGCGTGGCCCAGGCCACGCACCCCACCCATCGCCTGTTTCCCTACTCGTCGGTAGCATCCTGTCCATGGCAGAGACTCAAGAGGTTGAGGCGTCCGGTCGGGCGACGAAGGACGAGCGCCGGGCGGCCAGGCTGGCCCGGCAGATCGGCGCGTTCGCCAAGGCCCACGGCGGCGCCGAGGGACAGCTCGCGTACATCGGCGAGCGCGGCACCCGCATCGTGCTGGTCGGCGAGGACGGCGGCTGGGGCGATCTGGTGGCCCGGACGTACGAGATCGCGCAGAAGGCCGTCGAACAGGCCGGGATCACCCTCCACGAGGACTTCGACGGCGACTTCGCGGCCAAGGTCGAGACCGGCCCCTACGAGTGGAAGCGCATGGCGGGCATCCAGCTCGGCTGACCCGGCCTTTTGGGCGGTCATGGGCGCAGGTGTGCGACGCGAGGTCGAGCAACACCAGGTGGCCCGTCACCCGTTAGGACTGTGGGAGCACGGTCCACACACGGGGAGCACCGGATGATCGAAACGCCGTCCCTCGTGGACCAGTACTGCCACGGGGTGCTGCGTACCGAGCTGGGCCTCGGCACGTTCGAGGCCCACCTCGGCCGGGGCATGGGCCCGCCCGCGCCCGGCACCACGTCCTTCGACACGCAGACCGGCTTCGCGGTACGCCGCTGGTGCCCGCCCCTGCTCGGCCTCGAACCGCACTGCGCGCCCGCCCGCTACCTGGCCAGGCGCCGCGAACTCGGTGTCCTGGAGGCGGGGCGGCGGCTGCTGCGCGGCAGCGGCATCACCACGTACCTCATGGACACCGGACTGCCCGACGACCTGACCGGGCCGGCCGAGATGGCGTCGGCCGCGGAGGCCGAGACCCACGAGATCGTCCGCCTCGAACTCCTGGCCGAACAGGTCGCGGACACCTCCGGGACCGTCGAGTCCTTCCTCGCCAATCTCGCCGAATCGGTGCACGCCGCGGCCGTCGGCGCCGTCGCCTTCACCTCGGTGGCCGGCGTACGGCACGGCCTCGCGCTCGCACCGCAGCCGCCGGGCCCCGGCGAGGTGCGCGGGGCGGCCGGACGCTGGCTGGCGGCCCGCACCGTCGGCGGCCCGGTGACCGATCCGGTGCTGCTGCGCCATCTGCTGTGGATCGCGGTCGCCTCGGGCCGGCCCCTCCAGCTGCACGCCGGGCTCGGCGAGCCCGGACTGCGCATCGACCGCACGGACCCGGTGCTGCTCGCCGACTTCGCCCGGGCGACCACGGGGCTCGGCACCGATCTGGTCCTGCTGCACGGCTACCCGTACCACCGGCACGCCGCCCACCTGGCGGGCATCTTCCCGCACGTCTACGCGGACCTGGGGCCGGCCCTCGCCCGCACCGGGGCGCGGGCCGCGGCCGTCCTCGCGGAGTTCCTGGAGCTCGCCCCGTTCGGCAAGCTCCTCTTCTCCAGCGGCGCGAGCGGCCTGCCCGAACTGCACGTGATCGGCGCCCGGCTGTTCCGCGAGGCGCTCGGGCGGGTCCTCGGCGGCTGGGTGGCCGACGGGGCGTGGTCGCTCCACGACGCGCAGCGGGTCGCCGGGATGATCGCCTCGGGGACCGCCCGGCGGGTCTACGGACTCGGGACCGGGGAGGCCGCCGCCGCGGACGGCTGAGCGGCTCCGAGGACCCGTCAGGTGTCGGGGGAGCGGTGCCGCGGGGTCAGACCGCCGACAGCTCCGAGCCCGCCTGGGCCGGTACGTCCGCCGTCGCCCCCGGGCGCTCGCGCAGCGACAGCACCACCCGCAGCACCCCGATCCAGACCAGCGCCGAGCCCAGCATGTGCAGGGCGACCAGCACCTCGGGGAGGTCGGTGAAGTACTGGACGTAGCCGATGACGCCCTGGGCCAGCAGGATCAGGAAGAGGTCGCGGGTGCGGTTCAGCGGGCCCTTCGGGGCGTCCACGGCCTTGAGGACGAACCACAGGGCGAAGGTCAGCGTCACCACGATCCAGGCGAGCACCGCGTGCAGCTTGGCGACGGTCTCCCAGTCCAGCGGCATCCGCGGGACGTCGCTGGAGTCACCGGCGTGCGGACCCGCACCGGTCACCACCGTGCCGACGAGGATGAGCAGGCCGGCCGCCAGGACCAGGAACCAGACCAGCTGCTTGATGGCCTGGCCGACCAGCGGGCGGGGCGCGGCGTCACCCTCGCGGGTGCGCTGCCACATCAGTACGGCGACCGTGAGGAGCGCGGTGGTCAGCACGAAGTGCGCCGCGACCGTGTACGGGTTGAGGCCGACCAGGACGACGATGCCGCCCAGCACCGCGTTGCCCATGACGACCCAGAACTGGGTCCAGCCGAGCCGGGTCAGCGACCGGCGCCACGGCTTCTGCGAGCGGGCGGCGATGATCGCCCAGCCGACGGCGGCGCACAGCACGTAGGTGAGCATGCGGTTGCCGAACTCGATGGCTCCGTGGAAGCCCATCTCGCTCGTCGCGGTCAGCGACCGGTCGGTGCACTTGGGCCAGGTCGGGCAGCCGAGCCCGGATCCGGTCAGGCGCACCGCGCCGCCGGTGACGACGATGATCACCGTCATCACGACGGCGGACAGGGCCGCACGCTGGACGGTCCGCCGCGTGGGGGTCCAGCGGTCGGCGATGAAGGCGAGCGGGTTGCGCACCGCCTGGACGGCGTCGGCGCGGGTCAGGTTTGGCACGGGCCCATCGTAGGGGGCCGCTTGTGCGCCGCTTCACGAGGGGGACGTAACTGCGGAATCTGTGACGGGAGTTACGTCACGGTGGCGGCATGTCGCATCACGCCGAGCGATGCCGGGCGCCCCCGGGTGTCACTCCCAGCGGAAGAACCGCCCCGCCGCCCCGAGCCCCACGACCGCCCACACCGCGAGGATGCCGAGGTCGCCCCAGGGCATCGAGGCGCCGTGCTGGAGCACGTCCCGCAGGCCGTCGGAGAGCGCCGAGATGGGCAGCAGGCCGAGCACGGACTGCGCCGCGTCGGGGAACTTGTCGAGCGGCACGATGACGCCGCCGCCGACGAGCAGCAGCAGGAAGACGAGGTTGGCGGCGGCGAGCGTGGCCTCCGCCTTGAGCGTGCCGGCCATCAGCAGGCCGAGCCCGGAGAAGGCCGCCGTGCCCAGCACCAGGAGCAGCAGGACGGTGAGCGGGTTCCCGTGCGGCGACCAGCCGAGGGCGAGGGCGATCACGGTCAGCAGGAGCACCTGGAGCACCTCCGTGACCAGCACGGAGAGCGTCTTGGCCGCCATCAGGCCCCAGCGCGGCAGCGGCGAGGCGCCCAGCCGCTTGAGCACGCCGTAGCGGCGCTCGAAGCCCGTCGCGATGGCCTGTCCGGTGAAGGCCGTGGACATCACGGCGAGGGCGAGGACGCCGGGGGCGAGGAAGTCGACCGCGTCGCCGGAGCCCGTGTCCACGATGTCGACCGACGAGAACAGGACGAGCAGGAGGGTGGGGATGACCACCGTCAGGAGCAGCTGCTCGCCGTTGCGCAGCAGCATCTTCGTCTCCAGGGCGGCCTGCGCGGCGATCATGCGGGGGAGCGGCGCGGCTCCCGGGTTCGGTGCGTACGTGCCGGCGCTCATCCGCGCAGCTCCTTGCCGGTCAGTTCCAGGAACACGTCTTCGAGGGTGTGCCGCTCGACGGAGATCTTCTCCGGCATCACGCCGTGCTGGGCGCACCAGGAGGTGACCGTCGCCAGCAGCTGCGGGTCGACCGTGCCGCTGACGCGGTAGGAGCCCGGGGTCAGCTCGACGGCCTCGGAGTCGGACGGCAGCGCCTTGAGGAGGGAGCCGACGTCGAGGGCGGGGCGGCCGCTGAAGCGCAGCGTGTTCTCGGCGCCGCCGCGGCACAGCCGGTCCGGGGAGCCCTGGGCGATGACCCGGCCCGCGTCGACGATCGCGACGTCGTCGCAGAGCTGCTCGGCCTCGTCCATGTGGTGCGTCGTGAGGATCACCGAGACGCCGTCGGTGCGCAGGTCGCGGACCAGGTCCCAGGTGGCGCGGCGCGCCTGCGGGTCGAGGCCGGCGGTCGGCTCGTCGAGGAAGACCAGCTCGGGGCGGCCGACGACGGCCATCGCGAGCGCCAGGCGCTGCTGCTGGCCGCCGGACAGCCGGCGGTAGGTGGTGCGGCCGCAGCTACCGAGGCCCAGCCGCTCGACGAGGGCGTTCACGTCGAGCGGGTGGGCGTGCAGCTTCGCGATGTGGCGGAGCATCTCGTCGGCGCGGGCGCCGGAGTAGACGCCGCCGGACTGGAGCATCACGCCGATCCGCGGACGCAGCCGCGCGGCGTCCCGCACCGGGTCGAGGCCGAGGACGCGGACGGTCCCGGAGTCCGGCCTGCGGTAGCCCTCGCAGGTCTCGATGGTGGTGGTCTTGCCCGCGCCGTTGGGGCCGAGGACCGCGGTGACGAGGCCCGCGCCGATCGTGAGATCGAGGCCGTCGACGGCGGTCTTGTCGCCGTACCGCTTGACGAGGCCGACGGCCTCCACGACGGGGTTGTTACTCATGTGGGCGAGTCTACGGAGCCGTTCGGGCGGCCCGGCCGGTGGGGAGCGGGGCGCCGGACGGGCGGGGGCGGGGCGCGCGGGCCGATCCGGTCGGCGAGGGCGCCGGAGCGGATGGGTATGCGGCTAGCCGGTGTGCGGGCGGTGCGCGGGCAGCCACTTCTGGGCGTACGCCACCGCGTCGGCCAGCGGGAAGAGGCGGGTGTCGGCGGCGCCGACCCGGCCGCGGACCACCGGGCTGTCGCGTTCGAAGGCCGCGCCGAGTTCGTCGAAGCGGTCGGCGGTGATCGCCACCTCGGTGACCGGGTGCCAGCCCGCGGGGCCCGGCCGGCCGGCGTCCTCCAGGAGGAACGGCACGCGGTACTCGGCGAGGTGGAAGCCCGTACAGGCGTCGAAACCGGCGCCGAGGAGGAGCACGCGCGCGCCCAGTTCCTCCAGACGGGCGAGCGGGCTGCGTTCGCCGAGCCGGCAGTCGGGGGCGTGCCCGCCGACGATCCGGGCGGCGCGCGGGCCCAGCGCGGCGAACGAGGTGTGCGGGTGGGCGCTGCGCAGGGCGCCGGGCCAGGTGCGCACGGTCTCGGGGACCACGCCGACGCCCCGGCTGGGGGTGAGCGCCGGGTCGTACCCGGGCATGGTGGCGCGGACCGTCTCCCACCAGTCGCGGGGGAGCGGCGGGTCGAGCCAGCCGTCGGGGTCGGTCAGGTCGCCGGTCTGGGTGGGGACCGCGAGGGTGCCGTCCGCGCCGAGGGCGTCGAGCAGGGCCCGGACGACGGCGACCGGGCCGCCGTTGACCCAGCCGAGGCTGCTGAGGGAGGTGTGCACCAGCAGGGTCTCGCCGGGTTCGACGCCCAGTGCGCGCAGATCCGTGGCGAGGGAGGCGCGGGTGACGAGCGGGCCGGTCGGCCGGGGTGCGGGCATGCACGGCAGTGTCCGGGAGCGGCTCCCGGCGCGCCAGGGGATATCGATGCGGCGCGGCGCATTCTGATCGATCAAAGATCGTTTCCGCAGGTCACGCCGGGTGCCTAGTTAGGTCTACCTAAGTGATGCACCGCACCGCGCGGTGATCACCGCGTCGCTTGTCAGGCTCTGAGGAATTACGCAACAATGGCGTTGTGAAAAACGTCGGCGAGGCTCAGGAGGCCCCCATCGGGGCCCCGCAGGAGTTCGCGACCGGGGAGCGTTCGGAACGATCGACACGCAACCGGGTCGCGCGCTCCATCCTGGACCACGGCCCGTCGACGGTCGCCGATCTGGCCGGGCGGCTCGGTCTGACCCAGGCCGCGGTCCGCCGTCACCTCGACGCCCTGGTCGCCGACGACGTCGTGCAGCCCAGGGAACAGCGCGTGTACGGGGCCCGCACCCGCGGCCGCCCCGCCAAGGTGTTCGCCCTGACCGACTGCGGCCGGGACGCCTTCGACCAGTCCTACGACAAGCTCGCCGCCGAAGCCCTCCGCTGGATCAGGCAGAGCGCGGGCGGCGGCGCCGCCGGGGACGAGGCGGTCGTCGCCTTCGCGCGGGCCAGGATCGCCGCGCAGGCCGTGGCGTACCGCGCGGCCGTGGACGCCGCGCCGCCCGCGGAGCGCACACAAGCGCTGGCGAAGGCCCTGAGCGCGGACGGGTACGCTGCTACGGCGCGCAGCGCGCCCCTCCCGCAACAGGGTGAGCAGCTCTGCCAGCACCACTGCCCGGTCGCCCATGTGGCGGAGCAGTTCCCGCAGCTCTGCGAGGCGGAGACGGAAATCTTCTCCCAGCTGCTCGGCACGCACGTCCAGCGACTGGCGACCATCGCCCACGGCGACGGGGTCTGCACGACGTTCATCCCCAAGAACGCACCGAAGACCACACCCGAGAACCACCACAACGCATCTGCAAGCACGGCCGGGAGGAACCCCGCATGACTCTCCCCATCGAGGAGACTGCCCACCCTGAGCTCGAGGGCCTGGGCAAGTACGAATACGGCTGGGCGGACTCCGACGCGGCCGGCGCCTCTGCCAAGCGCGGTATCAACGAAGACGTCGTCAAGGACATCTCCGGCAAGAAGTCCGAGCCGGAGTGGATGACCAATCTCCGGCTCAAGGGCCTGAAGCTCTTCGGCAAGAAGCCCATGCCGAACTGGGGCTCGGACCTGTCGGGCATCGACTTCGACAACATCAAGTACTTCGTGCGGTCCACGGAGAAGCAGGCGGAGTCCTGGGAGGACCTGCCCGAGGACATCAAGAACACGTACGACAAGCTCGGCATCCCCGAGGCGGAGAAGCAGCGCCTCGTCGCCGGTGTCGCGGCCCAGTACGAGTCCGAGGTCGTCTACCACCAGATCCGCGAGGACCTGGAGGAGCAGGGCGTCATCTTCCTCGACACCGACACCGCCCTGAAGGAGCACCCGGAGCTCTTCAAGGAGTACTTCGGCACGGTCATCCCGGCCGGCGACAACAAGTTCGCCGCGCTGAACACCGCCGTGTGGTCGGGCGGCTCCTTCATCTACGTGCCGAAGGGCGTGCACGTCGAGATCCCGCTCCAGGCCTACTTCCGTATCAACACGGAGAACATGGGCCAGTTCGAGCGGACGCTGATCATCGTCGACGAGGACGCCTACGTCCACTACGTCGAGGGCTGCACCGCGCCGATCTACAAGAGCGACTCGCTGCACTCCGCGGTCGTCGAGATCATCGTGAAGAAGGGCGCCCGCTGCCGCTACACGACCATCCAGAACTGGTCGAACAACGTCTACAACCTGGTCACCAAGCGCGCCGTGGCGTACGAGGGCGCGACCATGGAGTGGATCGACGGCAACATCGGCTCCAAGGTCACCATGAAGTACCCGGCCGTCTACCTGATGGGCGAGCACGCCAAGGGCGAGACGCTGTCCATCGCCTTCGCGGGCGAGGGCCAGCACCAGGACGCCGGTTCCAAGATGGTCCACATGGCGCCGAACACGTCCTCGAACATCGTCTCGAAGTCGGTGGCGCGCGGCGGCGGTCGCACGTCGTACCGCGGCCTCGTCGAGATCGGTGAGGGCGCCTCCGGATCGAAGTCGAACGTGCTGTGCGACGCGCTGCTGGTCGACACCATCTCCCGCTCCGACACGTACCCGTACGTCGACGTCCGCGAGGACGACGTGTCCATGGGCCACGAGGCGACCGTCTCCAAGGTCTCCGAGGACCAGCTCTTCTACCTGATGAGCCGCGGTCTCTCCGAGTTCGAGGCCATGGCGATGATCGTGCGCGGCTTCGTCGAGCCGATCGCCAAGGAGCTCCCCATGGAGTACGCGCTCGAACTCAACCGGCTGATCGAGCTCCAGATGGAAGGCTCGGTGGGCTAGCCCCCGCCGCACGCACCATCCGCCACTCACGTAACGAAAGCGAGCACTACGACAGCCATGGCTGAGGCTCAGAACATCTCTGCGGGGTCCACGACCGCAGGCGCCGTCGCGGTCGCCGCCGAGTCGACCGTCGCCACGCGCATGAGCGCGCCTCCGTCCTACGACGTGCGGGACTTCCCGGTCCCGCACGGCCGTGAGGAGGAGTGGCGGTTCACGCCGCTGGAGCGCCTGCGCGGTCTGCACGACGGCACCGCCACCGCGACCGGCACCGGCGTGAAGATCGACATCGAGGCCCCCGAGGGCGTCACCGTCGAGACCGTCGGCCGCGACGACGCCCGCATCGGCAAGGCCGGCAAGCCGGTCGACCGCGTCGCCGCCCAGGCGTACTCGGTCTTCGAGAAGGCGTCCGTCGTCTCCGTGCCCAAGGAGACGGTCCTCACCGAGCCGATCCGCATCGCGGTGCACGGCGAGGGCGGCGTCGCCTACGGCCACCAGGTCGTCGAGCTGGGTGCCTTCGCCGAGGCCGTCGTCGTCATCGACCACACCGGTGACGCGGTGCTCGCCGCCAACGTCGACTACCTCCTCGGCGACGGCGCGAAGCTGACCGTCGTCTCCGTGCAGGACTGGGACGACAAGGCCGTCCACGTGGCGCAGCACAACGCGCTCGTCGGCCGCGACGCCTCCTTCAAGTCCGTCGTGGTCACCTTCGGCGGTGACGTCGTCCGCCTCAACCCGCGCGTCAACTACGCGGGCACCGGCGGCGAGGCCGAGCTGTTCGGCCTCTACTTCACCGACGCCGGCCAGCACCAGGAGCACCGCCTCCTGGTCGACCACAACATGCCGCACTGCAAGTCGAACGTCGTCTACAAGGGCGCGCTCCAGGGCGACGACGCGCACGCGGTGTGGATCGGTGACGTCCTCATCGAGGCCGCCGCCGAGGGCACGGACACGTACGAGATGAACCGGAACCTGGTTCTGACCGACGGCGCCCGCGTCGACTCCGTGCCGAACCTGGAGATCGAGACCGGCGAGATCGTCGGCGCCGGCCACGCCTCCGCGACCGGCCGCTTCGACGACGAGCAGCTCTTCTACCTGATGTCCCGCGGCGTCCGCGCGGAGGACGCCCGCCGGCTCGTCGTGCGCGGCTTCTTCGCCGAGCTGGTCCAGCAGATCGGCGTCGACGACATCGAGGCCCGCCTCCTCGAGAAGATCGAGGCCGAGCTGGAGGCCACCGTCTGATGGCCTTCGTCCGCGCCTGTGACCTGAGCGAGCTGGAGGAGGACACCCCCAGGCGGGTGGAACTCGACGGCACGCCGGTCTCGGTCGTCCGCACCGGGGGCGAGGTGTTCGCGATCAACGACATCTGCTCGCACGCGAACGTCTCGCTCTCCGAGGGCGAGGTCGAGGACTGCCAGATCGAGTGCTGGCTGCACGGATCCGCGTTCGACCTCCGCACCGGCAAGCCGTCCGGCCTCCCCGCGACGCGCCCCGTCCCCGTTTACCCCGTACAGATCGAAGGGGGCAGCGTCCTCGTTGACGTACGCGCCTCCCTCACCCAGGAGTCCTGAGGCACCCATGGCAACGCTTGAAATCAAGGACCTGCACGTCACCGTCGAGGCGGACAACGCCACGAAGGAGATCCTCAAGGGCGTCGACCTGACCGTGAAGCAGGGCGAGACGCACGCCATCATGGGCCCGAACGGCTCCGGCAAGTCGACTCTCGCCTACTCGCTGGCGGGCCACCCCAAGTACACGATCACCTCCGGCACCGTCACGCTCGACGGCGAGGACGTCCTGGAGATGTCCGTCGACGAGCGCGCCCGCGCCGGTCTCTTCCTCGCCATGCAGTACCCGGTCGAGGTCCCCGGCGTCTCCGTCTCCAACTTCCTGCGCACCTCGGCCACGGCCGTGCGCGGCGAGGCCCCCAAGCTGCGCACCTGGGTCAAGGAGGTCAAGGAGGCCATGGAGAAGCTCTCCATGGACCCGTCCTTCGCCGAGCGCAACGTGAACGAGGGCTTCTCCGGCGGTGAGAAGAAGCGCCACGAGATCCTCCAGCTGGAGCTGCTCAAGCCGAAGATCGCGATCCTCGACGAGACCGACTCCGGCCTGGACGTCGACGCGCTGCGCATCGTCTCCGAGGGCATCAACCGCGTCCGGGAGAACGGCGAGGTCGGCACCCTCCTGGTGACGCACTACACGCGCATCCTGCGCTACATCAAGCCCGACTTCGTGCACGTGTTCGCGGCCGGCCGCATCGTCGAGTCCGGCGGCGCCGAGCTCGCCGACCAGCTGGAGAACGAGGGCTACGACAAGTACGTGAAGGGTGGCGTATCCGCGTGACACAGCTGCCGGGCCTCCTCGACACCGAGGCGATCCGCAAGGACTTCCCGATCCTCGACCGGGTGCTCCACGACGGCAAGAAGCTCGTGTACCTGGACAACGCGGCGACCTCGCAGACGCCGCGCCAGGTGCTCGACGTCCTGAACGAGTACTACGAGCAGCACAACGCCAACGTCCACCGCGGCGTGCACGTGCTGGCCGAGGAGGCCACGGCGCTGTACGAGGGCGCGCGCGACAAGGTCGCGTCGTTCATCAACGCGCCGAGCCGCGACGAGGTCATCTTCACGAAGAACGCCTCGGAGTCGCTCAACCTCGTCGCCAACATGCTCGGCTGGGCCGACGAGCCGTACAAGGTCGACCACGAGACCGAGATCGTCATCACGGAGATGGAGCACCACTCCAACATCGTCCCGTGGCAGCTGCTCTCGCAGCGCACCGGCGCGAAGCTGAAGTGGTTCGGCCTGACCGACGACGGCCGGCTCGACCTGTCGAACATCAACGAGGTCATCACGGAGCGGACGAAGATCGTCTCCTTCGTGCTGGTGTCGAACATCCTGGGCACCCACAACCCGGTCGAGGCCATCGTGCGCCGCGCCCAGGAGGTCGGCGCCCTGGTCCTGATCGACGCCTCGCAGGCCGCCCCGCACATGCCGCTCGACGTGCAGGCGCTCCAGGCCGACTTCGTGGCCTTCACCGGCCACAAGATGTGCGGCCCGACCGGCATCGGCGTCCTGTGGGGCCGCCAGGAACTCCTGGAGGACCTTCCGCCGTTCCTCGGCGGCGGCGAGATGATCGAGACCGTGTCGATGCACTCGTCGACGTACGCTCCGGCGCCGCACAAGTTCGAGGCGGGTACGCCGCCGATCTCGCAGGCCATCGGCCTCGGGGCGGCGATCGACTACCTCAACGCGATCGGCATGGAGAACGTGCTGCGGCACGAGCAGGCCCTCACCGAGTACGCGGTGAAGAGGTTCCAGGACGTCCCCGACCTGAAGATCATCGGCCCCGCCACGGCCGAGGACCGGGGCGCCGCGATCTCCTTCACGCTCGGTGACATCCACCCGCACGACGTGGGCCAGGTCCTCGACGAGCAGGGCATCGCGGTCCGCGTCGGGCACCACTGCGCGCGGCCCGTCTGCCTGCGGTACGGAATTCCTGCGACCACGCGAGCGTCGTTCTATCTGTACTCCACGCCCGGCGAGATCGACGCGCTCGTCGACGGCCTGGAGCACGTACGGAACTTCTTCGGCTGAGCGCTGGGACGGATGGGACAGGAAACGTGAAGCTGGATTCCATGTACCAGGAAGTCATCCTGGACCACTACAAGCACCCCCACGGGCGGGGCTTGCGGGACGGCGACGCCGAGGTGCACCACGTCAACCCGACCTGCGGCGACGAGATCACGCTGCGGGTGAAGTACGACGGCGAGAAGATCGAGGACGTCTCGTACGAGGGCCAGGGCTGCTCCATCAGCCAGGCCTCGGCCTCCGTGCTGAACGACCTGCTCGTCGGCAAGGAACTCGCGGACGCGCGGAAGATCCAGGAGACCTTCCTGGAGCTGATGCAGTCCAAGGGGCAGATCGAGCCGGACGACTCGATGGAGGAGCTGCTGGAGGACGCGGTCGCGTTCGCCGGCGTCTCCAAGTACCCGGCCCGAGTCAAGTGCGCGCTGTTGAGCTGGATGGCGTGGAAGGACGCGACGGCCCAGGCTTTCGCGGAGGAGGCGAAGACCGCATGAGTGAGAACACCGCTGTTGAGATGAAGCCGGCCTCCGAGGAGGAGGTCCGCGAGGCGCTGTACGACGTCGTCGACCCCGAGCTGGGCATCGACGTCGTCAACCTGGGCCTGATCTACGGCATCCACATCGACGACGCGAACATCGCGACGATCGACATGACGCTGACGTCGGCCGCGTGCCCGCTGACCGACGTCATCGAGGACCAGGCCAAGTCCGCCACCGACGGCATCGTCAACGAGCTGCGGATCAACTGGGTCTGGATGCCGCCGTGGGGCCCGGACAAGATCACGGACGACGGTCGCGAGCAGCTGCGCGCGCTCGGCTTCAACGTCTGAGACCCGTCCCTCCCCGAAGAGCCCCGGCCCGCGCGGCCGGGGCTCTTTGCCGTTGTCGACCCAGTTGTTCCACCGTCGTACGGGTGAGCGACACCAGGGGTTGGGGTACGGAGCGGAACCTTCCGACGGCATCACGTCGATGAAAGGACCACAGTGCCGCACTCCTCTCGGATCGCGCGCCGCGCGGCCGTCGCCGCCGCGGGCGGACTGCTCACCGTCGCCGTCGTCAACTTCCCCGCCGCGGCGGCGAGCACACCGACGATCAAGCTGTCGACCGCCTACCTCTCCGGCGCCGTCGGGGCGAGCGGCGACCCGGCCGTCACCGTGACCGTCGCCCAGAGCGGCACCGACGCCTCCGCCCTCACCGTCACCGCGTCGGCCAGCAGCAAGACGTCCGTCGCGCAGACCGGCGACGTCACCGTCACCGGCACCGGCGCGACCCGCACCGTCTCCGTCGCCGCGCGCGCCCAGGGCTACACCGACCTGACGCTGAAGGTGACCGGCACCGGCGGCGCCACGGCCACCACCAAGCTGCACTACGCGGCGTCGAAGGCCGTGCAGAGCCCGGCCGACACCCGCTACCTCACCGGGTCGTCCGACGCCTCCGCCGCGGTCGACGCGGGCGGCGGCTACGTGATCGTCGCGGACGACGAGTCCAACGTGCTGCGCCTGTACAACGGCGCCGTCTCCGGCGCGCCCGTGAAGACCTGGGACATGACCTCCAAGGTCGGCGCGAGCAAGGAGATCGACATCGAGGGCGCCACCCGCGTCGGCAACCTCGTCTACTGGACCGGTTCGCTCGGCAACAACAAGGACGGCGAGTACAAGGCCGACCGCAACACCGTCTTCACCACGACGGTCACCGGCTCCGGCGCCGCCACCGAACTGTCCTACGCGCACTCCTACAAGAAGCTGCGCGACAAGCTCGTCGCCTGGGACGAGGACAACGGCGACCGCTACGGGTTCAAGGACGCCACCGAGGACGGCCAGGCCCCCAAGCAGGTCGACGGGTTCAACGTCGAGGGCCTGGAGTTCGCACCCGGCTCGACCACCACCGCCTACGTCGGTTTCCGCGCCCCGCTCGTGCCCCCGGCCTCCGGCGGCAAGGCGCTCGTCGTGCCCGTCACCAACATGGACAAGGTCGTCGCGAGCGGCTCGTCCCCGGTCTTCGGCACGCCGATCGAGCTGGACCTGGGCGGCCTGTCCATCCGCGACATCCGCAAGAACGCCGCCGACCAGTACCTGATCGTCGCGGGCAGCTGGGCCGCCGACGACAACTCCGACCCGTACGCGCTCTACCGCTGGGACGGCGTCGCCGGGCACGCGCCGACGAAGGTCCGCGACCTGCCCACCACCGACCCGGGCGGCTGGGAGGCCGTCGTCTCGGTGCCCGACCTGACCGCGTCCGGCCAGAGCGTCCAGCTGATCACCGACAACGGGGACGCCGACCTGTACGGCGACGGCACCGCGGCGAAGGACCTCGACCACGACGAGTGGAAGAAGGCGCGGGAGGTCCGCTTCACGGTGTCCTGACGCCCACGCGCCCCGGACGGTGCGGGCTGCCGGCGCCGGCCGCACTCCGCGGGGGCGGGTCGCGGTGTGTACGGGCGTACACAACGATGTGTACCCTCGTACACATGGGATACGTTCTGCTGGCGGGCGCCATCGCGGCCGAAGTGGCCGCCACCACGGCCATGAAGTACAGCGAGGGCTTCAGCAGGCTCTGGCCCTCGCTGATCACCGTCTCCGGATACGTGATCGCGTTCGCGCTGCTCGCCCAGACCCTGAAGACCGTGCAGATCGGCACCGCGTACGCGATCTGGGCGGGCGCGGGCACCGCCGTCATCGCCGCGATCGGGATGGTCTTCCTCGGCGAGGGGCTGACCCTCGCCAAGGTCGCCGGCATCGTGCTCGTCATCGGCGGCGTCGTCCTGCTCAATCTGGGCGGGGCGCACTGATGGCGGCGCGGCGCCACGACCCCGAGCGACGCCAGCGGATCATCGACGCGGCGATCCGCGTCGTCGGGTCCAAGGGGATCGCCGGACTGAGCCATCGCACCGTCGCCGCCGAGGCCGACGTGCCGCTCGGCTCGACCACGTACCACTTCACCACCCTCGACGAGCTGCTGGTCGCCGCGCTGCGCCAGGCCAACGAGGGATTCGCCAAGGTCGTCGCCGCGCGCGGCGCCTTCCAGGACCCGGCCCGGGACCTCGCCGATGAACTGGCCGGCCTGCTCGGCGAATGGCTCGCCGGCGAGCGGGTCGGCGTCGAGCTGGAGTACGAGCTGTACCTGGCGGCCCTGCGCCGCCCCGCGCTGCGGCCCGTCGCCGCCGACTGGTGCCGGGAACTGGCGGAGGTCCTCGCCGAACGGACCGACCCCGTCACCGCCCGGGCGCTCGTCGCGCTGCTGGACGGCATCTCGCTCCAGGTGCTCCTCACGGACGGTGCGTACGACGCCGGATACGCCCGCGAGATGCTGGCCCGGCTGATCCCCTGAGAATTTCCTGTGCGGCGTGAACTCCACGCGGGCCTGCGGGGAACAACGGCTGACACGCCGAGCGGGACCGGGGAGACACGGGGGTGTTCCCCGCTCCCGCTCGGCCCCACCCGCGGACGGAGGACTCGTGAGCGGACCACCGGGGCCCGGCACCGGGCCCGGCGAGCACGACGGCGTGATCATCGCCAGATCGCTGGAGCAGCCCGAGCTGTTCGCCGTGCTCTACGACCGGTACGCGCCCGACATCCACCGGTACGCGGCCCGGCGGCTCGGCGAGCAGGCGGCGGACGACATCACCGCCGACACCTTCCTCACCGCGTTCCGGGTGCGCGCCCGCTACGACACCGCGCGGCCCGCCGCCCGGCCGTGGCTGTACGGGATCGCCGCGCACCTCATCGGCAAGCAGCGGCGCAAGGAGGTGCGCGGGCTGCGCGCGCTGGCCAGGACCGGGCGGGACCCGGTCGCGGGCGGCTGGGTCGAGGACACCGCGGACCGCGTCGCGGCGCAGGCCCCGCTCGCGGACGCGCTCGCCGAGCTGTCCGCCGCCGACCGGCACGTCCTGCTGCTCGTGGCCTGGGCCGATCTGACGTACCAGGACGTCGCCGAAGCGCTCGGCATACCCGTCGGGACCGTGCGGTCCCGGCTGAACCGGGCACGCAGGAAGGTGCGGGCCGCCCTGGGGGCGGACCCGGCGTTCGTGAGTGACATGGCGGAGGTGGTCCGGCCGTGAACGTGGACGAGATCAAGGACGTACGGGACTTCCGGGCCGGGGCGCCGACGCCCGACCGGGCCCGGCTCGCCGAGGGGCGGGCCCGGCTCACCACCGCCGCCCGGGGCGGCCGGGTGCACCGGTTGAGGGCCGACTGGCGGTTCGCGGCGGTCGGCGCGGCCGCCGCACTGACCGTGGTCGCCGTGCTGGCCGCCGGGATCGGCGGGGACGGCGCCGACCGGTCCGCGCCCGCGGACACGCGTACGGTCCGCGGTTCGGTCGGCGAGATCATGGAGCGGGCCGCGACCGCCGTGGAGGGCGACGACCCGCCCGCCACCCCGCGCGCCGGGCAGTGGATCTACACGAAGACGCTCTCCCGCAGTCCCTCGGGCTGGCCCAAGGGCAGGGCCGCGCCCGCCAGGCAGGAACCTCCTCAGGAGTCCTGGACGCTGTACGCGGACCCGCGCTTCGAGAACGGCAAGGAGGGCGACGACCGTTCGCCGCGCGAACGCCTGCGGTTCCTGAACTCCCTGCCCGACGACCCGCGAGCCGTCCTCAAGAGGATCCGCGCCTACTACCCGTCGGACAAGGCGAACCCCGAGTCCGAGGGGGAGCACGACATGCGCGCGATGACCGTCGTGCTGGAGAGCCGCCCCATGCCGCCGAAGGCGCTCGCCACGCTGTACCGGGCGCTGGCCGCGGTGCCCGGCGCCGAGGTCAACCGGCGGCTCGTGCGCGACGCGGCGGGCCGGGACGCGCTCGCGGTCGGGAACGACGAGAAGGGGCAGACGGTCCGCCGCGAGATCCTGATCGACCCGCGCACCTATCAGTACCTCGGCGACCGGTGGGTGGTCGTCAAGGACTACAAGGAGTCCTTCGCCTTCACGGGCGACGACACTCCTGACCGGCCGTGGAAGGCGGGTGACCTGGTGTTCCAGGACGCGCTTCTGGAGACGGCGGTCGTCGATCACAAGGGGGATCGTCCCTGAGCGGGCGGGACTGTCCCGGGCCGGGGCGGGGGAGTGCCGGGGGCGCGCCGGTTCGGTGCGGTTCCGGCGCGTGATGATGTCGAGGCCGATGCCGAGGATGCCGGGGACCCTCGTCGTCCGGAGAGCTTTTCCCGCGGCCTGATCGCGCGATCGGGAACGACGGACGGGCGGAAACGGATGGGCGGAAACAGACGGGCGGAAACGGATGGGCGGAAGCAGTGGTCAGAGGTCCATGCCGGTGATCCACACCGTGGGGTGCTCCGGATCGGTCGTGCTGTCCACAGCCAGCGCTCGCGGGCTCGTCTCCATGCCGCTTCCGGGACCGTCCTGGCTGTACTCCATGGCGGGGTCGACCGGTGGGGTCAAGCCGCACGGGCCCTGCGCGGCCCGGACCGGCGTTCCGGGGCCGTAGACGGTCCAGTCGCCCACGGACAACGCGGTGGCGGCGCTCGGCTCGTCGAAGTGACTGGCCTTGAGGAACGCGGCGAGGCCTGTCGGCGTCGTGGTGAAGCGCATCGACAGGTTCGTCTCACCCTGCAGACCGCCCGCATTCGCGGTGTAGACGAGGTGCGTGGCGGCGGGGGGAGCGACGAGATCGAAGTGGCCGGTCGCGTCGGCGAAGGAGATGTTGTTGCCGCTGGTCTGCGGGCAGACGCGCGAATCGGATGCCGCGACATGGTTGTCCGGCGGTCCGAATGCCGAGTCGAGAACCGACTCCACCCCCCAGCCGAGGAGGGCCAGCAGCACGGCGGCACTCACCGAGATGGTCAGACACCCTGATCTCTTCAAGGCCCCGTGCACCCCTTCACGAGCGGATCGGAGCGCGATCATAATCGACCGGCGTCCGGAGGAATCGGGCCGGCCAGCCGGGTCTCACCTCCGATCAGTACGGGGCCCGTGCCGATGGGGAGGGGGACGGGGAGGGGGATGGGTCGAGGGCGGGGCCGACGCCGGCAGGGGGCGGCGCCCGTCACCTGAGACGCCGCGCTCACGGGTTCGCTCGAACAGGGGCCCGCCGATTAAGTTGGGCCCCATGACCGACACGACCCTTGCCCCCCGCTCCACCGGCGCCGTCGCCGCCGGCCTCGCCACCGTCACCGCCGACGGCACCGTTCTCGACACCTGGTTCCCCGCGCCGTCCCTGACGGACGAGCCCGGCCCGGCCGGGACCGAGAAGCTCTCCGCCGAGAAGGCCGTCGAGCTGCTCGGCGCGGGTGCCGCCAAGGCGATCGGGCCGGACGCCCGCCGCGGTGTCGAGGTCGTGGCCGTCCGCACGGTCATCGGCTCCCTCGACGACAAGCCGCTCGACGCGCACGACGTGTACCTGCGCCTGCACCTGCTCAGCCACCGCCTGGTCAAGCCGCACGGCCTGAACCTGGACGGCCAGTTCGGCTTCCTCGCCAACGTCGCCTGGACCTCGCTCGGCCCGGTCGCCGTCGACGACGTCGAGACGGTCCGCCTGAACGCCCGCGCCGAGGGCCTGCACCTCCAGGTCACCTCGATCGACAAGTTCCCGCGGATGACGGACTACGTCGCCCCCAAGGGCGTGCGCATCGCCGACGCCGACCGGGTCCGCCTCGGCGCGCACCTCGCCGAGGGCACCACCGTCATGCACGAGGGCTTCGTGAACTTCAACGCCGGCACGCTCGGCACGTCGATGGTCGAGGGCCGCATCTCCGCGGGCGTCGTCGTCGGCGACGGCTCCGACATCGGCGGCGGCGCCTCCACCATGGGCACCCTCTCCGGCGGCGGCAACGTCCGCATCGTCATCGGCGAGCGCTGCCTGGTCGGCGCCGAGGCGGGCGTGGGCATCGCGCTCGGCGACGAGTGCGTCGTGGAGGCCGGGCTCTACGTCACCGCCGGCACCCGGGTCACGATGCCCGACGGCGAGATCGTCAAGGCCCGCGACCTCTCCGGCGCCTCGAACATCCTCTTCCGCCGCAACTCGGTGACGGGCACGGTGGAGGCACGGCCCAACAACGCCGTGTGGGGCGGCCTCAACGAGGTCCTGCACAGCCACAACTGACCATCGACGGCCGTGACCTGCGGCCGCCTACTGGACCACCGCTCTGAACTGCGGCTTCACTGTCGCCAGTTGTCAACGCTGGTCACCAATGAGCGCCCTTCCACGGCCCCAGGACGGCCCGGGAGGGCGCTTGCGTATTGGTGCGAGCGTTGCACTTAAAGAAGAAACTCCTCGATCCTGCTTGCAAGCTCCGCGGCCGTAGCTGCATTAACTGGTTCCTCGTACCATGCTTCGAAAGCGACACGCAAGCAATATTGCCAGTCGTGCCCTGTTCGCCTAGACAAGGTGTCCAGCCAACTATGATGGTCTGCGCCTCTCATTTCGCTAATGCAGACGGCCATGGATTCCATCGAGCAGCCGAGTCGAAGCGCCATTTTTTCGATGTTGCGAGACGCGTACTCAATAAATACACGTTCCGGTGCCTGATTCCCTGGAAGGCATAGTAGGCTGCACTCCCTATTCTTCAGAAGCTGTTTTCTCTGGTCTCCATCCAAGACGCCAACAGTCCGGGTTCGGCGCGAAGACGCGAGCGTAGTGCACGTAGTTATAACATCACTCCAAGATCCCGCCTTAATGATCTCCATTTCGCTGAGCCTAGAGAATCTTTGCCGAGTGAGGAGCAAGGTAAGGACGGCCTCCGCGACTTCGTCTTCGACCACAATGAAGGAACGCAGAGGCGGTTCAACTCCAAGAGTATTTCGGAGATCTGCCGCACTCGACGGAGTCATGACTGTCCGCGAATCGCCTAGGTTCACGCACATGCGCACGAGGTGAAGAGGGACTCTGTTGATGAACTCCGCGGAATGAGTTGCGATAACAACCTGCACGTTGGAAGTGCGGGCCATTCTGGCCAACTCGTCCACCAGTGCAGCACGGCCCCTTGGTGCTACATGGGCTTCCGGTTCGTCCAGAAGAAAAACCTCGTCAGGCTCGGCATGCTTGATCTCCCAGCGAAATTTGTGGACTGTCAGTTCGCCGTAACTCATCGCGAAAGAATCGATCCAAGTGCTACCCTTCCTGGCTTTAACGTATGGAAAGGTTGGGCCGTAAGATCCGACTTCGAGCGGATAATACGTTACCTCGTCATAATCTACGCCCAGGATGGAACGTAAGGCGTCCAAATCTTTCCGATTCTGAACCTCCGGCTCTCCCGTCAGATATTCCTCCATAGATGCGCCCATGAAATCTTGGAAGAAAATGAAGATGTCGCTAGAGGTGATGTAGGTATTTTGGTAGTTCGGCACCAGGGGCGAGGGAATGTTGACGTCAACATTCCGGCCATCCTTCACCGTCGCCTGGAGCGATAATGATTCTCCGTCCTGGGTCTTGATGTTGATTCGAATAAGGCCGTCGAGGGCGGGCCGCGGAAGACCGAATTTCGGCTTGCCGAAGAACGGCGGCTGATCCGAATAGGTGATTGTTCCTCGCAGGCTGTTGGTTAAAGAGTTAAGAAGCGTTGACTTCCCTGCGCCGTGCATTCCCGTGATAATCGTGAAGGGCTCAAGGGAGGCTCGCTGCCCAGCGAATGGTGCTCGTTCCTCAAATTCGATCGAGCTCACCCAGCTTTGGGGTCGGAAATTCCTCATGGAATCCCAGAGCCGCTGGGAGGATGACGGAGAAATCGACAACTTATTCCCTCTGGTCCCTTAGGTTGGCAGGTGGGCCTTCCTATTTACTCTCTCAGGTCGGATGCTCCGAAGTCACTAGAATTGTGGGTTCCGCGCTATACGAGGTCGGCGGAGCGGCTTTGGGCTGGAGCTGCTTTGGGGCGAGTGATCATGGCCCGTTAAGCTGATGGCGAGTCGGGCAGTCTGTGAGGCTGCCCGTTAAAGCACGACGTTGGGCCATGATCTTAGAGGCTCGCCCCAAAGTGGCTGCCTAAAGCCGTGGAGCCGACCGCCCCAGCCATAGAGGGTGTTTCCTGACCTCGCCCGCATGCACGCAGCGGGCCGCCGGGCCCGGCCAGCCGGGGCGGAGACATGAGGCAGGCCGGGCCGCTGAGGCGGCCCGCGCCCGCGCTGTGCGCGGGCCTTGATGAAGTAGGGAAAGTTCCACCGCGCCAGGGGCCTTGTCGGCACTGCCGGACTGTCCAGCGCTCCGCGGCTCGGATACGGTGCGATTCATGCCTCTTGCACTGGACACGCCTCAGGGGGCGGCCGACCTGGCCGAGTCCCTCTTGCCCCGCTCGGTGACCGCTGACTTCACACTCAGGCTGTGTGGCTGTACCGGAGGGTGAGCGCAATCTCCTCGTAGCCACAGCGTGGTTGCACGACATCGGTTGCGCGAGACCGGGTTCCATCCGCTGACCGGGCCCGTCACTGTGGCCGGCGTGCCGGATCTGGGCAGGGTCCCAGGGGCCGGGGCTCTGGTGCGGTGCCATTCATGCCCCACGTCAGGGAATGGTCGAGGGGCTCGTCTGGCTGTCTCTTCTGCCTCTGCTCGGTAATCGATGGCTCCACCTCAAGCAGGTCGGCCGTGCCGATGGGAAGGACGGGTACCGTCCGCTCCGCCGGGGCCGTGCGAGTATGTGGCGTGATCACTATCGACGTCAGCGGGGTGGGCGACGAGCGGGCTCTTCATCTGCTTCTGATGCGGGAGCTGGGGTTTCCGGAGTTCTACGGGATGAACTGGGCCGCCTTCTGGGACGCGATCACCGGGCTGGTCGGCATTCCCGATCAGGTGCGCTTCCTCGGCTGGGAGCTGCTCGCGGACCGCGTTCCCGAGGGGAGCGACCTGCTGCGTCGGGCGCTCGACGACTATCGAGCCCTGTACCGCCCGCAGTTCGTCGCTGAATACGCGTAAGGGGTCATCGGCAGTCGCCGTACCAGGCCGCCCGGTCCCACAACCTGTGGCGAGTGCGAGGCTTCAGGGTCGGGTTTGCGGAGGGCGTTCGGCCGGGGGGTGTTCGGTCACCACGAGGTAGCCGGTGAAGTCCACCCCGGGGCGGGCCGGTGCCCAGCCGTCCGCCGCTCGGACCGGTACCAGTTCGGTCGTCCCCGGTACCGCATGCCGCACGTTCGACGTGCTGCCCCCGGGGACCTCGTACCGGCAGTGCACCTCCGTGACGGTCAGCACCCGCAGCCGGGTCGGCGTGGGGCCGGTCTCGTGGCCGTGGTGCTCCTCGCGGAAGTCGATCGCCGCGGCGCGATCGCCGCCCAGGACGTCGGCGTAGTCCTCGGGGTCGACCTCGAGGAGGTGCCAGGCGACGACATCTCCCGGCGCGAAGGGCTCCCCGCAGCACTGCATCTGCCAGTCATCGACCCAGATCGTCCACGTCATGGCCGCCATTGTCGCAGTCCGCCGCCCGCCCACCAGGTGTTTTGCCCGTGCCCCGCGCGCGGACCCCGGAGGCGGGCGAAGAAAATGGGCGGGGGTGGCATAGCGGGGGGCCGTCGCAGGCGTCACCAGGGTCAGGAGCACCACACCGGTGGTGGGGGAAGTGATGGTGACGATGGATGCCGTGCATGACGAGGGCGCGGAGAGTTTCCGGGAGTTCGTGGCGAACCGGTCGTCCGCGCTGCTGAAGACGGCCGTGCTGCTCAGCGGCGGGGACCGGCACGCCGGTGAGGACCTGTTGCAGAACGCGCTGATCAAGGTCGCGGGGAAGTGGAACCGCGTCGAGGACCCCGAGGCGTACGTGCGTCAGGTCCTCTACCGGCAGCAGATCGGCCGCTGGCGGCTGAAATGGCCGAAGCGCGAAGTGAGTTACGGGGAGGTGCCGGACAGCGCGGGCGGCGAGGGGGGCACGTCCTCCGCCGAGTTGCGGGTCGTCGTGCGCGAGGCCCTCGGGCGGCTCACCGCACGGCAGCGCACCGTGCTCGTCCTGCGCTATTTCGAGGACCTGCCCGAGGCGGACGTGGCCCGTCTCCTCGGGGTGTCGGTGGGCACCGTGCGCTCCACCACCCACCGCTCCCTGGCCCGGCTGCGCGACCTCGTGCCCGACCTGGCCGGGTTCGGCCCGGCCGACGCCGAGCAGCCGGTGTCCCGTGACTACGCGCCCGTGGAGGTGCGCCCGTGAACGTCGACGAACTGCTCAAGGAGGCTCTGCGCGACCAGGCGGCCGACGTCGGGCCCGCACGCGCCGACCTCGCCGACCGGGTGTTCGTGACCCGGCGCAGGCGGCGCACCCGCGCCGTCGTGTCCGCGACGGTGGCCGTCACCGCGGTGGTCGCCACGATCGTGGCGGTGCCGCGGATCGGCGGCGGTGAGGACGTCAGGCCCATGGACGTGATCGGTCCGGCCGATGTCGTCGCGCACCCGGACCAGTCGCCGCCGAAGGACGCCATCGCGGCCGGGCGGACGGCGCTCGCCGCGTTCGCCTCGTACAAGAGCGTGTACTACGAGAACGGCGACGGGCGGCGGACCCGTACCTACGGCGTGCTCGACCCGACGACGCGGACCTACCACAGGACGACCAAGTGGTCCGTGCTGACCGTCGCCCCGGGCCTGCGCACCGCCGCCGTGCTCGAACAGAAGCTGCCGGCCCGGCGGATCGGGCTGCTCGACCTCGCCTCGAACAAGGTCGAGCGCTGGATCCCGGTGACACAGGGGGTCGCCGGGGTCGAGTACTCCGCCGACGGCAGCAAGCTGGTCGCGACGACGTACAAGAACGACCCGGACCATCTCTACAAGGACGTCGAGGTCATGTCCGGCACCGCCGACGGAAAGGGGAACGGCACGACCAGGCCGGGCCCCGGTCATCCGTCGCGTACCGGGTTCTCCGTCATCGACGTGGCCAGCGGCAAGGGCAAGTGGGTCGCCAAGCCGCAGGAGGGGGACGCGTTCGACCACAACGCGCGGGAGGACTTCGCGTTCAGCCCGGTCGGCAACTACGTGGTCGACACGAGCATGATGTCCGACATCGGGGCCACTTACTACGACTTCGACGGCCGCAAGGTGCCCGTACCCGCCGGAGCCGAGCACGTGCTGCCGTACGTCCAGGCGGGTCTGTCGCCCGACGGCAGGCACGTCGGCGGGGACTTCGCGGGCAGGGGCGACAAGATCGCCGTCGCCGTGAACGACGCGCGGACCGGCAAGCTCGCGGAGAAGCTGCCCGCCCAGCAGGTGGTCGCCTGGGCCGACAACAAGCGGATCGTCGCCTGGGGCTGCGAGCCCGGGAAGTGCGCGGGCAAGGGGGAGTTCCGCAATCAGCTGCTGCTGATCACCCTGGGCTCGCACAAGGTCGTGCCGCTCAGCGGCTTCCGCAAGGCGTCGGCCGAGTATCCGGGGCGCTGGGCCCCCCAGTTCCAGACGCGCTGACCAGCGCGTCATGGGCCCGGAGCAGCCCGTCGGCCACCTCGGGGCCGGCGGGCAGCAGGGGTGCCCGGACCGTGCCTCCGCCCGGCAGGCCCAGTGCGGCCAGGAGGGCCTTCACGGTGACGGTTCCGGGCAGCCCCGCGTCCATCGTCGCCTCCGTCAGCGGCACCGTCAGCCGCTGCCGGCGGGCGGCCTCCGCGGTGTCCCCCGCGTCGTACGCGTCGACGATCGCGCGGAACGCGCCGGGCACGGCGTTGGCGACCGTCGAGACGTATCCGGCGCCGCCCAGCGCGTACAGCGCGAGCGCGTACTCGTCGCAGCCCGTGTAGTACGCCAGGTCGGTGGCGGCCATGACCTTCTGCGTACCGAGCAGGTCGTACGCGCAGTCCTTGACGGCGACGATCCGCGGATGCGCGGCGAGCCGGATCATGGTCTCCGGCTCGATACGGGTGCCGGTGCGGCCCGGGATGTCGTACAGCATCACCGGGACGTCGACCGCGTCGGCCAGCTCGCGGAAGTGGGCCTCGACGGCGGCCTGCGGCGGCCTGCTGTAGTACGGCGTGACCGCCAACAGGCCGTCCGCACCCGCCCGTTGGGCCTGGCGGGCCAGCGTGCGGGTGTGCCGGGTGTCGGCGGTGCCGATGCCCGCGAGGACCGTGGCGCGGCCGTCGACCGCCTCGCGCACCGCCCGCACCAGGTCCGCCTTCTCGGCGTCCGTCGTGGTCGGGGACTCCCCGGTGGTGCCGGACAGCACGAGCCCTTCGCAGCCCCCGGTCACCAGCCGGGCGGCCAGCCGCTGCGCGGCGGTCAGGTCCAGGACGCCGTCGTCGGAGAAGGGGGTGACCATGGCGCACAGGGCGCGGCCGAACGGGCTGCGGGGGCTTCGTGGCTCGCGGATCTCCATGCCCGAAGTCTCGGTCGCCCGAAGGTGAAGCTCCACTTAAATCTTCTACGAGGTGTCGTGGAGGGCTGCTTAAGCGGGAGGAGGGTGACCGGGCGTTTCCGGTTGACCCGGCCGGTTCTTCCCTCAGTCGGAGGCCGTTAGGGGAGTCGTGCCGTTCGTCCGGCGCGGGTGTTCGTCCGGCGCGGGCGTGCGGGCGTGCGGTCATGCGCTCGTGTGGCCGCTCGGCTGTGCGGCCGTCGTGTCCGGTCGGTCGTCAGGCCCGGTCGGTCGTCGGGTCCGGTCGGTCGGTCCGGTCGGTCCGGTCACTCGTTCGGTGCGGCCAGTCGTCCGGTGCGGCTCTGTCGACTCATCCGTGTTCGTGAAGGGGTTCTGGTGCGAGACGTGGTCCTTGCCCTGGCCATGCCCGCGCTGATGTGCGCGAGCGGGATCTACGCGGCCGGTGCCGCCTGGTGGCGCCGCCGGCATCCGGCGCCGCCGCCGTACTCGCAGGCCGGGCTGCGGCTCGCCGGTGAGCGGGCGGTCGTCGTGGCCGAGGCGATCGTCGCCGACGAGTTCGCCCTGTGGGCCGCCGACGCGGGCATCCCGGACGGCCGGGACACCGGGGGCGTGCGCGCGCGGGACCGTCGCCCCTGAACGGCAGGTCAGGGCCCTGCTGCCAAATCGCCCCGTATGCGCCACCATGAAGGCGTAAGTAGTTCAACGGCGTAGTTCGCAGGCACAGTTCAAGGTGTGGTCGGTTCACAGGCCGTTCAGGGGAGGCAGCATGAGGCTGGGCAAGGCACTCGCCACCGGGATCGCCGAGGAAGCGCCGCGGGAGGCCGACGAGGTCGCCGCGGAGCGTGAAGCAGTCGTGGAGAAGCCGGAGTCGAAGGGCAGGGCCGCCGCGGCGGAGCCCATCGGGGTCCCGGCCGTCCGGTGAGACTCCGGCTCCCCGAGGAGAGCCCGAAGGAGCCGCCCACCGGATTCAAGATCGCCCACCCCGTGCTCCGCGCGGACGGTGGGCGCGCCGGTTTCCTGGGCGTCTCGCTCGGCGCGGCCGCGCCCTACGGAGTGCTCGACCACGCGCGGTGCGTGTACGGGAGACGGCACCGCGTCCCCCACCGGCGGTGCGACTGCGGGTTCCACTGTGTGCACGAACGCAGCACCGCCGAGGGGCTGTTGGTGCTCGCCGAGCACCGCAAGGCGGTCCTCCTGGAGGTGACCGTCCTCGGCGCCTACATCCGGTTCGAGCGGGGCTTCCGCTACTCCCGGCAGCGGGTGCGCGCCATGACCGTGGGGCCGTGCCCGTGCGGCGCCGCGGCCTCGGTGCTCGCCGACGCCGGGTGGGGGCGGGACGGCCAGCGGGCCCTGGAAGCCGCGTGCGGGAGCTGTGTCGGCGGCCGGGCGCGCTGGACCCTGCGGACGTTCGCCGAGCGCGCGGGCCAAGGGCTGAAGGTGACGGCCGCGCCCGGCGCGCAGGCCGCCGCCGACCTCCCCGGCATGCCGGAGCTGGTCGCCGAGGCGGCCCTCCTCCAGGCCCGGCTCGACTGGTTCCAGGGGCAGCTCGGCCGGCTCGGCGAGACCGGGGGAGGAGGTGGTGGGCCGACGCCCCGTACCTGAGGGACCCCGAGTGCCGAGGCCCCGCACCAGAAGGGCCCCGGCACCCTCCGAACACATTACCCACCTAGACAAAAAATGTTTTCGGTGGGACGGTGGAGTCATGTTCGACGTCACCGTCATCGAGGATCCGGCCGCCGCCGCGGTCTCGCTCGACCCCGTCCGCGCCCGGCTGCTCGCCGAGCTCGCCGCGGGTCCCGCGTCCGCGGCGATGCTGGCGCCCAAGGTCGGCCTGCCGCGGCAGAAGGTGAACTATCACCTGAAGACGCTGGAGCGGCACGGCCTGGTCGAGCTGGCCGGCGAGCGGCGCAAGGGCAATGTGACCGAGCGGCTGATGCGGGCGAGCGCGGCCTCGTACGTGATCTCGCCCGGGGCGCTCGGCGCGGTGCAGCCGGACCCGGACCGGGAGCGCGACCGGCTCTCGGCGCACTGGCTGATCGCGCTCGCCGCCCGTCTCCTGCGGGACATGGGCGCCCTGCTCACCGGCGCCGCGAAGGCCCGCAAGCGACTGGCGACGTTCGCGCTCGACGGCGAGGTGCGGTTCGCGTCCGCCGCCGACCGGGCCGCGTTCGTGGCGGAGCTGACCCAGGGGGTCGAGGGGCTGGTCCGCAAGTACCACGCGCCGGACGCCGCCGACGGGCGCGACCACCGCCTCGTGATCGCCCTGCACCCGAAGGTCCGTGACGAGGAACCCCGACCGCCCATCAGCGCCAGCGACCAGGAATCGACGGAGTGACAGGCCATGACTGACGACAAGCGGAACGCGGAGACCGCAGGCGGGTTCGAGATCCCGCGGGAGTTCGAGATCCCGCGCGAGTTCGAGGTGGACGCCTCGCCCGAGCAGGTCTGGGACGCCGTCACCCGGCACACCGACGGCTGGCAGTGGCCGATGGAGTTCGAGCCCAAGGAGGGCGGCGCAGGCCCCTTCAACTCCGTACTGACCGCGTGGGAGCCGCCGCACCGGCTCACCGTCCGCTCCGACGACCCGGACGCGCTGCCCCCGTTCCAGACGAGCAACCAGCTCGACTACACGATCGAGGCCCGCGACGGCGGCGCCCGCTCCTGGGTGCGCTACGTGCACAGCGGCATCTTCGTCGACAACTGGGACGACTACTACGACGGCGCCGACAAGCACACCGACTTCTACCTGCACACCCTGCGCCAGTACGTCACGTACTTCCCGGGCCGGGCGGCCGCCTTCAGCTCTCTCGACGCGCCCGCGGCGTCGGCGAACGAGTCGGCCCTGGCCGCCGTGGGCCGGGCGCTGAACCTGCCCGACGACGCCACCGCGGGCGCGCGGATCCGGGTCCAGGGCCCGGACGGCTCGACCCTGGACACCGTCCTCGACTACCGCAACGACTGGTTCATCGGCCTGCGCACCGACACGGCGCTGTACCGCGTCTTCGGCCGGGGCCGCTGGCACGCCCCGGTCGGGGTCACCGTCCACGACTTCGCGCCGGACGCCGACGCCGACCGCAACGCCAACGACTGGAGTGCCTGGCTCACCGCCCTCTTCGGCTGAGCCGTCCGCACACCCGCGGCACCCTGCCACCACGCCGCCGCACGGCACACGCCGTGCGGCGGTCCCGGGTCACGGGCGCAGGCGCAGCACCTGCGGGTCGTGGTCGCTGATCTGGTCGTGGAACTCGCTGTTGATGTGCACGCTGTCGTACGCGAACGCGCCCTTCCAGCGGATGGACGGGCTGACCAGTATCTGGTCCAGGACCTGGCTGTTGCCCTGGTAGTCGTACGTGTACCGCTCGTTCCTCGGCAGCGACTTGATCGCGGACCAGAGCGCGCCGCCGTCCTCCAGGAGCTTCGCCGTGCCGGAGAACTCGAAGTCGTTGATGTCGCCGAGCGTGATCACGTCGGCGTCCCGCTGGACCGCGAGGATGTCCTTCACGAACGCGTTCACGGCCGTCGCCTGCGCGTGGCGCTGCGTCTCGGAGCTGCGCGCCGGCGGCTGGAACCGCGAGGTCAGGCCCTGGTCGCCGCCCTTCGACGCGAAGTGGTTGGCGATCACGAAGACGGTCCTGCCGCGGAAGGTGAACTCGCCGGCGAGCGGCTTGCGGCTGTTCGTCCACGCGGTGTTCGCCGGGTCGATCCGGCCGGGGGACGCGGTGAGCGCCGCCTTGTTCCGGCCGGCCCGGGCCACGCCGACCGCCGTCGTCGCGTCGCCGCCCGCGCGGTCGGTGAACGACACCCGCTCCGGGTTGAACAGGAAGACCTGGCGGATGTTGCCGCCCGGCTCGCCGCCGTCCGCGTTGTTCACCGGGTCGATGGAGCGCCAGTCGTAGCGCGGGCCGCCCGCCGCGACGATCGCGTCGATCAGCTTGCCCACCGTCTGGTCGGCGGCGACCGTGCCGTCGTTCTTCGCGCCGTTGTCGTCCTGGATCTCCTCCAGGGACACGATGTCGGGCGAGCGCAGGTTGTCGACGATGGCGGCCGCGTGCTCCTCGAAGGTGGCGTCGCCCGGGTCGAGGTTCTCGACGTTGTACGTGGCCACGGCCAGCTCGCCGGACTTCTGCGCCCGGGTCGTCTCGCGGGTCGGGCCCGACTTCTTCAGGCTGCCCAACTCCCGTGCGACCAGCGTGTATCCGCCGAACGAGTTGTAGTCGAGCGGGCCCTCGGTGGTGCCGGTGAGGACATCACCCACGTCGGCGACCGGGAAGTCGGCGGTCGCGCCGAGCGACTGCACCTGGAGCCGGCCGGTGTTCTGCGAGGTGTACGAGCCGTAGCGGGTGCCGCCGCGCTTCGTCGCGTTCTCGTGCGGCTTCACCGTGACCCACAGCTCCGTGTACGGGTCGGACGCGGTCACCACCCGCGACGAGCCGATCCGGACGTTCTGGCCCTCCAGGGACTCGTAGTAGTCCAGGGCGTACTTCCGCGGCTGGAGCGGCAGCCCGTCGATCGAGCCGCCCGCGGCGCCGTCGCCCGCCGGGGTGTACGCGTCCGGCACCGACTTCGCGCTGATCGTCGTCACCGGGACCGGGTTGCCGGACGAGACGACCGTCACCGTCGGCTTGGTCACCTCCGTGAGCGACTGGTTGCCGGACGACGCGCCGCCCGGCACGTACTCGGTGACCGTGCCGGAGACGGTCACCGCGTCGCCGGCCGCGACGGTCGGGGTGGAGCCGGTGAAGACGAAGACGCCCTCACTCGTGGCGGGGTCGGCGTCGGGGTTCGGGTCCTGGAACCAGAAGCCCTTGGACGAGCCGTACGTGCGGACACCGGTCACGACCCCGGCGACGTCCGTGACCGCCTGGCCGGCGAGCGGGGACGTGCGGGTGCCGCCCTGGATGTCGTGGATGGCGGCCGTGGCGGCGTGCGCGGGGGCCGTCACCACGACCGCGTAGGTCGCGCAGCACGCGGTGGCGACGGCGAGCGCGGCGAGCCGCGACCGGGAACGCGCGGAGTACGCGGACGATGCGGACGAAGCGGACGATACGGACTTGCTCGACAAGGGATGCCTCCGGGGGCGTGCGGGTGGCGAGCGCCGGGACGAGGGTGGGGCGGGCGCGGGCGGGGCGGGGCCCCGACCGGTTCCGCGGCTACTACGTCTACGCGCGTCAATCTCTTTCCTGGGCAGGGGAGTTGTCAAGGTGTTCCGGGTGTCCTGCGGGCGAGCGAAACCTGACGGGTACATGAACTGGGCGGCAAAGGGTCAAATCCGTCTACGCTGAGTCGTCGCGAACGCATGACTCTTGTACGCCCGAGGAGAACCAGCCGATGTCAGACAGCTCCCCCCTGCCGCCGGTGCGGCTGCCCGCCGAAGCGGACCTGGCGCGGGACGCCCTCGCCAGCCCCCTGCTGTCGCGCGCGGTGCAGCTCGCGCGCTGGGCCGGACCCGGCACCCGGGTCGGCGCGGGCGGCGAACTCGTCGAGGAGCAGTTGCCCGCCGCCGCCGCCGAGCTGGGTCTCTCCGGCTCCGGTGACGACGACGGCGAGGCCGCCGCGTACGCGAGCGAGGCCTGGCGGGTCGCCGTCGACACCGGGCTCGTGGAGATCGTCGACGAGGAGGAGGGCACCGTCGGCGCGGGCGAGGAGCTGGGCGTGCTCGCCTCCGGCGGTCCCGCCGACGTCCTCGGACTGTGGCTCGGCGCGCTCGACAGCGTCCTCGCCGACGCCTCCGTACCGGACCTGGAGGACCTGGTCGGTGCCATGGAGGACGGCGGCGAGATCGACTTCTCGCAGCTCGACTGGGACCCCGAGGCCGAGTCCGAGTTCCTGGACGGCGTCCTCGCCAATCTGTACCTGCTGACCGTGACCGGGGGCGGCGCGGGCGACGAGCCGGTGCCGCTGCCCGCGCTCGCCGCCTCGATGATCGTGCCCGACGACATGGGGGAGCCGACCGACGACGTCCTGGAGCAGGTGTCGGACGCGATGATGCGGCTCGACGACCAGTTCCGGCTGCTCGACCCGATCGGGCTCGTGGAGTTCCAGCCGGTCGACGAGGCGCTGATGGCCGAGCCCGACGAGGCCGCCGCCGAGCCGTTCGACGAGGCCGACGTCTCGCGGTACGGCATGGTGCGGCTCACTCCGCTCGGGCTGTACGGGATCCGGGCGCGGATGCGGGAGGCCGGGGTGGACGCGCCGGCCGTCGGCGACCTGGCGGAGGAGGGCGCAGGCGTGCTCCTGGACAGCACCTCCGGGTTCCCGCAGGCGGCCGCGCAGGCGGAGATCGAGCTGTGGCTCGCACGGCGTGAACCGCTGGGCGCGGCGCGGGAGTTGCTGGCGGCGGCGCGCGGCGCCGACGACAGGGCGCCGCTGCGGCGGCTGCGGTGCCAGCAGGCGCTGTCCCTGGTCGGGACCGAGGCCGAGACCGCGCTCCGGGAGGTGCTCGACGACCCCGAGCTCGGGGGGCTCGCCCGGGTCTGGCTCGCCGAGCACGGGTTCGGTGACGTGCCGGCGCCGTCGGAGGACCTGGTCTTCTGGCTCACCGTCGACACCATCGCGGCGCAGCTCTCCCTGGAGGGCAACTCGGACGAGTTGCAGGCGCTGGTGGAGGGGCTCGCCGCGCAGCACAGCGGGTTCTTCGCCGCCGCGTGGCGGGTCGAGCACCCCGCGACGGCGGATGTGCTGGAGGCCATGGGGCGCCTCCACCCCGACAAGAAGGTCGCCAAGGAGGCGCGCAAGGCCGCCTTCAAGGCTCGCTCCGCGTCGCAGTAGCCCACGGATTACGGGTCGCGGGTGGTGGGGCCCGGTGGGCCGGACGGGAGGTCCGGCCCACCGGGCGGGCGCCGGGCGTCAGCAGAGATAGCGCGTCGTGTGCTTGAACGACGACGTCGCCCCGTCGAAGCCGTACGTGCCCCGGTACGCCGGCGGGTTCTGGAACTCCCCGACGATCGTGATCGTGTTCGCGCACGACCCCTGGCCGGACCGCTTGGCGTCGATCCGGATCGAATCGCCGATGAAGCCGCCCGTGATGTCCCACGGCGCCCCGCAGATGCCGGACGTGATCTGGCCCCCGGTCACCACGTAGGGGTGGGTGTTCGGATTGACCTGCGCGGTGATGCCGAACGTGACGGTGCCGTTGTTCAGCTCCAGCTTGCAGTCGACGGCCACCGCCTCGGCGGACACGTCGGCCTGCGCGGCGAACGCCTCGTCGCGGGTCTTGACCTCGGCGCCCTGCGGGTTGTGGAACCGGTGCTCCCCGCGCGTCCGGCCCTTCTGCTTGCGTGCCTGGGTCGTCATGACGTCACCCCCTATGCCAACTGCTCGGCGAGCTCGACGCGCAGCAGCGCGCGGACGTTCTCGATGTGGTTGGCGACCGTGACCTGCGAGGAACCGGCGAAGAGCAGGCCCACCGCGACGTTGTCGAGCGAGGTCACCAGGGAGCCGGAGTCGCCGCCGGCCGACATGTTCGTGGTGAGGATCTGGTCCTTGAAGCGGGCCGTGCCCGCCGTGCCGTAGTTGACGTCGATCGTCGCGTCGACGGCGATGATCCGGCCGAACGAGATGTTCGTGGTGCGGCCCGTCTTCTTCAGGGTGTCCCCGACCGCGACGTTCGCCTTGCGCCGCCAGGCCCGCGGCGCGCCGCTGAAGTACTGCTCGCGCGTGGCGTCCTGGAACTGCACCTCGCCGAGCGCCGCGTCGACCACGTTGTTGTGCTGGTCGATCGGTGTCGTCGGGGCGAACTGGATGGTGATGAACCGGGACAGCGTCGCGATCCGGTCCGCGGGGCTGGTGCCGCCGTCGAAGGTGCCGGGCTGGAGGATGACGCTGCCGAGCTGGGCCCGGTTGGAGTCGGCGAGCACATGGTTGTTGGACAGGACGTAGAACTTGCTCGGGGTGCCGAGCCCGGCGCCCGGCGGGTCCACGGTGGCGCCCGGCAGGAAGTCGTAGACGACGCTGCCGAGGGTGCCCGCGGTGATGGCCACGTTGCCGACCGAGAAGCCGGCCGGGCACGGGCGCATCCGGCGGACCAGGACCTGCGGCTCGAAGGTGCCGGGACCGCCCAGCTCCTCCAGCATCGGCTGGCTCGTGCCGCCGAACTGCTGGCCGGAGCTGCCCTCCGGACCGTAGCCCTCCTGCTGGCGCGACCCGCCGCCCGACCGGCTCTGCCGCCGCTGGGCGGAGATCTGGCCGACGGCCACGATGTCGGTGGGGGTGCCGTCATCCATCTGACGCGGGATCACATCCCGTTCGGGCAGCATGGATTCGGAGACCTTCTGGGTCACGAAGACGAGGACGGCCGGTTCACCGGTGGGCCGTCCGTCGACCCATTTCACGCCGTGGCCGTAGCCGACCACATTGGCCAGCGGCTGCTCGCGGCGCAGGAAGTCGCTCTGCGCCTGCCGGCGGGAGCTGTCGCTGAGCTGACCGCCGGCGGGTCCTCGCATCAATTCGGGCTGGCTCACGCCAGACCACCTCTTCCCCTGACGTGCAGGTGCTCGAGACAGGTGCTCGAGACGGGATGCACAGGTGTGCGGGGTTCCCCGGAGCCGGTCAGCGCCCTTCGGGCGGCTCGCCGGGCGTCGTCCCCCGGGCCCGGACGTCGCCGATCGCGAGCACGCGCACCGGTACGCCGTCCAGCTCCTCAGGAACCATGTCGTCCGCGGGGAGCCGGTCCGGGGGCACTTTCCGGGTGACGAAGACGATGATCACGTCCGTCCCCGTGTGCTCGTCCCTGCCGAGCCCGACTCCGGTGACATTGGCCAGCTTCATCAGCCGGCTCTCATGGAGGGTGCGCGCCCGACGTGCGTCCACTCGGCTCGCCTCCCCCTCGGCGGGTGGTGCGGTGATGCAGGTAAGGCCTGTCTAGTGACGGTCGGAAAGGTGGTCAAGGCGTACCGCCGGAAATCTTCCCCCCGACGGTGGGCCGCGGCTGCCGGACCGACCGGTCAGGTACGCAGGTAGGACGCCCCGTTGAGGTCCAGGACGGTTCCCGAGGCCCACTGCGCCCCGGGCGACGCCAGCCAGAGCACCGCCCCGGCGATCTCCTCCGCCGAGGCGACCCGGCCGAACGGGCTCTGCGCGCGCACCTCGTCCGTCAGCCGGTGCGCCACCCGCTCCGTCTCGATGAACCCCGGCGCCACCGAGGCCACCGCGATCCCGTGCGGCGCCAGCGCGACGGCGAGGGACTGCCCGAGCGCGTGCACGGCGGCCTTCGTCGCCCCGTACGCCGGGTGGTCCGGCTCGCCCTTGAAGGCGCCGCGCGAGCCGACGTTGACGATCCGGCCCCCGGTGCCCTGGTCGATCATGCGCCGCGCCGCGAGGTGGCTCAGGTTCGCGGTGCCGAGCAGATTCACCGCGACGTGCCGCTGCCACAGCCCCGACCATTCCTCGTACGGCGTGGTCGCGGGCGGGTGCGGCAGGTTCACGGCCGCGTTGTTGACCAGGACGTCGATGCCGCCGAGCCCCCGCGCGGCCCGCTCGGCGACCGACGCGGCGCCCGCCGGGTCGGACAGGTCGCCGCCGACGAGCACGTGCCCGGTGCCGGTCAGCGAGTCGAGGGTGGCGCGCGCCTCGGCCTCCCGGGAGGCATAGTGCACCGCCACCCGGTCGCCGCCCGCCGCGAACGCCCGCGCCAGCGCCCGCCCCAGGCCGCGCGAGGCGCCGCTCACCAGCACGCGCCGTCCGGATTCCGGCAGATTCACTGAAGTCATGAAAGGGAGCCCCTCGGCTTAGGACGGTGTTCAACCGCCGTTTATACGCGAGCGAGAACGTGTGGCCGAAACAGGCCCGCCCCCCGCCACACCATCATCACGGGAGACAGCCACATGTCGCTCACCCGCAGGGACTTCGCCAGACGCTCCGCGGCCACCGGTGCCGGAGTCGCGCTGGCCGGCTCCGTCGGCGCCCTCGCCACCGCGCCGAACGCGCTCGCGGCCACCGACCACGGTCACGACCACGACGACCACGACCACGGGCACCACCACGAGCACGGCGTCGGCTACGGACCGCTGATCCCCGACCCGGCCGGCCTGCTCGCGCTGCCCGCCCACTTCTCCTACGAGGTCATCACCTACAGCGGTAAGACCAAGCTGGAGTCCGGCGAGTTCACCCCGTCCAACCACGACGGCACGGCCGCCTTCGAGGGCGCGCGCGGCACCACCCTCCTCGTCAACAACCACGAGCTGGCCGGCGCCCGCGCCGACTGGCCGCACCCGGTGCCGCTGACCGAGGGACTCGTCTACGACCCGGGTGCCGCCGGCGGCTGCACCGTCGTCGAGGTCCGCCGCGGCGGCGAGGTCGCCGAATGGGTCGGCATCGCCGGCACCGCCACCAACTGCGCGGGCGGCTCCACCCCCTGGGACACCTGGCTGACCTGCGAGGAGACCGAGGACAAGGCCGGCAAGAACGGCTTCACCAAGGACCACGGCTACGTCTTCGAGGTCGACCCCGCCGACCGCCGCGCCAACCGCGCCCCCCACCCCGTCAAGGCGCTGGGCCGCTACGCCCACGAAGCGGTCGTCATCGACCCCCGGCGCGGCGACGCCCTGCTCACCGAGGACGCATCGAGCCCCAACGGCCTGCTGTACCGCTGGGTGCCGCCGCACGGCTTCAAGCACGGCCGCGGCCGGCTGCGCACCCTCGCCGACGACGCGGGCGTCCTCCAGGCGTTCAAGTGCTTCGACTCCGGCGGCCGGTTCGTCGACGACCTCTCCCGCGCCACGAAGATCGGCACGGTGTACGGCGTCGACTGGGTCGAGGTCCCCGACCGCGACGCCAGGACGGTCTCCACCCGCAAGCAGTTCAAGGACGGCGAGGTCACCCGCGCCCGCAAGCTGGAGGGCATGTGGTGGGGTGACGGCGGCGCGTACATCGTCTCCTCCTTCGCCCGCACCGAGAGCCCCGTCCAGCACGACGGCCAGGTCTGGTTCTACGACCCCAAGCGCCGCACCCTGACCCTGAAGGTGCTGCTCGGCGTCAACCCCGACCCGTCGAAGGACGGCGCCTTCGACGGCCCGGACAACATCACCGTCTCGCCCTACGGCGGTCTGGTCATCGCCGAGGACGGCGAGGGCGTCCAGCACCTGTTCGGCGCCACCGACAAGGGCCGCACGTACCCGATCGCGCGCAACGAGCTGAACATCGGCACCGCCGAGGACCCCGAGTACAGCGAGTTCACCGGCGTCACCTTCTCGCCCGACGGGCGCACGCTGTTCGCCAACATCCAGACGCCCGGCATCATGCTCGCCATCACCGGCCCCTGGAAGCGTCAGCGCTAGCGGTTCAGCGCAGCGGGTCCACCGGCGGCGCCTCGCCCTCCGCGGCGATCCGGTGGACCCGCCGGCGCACCGCGTACCAGCCGGCCAGCAGCGCGGCGGCGATGGGGACGAGGGCGAGGACCGTGTCCCGGCCCGCGCCGTCCGTGTCGAACCACATCATCACCACGACCGCGAGCAGGAAGACGATCGTCGACAGCTCGATCCACGGCGAGGCCCACAGCCGGAACGCCGGCCGGTGCACCAGGCCCTGGCGTGCGCGCCGCACGAACAGCAGATGACACACCATGATCATCGACCAGGTGGAGATCACCCCCAGCGACGAGATGTTCGTGACGATCTCGAACGCCTTGTCGGGCAGCCACGCGTTCAGCGCGACCCCCAGCAGCGCCACCACCGCCACCAGCAGGATCCCGCCGTAGGGGACGTGGCTGCGGCTCATCCGGGCGGTGAAGGACGGCGCCGAGCCGGCCATCGACATCGAGCGCAGGATGCGGCCCGTCGTGTAGAGACCGGAGTTGAGCGACGACAGCGCGGCGGTCAGCACCACCAGGTTCATGATGCCGCCCGCCGAGGGCACCCCGATCTTCGACAGCACCGTCACGAACGGGCTCTCGCCCGAGGAGTACGACGTCCAGGGCAGCAGCAGCGTCAGCATCACGACCGAGCCGACGTAGAAGACCGCCACCCGCCACATGATGGAGTTCACCGCGCGCGGCACGACGGTCGCCGGATCGGCGGTCTCGCCCGCCGTCACACCGACCATCTCCACGGCCGCGTAGGCGAAGATCACGGTCTGCGTGATCAGCACGACCGGCCAGATGCCGAGCGGGAACACCCCGCCGTTGTCGGCGATCAGGGAGAGGCCCGCCGGATGCCCGTCGACCGGCTCGCGCGAGACGAGGAAGTAGATCCCGATGAGCAGGAAGACCACCAGTGCGGCGACCTTGACGATCGCGAACCAGAACTCCATCTCGCCGAACGCCTTCACCGAGATGAGGTTCACCGTGAGGACGATCCCCAGCGCGATCGCCGCCAGTACCCACTGCGGCACCGAGGTGAACAGCGACCAGTAGTGGACGTACACCGCGGCCGCCGTGATGTCCGCCATCCCCGCGGTCGACCACTGGAGGACGTACATCCAGCCCGCCGCGAACGCCCCCTGCTCGCCCAGGAACTCGCGCGCGTAACTCACGAAGGAGCCGGACGACGGCCGGTGCACCACCAGCTCGCCCAGCGCCCGCACCACGAAGAAGGCGAACACCCCGCACACCAGATAGGCGATCGCGAGCGCCGGACCCGCCTTGGCGAGATTGCCGCCCGCCCCGTAGAGCAGACCGGTGCCGATCGCCCCGCCGATCGCGATCATGCTGATGTGCCGCGGCTTGAGGGTCTTGCTGTAGCCGAGGTCACCGGCGTCGGCGACGCCCTCCCCGGTGGTCGGATCGTCGAGACGCGATTCTGGATTCCTGTCCTGGTGCACCCCGGAACTCTCGCAAAACAAATGCCTCGCCCGGCTGATACGCGCCGCCGGCATTCCGCCGGTTCCGCCGGCCTCGATCTCCGGACGCCTGCATTTCGCCTCCGCGCTGCGCCGCCCCGGCGACCTGGGCGGCACGAACACCGCCGGAAGAAAAGTCTTCGGTAAGGGAACGGTAAAGCGGATCCGCTCGTTACCTGGGACATGACCGCTATGACCCCCGGTTCGAACATCCCGCTCACGGCGCAGCGCGTGGCGGTGGACGTCACCGCCCCCGTGCGGCTCGACGTCTCGGGCCTGCTGCTCACCGCCGACGGCAAGGTGCGCTCCGACGACGACTTCATCTTCTACAACCAGCCCGCCGGGCCGGGTGTGACGTACACGTCGGGCGGGGGCACGTCCCCCGACTCGATCACGGTGGACACCACGGCCGTGCCGCCCGGCATCGAGAAGATCGTCGTCACCGCGAGCCCGGACGCCGACGGGCAGACGTTCCAAGGCATCGAGCCGACGGCCACGGTCCGCGACGCGGCCGACGGCTCGGTCCTCGCCACGTTCACCCCGCCGCAGCTCGGCACCGAGACCGCACTGGTGATCATGGAGGTGTACCTGCGGAACGGCGCGTGGAAGGCGCGCGCGGTGGGCCAGGGGTACGCGGACGGGCTGGCGGGCATCGCCACCGACTTCGGCGTCTCCGTCGAGGAGCCGGCGGCCCCGGCCGCGCCCGCCCAGGCCCCGGCCGCGCCGGTGGCGGCGCCCGCGCCGACCACCCCGCCGGTGGACCCGCGCATCGCGCCGCCCCCGCCGCAGGCCGCCGCCCCGGCCGCGCCCGCCGCCCCGCAGGCCCCCGCGCCGGGCGCCGGGAAGATCAACCTGGACAAGGGCCGGGTCTCCCTCCAGAAGAACCAGACGGTGTCCCTGGTCAAGGGCGGCCGGCCGCTGCTGAGTCAGGTCAAGATGGGCCTCGGCTGGGAGCCCGCCTTCCGCGGCAAGGACATCGACCTGGACGCGTCGGTCATCGCGTACGGGCCGCAGCGCAATCACGTCGACAGCTGCTACTTCGGCAAGCTCTCGATCGTGAACGGCGCGATCAAGCACTCGGGCGACAACCTCACGGGTGAGGGCGGTGGCGACGACGAGGTGATCGTCGTCGACCTGGGCCGGCTCCCGCAGGACGTCACGGGCCTGGTCTTCACGGTGAACTCGTTCTCGGGCCAGAAGTTCACCGAGGTCGCCAAGGCGTACTGCCGCCTGGTCGACGCGGCGACGGACGAGGAGCTGGTCCGCTTCGACCTGACGAACGCCGAGGCGCAGACGGGCGTCATGATGGCCAAGCTCATCAAGCAGTTCACCGGCGAGTGGGAGATGACGGCGATGGGCGACTTCGTGAAGTCGCGGACCGTGCGCGGCATGGTGAAGCCGGGCGCGCAGGCGCTGTAGCGGGATGGCCGCGAGGCCCCTTCGGCGGTGCGGTCACGGGTTCGCTGCCCGCGCCGCCGAGGGGGCCGGCCGTACTACGGCACCACCACGATCTTGCGGCCCACTCCGGACGCGAACTGGTCCAGGGCCTGCGGATAGGCGTCCAGCGGGAGACGGTCGCTGATGAAGACGTCCGGGTCGAGGACGCCGCCCGCGAAGAGTTCGGCCGCCCGCTCGTAGCTGTGCAGCACCGCCATCGACCCGGTGATGGTGATCTCCTGGTTGTAGATGCGGTACGGGTCGATGGTCACCCGGGTCGCGTAGTCGGCGACGCCGAACTGGAGGAACGTACCGGCCTTGGCGACCCGGTCGAGGCCGTCCTGGATCGCCGCCGCGTTGCCGGTCGCGTCGATGACGACGTCCCAGCCGGCCGGCCGGTCCAGCTCGTCGGGGCCCGCCGCCGACGCGGAGACGCCGAGCTGCCGGGCGGTGGCGAGCCGGTCGGGGTTCAGGTCCACGACGTCGACGCTCGCGGCGCCCGTCCGCTTGGCCAGCTCCAGCATCATCAGGCCCATCGTCCCCGAGCCGTAGATCAGCACGTGCGCGCCGAGCCGGGAGTTCAGCACGTCGTAGCCGCGCACCGCGCAGGACAGCGGTTCGATGAGGGCCGCGTCCTGGGTGCGTACGTGGTCGGGCAGCCGGACGCAGTTGGCGGCGGGCGCCACGGCGTACTGGGCGGCGCCGCCCGCCGTGGTCACGCCGATCGCGGCCCACCGCTCGCACAGGTTGCCCCGGCCGGCCCGGCAGAAGCGGCACTCGTGGCAGTGCAGGGAGGGGTCGACGGCGACCCGGTCGCCGACCGCCAGCTCGGTGACGTCGCCGCCCAGCCCGACGACGGTGCCCGCGAACTCGTGGCCGGGGACGACCGGCAGGGTCGGCGCGAACTCGCCCTGGAGGATGTGCAGATCGGTGCCGCACAGGCCGCAGGCGGCGACCTCGACGACCACGTCCCGGGGGCCCGGCGTGGGGTCGGGGACCTCGCCCACGACGACCTTGCCGACGGATTCGACGATCGCGGCCTTCATTTCACAGCTCCCAACGACAGGCCCTGGACCAGCTTGTCCTGGGCGGCGAACCCCGCGGCGAGCACCGGCAGGGAGATCACGAGCGACGCGGCGCACACCTTCGCCAGGAACAGGCCCTGGCTGGTGATGAAGCCGGTCAGGAAGACGGGCGCGGTCTGGGCGACGACCCCGGTGAGGACCCGCGCGAAGAGGAGTTCGTTCCAGCTGAAGATGAAGCAGATCAGGGCCGTCGCCGCGATGCCGGGCAGCGCGATGGGGGCCACGATCCGGGTGAGGAGGGTGGGCAGCCGGGCCCCGTCGATCTGCGCCGCCTCGATCACCGCGACCGGCACCTCGGCGAGGAAGGACTGCATCATCCACACCGCGATCGGCAGGTTCATCGACGTGTAGAGGACGACCAGCAGCCAGATGTTGTCGAGGAGGTCCGTGTTCTTCGCGAACAGGTAGATCGGCAGCAGTCCGGCGACCACCGGCAGCATCTTCGTCGACAGGAAGAAGAACAGGACGTCCGTCCACTTCTTCACCGGCCGGATGGCGAGGGCGTACGCGGCCGGGAGCGCGAGGAGCAGCACGAACAGGGTCGAACCGAGCGACGCCACCAGCGAGTTGACCAGGGCGGGCCAGGGGCTGGCGCCGCCGCCCGCGCCGAAGAAGTCGCGGTAGCCGTCGAGGGTGAGCGCGGCGGCGAAGGAGGGCGGGTTGGTCGCGGCGTTCTCCTCCGAGTGGAAGGAGGTCAGGGCCATCCAGGCGATCGGCAGGAAGAAGACGATGCCGAGCAGCCAGGCGACCAGCCCGAGCCCCTTGCCCTTGAGGGCCGATGCGGACGTCATCCGCGGGCCACCTCCTCACGGAACAGCGACGACACGACGCGCAGCGCGAACGTCGCGATGATGATGGAGCCGATGACGACGAGGACGCCCGCCGCGGAGGCGAGGCCGTTCTCGTGGGCCTGGTAGAAGGTCTGGTAGACGGTGTACGGCAGGTTGGCCGTGCCCAGGCCGCCGGAGGTGAGGGTGAACACCGCGTCGAAGTTCTGCACGATGTAGATCGAGCCGAGCAGGGCACCGAGTTCGAGGTAGCGGCGCAGGTGCGGGAGGGTGAGGTGGCGGAAGACCTGCCAGGGGCCGGCGCCGTCCATCCGGGCCGCCTCGATGAGTTCGGGGGAGCGTGACTGAAGCCCCGCGAGCAGGATCAGCATCATGAACGGGGTCCACTGCCAGATCAGCGACATCTCCACGGCGAGCAGCGGGGTGTTCGAGATCCAGTCGGGCTGCGGCCCGCCGACGTAGTGCAGCAGGCCGTTCAACAGGCCGTACTCGGGGTTGTAGAGGACGTGCTTCCACAGCAGCGCGGCCGCCACGGGCACCACGAGGAACGGCGCGATCAGCAGCGTACGGACGATGCCGCGGCCCCGGAACCTGCGGTCCAGGAGCAGCGCGAGCCCCAGTCCCGCGACCAGGCTGACCACCACGACGGTCACCGTCAGCAGGATCGTCGTCAGGACCGACTTGCGCAGGTCGGGGTCGGTGAGGACCTCGGAGTAGTTGGCGAACCCGGTGAAGTGGCGGGCGTCGGGATAGAGGGCGTTCCAGTCGAAGAACGAGATCACCAGCGTCGCCACGAACGGCAGCTGGGTGACGACGATCATGAAGACCAGGGCGGGGAGCAGCGGGGCCCGGGTGGCCCAGGCGCGCAGCCGCTGCGGGCTGCGCCGTGCCGGTGCGGCCTGGGGGCGGGCCGCGGCGGCCGTGGTCACGGTCGGTGTGGTCATCGGCCCTCGTACTCCTTCGCGATCTCGGAGGCGAGTTTCTGGGACTTCTCCAGGGCCGAGTCGACGGACTGGCGCCCGGCGACGGCCGCGCTGATCTCCTGCGAGACCTTGGTGCCGAGATCGGTGAACTCGGGGATGCCGACGAACTGGATGCCGGGCGCGGGCCGCGGCTGGACGCCCGGGTCGCGCGGCCTGGCGCCCTCGATGGCGGCGCGGGTCTGGTCCTGGAAGGCGGCGGCCTCCTCGCGGTACTGCGGGATGTCGTACGTCGAGGCGCGCTTGCCCGCGGGCACGTCGGCCCAGCCGGACTTCTCGCCGACGAGCTTCTCGTACTCCTTGCCGGAGGCCCAGGAGATGAACTTCCACGCCTTGTCGGGGTTGGGGGACGCCTTTTGCAGGCCCCACGCCCAGGTGTACAGCCAGCCGCTGGACCTCGTCCGCACGGTGGGCGCGGCGACGTACCCGATCTTGCCCTTGACCGGCGAATCGGCGGACTCCAGGGAGCCGGCGGCGGACGTGGCGTCGTACCACATGGCGGTCTTGCCCTGGGTGAGGTTGTTGAGGCATTCGGCGAACCCGGACTGCGCGGCGCCGGACTCGCCGTGCTTGCGCACCAGGTCGACGTAGAACCGCGTCGCGTCCTTGAAGCCCTTGTCGTCGAGGCGCGCCGTCCAGTCCTTGTCGAACCAGGTGCCGCCGAAGGTGTTCACCACCGTCGTCAGCGGCGCCATCAGTTCGCCCCAGCCCGGCAGGCCGCGCAGGCAGATGCCGCGCATGCCGGACTCGGCGCCGTCGGCCTTCGCCGCGAGGTCGGCGACCTGGTTCCAGGTCGGGTGGTCGGGCATCGTCAGGCCCTTCTTCGCGAACACGTCCTTGCGGTACATGAGGAAGGACGACTCGCCGTAGAACGGCTCCCCGTAGAGCTTGCCGTCGTCGCCGGTCAGCGACTGGCGCATCGGCGCGAGGATGTCCTGCTGGTCGAAGCCGGGGTCCTTGCGCACGTACGGGCCCAGCTCGTGCAGCCAGCCGTTGCGGGCGTAGATGGGGATCTCGTAGTTGGAGAGCGTCGCGACGTCGTACTGGCCCGCCTGGTTGGCGAAGTCCTGGCTGATCTTGTCGCGGACGTCGTTCTCGGGCAGGACCGTGAAGTTCACCTTGATCCCGGTCTCCCGGGTGAAGTACCGGGCGGTGAGCTTCTGCAACTCGGTCATCTGCGGGTTGTTCACCATGAGGACGTTGAGGGAGTCGCCGCCCCCGAGCCCGCCCGCGCCGGCCCAGCAGCCGGACAGCAGAGGGGTGAGCAGCGTCCCTGCGGCGGCCGTCGCGAGCAGGGCGCCCGGCGGCCTCCGTCGGCTCTGGGTTCGCATGGATGCTCCTGGACTTCTGTCGCGTATACGGATGAATCGACGGCTGACGGGTGTGCGGGTCCGACTCCCGTGCCCGGCACGGGAGTTGATGGCAGGGCGGGTGTTCAGGCGCGGATGACCTGCGGGCCCATCAGCGAGTAGCGGTGTGCTTCGGACACGGGGAGCTGGGTGCTCGTCACGATCGTCTCCAGGGCGCCCACGGGCGCGAACCGGCAGAAGCTGACCGCGCCGAACTTGGTGTGCACGCCGACGAAGACCGTGCGCCGTGACGCCCGGATCGCCTGCGCCTTGACCTCGCTGACCGCCGGGTCCGGGGTGGTCAGGCCGTGGTCGCGGCTGATGCCGTTGGCGCCGATGTAGGCGAGGTCGATGACGAAGCCGGCGAGCATCTTCGTCGTCCAGTGGTCCACGGTGGCGAGCGTGCCCGCGCGGACCCGCCCGCCGAGCAGCAGGACCGAGGTGTTCGGGGACCCGGCGAGCGCGCCCGCCGTGGCCAGGGAGGCGGTGACGACGGTCAGCGGCCGGTCGCGCGGCAGCGCCTCCGCGATGAGCTGCGGGGTGAACCCCTCGTCGACGAAGACCGTCTCCGCGTCGCCGAGCAGTTCGGCGGCGGCCGTGGCGATCCGCCGCTTCTCCGGTACGTGCATGGTGGTGCGGAACGCGAGCGTCGTCTCGAACCCGGCGCTCTCCACCGGGTACGCCCCGCCGTGCGTGCGCCGGACCAGGCCGTGGTCCTCCAGGGCGCGCAGGTCGCGGCGGACCGTCTCCTTGGCGACGCCGAGTTCGGCCGCGAGCCCGCTCACGTCGACGCTGCCGGTGCGGCGCGCCGCGCGCACGATCTCCCGCTGCCGTTCCTCGGCGCTCATGTCGCCCCCTCCGTGCCCCGGTGCCCGTTCGGGCCCGTCGGGGCCCGCTCCGGAATTTCTACCGGCGTCCCGGGGTGGTGACCAGGTCTGTCGGGGGAGCGATGCGGCCCGTTTCTGTCCGTCTGCGGGCGCGGCGGCCCGGCTCGGACCTGGGCCGGAGCCGGGGACCGGGTGGGTTCGGGCGGGGCCGCTGCCCGTTCCGGGGGGCGGACGGGCCCGATTGGTGCCCGGATGCCGCGTGGGCGGCGGCCGGCTCAGTAGGGCCAGATCGGCGGGTCGTTGATGAAACGCCCGCCCATGTACCGGTGTGCCGGGTCGGCGTCGTCGAGCGGTCCGAACTCGGCGAGCAGCTTCTCCGCGTACACCTCGGAGTCGTCCTGCGGCGCGTAGCCGAGGGCGCGGGCGCTCGACAGGTCCCACCAGACGCGGGTGTTGGCGGACGAGCCGTAGACCACCGTGTGGCCGACGTCCGGCGCGGACAGCGCCGCGTGGAAGAGGCGGGCGCCGTCGGCCGGGCTCATCCAGACGGACATCATGCGGACGTCGGTGGGCTCGCGGAAGCAGGAGCCGATGCGGACGGACACCGTCTCGATGCCGTGCTGGTCCCAGTAGTACTGGGCCAGGTCCTCGCCGAACGACTTGGACAGGCCGTAGAAGGTGTCGGGGCGGCGCGGCGTCGAGACCGGGACGAGGGGGGCGCCGTCCTCGGTGCGCGGGCGCGGGGTGTAGCCGATCGCGTGGTTGGAGGAGGCGAAGACGACCCGGGGCGCGGTGCCGTCGGGGCGGTCGGCGCCCTCCGCGCGGACCGCTTCGTAGAGCCGCTGGGTGCCCTTGATGTTCGATTCGACGATCTTGTCGAAGGTCGATTCCAGGGAGATGCCCGCCAGGTGCAGGACGCCGTCGACGCCGCGGACCGCCTCGCGCAGCGCCTCCGTGTCGTTCAGGTCCGCGACGATCGCGTCCGGCGCGCCCGCGACGGGGCGGACGTCCAGCAGCCGCAGGGTGTACCCGTGCGGTGGCAGCAGCTCGCGCATCAGGGTGCCGAGTCCGCCGGCGGCGCCGGTCAGCAGGATGGTGCGGGGCGCGGAGGGGACTGACATGTGCGGGTTCTCCATGTCCATGCGTGAGCGGCATTCACATTCGTGGACACGCTAGGGAGGTGGCCCCGCTCCGTCAAGAGTCTGCCTCGTCTCCGCCGAGTTCGGGCGCTTGACCACCCGCTGGAGGGCGGCTTACGGTGAACGCGTTCAGACATATAGACGCTGATCAGAACCATGCACATGTGTGCGTGCAACGCTCAGGGAGAGCCCGTGACGTCAGCCGCCCTCGCCGTTCGACTCGGTGTCCCGAGTGGCCCGCTCTTCTTCCCGGTGACCCCGTACGGACCGGACGGCGCCGTCGATCTCGACACCTACCGCGTCCACGTGCGGCGCGGCGTCGAGGCCGGGGCCGCCGCCGTCTTCGCCTGCTGCGGAACCGGCGAGTTCCACGCGCTCACGCCCGAGGAGTTCGAGGCGTGCGTGGCCGCCGCGGTCGAGGCGACGGACGGCCGGGTGCCGGTCGTCGCGGGCGCCGGATACGGCACCGCCCTCGCCGTCGGGTACGCGCGCGCGGCCGAACGGGCGGGCGCGGACGGCCTGTTGGCGATGCCGCCCTACCTCGTCGTCGCCGGACAGGAGGGCCTGCTGCGGCACTACACCGAACTGGCCGGGGCGACCTCCCTCGACATCATCGTGTACCAGCGCGACAACGCCGTGTTCACCCCGGAGACCGTCGTCGAGCTCGCCCGCCACCCGAAGGTGATCGGCCTCAAGGACGGGCTCGGCGACCTCGACCTGATGCAGCGGACCGTGAGCGCGGTGCGCGCCGCGGGCGTCCGCGACGACTTCCTGTACTTCAACGGCCTGCCCACCGCCGAACTCACCATGCTCTCCTACCGGGGCATCGGCATCACCCTCTACTCCTCCGCCGTCTTCTGCTTCGCGCCCGACCTCGCACAGGCCTTCCACCGGGCGCTGAACACCGGCGACGACGACACCGTGAACGCGCTGCTGGACAGCTTCTACCGGCCCCTCGTCGAGCTGCGCAACCAGGGCCGCGGCTACGCCGTCGCGCTGGTGAAGGCCGGGGTGCGGCTGACCGGCCTCGACGTCGGAGAGGTCCGCCCACCGCTGCACGAGCCGACCGAGGAACACGTCAAACAGCTCGCCGAGCTCCTCTCCGGCGCCGCACGGTCGCTGGACACCGCGGGCCTGGACACCGAAGGCCTGGACACCTCGGGTCCGCACGCCTCGGGTGAGGAGCGCGGCGCGTGAGGACCTCCGCCTTCGTCTACCCCTGGGACGTCGTCGGGGACCCGGACGCCGCCCGCCGCATCGCCGCACTCGGCGTCCAGCAGGTCACCCTCGCCGCCGCCTACCACTCCACCCGGGCCCTCACCCCCCGCCACCCGCGGCACCGCGTGGTCACCGCCGAACACGCCGCCGTGCTCTACCCCGTCGACGAGCGGCGCTGGAAGGACAGCGCCCTGCGGCCGTACCCGGCCGGCGACTGGGCCCCCGGCGACGCCTACGGCGAGGCCGCGACGGCCCTCGCCGACGCCGGGCTCGACGTGCACACCTGGGTCGTCCTCGCCCACAACTCCCGCCTGGGCACCGAACATCCGGACACCTCCGTCGTCAACGCGTACGGCGACCGCTACCCGTGGGCCCCCTGCATCGCCAAGTCCGCCGTCCGCGCCCACCTCGTCGCCCTCGCCGCCGAGGCCGCGACCCGGCCCGGCGCGCGCGGCACCGAACTCGAATCGCTCGGCTGGTACGGACTCGCCCATCTGCACGCCCACGACAAGACCGGCGGCGTCGCCCTCGGGGAGGCCGCGCAGTACCTGATGTCGCTCTGCTTCTGCCCGGACTGCCGGGCGGGCTACGCCCGGCACGGCCTGGACCCCGACGGGGCGAGCCGGGCGGTGCGGGCCGCCCTGGAACCCGTATGGCGCGGCGAGCGCGCCGACGACGGCTGGGCGGGCGTCGAGCGGCTGCTCGGCGCCGAGCCGGCCCGCGCCGTCCGCGCCCACCGCGACGCCACCGCGCGAGGCCTCCAGGAGGCGGCGGTCGCGGCGGTACGGGAAGCGGCCCCGGCCGGGTTCCAGGTCCTGCTGCACGCCGACCCGGTCTCCCACCACTGCGGTGCCAACGCCGGTGTCGACCCCGCGCACATCCTGTCCGTCGCCGACGGCGTGGTCGTGCCCTGCACGGGCGGTCCGGGCCTGCTGGCCCCCTTCGCCGCCGAGGGCAGGGGCATCCTCGCCGCGAACCTCACCGTCGTCCGCGGCATGGGCGGCAGCCCCGGCACCCTCGCCGCCGACGCGCGGGCCGCGCGCGAGCTGGGCGCGGACGAGCTGCGCCTCTACCACGCGGGCCTGGCCTCGGACGCGGACCTCCGCCTGGTGCGGGCGGCACTCGCCGAGCTGTGAGCCGGGAGCTGTGAGCCGGGAGCCGGGGGCCGATGAGTTCCGGCGCGCGGCGGGGTCTGTACCGGTGAACCCCGCCCCACCGCCCCACCGACTTACCGTCCCCCGTCTCACCGGAAGGGTCGCCATGAGTGACACGACAGTGGACCTCGGTCCCCAGGCCCGGATCGTCGCCCGGCTCGCCGACGGCGTCCGCGAGGACCAGCTCGACCTGCCGACGCCCTGCCCCGACTACGCCGTGCGCCATCTCATCGGCCACCTCGCGGGCCTCGCCGCCGGTCTGCGCGCGACGGCCCGCAAGGAGCGACCGGACGGCGGCGGGGAGCGGCCCGGCAGCACGCTCCCGGAGCTCGGCGGGGACTGGCGCGCGGACCTGCCCAAGGCGCTCGACGCCCTGGTCGAGGCGTGGCGGGACCCCGCCGCCTGGGACGGCACGACCCATGCCGGGGGCCTCGATCTGCCCGGCGCCGTCGCCGGGCTCGTCACCGCCGACGAACTCGTCGTGCACGGCTGGGACCTGGCCCGCGCCACCGGCCAGGAGTACACCCCGGACGACGCGGCCCTCGGCGCCGCCCACGCGCTGCTGGCCCCGGCCGCCGACGACGCCGGACGCGGCGGCCTGTTCGGTCCGGTCGTCCCGGTCGCCGACGGTGCGCCGCTCACGGACCGGGTGATCGGCCTCAGCGGCCGGGACCCCGGCTGGCGGCCGTAGACCCCGCGGGCCCGCCCTGACCGGCGCCGCCCCCGATGCGCCACTCGTCCGGGCCGGTGGCCCGGGCGGGCAGCGGGCCGCGCGCGCCGCCCGGCACGATCCAGAACGTGCCCCGGAGACCGGGCACCGCGTGCAGGTCCCGGGTCAGCACGGCGAGACGCCGTGTCCTCGACGGGGCGCGGTGACGATCGGTGCGGGCCGGAGGCATTGACGAACCCCGTCCCCGCTCCTACCTTCGACCCGTCGTACTTCGTACGTCATATATGAGACGCCATACACGAGACGTCATACACGGAGCTTCCTGCGCGAAGCATCCTGCATGACAGGCCCTACGCGAGAGGCGCGCATGACCTCTGTGCCCCACCCGACCGTGCCCGCCCCGACGATGTCCGCCCCGGCCCCGGCCCCGGCCCCGGCCCCGACCCCGATCCCCTCCCGCACCCAGTTCGTCCTGGACGACATCAAGCACCGCATCCTGACCGGCCGGCTGAGCCCGGGGCAGGCCCTGGTCGAAGCCGACCTGGCCGCCCAGTTCGGGGTCTCCAAGACGCCGGTGCGCGAGGCGCTCAAGACGCTCGCCGGGACCGGGCTCGTCGTGATGAGCCAATACAAGGGCGTCACGGTGCGCACGGTGGACGCGGACATGGCCCGCGAGGTCTACGACGTGCGCCTCCTCCTCGAACCGGAGGCCCTGCGCCGCACCGTGCGGCGCGAGGCACCTCTCGACGCGGCCCGCGACGCCCTGCGCACCGCCGACGCGGCACCGGACGCGGCCCGGAGGTCGCTGGCCAACCGCGCCTTCCACCGCGCCCTCTACGCCCCCTGCGGCAACCCGCTGCTCGGCAGGATGCTCGACGAGGTGCGCGACCAGGCCGCGCTGGTCGCCGCCGTGGCCTGGGCCGCCGACCCGTCCTGGGAGCGGGAGGCGGCCGAGCACCGGGAGATCCTCGAACTCGCGCTCGCCGGTGACGCGCAGGGCGCCTCCCGCGCGCTGCGCGACCACATCGCGTCGTTCGTGCGGCGGGCCTTCCCCGAACTCCGGGACGCCGAGGGGGAGCGGTGACCACGACCACGTACGCGACCCAGCGGGCCGCGCTCGCCGACGTCGTGGCGATCCCGGTGACCCCGTTCGCCGCCGACGGCACCGTCGACGAACCGGCCCTGAGGGCCCTGCTGCGACGGCTGCTCGACGCCGGCGTGCGCACCCTCACGCCGAACGGCAACACCGGCGAGTTCTACGCCCTGACCGCCGCCGAGCGCCGCCGGGTCGCCGAGGTGACCCTGGCCGAGGCGGGCACCGCCGCCACGGTCCTGGCCGGCGTCGGCCACGACGTGCCGACCGCGATCGACGCCGCCCGGCACGCAGCGGACCACGGCGCGCGCATGGTGATGGTGCACCAGCCGGTGCATCCGTACGTCTCCGCGGGCGGCTGGGTCGACTACCACCGGGCCGTCGCCGACGCGGTGCCCGCACTCGGCGTCGTCCCCTACCTCAGGAACGCCGCGCTGCCGGGCGCCCGGCTCGCCGAACTCGGCGCCGCCTGCCCGAACGTGATCGGCGTCAAGTACGCGGTCCCGGACGCCGCGCGCTTCGCGGCGTTCGCGCGGGACGCGGGCCTCGACCGGTTCGTGTGGGTGGCCGGGCTCGCCGAGCCGTACGCCCCCTCCTACTTCTCGGCCGGTGCCACCGGCTTCACCTCCGGCCTGGTCAACGTGGCGCCGGACCTCTCACGGTCCATGATCGAGGCGCTCCGCTCCGGCGACCACCCGGCCGCCATGAAGGTCTGGGAGCGGATCCGCCGCTTCGAGGAGCTGCGCGCCGCCGACGCCTCCGCCGACAACGTCTCCGTCGTCAAGGAGGCCCTCGCCGCGCTGGGCCTGTGCCGCCGCGACGTCCGCCCGCCCAGCCGGGAACTCGGCCCGGCGGAACGCGCCGAGGTCGCGGAGATCGTCGCGCGGTGGTCGGCGTGAGCGACGACGGCCCCGCGCGGCTGACCCCGGAACAGCTCCGCTCGCACCAGTGGTTCGGCACCGAGGGCGCCCTGCGCACCTGGTCGCACAACGCCCGGATGCGGCAACTCGGCTACGAGGACGAGGAGTACCGGGGCCGCCCGGTCGTCGCCGTCGTCAACACCTGGTCCGACATCAACCCCTGCCACGTCCATCTGCGCGAGCGCGCCGAGGCGGTCAAGCGGGGCGTCTGGCAGGCGGGCGGCTTCCCCCTGGAGTTCCCCGTCGCCACCCTCTCGGAGACGTACCAGAAGCCGACGCCGATGCTCTACCGCAACCTCCTCGCCATGGAGACGGAGGAACTGCTGCGCTCCTACCCGGTGGACGCGGCCGTGCTGCTCGGCGGCTGCGACAAGTCGACGCCCGCGCTCCTCATGGGCGCCACCTCCGCCGACGTCCCCGCCCTCTTCGTGCCCGCCGGGCCGATGCTCCCGGGCCACTGGCGCGGCGCGACCCTCGGCTCCGGCACCGACATGTGGAAGTACTGGGACGAGCACCGCGCGGGCAACCTCACCGACTGCGAACTCCGCGAGCTCCAGGGCGGGTTGGCCCGCTCGCCGGGCCACTGCATGACCATGGGGACCGCCTCCACCATGACCGCGGCGGCGGAGGCCCTCGGCATGACGCTGCCCGGCGCCTGCGCCGTCCCGGCCGTCGACTCCGCGCACGAGCGGATGGCCGCCGCCTCCGGGCGCCGCGCCGTCGAACTGGCGTGGACCGCGCTGCGGCCGTCCCGGATCCTCACCCGCGAGGCCTTCCACGACGCCGTCACCACCGTGCTCTGCCTCGGCGGCTCCACCAACGCCGTCATCCACCTGATCGCGATGGCCGGCCGCGCCGGGGTCGCGCTCACCCTCGACGACTTCGACCGCATCGCGCGCACCGTCCCCGTCCTCGCCAACGTGCGGCCCGGCGGACGGACGTACCTCATGGAGGACTTCCACTTCGCCGGCGGGCTGCCCGCCCTCCTCTCCCGGATCACCGACCTGCTGCACCTCGAACGGCCCACGGTGAACGGCACGTTGGGCGGACAGCTCGACGGCGCCCGCGTCCACGACGACGACGTCGTGCGGCCCCGGGGGAACCCGGTCGCGGCCGAGGGCGGGGTCGCCGTGCTGCGCGGCAACCTCTGCCCGGACGGCGCCGTCATCAAGCACATCGCCGCGTCGCCGCACCTGCTCCGGCACACCGGCCCGGCCGTGGTCTTCGACGACTACCGGACCATGCAGCGCACCATCGACGACCCGGGGCTGAACATCACCGCGGACAGCGTCCTGGTGCTGCGCGGCGCCGGCCCCAGGGGCGGGCCCGGCATGCCCGAGTACGGCATGCTGCCCATCCCGGAGCACCTGCTCAAGCAGGGGGTACGGGACATGGTGCGGATCTCCGACGCGCGGATGAGCGGCACCAGTTACGGGACGTGCGTGCTGCACGTGGCGCCCGAGTCGCACGTCGGCGGCCCGCTCGCCCTCGTGCGCACCGGCGACCGCATCACCCTCGACGTGGCCGCCCGCAGCCTCCGGCTCGACGTGGACGACGAGGAGCTGGCGCGCCGCCGCGCGGGGTGGAGCGCGCCGCCCGAGCGGTACGGGCGCGGCTACGGCGCGCTCTACGACGCCCAGGTCACCCAGGCCGACACCGGCTGCGACTTCGCCTTCCTGGCCCGGCGGGGCGCGGTGCCCGACCCGTACGCGGGCTGAGGCGCCGCCCGCGGTCTCAGCCCAGCTGCCACAGCGCGTAGGCGACGAGGATCAGCAGCAGTCCGGCCAGCGCCATCATCGCGCCCAAAAGCCGCAGGTAGCCGGGGCGCGCGAGCAGGTTGCCGGTGGCGTCGAGGTCGCTCGCCGGACCCGTCACGTCCCAGGCGCCGTCCCGCCGGTGCCGGACGCGCCCGCCGCGCCGGGTGGTGAGCCCGCGCAGGTCGAGCGCCCAGTGCATTCCGGTCCAGATCGCGACGACGCCGCCCACCAGGAAGGCGCCGAGGATCACGGGGGAGGGGCCGTGTCCCGTGGTGGCGAGGGTGACTCCGGCAGTCACGATGATCCGTCCTTGCTCCATCGGGCGTAGGTGTGTCAGACGACCTTATGGGTCCGGGTTCAACACCAGGTCAAGCGCGGTTCACACCTGGGCAATGGTGCTGAAAACGACGCGTCGGCGCACCCCTCGCCCGGGCGCCGGATATCGATCGGGCAAAGGCGCCGGTCCCCGGCGCGTGATGCGCGTAGACAGTGCGAGTCCGGCGCGCTCCCCCCGCGCGCCGGGTCCCTGATTCCGGAGGCATGACATGCGGAGATCCCTCACCCTCACGGGCCTCGCGGCGGCCTGCGCCCTCACGGGCGGCGTCCTCTACGGCACCGGAGCCGCCGTCGCCGAGCACCCGCGCGGGGACACGACGGCCGAGCCGCACAACATCGGTCTGCTGGTCGGCGAGATCAAGAGTTACTACGGCGCGGCCCAGGACGCCGACGGCGTGTGGCAGGCGTCGCCGGACAGCGCGTACGCCGACGACATGGCGCGGGCGGTCGCCAGGGCGGAGCGCTCCATCGGCAAAGCGGCCAAAGCAGCCAAAGCAGCCGAGACGGTCAAGGCCTCCGAGGGGCACGGCGGGCGCGGCGGCCACGGCAGGAAGCCCGCCGTCGTCTTCGACATCGACGACACGCTGCTGCTCAGCCTCGACTACGAGATCAAGACGAACTACACGTACAACAGCGCGAGTTGGGCGGACTATGTGGCGAGGGCCGACCGGCCCGCCGTGCCCGGCACCCCCGAACTCGTGAGGTACGCCGCCCGCAGGGGCGTCACCGTCTTCTACAACTCCGGGCTCAAGGAGTCGCAGCGCGCCGGAGCCGTGGAGAACCTGAAGAAGGTCGGCATCGACGTCGGCCTCGACACGGAGCACGTCTTCCTCAAGGACACCGTCCACCCGCCGGCCTATCTGAGCGGCTGCGCCACCGCGGCCGCCTGGAACTGCACGACCGTGCAGTACAAGTCGGGCACCCGGGCCCACATCGAGTCGCTCGGCTACGACATCGTCGGCAACTTCGGCGACCAGTACTCCGACCTGGAGGGCGGCCACGCCGACCGGACGTTCAAGTTCCCCAACCCCACCTACTACGTGGAGTAGGAGCCGGGCGGCCGCGGCGCTGTAGTTGGATGGCCCCACCGGGGACTGCCCCGGTCACATCGGCGAGGGCGAGGCGGCGCGTGGGCGACGGGACGAGGGCGGCGGCGTACTGGGGCGAGGTCTCCCGGGAGCTGCACGGCCGCGGTCTGCCGCCCGGCCACGTGACGGCGACGGTCGACGAGCTCGCCGCGCGGTCCGGCGGCGCCGACCCGGCCCCCGCGTTCGGTCCGCCCGGCGCCCTGGCCGGCCTGCTGGCGCCGGAGCGGGCCGCGCCCGACGAGCACGTCGAGGTCTGGCGCTGGAGCGCCGACACCTTCGCCGACGCGGCGCTCCTGGACCGCTTCGGCGCCGAAGGCTGGGAGCTGCGGGAGATCGACGCCCTCGGCCGCTTCGTCTGCCACCGTGACCCGGAGCACCCCCGGCTCTGGGAGTACCGCAGGGAGCCGGCCGGCCCCGGCGACGCCGTCCCCGACGGCTGGGAGCCGTGCGGCGCCTGGGTCGTCTACCACTGGTTCAAGCGCCCGGCGTCCACGCGACCGGCCACCGGGCCCGGGTCCGGGGAACCCCCGCCCCCGCCCCCGGCCCCGGTGCGCCGCGGCCTGCTCCGCCGCGTACTCCTGCGCCGCCGCTAGCCGCATTGCCGCATTGCCGCAGCGCCGCAGCGCCGCAGTGCTTCAGCGCCTCAGTGCTTCAGCGCTGCCTGCATCATCGCCTTGGCGATCGGTGCCGCGAGGCCGTTGCCGCTGACCTCGGAGCGTGCCGCGTTCGACTGCTCCACGAGCACCGCGACGGCCACCGAGCGGCCCGTGGAGTGGTCCTTCGCGTACGAGGTGAACCAGGCGTACGGCGTCTGGCTGTTGTTCTCGCCGTGCTGCGCCGTACCGGTCTTGCCGCCCACGGTGGCCCCCGCGATCCGCGCGTTCGTGCCCGTGCCCTGACCGACGACCGTCTCCATCGCGGAGCGCAGCTGCTTCGCGGTGGACGCGCTGACGACCCGCTCGGTGTCGGAGTCCGGGAACTCGGTGACCGCGTCGCCGTCCGCGTCCGTCACCTTGGACACCATGTGCGGCGACGCCTGGAGACCGCCGTTGGCGAGCGTGGCCGAGACCATCGCCATCTGGAGCGGGGTGGCGGTGACGTCGAACTGGCCGATGCCGGACAGCGCCGTCTGCGCGCCGTCCATGCCGGACGGGAACACGCTCTCGGCGGCCCGCACCGGCACGTCCTGCTTCGCGTCGTCGAAGCCGAACCTGTCGGCCATCGCCTTGAGCTTCTTCTCCCCGAGATCGGCGGCGATCTTGCCGAACACGTTGTTGCAGGAGTACTGGAGCGCCGTCCTGAGCGTCGCGTTCTCGCAGGGGGCCGACGCGCTCTCGTTCTTCAGGTACGTGTGCGTCCCGGGCATCAGGTACGGGTTCGGGGAGTCGGTCCGCTCGTCGACCGACGAGTACAGCCCGTTCTCCAGCGCGGCCGACGCCACCACCAGCTTGAACGTCGAGCCGGGCGGCAGCGCCTGCTTCAGTGCCCGGTTCAGCCGCGGCTGGTCCTTGTCGGCCGCCAGCTCCTTCCACGCCGACGCGTCCGACGAGCCCGAGCCGCTGATCCTCGACGGGTCGTACGACGGCGTCGACACCATGCCGAGGATCTTCCCGGTCTCGGGGTCGAGGGCGACGGCGGCGCCCTTCTTGTCGCCGAGCGCCCGGTACGCGGCCTTCTGCACGCCCGGGTCGACCGTCGTGATCACGTCACCGGGCCGGGTGCTCTTCCCGGTGAGCAGGTCCACCGGGTTCTTGATCCGGTGGTCGGTGCCGTCGAGCACGCCCTGGTAGAGGGACTCCAGCTGGGTGGAGCCGTACACCTGTGACGTGTAGCCCGTCAGGGCCGCGTACAGCGAGCCGGCCTTGTAGGTCCGCTTGTACGCGAGATCGCTGTCGGAACCCGTCTTCGTGGAGCCGGTCACCGCCTCTCCGCCCACGATGATGTCGCCCAGCGGATGCGCGTACTGCTGCATCACGGTCCGCCGGTTGTCCTTGTCGTCCGCGAGGGCCTGGCCGTCGTAGAACTGCACCCATGTCACCCGCGCCAGCAGGGCGAGCACGAGCAGCAGGCAGAAGACGGAGGCACGTCTGATCGTCTTGTTCATCCCACACCCAAGACGAGCGGAACGCGGCGTTTCGTTCCTGGAGCGACCTTCCTCACAGACTTTCTCAGGAAGCTCTCATCGGATCCCCGCCGCCCGGCGTCCCGTCGGACGCGCCGCGTCAGAGGCGTCGGGTGGCCAGGGTCAGCCGGTCCCGGGCGTCGAACAGGGCGTCCTTGACCATCTGCTCGTGCGCGGGGGTGAGCCGGGCCACGGGCACCGAGCAGGAGATCGCGTCCCGGGCCGGGGTCCGGTAGGGGACGGCGACGCCGAAGCAGCGCAGCCCCAGCGTGTTCTCCTCGCGGTCCACCGCGAAGCCCTGCTCGCGCACCGCGTGCAGCTCCTCGATGAGCTTCTCGCGGTCGGTGATCGTGTGCTCGGTCAGCGCGGGCAGCGTCTGCGGGAGCAGCTTGCGGACCTGCTCGTCGGTGTGGGTGGCCAGCAGCGCCTTGCCGAGCGAGGTGGAGTGCGCGGGCAGCCTGCGGCCCACCCGCGTGAAGGGGCGCAGATAGTGCTGCGACTGCCGGGTGGCGAGATAGACCACGTTCGTGCCGTCGAGGCGCGCGAGGTGGATGGTCTCCGTGGTGTCGTCGGACAGCCGGTCCAGGGTCGGCCGGGCCGCGGCGACGACCTCGTCACCGTCGATGTACGAGGTGCCCACCAGCAGCGCCCGCACCCCGATCCCGTACCGCGTGCCGGTCGCGTCGGTCTCCACCCAGCCCAGCTCGACCAGGGTGCGCAGCAGCATGTACAGGCTGGACTTGGGATAGCCGACGGCCTCCTGGACCGCGGCCAGGGAGTGCATCCCGGGACGGCCCGCGAAATATTCCAGCAACTCGACCGTCCGCACCGCCGATTTGACCTGCGCGCCGCCTGCCGCGCCGCCCGCGACGGCCCCCGTCTCGTCTGCCGACATCGCCCTTGACCCCTTCGTTCGACGAGAAATAGTCTCCGCATTGTTCATCGACAGAGACAGCGTTCAGTATATCGAACGACCCTCGGGGCTCGTCCGCCGAGCCGCGAGAAAAGCTGGAGGACATCGCCGTGGCAGTCGAGGCAGCAGCACCAGTCTGGAGTGTGGACCCCCGAACCGGGAAGCAGCGGGAGCAGGTCGCGGTGGAGGCCACGGCCCAGGAGGTGGACGAGGCGGTCCGCGCCGCCGACGCCGCCCGCCCCGCCCTCGCCGACCGCGCCGTGCGCGCCGCGTTCCTGCGCACCGCCGCCGACCTGCTCGACGGCGCCGGCGCCACGGGGGCCCATCTCATCGAGGCGGCCGACGCGGAGACGGCCCTCGGCCCGGTCCGGCTCACCGGCGAACTCGCCCGCACCTGCTTCCAGCTGCGCGCCTTCGCCGACGTCGTCGACGAGGGCGCCTTCCTCGGCGTCGTCATCGACCACCCCGACGACACGGCGACCCCGCCCATCCCCGACCTGCGCCGCTACAAGATCCCGCTCGGAGTCGTCGCGGTGTACGCCGCGTCGAACTTCCCCTTCGCCTTCTCCGTGCCCGGCGGCGACACCGCGAGCGCCCTCGCCGCCGGCTGCCCGGTCGTCGTCAAGGCCCACCCCGACCACCCGGCCACCTCCGAGCTGGTCGCCTCCGTCATCCGCCGGGCCGCCGCCCGGCACGGCATCCCCGAAGGCGTCCTCGGCCTGGTCCACGGCTTCGGGGCCGGGGTCGAACTGGTCCGGCACCCGCTGGTCGCCGCGGCCGGTTTCACCGGGTCCGTGCGCGGCGGCCGGGCGCTCTTCGACGCCGCGGCGGCCCGGCCGACACCCATCCCGTTCCACGGCGAGCTGGGCTCGCTCAACCCCGTCGTCGTCACCGAGGCCGCCGCGGCCGAGCGCGCCGAGGAGATCGGCGCCGGGCTCGCGGGCTCCATGACGCTCGGCGTCGGCCAGTTCTGCGTCAAGCCCGGCCTGGTCCTCGCGCCCGCGGGCCCGGCGGGCGACACCCTGGTCAAGGCGCTCACCGCGGCCGTCAGCGGCACCGGCTCGGGCGTCCTCCTCGACCACCGGATGCGGGACGACTTCATCGCCGGGGTCGCCGAGCGCGCCGCACTGCCCGACGTGGCCGCCCCGGTGACGCCCGGCGCGGGCGGCGACCACACCGTCTCGCCCGGCTTCCTCACCGTCCCCGCCGCCCGGCTGGCCGTCGCGGGCGGCGCCCACGACCTCCTCCTGGAGGAGTGCTTCGGGCCGGTCACGGTCGTCGCCCGCTACGCGTCGGCCGACGAGATCACCGCCGTCGTCTCCCGCCTCCCCGGCAACCTCACCGCCACCGTCCAGCTGTCCTCCGCCGAGGCCGCGGGCGAGGACGGGGGCGCGGGCGAGGGCGGGGGCCGGGGCGCCGCGCTGCTCACCGAGCTGACGGGTGTCGCGGGCCGCGTCCTCGTCAACGGCTGGCCGACCGGCGTCGCCGTCGCCCCCGCCCAGCACCACGGCGGCCCGTACCCGGCGACCACCTCCACCTCCACCTCCGTCGGCGGCACGGCGATCGAGCGCTGGCTGCGCCCGGTCTCGTACCAGACCACGCCCGAGGCCCTGCTCCCGCCCGAACTGCGCGACGGCAACCCGCTGGGGCTGCCGCGGCGCTACGACGGACGACTGGAAAACTGACCCCATGGAACTCCACCTCCCCGAACTGCCCTTCCCGCTGCGCGCCCACGGCCCCGAGGGCCACTGGGCGTACGCCGACGGCGTCCTCACCGGCCGGGCCGGCGCCCGCCAGGACCGCTTCGTGCCGCCGGCCGGCGACGCGCTCGACCCCACCTCCGACGCGCCCCGGCTGCTCGGGGCGCCCGAGGGCGACTTCCGGTTCAGCGCCCGGGTCACCGTCGGGTTCGCCGCGCCCTTCGACGCGGGTGTGCTCTACGTGCACACGGGGGACCGGCAGTGGGCCAAGCTCTGCTACGAGCAGTCCCCGCACGAGCCGACCATCTGCACGGTCGTCACGCGCGGGCGGTCCGACGACGCCAACTCCTTCGTGGTGCCGGGCAACTCGGTGTGGCTGCGGGTCAGCCGTACCGGGTCGGCCTTCGCGTTCCACGCCTCGACCGACGGGGAGACCTGGACCTTCGTCCGGGTGTTCGCCCTCGGGGACGACACGTCCGCGCCGCCGCTGATCGGGTTCCTCGCGCAGTCGCCGACCGGCGAGGGCTGCGACGTCTCCTACGACCACATCGAGTTCCACCAGGGCTGGCCGAAGGATCTCAGGGACGGCTCCTGACACCGGGCGGGGGCGGCCGGCCGGAACCGCGGCGGGGGCCGGACCGTCTTCCCGGTCATGATCCGTACCGCCGTCCCCGCCGACGCCCCCGCCATCGCCGCCCTGCACCAGCGCGCCCGCGCCACCTACTACCCCGACGGGTTCCCGGACGGCGACACCCCCGAGCTGTGGCAGGAGCGGTGGACGCGGTCCATCCTGCGGCCCCGCGCCCACGTCCTGGTCTGCGTCCGCGACGGCGAGCTGGTCGGCGTCGCCTCCTTCCGCCGCCCCGACGAGGACCCGCACGGCACCACGGTCGTGCTCTTCCAGCTGCACACCGACCCGGCCCACTGGCGCCGCGGCATCGGCACGGAACTGCACACCGCGTGCGTCGAGCAGTGGCGGGTGGACGGGATGACCGAGGCCCTGCTGGACGTGCACCGCGACAACGAACGGGCCCAGGCGTTCTACGCGGCCCACGGCTGGCGCGGCCCGAGCACCGGCTCGGGACACCACCGCGAGCTGCGGCTCGGCCTGCCCCGGGAATGACCGGAGGCGGCATCCGGTTGTACCGGACGGCGCGGGACACCCCCGCCCGACCGGACGTGAACCCGTGATCAGCTGGAGCGAGAGACCCCCATGCGCGTCGAGATCTGGACCGACATCAACTGCCCCTTCTGCTACATCGGCAAATCCCGGTTCGAGCAGGCCCTCGACGCCTTCCCGCACAAGGACCAGGTCGAGGTCGTCCACCGCTCCTTCGAGCTGGACCCGAGCGTCAAGAAGGACGAGACCGGTCTGGTCGTCCCGCACATCGCGCACAAGTACGGCATCAGCGAGGCCCAGGCCGCGGCGAACGAGCAGGGGCTCGGACAGCAGGCGGCCGCCCTCGGCCTGCCCTACCTCACCGAGGGCCGCGACTACGGCAACAGCTTCGACCTGCACCGCCTGCTCCACCTCGGCAAGGACAAGGGCGTGCAGGACGCCCTGATCGACGCCCTGTACCGGGGCAACTTCGTCGACCGGGAGTCCGTCTTCGCCGACGAGGAGCACGTCGTGCGGCTCGCCGTCGGCGCCGGCCTGGCCGAGGCCGACGTCCGCGGCGTCCTCGCCGACCCCGACGCCTACGCCGACGCGGTGCGCGCCGACGAGCGCGAGGCGGCCGAGCTGGGCGCCACCGGCGTGCCCTTCTTCGTCCTCGACCGCAAGTACGGCGTCTCCGGCGCCCAGCCCGCCGAGGTCTTCACCCAGGCCCTCACCCAGGCGTGGGACGCCCGCTCCCCGCTGACCGTGCTCGACCCCTCCGGCGGCGACGCCTGCGGCCCCGACGGCTGCGCCGTCCCGCAGGCCTGAGCGGCACTGATAAGGACCGCTTAGAGGTACTGCTCAAACATCCTCGATGGACGGGTAGTTGGCGGCGGGGCACAGTGGTCGCATGGAGACTTCCGGTGCGCCCCGACAGCTCGACACGGACCTGGTCCGCGCCGAGTACACCCCCGCCACCAGCTACCTGAACACGGCCAGCTCCGGCCTGCTGCCCGCCCGCGCCGTGCGGGCGATGCACGCGGCGATCACCGCGATGGCCGAGGGCCGCCCGATCGACTCCCTCTTCGTGGACGTGGAGGAGGCGCGGGCGGCCTTCGCCCGGATCGCCGGGGTCCCGGTGGACCGGGTGGCGACGGGCGCCTCCGTCGCCGTCTACACCGGGCTGATCGCCGCCGCGCTGCCCGAGGGCGCCGAGGTCCTCGTCGCCGAGGGCGAGTTCAGCTCCACCATCAACCCCTTCCACGTACGGCAGGACCTGAAGGTGCGCACCGTGCCGCTCGCGGCGCTCGCCGAGTCGGTGCGGCCCGGGACGGCCCTCGTCGCGGTCAGCGCCGCGCAGTCGGCGGACGGCCGGCTCACCGACCTGACGGAGCTGCGGGCCGTCACCCGCGCGCACGGCGCCCGGCTCTACGTCGACGCGTCCCAGGCCGCCGGCTGGTTCCCGCTCGCCGGACACGCCGCCGCGGCGGACTACGTCTCCTCCGTCGCCTTCAAGTGGCTCACCTGCCCGCGCGGCGCCGCCTTCTTCGTCGGCCCGCCCGACCCCGCCGACCTGCTCCCCGTCTTCGGCGGCTGGGTCGCGGGGGAGAAGCCCTGGGAGAGCTGCTACGGACCGGTCACCGAGCCGGCCCGCTCCGCCCGCCGCTTCGACGAGACCCCCGGCCTGATCGCGTACACCGGCGCCCGCCGCTCGCTCGAACTGATCGAGGAGCTGGGCCCGGAGGCGATCCGCGCCCACGACCTCGCCCTCGCCGACCGCTTCCGCGCGGGACTCGCCGAGCACGGCCACGAGCCGGTGGCCGCCCCGGGGTCACCCATCGTCTCCGTGCCCGGCCTGGGCGTACGGCAGCCGGAGCTGCACGCGGCGGGGGTCGAACTCTCGGACCGGGCGGGCAACCTGCGGGCGTCCTTCCACCTCTACAACACGGCCGAGGACGTCGACCGGCTGCTCGCCGCGCTGGCGCGCTGAGCGCACCGGACCACCGGAACACCGGAACACCGGACCACTGGACCACCGGGCCACTGGACCACCGGGCCACCGGCCCGTCAGGGGCAGCCGTCCCCGGCCTCCGCGCAGAGGCTGCCCTCCACCCGGGCGAGCAGCCGCACGAACTCGGTCTGCTCGGGCCCGGAGAGCCCGGCCAGGGTCCGCTCCTCCAGGGCGGACCACGCGTCCGACACGTCCTTCAGCAGCCCGCAGCTCTGCTCCGTCGCCTCCACCCGGACCGCCCGCCGGTCGTCCGGGTCGGGGGAGCGGCGCACGTGCCCGGCCTGCTCCAGGCGCTGGAGCATCTTGGTGACCGTCGACGGGTCCAGCTCCACGGCCTTGATCAGCTCCGACTGCCGTACCGGGCCCTTGTCCCACAGGTGCATCATCACGAACTCCTGCCCCGGGTACAGCCCGAGCCCGCGCAGCCGGCGGCCCGCCGCAGCGCGGTGCAGCCGGGCGACCCGGGCCAGGGCGAGGCTGACCGGACCGCCGAGGGCGACGGCCGGCACGGGGGCGGTACAGACGGGCTCGCCGTCCTTCGGGGTGGGCGACATGGCTGCTCCTGCGGGCTGGTTCGGCTTCACGCAAACATTACCTTGGTCGGCCAACTAATGCGCTAGAGTGACGTCAGCGCAATTGATTGGCCGACCACATAATTCCGTGGCGGACCCGTACCGATGTTGATCGGAGCAGTCATGACCACCGCTTTCGACCCGTTCGACCTCCGCGGCACCCGGATCGCCAACCGCATCGTGATGGCCCCGATGACCCGCAGCCGGGCCGGCGCCGGCGGCACGGCCACCGACCTGACGGCCGAGTACTACGCGCAGCGCGCCTCCGCGGGCCTGATCATCACCGAGGGCGTCCAGCCCTCCGCGGTGGGCCAGGGCTATGCCTGGACCCCGGGCCTGCACAGCGCCGAGCAGATAGCGTCCTGGCGCACGGTCACCGACGCCGTGCACGCCGCGGGCGGCGTGATCTTCGCCCAGATCATGCACGCGGGCCGGATCAGCCATCCCTCGTTGCAGCCCGACGGCGGCCTGCCGGTGGCGCCCTCCGCGGTGGCCCCCGAGGGCAAGGCCTTCACGGACGACGGCTTCCAGGACTTCGTCACGCCGCGCGCGCTGACCGGCGACGAGGTCCGCGCCACGATCGCCGACTACGCCACCGCCGCGAAGAACGCGATCGAGGCCGGCTTCGACGGCATCGAACTGCACGGTGCCAACGGCTACCTGATCCACCAGTTCCTCGCCCCGGGCTCCAACGAGCGCACCGACGAGTGGGGCGGCTCCGTCGAGAACCGCATCCGGTTCGCCGTCGAGACCGTCAAGGCCGTCGCCGAGGCCATCGGCCCCGAGCGCACCGCGCTGCGCGTCTCGCCGCAGAACGCGTACAACTCGATGCCGGGCACCGACACCGCCGAGACCTACCAGGCCCTGGTCGCCGCGATCGAGCCGCTCGGCCTCGCCTACCTGCACGTCATGGAGGCCACCGCGGCCGCCCGGGAGATCACCACCGACCTGCGCAAGCGGTTCAGCGGCCCCTTCCTGCTCAACGCGTTCACCGCGACCCCGACCGACCACACCTCGCTCACCCTGATCGAGGACGGCCTCGCCGACGTCCTCACCTTCGGCGCCCTCTTCCTCGCCAACCCGGACCTGCCGGCCCGGCTGCGCACCGAGGGCCCGTACAACACCCCCGACCCGTCCTCGTTCTTCGGCGGCGACGCGAAGGGCTACACGGACTACCCGGCCCTGTGACACGCCGGTGGGGCGGGACCGTCGACCGGTCCCGCCCCACTCGGGCGCGTGCGGACACCGTCCGCGTACGAGGATCACCGCACGGGGGTGAAGTCCCGCGCCCCGATGAAGTCCGGCCGCCGCACGGGCGCCGCGAACGGCTGCACCGCCGTGTTCTCCACGCTGTTGAACACGATGAACACGTTGCTGCGCGGGAACGGGGTGATGTTGTCCCCCGAGCCGTGCATCGCGTTGCAGTCGAACCAGGTGGCCGAGCCCGCCCTGCCGGTGAACAGCTTGATGCCGTGCGCGTCCGCGAACTTGGTCAGCGCCTCGTCCGAGGGGATGCCCGCGTCCTGCATCTGCAACGACTTCTTGTAGTTGTCCTTCGGCGTCTCGCCCGCACAGCCGAGGAACGTCTTGTGCGAACCCGGCATGATCATGAGGCCGCCGTTGGTGTCGTGGTTCTCCGTCAGGGCGATGGAGACGGACACCGTCCGCATGTTCGCGAGGCCGTCCTCGGCGTGCCAGGTCTCGAAGTCCGAGTGCCAGTAGAAGCCACTCGCCCCGAAGCCCGGCTTGACGTTGATCCGCGACTGGTGGACGTACACGTCCGAGCCGAGGATCTGCCGGGCCCGGTCCACCACGCGCTCGTCGCGGACCAGGTTCGCGAACACCTCGCTGATCTTGTGGATCTCGAAGACCGAACGGATCTCCTGCGACTTCGGCTCGACGATGGAGCGCTCGTCGGCGCGCATCGCCGGGTCGGAGACCAGCCGGTCGAGCTCGGCCTGGTAGACGCCGATCTCGTCCGGGCCGATCAGCTCGTCGATCGCGAGGAAGCCGTCCCGCTCGAAGGACGCGAGGTCCGACTCGCGGATCGGACCGCGGGTGCCCGGAGGTGACCAGACGACCGGGTCGACACGGGGCGTCGCCACCTCGGAGGTGCCACGGGTCGGATACAGGTCAGTGGTCATCTGCCTCAGCCCTCCTCGGTCAGCAGCGGGTAGACGCCGTTCTCGTCGTGGTCCTCCCGTCCGGTCACGGGCGGGTTGAACACACAGACGCAGCGGAAGTCCGTCTTGGGCCGGAGCGTGTGCCGCTCGTGGCCGTTCAGGAGGTACATCGTGCCCGGCTCGATCCAGTGCTTCTCGCCGGTCTCCCGGTTCTCGAGCTCGGCCTCGCCCTCGACGCACAGCACGGCCTCGATGTGGTTGGCGTACCACATGTCGGTCTCCGTGCCGGCGTAGAGGATCGTCTCGTGCAAGGAGAAGCCGACCTTCTCCTTGGCCAGGACGATGCGCTTGCTCTCCCAGGTGCCGGTCGCCGACTTAATGTGCCGGTCGGTGTTCTCGATCTCCTTGAACGAACGGACGATCACGGTGAGTCGCTGCCTCTCTGATATTGCTGAATAGGTGTCAGGCCGTCTCGCGCACAGCCCTGGTGAGCGTGCGCAGGCCCTCTTCCAGCTCCTCGGGCGTGATCGTCAGTGCCGGAAGCAGCTTGACGACCTCGCTCTCGGGGCCGGACGTCTCGATGAGCAGGCCGAGCTCGAAGGCGCGCTTGGCGACCTTGCCCGCCCGCTCCTTGTCGCGGAACTCCAGGCCCCACACCAGGCCGCGGCCGCGGTACTCGACGGTGTCGTCGGGGAACTCCTCGCGCAGCGCGCGCAGCGCCTGGTCGACCTGTTCGCCGCGGGCCAGCGTCTGCTTCTCCATCGCGGCGCCGTCGGTCCAGTACGTCTCCAGAGCGGCGGCGGCGGTCACGAACGCGGGGTTGTTGCCGCGGAACGTGCCGTTGTGCTCGCCCGGCTCCCAGACGTCGAGCTCCGGCTTGAACAGGCACAGGGACATAGGGAGTCCGTACCCGCTGATGGACTTCGAAACGGTGACGATGTCCGGTGTGATGCCCGCCTCCTCGAAGGAGAAGAAGGCACCGGTGCGGCCACAGCCCATCTGGATGTCGTCGACGATCAGCAGCATGTCCCAGCGCTTGCACACGTCGGCGAGCTTGCGCAGCCACTCGGTGCGGGCCACGTTGATGCCGCCCTCGCCCTGGACCGTCTCGACGATCACGGCGGCGGGCGTGTTCAGGCCCGAGCCGGAGTCCTCCAGGAGCCGCTCGAACCAGATGAAGTCCGGGGTCTGCCCGTCGAGGTAGTTGTCGAACGGCATCGGGGTGCCGTGCACCAGCGGGATGCCGGCGCCGGCCCGCTTGAAGGCGTTGCCGGTCACCGCGAGCGCGCCGAGCGACATGCCGTGGAAGGCGTTCGTGAACGACACGATCGACTCGCGGCCCTTGACCTTGCGGGCCAGCTTCAGCGCGGACTCGACGGCGTTGGTGCCCGTCGGGCCCGGGAACATGACCTTGTAGGGCAGGTCGCGCGGGCGCAGGATGATGTTCTGGAACGACTCCAGGAAGTTGCGCTTCGCCGCCGTCGACATGTCGAGGCCGTGCGTGACGCCGTCCCGCTCCAGGTAGTCGATGAGCGCGCGTTTCAGCACCGGGTTGTTGTGCCCGTAGTTGAGCGATCCGGCGCCCGCGAAGAAGTCCAGGTACTCGTGGCCGTCCTCGTCGTACATGCGGCTGCCCCGGGCCCGGTCGAAGACGGTGGGCCAGCCGCGGCAGTAGCTGCGCACCTCCGACTCAAGGGTCTCGAAGACGCTCAGGTCCGGCTGGGTGATGGTCACAGCAATAGCTCCTCTGGGGAAGCGAGTGAGGGGGGTTCGCGGTGGGTGGGGTCGGGGTCAGGCGGGGGTGCTGCCGGGGCCGAGGGGCCCGATGCGGTACAGCTCCTCCGGCAGGTGCCCGTCGTCGGGGAACAGGCCGGCGTCGAACAGGACCTCACGGGCCACACCGGCACCGTGCCGACGCGCGAAGGACAGGAACAGCGCCTGGGAGGCCGTGTTGTCCGGGGTGATGGTCGTCTCGACCGTGCTGACCGGCCGCCCGGCGCCCAGGACCTTGGCCGTCAGTCCGTCCAGGAGCTCACCGGCGAGGCCGTGCCCGCGGTGGGCGTGGTCCACGGCGACCTGCCACACCACGAGGGTGCGCGGGCGCTCCGGGCGGATGTAGCCGGTGACGAACCCGGCGACCTCGCCCCGCTCGTCGCGGGCCACCACGGAGGTGGCGGCGAAATCACGGCACCAGAGCAGATAGCTGTACGAGGAGTTGAGGTCGAGCACCTTCGAGTCGCGTGCGATACGCCAGATCGCAGCGCCGTCGGCGACGCCTGGATGGTCGAGCTGGAATTGCGCTTGTGCGGCGGTCATGGAAATTGAATTTACCGACCTGCTTCTCGAATTGCATCCGGGGGAGGGGTTACGTACGAGGCCGATGTGTGTTATCGCGTGCCTGCGGGTGCGCGCACGAACGAGCCGAGAAATATGCCGATTTGAGGCGACCATAAGGTGCATATCGCGGTGCGTGTGGAGTACGTCACAACGCCGTAACCGCCTCGGTACCCGCCGGAATTACGCCCCTTCCCGTTGTTGAAACCTTAGTGTTTACGCCCGGGAAAAGCGGGCAGAAGTGATACGGGAAGCTGCTCCCGCAATTATCCGGGAATTGTGTTGGAGAAGAATAAAGAAAAGCGCCGCCCTCCGGAAAGGGCGGCGCTGTCGTCGGATGCGGCGCATTACTGCCAGGCGGTCGCGACCGCCTTGCGCGCGGCCTCCAGGTCCACCGTGCGGCCGGCCTCCGCGAGCGCCCCGCCGAGCGCGGCAAGCGAGGACTGCACGACACCGCGGGTGGCCTGCGGGCCGTAGTGGTTGACCCGGATCATCTCCTGCGCGAGCGCGCCGCCGCCCGCGACCAGCGGCAGCACCGGGTCCGCGGCGAGGGCCCTCGCGACCAGCTCGCGGGCGTCGGTCCCGGCGGGCGCCCGCAGCGTCGTGGCGACCGGGGCGGCGTCCCGCGCCTCGTGGACGTACGGCTCCAGACCGCCGCCCAGGGCCAGCGCCCCGGCGCGGGTGGCGGCCGCGGCGCTCGCGTGCCGCGCCGTCAGCGCGTCGAGCCCCTCGCTCTCGATCCGCTCGACGCACGCCTCGAGCGCGAGCATCTCCAGCTGCGCGGGCGCGTGCAGCAGCGCCGTGCGGCCACCGTCGATCCACCGCTGCTTCCAGTCGAGCAGCGACAGGTACGAGTGGCGCGGCGCCTGCTCGTTGGCGGCCATCCGCTCCCAGGCGCGGGCGCTCACCGACACCGCCGACACCCCGGCCGGACCGCCCATCGCCTTCTGCGCGCCGATCACGCACAGGTCCACGCCCCACGCGTCGGGCAGCACCGGCTCGGCGGCGATCGCGGCCACGGCGTCGAGGTAGAACAGCGCGCCGTGCGCCCGCACCACCTCGCCGATCTCGGCGACGGGGTTGGTGTTGCCGGTCGCCGCCTCCGCGTGCACCAGGGACACGAAGTCGATCGCGGGGTGCTCGGCGAGCGCCGCCCGCACCTGCTCCGCGGTGACGGCCGTGTGGAAGGGGACCGCCAGGTCGTGCACGGTCGCCCCGCAGTCGCGCAGCCAGTCGCCGAAGGTCTGCCCGTACGGGCCCGTGATCACGTTCAGCGCGACGGTGCCGGGCGCCGCCGTCCCGCGGATCGCGCCCTCCAGCGGCAGCAGCGCCTCGCCCTGCATGATCACGACATCCTGGGCCGTGTCCATCAGCCGGGCCACGCGGTCCTCGATGGAGGCGAAATGCTCGGCGCTCAACGGGGCCAGATCGAGAAACGGGTGCGTCACGGTGGTGCTCTCTTCGCTCACGGGTTCGGACGGATGCCGATGACGAGCGTACCCACCGCACCCCTAGGCTTCCGTCCATGACCGATGCCGGGGTGCTGCATGTGAGGGGCCGGGTGCTGGCCGGGCCCGACGACGTACGCGACGAGCTGTGGGTGGTCGGCGGCCGCGTCACGTACGACCGGCCGGTCTCGGCGGGCCGGGACACGACGACGCTCGACGGCTGGGTGCTGCCGGGGCTGGTCGACGCGCACTGCCACGTGGGCCTCGACGCCCACGGCCCGGTCCCCGCCGAGACCGCCGAGAAGCAGGCCCTCACCGACCGGGACGCCGGCACCCTCCTCCTCCGCGACGCGGGCTCGCCGTCCGACACCCGCTGGATCGACGACCGCGAGGACCTGCCGCGCATCGTCCGGGCCGGCCGGCACATCGCCCGCACCCGCCGCTACATCCGCAACTACGCGCACGAGATCGAGCCCGAGGACCTCGTCGCGTACGTCGCCCAGGAGGCCCGGCGCGGTGACGGCTGGGTCAAGCTGGTCGGCGACTGGATCGACCGCGGCACCGGGGACCTGGGCGCCTGCTGGCCCCGGGACGCCGCCGAGGCCGCCATCGCCGAGGCGCACCGGCTCGGGGCCCGGGTGACGGCGCACTGCTTCGCCGAGGACTCGCTGCGCGACCTGGTGGAGGCGGGCATCGACTGCGTCGAGCACGCCACCGGGCTCACCGACGACCTGATCCCGCTCTTCGCCGAGCGGGGCGTCGCCATCGTGCCGACCCTGGTCAACATCGCGACATTCCCGGACCTCGCGGCCGGGGGCGAGCGGAAGTTCCCGCGCTGGTCGGCGCACATGCGGCGGCTGTACGAGCGCCGGTACGACACGGTGCGCTCCGCGTACGACGCCGGGATCCCGGTGTTCGTCGGCACCGACGCCGGCGGCTCCCTCGCCCACGGTCTGGTGGCCGCCGAGGTCGCCGAACTGGTCCGCGCCGGGATTCCCGCGCGGGAGGCCGTGTCGGCGGCGGCGTGGGGGGCCCGGGAGTGGCTCGGCCGGCCCGGGCTGGAGGAGGGCGCTCCGGCGGACCTGGTGGTGTACGGGGCCGATCCCCGGGCGGACGTGGGCGTGCTGGCGGCGCCGAGCCGGGTGATCCTCCGCGGCCACCCGCTTCCCTGACTCTCCGCCCCCATCCGCGACCGGGCGCGGGCCGGCCACGCGCTTCCCGGCACCTCCGAGGCGGTCTTTCGGGCGCGCCACCGTCGTGGCTGGCCGCGCAGTTCCCCGCGCCCCTGGGTCGCACGTCGCCCGCGGCCCGGTGGCCGCTTCTCGCGCAGTTCCCCGCGCCCCTGAGGTGCGCACTGCGTGCGGCATCTCAGGGGGAGGCTGCGCGCAGCGCATGCCTCAGGGGCGCGGGGAACTGCGCGACCAGCCACGACGCGAGGCGCACCCGAAAGACCACCCAGCGACCAGCCCCCACCGGCCCGCAGGCGGCGGCCCTGGCCCGACAACGACTCAGGGGGTCGGGGAGCGCGGCGACCGTCCCGGGTTGACACGGAGGGTGACCGGGCGGAGAGGTGCTCGTTGAGAATCCCTCGATCGCGCCCGCGCACCCCCCACCAGAAGCCGACAGGAGGGACAGCTGGGAACAACAGCGCCAGCAGATTCGAAGATCTGCACGGAAACCCCCCTTTGGAGTGAACTCACGCCTGGTTGCCGCCCGTTCACTCTCAGTGCGTAAAGATTCCCTCGTCGGCGACGGAGTGACGCGGTGCCGTGGGATGTCCCCGTGACCCGCCCGCCCCACCCCGCCGCCGACACCACACGTCCCGTATCCGCAGTCACCCCTGGGGGGTCTTTCCAGCATGTCCAGCACCAGCAACAGCGTGTCCCGTCGCACCCGCCACCTCGCCGTGACGGCCACCGCGGCCGTCCTCGCCGCCGGCCCCGCCGTGCTCGCGACCGCGGTCCCGGCGGCCGCCACCGGCGACCACGGCGGCGGTGGCGGCAAGGCCGGCGCGGTGGTCCTACGCACGGGCCTGGACGTCTCGCTCCTCAACAAGACGGTGAACGTCCCGCTGAGGGTTGCGCTCAACGAGGTGCAGGCCCCCGCGAGCGCCGAGAAGACCGCGCTGACCGCCCGCCTCGACGGAGTCGGCGGCGGGCAGCCGTTCAGCGTGCTGCGCGCCGACGTGGCCAAGGCCAGGGCCACCGTGGACGACAGGAGGGCGGAGGGCTTCACCCAGCTCGTCCACGCCAAGGTGCACGTCCCCGGCCTGCCCCTGCTCTCCCTCATCGAGGTCGACCAGGTCACCTCCAAGGCGCTGTGCGAGGCGGGCCGCAAGCCGGTCGCGCAGTCGAACGTGCTGGGTTCGGTCACCGTGCTCGGCAAGAAGGTCACCCTGACGGCGGGCGGCACGACCCGCGTCGAGGTCCCGCAGATCGGCGAGGTCTCCCTCGCCCTGTCCGAGACCTCCACCACGTCGACCACGGCCGCCGCCTCGGCGCTGCACCTCAAGGTCTCGGTGAACCCGCTGAAGCTGAACGTCGCGGAGGTCAACGGCGAGGTCACCCTCGCCGGCGCCACCTGCACCGCGCCCAAGGCGGCCCCGGCCGAGGACCCGAAGCCGCAGGGCGGCAAGCCGGCCGAGCCGGTCAAGGCCGCACCGGTCGAGGACAAGGCCGCGCCGAAGCCGGAGGCCAAGGCCGACCTGGCGGAGACCGGGGGCAACGCGAACACGCCGTACATCGTGGGCGGCGCCGTCGTGCTGCTCGCGGCGGGCGGCGGCGCGGTGGCGATGGCGCGCAAGGGACGCTCGCGCGCGTAGCGCCCGCCACAGTGGCACCGAACACAGTGGTACCGAATGCCCGGTTCCGCAGATACGTTCGATCGCCATGAGTGAGTCGAGTGTCTACGAGGCGGTGGGCGGTGCCCCCGCGGTGGCAGCAGTGGTCGACCTCTTCTATGCCAGGGTGCTGGCGGACGGCGACCTGTCGCCGTACTTCCGCACCACCGACCTGACGAGACTGAAGGCCCATCAGCGGACCTTCATCGCCGCGGCGCTGGACGGCCCCGAGACGTACCGGGGCCGTCCGCTCGGCGAGGTGCACGCCCGACTCGGCCTGACCGAGGGGGACTTCGACCGGGTGGTCACCCACCTCGCGGACTCCCTGGCGGAGGCGGGCGTGGACCAGGACCTCATCGCCGAGATCGCGACCCGCCTGACACCTCTGAAACAGCAGATCGTGAAGGGCGAGTAGGGGGAACGGTGAGCGGGGCGGGGGAACCACTGGCCCCGCTCACCACCCCCCGGCCATCACCACCCCCCCGGCCATCCCCCTCGGCCACCACCCCCGCGCGATCACTCCGCGGCCGGCCCCTCCGCCAGCACCTTCCGCAGTGCGGCGACGAACGCGGCGCCGGTCCGCCGGTCCCGCACGGCCACCCGCACCCAGTCCGGCCCGAGCCCGGGAAACGTGTCCCCGCGCCGCACCGCGAACCCGGCCGCCCGCAGCCGCTCCCGCACCCCGGCCGCGTCCGGCACCCGGACGAGCAGGAAAGGCCCCTGCGCGGGCCCGGCCACCCGCACCCCGAACTCCGCCAACTCCCCGAGCAGGCCGAGCAGTCGGGCCCGGTCGTCCGCGATGTCCCGCGCCGCCGCCCCGGCCTCCGCGACACCGCGCGCCGACACGCACGCCTCGGCCGCGACCAGCGCCGGGGACGACACCGGCCACAGCGGCTGCGCCCGCTGAAGCGCCGCCACCACCTCCGGCTCGGCCAGCACGTACCCGATGCGCAGCCCCGCCAGCCCCCACGTCTTCGTCAGGCTCCGCAGCACCACGAGGCCCGGCACGTCCGTCCGCCCGGCCAGCGACTCCCGCTCGCCCGGCACCGCGTCCATGAACGCCTCGTCCACGACGAGCACCCGGCCGGGCCGCGCCAGCCGCGTCACCGTCGCGGCCGGATGCAGCACCGAGGTCGGATTGGTCGGATTGCCGAGCACCACGAGATCCGCGTCGCCCGGCACCAGCGCCGGATCGAGCCGGAACCCGTCCTCCTCCGGCAGCAGCACCCGGCGCACCGCGTGCCCGGCGTCCCGCAGCGCCGCCTCCGGCTCCGTGAACTGCGGATGGACCACCACGGGCCGCCGCACCCCGAGCGCCCGCGCGAGCAGCACGAACGCCTCGGCGGCGCCCGACGTCAGCAGCACCCGCTCCACCGGCACCCCGTGCCGCGCCGCCACCGCCGCCCGCGCCGCCCGCCCGTCCGGATACGCCGCGAGCCCCTCCAGCGCCCCGCCGATGCGCTCCCGCAGCCACACCGGCGGCGTCCCGGTCCTGACGTTCACCGCGAGATCGGTCAACTTCTCGCCGTCGTCGCGAACTTCGGCGTCCCCATGATGGCGTAGATCGGGTCCGTCGTCCTCGGCACCCGGCACCACCGGGGCGGCCCCGTGCACCACCGACACCTCGGGATGCGCGAGGCCCCACCCGTCGGCCTGCGCCCGGCAGCGCCCCGCCGCCGACGCCTCGTACGGCAGCACGACGACCCGCCGCGCCCCGAGCGCCGCGCACCGGTCGAGCCCCGCCGGCACGTCGGGCGCGGCGCCCGAGACGAACGCGGCCTCCACCCCCGCGTAACCGCTGCCCTCCCACAACAGCCGTGCGGCGGCGGCCAGTTCGGCGTTCGCGGCCGGGTCGGGCGAGCCGCTCCCGACGAGCAGCACGGTCACGTCGGCCCGGTCGTGCGGGGTGCGGGCGCCGGAGCCCAGGACGTCGTCGAGCCGGCGTTCGAGCGCGGCGAGCAGGGCCGGGGGAGGGGTGAGCACGGGACGGACTCCTAGCGGGGTGCGGACAGGACGGACGGGCGGGGGGAAGGACCGGACCCTACCCGGCGCGCGCCAGCGCGAAGGTCACCCTCCCGCGCCCCCCGCCGACCCCGCGCGCCGTTCGCTTGGGGACCAGCAGCTCGCCCCCGGCGGCGAGCGCGGCGGCCTCCGCGACCGACGGCGTCCCCACGGCGTCCCGCACGCCCCTCGCGGGGTGCGGCACCGGTACGGCGGCCAGCCGCGCCGCCGGATACGTCACGAGCGGCACCCCGAGCAGCGCGGCGGCCCGCACGATCCCCGGCTCCCGCCCCTTCGCCTCCACGGTCGCCAGCGCCACCAGCGCGCCCGGCCCCGCCCCGGCCTCCGCCAGCACCTCCCGGACCAGGCCGAGCACCTCCTCGGCACCCACCCCGGCCCGGGCCCCGACCCCGCCGACGACCCGGTCCGGGCCGCAGGCCATGATGTGCGACGCGGGGGTCGGATGAGTTAGCAAGGGCTTATGGCGGTGTTCGTGGCGCTCGGCGCCTTTCTGATGACCCTGATCGGCGGCTGGACCGCGCAGCGGGTCACCGACCGGCGCCATCTGGTGCTCGGGCTCGCGGGTGGTCTCATGCTCGGCGTGGTCGGCCTCGACCTGCTGCCGGAGGCCCTGGAAGCGGCGGGCGGACCGGTCTTCGGCGTCCCCGCGGCGCTGCTGCTGTTCGTCGCCGGATTCCTCGGCGCGCACGTCCTGGAACACCTCCTCGCCCAGCGGCAGGCCGCCCACGGCGGCGCCGAGCACGGCGACGGCCGGGTCCCCGAGGTGGGCCTGACGGCCGCCTCCGCGATGGTCGGGCACAGCCTGATGGACGGCATGGCGATCGGCGCCGCGATCCAGGTGGGCGGCGGGATGGGCCTGGCCGTGGCGCTCGCGGTGATCGCCCACGACTTCGCCGACGGCTTCAACACCTACACGCTCACCCGGCTGTACGGGAACGCCCGCCGCAAGGCGCTGACGATGCTGTTCGCCGACGCGGCGGCCCCCGTGGTGGGCGCCGCGTCGACGCTGCTGTTCACCATTCCGGAGCAATTGCTCGGCGGCTATCTGGGCTTCTTCGGCGGGGTCCTGCTGTACCTGGCCGCCGCCGAGATCCTGCCCGAGGCCCACCACGACCACCCGGCCCGCTCGACCCTGGCCGCCACGGTGGCGGGCGTGGCCTTCATCTGGCTCGTGGTGGGCATCGCCGGCTGAGCCGCCGGTCACCGCGGCCACCTCACCGCGGGCACCGCTCCACCAGCCGGTGGGCGATGTCCGGCAGCGCCGCCCAGTGCGTGTGCAGATAGCTGGCGTGCACACCCTGCTGCACGAACCCCTCGACGCGCGGAGCGGGCAGCCGCATGCCCCACGCGGGCGCCGGGCCCGCGCCCGGTTCGAGGACCGTGCGGTGGAACTCGTGGCCGCGCATCCGGGTCCCCGCCGGGGCCAGCACGCTGTCGCCGATCGCGACCGCGTCCCGGTAGCCGAGCGTGAGACGCCCGGACATCCGGGCGTCGGCCTCCAGGGCCCCGCACATCGGCCTGTCGTCGAGGGAGCGGGCCAGATAGAGCAGCCCCGCACACTCGGCGAGGACGGGGGCGCCCGAACCGGCCAGCGCGGCGACCTCCTTGCGGAGCTGTTCGTTGGCCGACAGCTCCGGGGCGTAGACCTCGGGGAAGCCGCCGCCGATCACCAGCCCCGCCGTGCCCTCCGGGAGGTGCTCGTCGCGGAGCGGGTCGAAGGTGACGACGTCCGCGCCGGCCGCCGCGAGCAGTTCCGTGTGCTCGGCGTAGGAGAACGTGAAGGCCGCGCCCCCCGCCACGGCCACGGTCGGCCGCGCGGCCCCCCGCGCGGCCCCGCCGCCGACGACCGGACGCCAGCCTTCCGCCGACAGCGGCGGGGCCGTGCGGGCCAGGGCCAGCAGCCCCTCCAGGTCGCAGCCCGCCCTGACCATCGCCGCCGACGCGCGGACGGAGTCGAGCGCCTCCGTGCTGCGCTCGGCGACCGGGACCAGGCCGAGGTGCCGCGACGGGGTGACCACCTGCGGGGTGCGGTACAGGGCGCCGTACACCGGGACGCCCACCTCCTCCAGCGCCTCCCGCAGCACCTGCTCGTGGCGCTCGGAGCCGACCTTGTTCAGGATGACCCCCGCGAGCCGCACCTCCGGGTCGAACGACGCGAAGCCGTGCACCAGCGCCGCCACCGACCGCGACTGCGACGACGCGTCCACGACCAGGACGACCGGCGCCCTGAGCAGCTTGGCGACATGCGCCGTCGACGCCAGCTCGCCCGCGCCCGACACCCCGTCGAACAGGCCCATCACGCCTTCCACGACGGCGAGTTCACAGCCCGCGGCGCCGTGCGCGAACAGCGGGGCGACCAGGTCGGGGCCGCACATGTACGCGTCCAGGTTGCGGCCGGGCCGGCCCGTCGCGAGAGCGTGGTAGCCCGGGTCGATGTAGTCGGGCCCCACCTTGTGCGGGGACACGGCGAGGCCGCGCTCGGCGAACGCGGCCATCAGACCCGTCGCCACCGTCGTCTTGCCCGACCCGGAAGCCGGCGCGGCGACGACCAGCCGGGGGACGTCGGTCACCACTCGATGCCTCGCTGGCCCTTCTGACCCGCGTCCATGGGGTGCTTCACCTTCGACATGTCGGTCACCAGATCCGCGAACTCGACCAGCTTCTCCGGCGCGTTGCGGCCCGTGATGACCACGTGCTGGGTGCCCGGCCGGTCGCGCAGCACGGCGACGACCTCCTCGACGTCGATCCAGCCCCAGTGCAGCGGATAGGCGAACTCGTCGAGCACGTACAGCCGGTACGTCTCGGCGGCCAAGTCCCGCTTGACCTGCTCCCAGCCCTCGCGGGCCTTCTCCTCGTTGTCCGCCTGGTCGTCGCGCTGGACCCAGGACCAGCCCTCGCCCATCTTGTGCCAGTCGACGGTGCCGCCCTCGCCGGAGGCGCCGAGCACCTTCAGCGCGTTCTCCTCGCCGACCTTCCACTTGGCCGACTTCACGAACTGGAACACCCCGACCGGCCAGCCCTGGTTCCAGGCGCGCAGCGCGAGACCGAAGGCGGCCGTCGACTTGCCCTTGCCGATGCCCGTGTGCACGAACACCAGCGGACGGTTGCGGCGCTGACGTGTCGTCAGCCCGTCGTCCGGTACGACACTCGGCTGTCCCTGCGGCATCAGGCGGCCCTCCTGCTGGTGGTGTTGGTTCCCTGTACGTCCTTGACGAGCCCGGCGATCGAGTCCGCGCGCAGCTCGTCCAGCGTCACGGCCTGCCCGCCGAGCCGCGCGGCCAGCTCCCCGGCGAGGCCGAGCCGCACCATGCCGCTCTCGCAGTCCACGACCACGCTGGCGGTGCCCTCGGCGGCGTGCAGGCCCGCGGCCCGCCCGGCCAGCCGGACCGGCTCCGGCCCGCCGGTGGCCCGCCCGTCGGTCACGACGACCAGCAGCGGCCGCCGCGCCGGGTCCCGCAGCCGCTCCACGCGCAGCACCTCGTGCGCCGTGAGCAGCCCGGCGGCCAGCGGTGTGCGGCCGCCGGTCGGCAGCGTCTCCAGACGGGCCGCGGCGGCGTCCACGCTGGACGTCGGCGGCAGCGCCACCTCGGCGCCCGCGCCGCGGAACGTCACGAGCCCCACCTTGTCCCGGCGCTGATAGGCGTCGAGGAGCAGCGAAAGCACCGCGCCCTTCACCGCGCCCATGCGCTTGCGGGCCGCCATCGACCCGGAGGCGTCCACCACGAACAGGACGAGGTTGCCCTCGCGGCCCTCCCGCGTCGCCTGCCGCAGATCGTCCCGGCGCACCACGAGCCCGGGGCCGCTGCGGCCCCGCGCCCGCTGGTGCGGGGCCGCAGCCTGCACGGTGGCCGCCAGGTGCAGCCTGGTCAGGTGCCCCCGGGGGCGCACGGAACCCGTGGTGCGGCCGTGCTCGGTGCGCGCCCGGGAGCGCCGCCCGGCCGCGCCCTCGCCGAGCCCCGGCACGCTCAGCGCCTTCGTGCGGAACGGCTCGCCCGCCGACACGGCCCGCTGCTGCGCAGGCGCTCCGGCGCCCGGCGCGGGCGGCGCCTCGGTGGGCCCCTCCTCGGCCGCCGTACCGTCGTCCGGCGTACCGTCGCCCGCCGGGTCGCCCCCCGGCGGCACCCCGCCGCCATCGCCACCGCCGCCACCGCCACCGTCGCCGCCGCCGTCGGGCTCCGGCCCGTCCGGGTCCGGCTCCGGGTCGTCGTCGGGGCGGTCGGGGCCGAACTCGTCCAGCGTCTCGTCGAGCTTGTCCTCATCGAGGCCCGGCGCGTCGAACGGATTGCGCCGCCGTCGGTGCGGCAGCGCGAGCAGGGCCGCCTGCCGCACGTCCTCCGCGAGCACCTCGCCGCGCCCGGCCCACGCGGCGAGCGCGGTCGCGGTCCGCGCCATCACGATGTCGGCCCGCATGCCGTCCACCTCGAACGCGGCGCAGGTCGCGGCGATCTGGGTCAGCGCGTCGTCCCCGAGCCGCACCTCGGGCAGCAGGGCGCGCGCGGCGACGATCCGCGCCCGCACGTCGGCCTCCTCACCGGCCCACCGCTCGACGAAGGCGTCCGGCGCGTCGTCGTAGGACAGCCGCCGCTTCACCACCTCGACGCGCTGCTTCGGCTCCCGGGACGCGGCGACCTCCACGGTCAGCCCGAACCGGTCGAGCAACTGCGGCCGCAGTTCGCCCTCTTCGGGGTTCATCGTGCCGACGAGCAGGAACCGCGCGGCATGCCGTACGGAGACGCCCTCGCGCTCCACGTACGAGGCGCCCATGGCGGCCGCGTCGAGCAGCAGGTCGACGAGGTGGTCGTGGAGCAGGTTCACCTCGTCGACGTAGAGGATGCCGCGGTGCGCGTCGGCGAGCAGCCCCGGCTCGAAGGCCTTCACGCCCTCGGCGAGCGCCCGCTCGATGTCGAGCGCGCCGACCAGCCGGTCCTCGGACGCGCCGACCGGCAACTCGACCATGCGGGCGGGGCGTTCGGCGCGGCCCGCGTCCTCGTGGGGCCCGTCGGGGCACTGCGGGTCCGGAGCCGCGGGGTCGCACGAGAACCGGCACCCGGGCACGACCGCGACACCCGGCAGCAGCGCCGAGAGGGCCCGCACGGCGGTGGACTTGGCGGTCCCCTTCTCCCCGCGCACGAGCACTCCGCCGACGGCGGGCGACACGGCGTTGAGCAGCAGGGCGAGCCGCAGATCGTCCTGCCCGACGACGGCGGTGAACGGATAAGGGGCAGACATCAGCCGTGATCCTCCGTTGGATGGGGGCGCCCCGGCAGGGGCGCGGGGAACTGCGTGACAGGGGAGCGGCGGGGGCGGGAGCCCCGCCCGGCACTCACGCGGGCGCCCCGGGCGGCACGAACGGCATGCCCGCGGGCGCGCCCCCCTCGATCAGCCGCCACAGCGCATCGGTGTCGGCGTGCCGCTCGATCAGATCGCCGAGCCGGTCCAGCTGCTCCTCGCGCAGCGCGGCGAACGAGGTGTCGGGCGCCGGCACGAACCGCCGCCCGGCCGCCGCCGCGACCTCCCGCAGGAAGGCCCGCCGGAAGTCGTCCGACTCCAGCGACCCGTGCCAGTGCGTGCCCCAGACGGCCCCCACCCGGCACCCGTCGAGGAAGGGCTCCCCGCCGAGCACGTCGGCGACCCCGTGATGGATCTCGTAACCCTCGACGGCCGCGCCCAGCGCCTCGCCCACCGGCCGGGCGAGCGTCTTGTCGGCGGCGAACCGCACCTGTACGGGCAGCAGTCCGAGCCCGTCGACGATCCCGGCCCGCGACTCGACCGTGTCGTCGATGCGCTCGCCGAGCACCTGGAAGCCACCGCACACGCCGAGCACCGGACGCCCCTCGGCGGCCCGCCGGACCAGCGCGTCGGCCAGTCCGCGCTCGCGCAGCCACGCCAGCGCCCGGACGGTCCCGCGGGTGCCGGGCACCACCACCAGATCGGCGTCGACGAGCTCCTCGGCGCGGTCCACGAACCGCACGACGACGCCCGGTTCGGCGGCCAGCGCGTCCACGTCGGTGAAGTTCGACATCAGCGGCACCGCGCACACCGCGACCCGCAGCACGTCCGCACCGGCCGGCGGGGCGACGACGGACTCGCGCACGGCGCCCCGCAGCGACACCCGCAGCCCGTCCTCCTCGTCGATGCCGAGCCCGTGCTGATAGGGCAGCACGCCGTAGGTGTCGCGCCCGGTGAGGGACCTGAGCATGTCGAGACCCGGCTGGAGCAGACTCACGTCGCCGCGGAACTTGTTCACCAGATACCCGGCGAGCAGCTCCTGGTCCTCCGGCGCGAGCAGCGCCGTCGTCCCGAAGAACGAGGCGAAGACCCCGCCCCGGTCGATGTCCCCGACCACGAGCACGGGCAGCCGCGCGGCTCGCGCGACCCCCATGTTCACGATGTCGGTGCGGCGCAGATTGATCTCGGCGGGCGAGCCCGCGCCTTCACAGATCACAGCGTCATGACTGCCCCGCAGCTCCTCCAGGCACCCCACCACCGTGTCCAGCAGCGCCTCCTGGCGCGACCCGTGGTAGCCCCGCGCGCTCATCTCGCCGACCGGCCGGCCCATCAGCACGACCTGGCTGCTGCGGTCGCTGCCGGGCTTGAGCAGCACCGGGTTCATCAGCGCGGTCGGCTCGACGCGGGCGGCCTGCGCCTGCATCGCCTGGGCCCGCCCGATCTCGGCGCCCTCGCGGGTCACGAACGAATTGAGGGACATGTTCTGCCCCTTGAACGGCGCGACCTTCACGCCCTGCCGCGCCAGCCACCGGCAGATCCCGGCGGTGACCACACTCTTCCCGGCGTCGGAGGTGGTGCCCGCCACCAGCAGCCCGCCCCGGTTCATCGACGACCCCACAGCAACCGCCCGCCCACACAGACTCCCAGTGCCAGTACGCCCACCCGCCGCGACAGCCGCGCGGCCCGTTCCACATCGGTCACCCGGACCGCCCGTCCCGTTCCGTTGAGCACCGGCCGGTGCTCGACCCGTCCCGCGTAGGACAGGGTGCCGCCGAGCCGGACCCCGAGGGCACCGGCGAAGGAGGCCTCGACGACACCGGCGTTGGGGCTCGGGTGCCGTCCGGCGTCCGCCCGCCACGCGGCCAGCGCGGCGCGCGGCCGGCCGCCGGCGAGGACGGCGAGGGCACCGGTGAGCCGGGCGCCCGGCCAGCCCGCGACATCGTCGAGGCGGGCGGCGGCCCAGCCGAACCGGAGGTACTTCGGCGACCGGTGCCCGACCATCGCGTCGAGCGTGTTCACGGCGCGGAAGGCGAGCAGCCCCGGCACCCCGCCGACGGCGCCCCACACCAGCGCGCCCACCACGGCGTCGGAGGTGTTCTCGGCGACGGACTCGACGACGCCCCGGGCGATCCCGTCCGCGTCCAGCCCCTGCGGGTCGCGCCCGCACAGCCGGGGCAGCAGCTCCCGGGCCCGGTCCACGTCCCCGGCCTCCAGCGCGGAGCCGATCGCCCGCGCCTCCCGGCCCAGCGAGGTCCCGCCGACCACGGCCCAGGTCGCGGCGGCGGTCAGGGCGACGGAGGCGGCGGGGGAGCGGCGTACGGCACAGCGGGCGGCGGCTCCCACGGCGGCGGCGCCACCGGCGCACACCAGCGTGTGCAGCGCGCCCCAGCCGCGGTGGTCCCGCCACAGCGTCCGCTCGACGGCGCTCGCGGCCCGCCCGAATCCGGCGACGGGGTGCCCGCGGCGCGGATCACCGACGAGCAGGTCGCTCAACAAGCCGGCGGCGGCCCCGTACGCGAACACGCGCCCGGACCGCATGACGCCGCGCGGGGCGAACATGGCGGTAGTTGTCCTCACTCAGGGTGTCCACGCCCTGGTTCGACGAGACCGGCAGCGGGAGTTCCTGGCTCGCCCCGGGGATCGGGGGCTCACAGTGGCGGGACCGCGCCGGATTCGCACCGGCTTCCTCACCTGCTGCCGTACATGGCGTTGGCAGTGCACCACGCTCCGCGAAGGCGCGTCAACTTGCTGTTGACCTGGGCCGGGAGAGTGTGGGCAGCTCCACAGCTCCACAGCTCCACAGCTCCACAGCTCCACAGCGCCCAGCGACACGGCGGGCCCGGACCATCGAGGTCCGGGCCCGCCGTCGCGGTCGCTCGTGGATCAGGCCACGATCAGGAAGATCCCGTACGCCACGGCCGCCGCGCACGCCGCGAAGCAGGCGTAGGCGCCGGAGACGGCGAGCGTCGCCGAGCCGCCCTGCCGTGCCGCGGACTCCTTCTTGGAGAGGCCGACGATGCCGAGGGTGAACAGGCCCACCAGGGCCACGGTGATCACGAGGCTGACTCCGAACACGGAGCCGAGGGCCGCCCAGTCGATCTTCATAGCTGGTCCTGCTTCCTTACAGCGTGGCGCCGGCGGGGCGCGCGGGGTCGGCCGGGGCGGGTGCCGGGATGGTCGTCCTGACCTCGGCCGCCGTCGCCTCGGTGGACAGCGTCCCCGCGGGCGGCGGGGTGACCGCGGCGATGGCGGTGGTCACGACGCCCGCGGGCTCCTCGGCCGGCGCGGAGCCGGTCTCGTCGGCCGTGACGTTCGTGTGGTCGATCGAGTTGCGCCGGGACAGCACCCAGATGACCGCGGCACCCGCGATCAGCAGGGCGGCGGTCAGGCCGACGCCCCACGCGCCCTGCTTGGTGAGGAACTCGGCGCCCGCGCCGACCAGGCCGGCGGCCGGCAGGGTCAGGCCCCACGCGACGAACATCCGGGTCGCGGTCGACCAGCGGACGACACCGCCCTTGCGGCCGAGACCGGAGCCCATGACGGCGCCGGAGCAGACCTGGGTGGTGGAGAGCGAGAAGCCGATGTGCGAGGAGGCGAGGATCGCCGTCGCGGCGGACGTCTGCGCGGCGAAGCCCTGCTGCGGGGCGAGGTCGGTCAGGCCCTTGCCCATCGTGCGGATGATCCGCCAGCCGCCGAGGTACGTGCCGAGCGCGATGGCCGTACCGGCCGAGACGATGACCCACAGCGGCGGGTCGGCGTCGGGGGCGATGACCCCGCCCGTGATCAGGGCGAGGGTGATGATGCCCATCGTCTTCTGCGCGTCGTTCGTGCCGTGCGCGAGGGAGACGAGCCCGGCCGAGGCGATCTGACCGGTGCGGTAGCCCTTGGCGGTGGCCTTCGCGTCGGTTTTGGCGCTGATCCGGTAGGTCAGGCGCGTGGCGAGCGTCGCGGCGAGGCCGGCGACGATCGGCGCGGCGACCGCGGGCAGCAGGATCTTGGTGACGACGGTGCCGCCGTTGACCGAGCCCCAGCCCATCGACATGACCGCGGCGCCGATGAGGCCGCCGAACAGGGCGTGCGAGGAGCTGGACGGCAGGCCGAGCAGCCAGGTCAGCAGGTTCCAGAGGATGGCGCCCACGAGCGCCGCGAAGATGACCTCTGTTCTGAGCCCGTCCTCGTTGATGATGCCGCCGGAGATCGTCTTGGCGACCTCGACCGAGAGGAACGCTCCGACGAGGTTCAGCACGGCGGACATGGCCACCGCCGTCTTCGGCTTCAGGGCGCCGGTCGAGATGGTCGTCGCCATCGCGTTGGCGGTGTCGTGGAAACCGTTGGTGAAATCAAAAACCAGTGCGGTAACGATCACGATCGCGAGGAGCAGCGTGATGTGTTCCATTTACCCAGGCTTCGGTTGGACGTCAGTGGCAGTTCGAACGTAAGCACGTCGGGTGAACGGAAGATGAACTGGGCCGGGCGTTGCGGTGACCTGTTTCGGAGCGTCGTCGCTCCACTCGGCGCGCGGCGGTGCCACCGACTCCGGATCGGACGCCGCGCGGGACCGCGCGAGCCCTGGAACGCCGGGTTCCGCGGGACGTCGGCCCCGCCGTCGGCTAGCCCCGCGCGAAGCTCTTCAGCTGGGCCGCGGACCCGTTGAAGAGATCCTGGTCACCCGGCAGCCCGCCGCTGTCGGCGTACTGCCAGAACGTCCAGTACGACCAGCCGCCGGGCAGCGCGCCCGCGCCGGCGCCGAAGTGCGCGAGCCACAGCGCGTGATCGGCGGCGAAGACCCGGCTGTCGCCCGTGCAGGTCTTCCACCAGTTGTACGTCGTGTAGAGCACCGGGCGGCGGCCGGTGAGCCGCAGCAGCTCGTCGCTGAACGCCGAGATCCACGCCACCAGTTTGCTCGCGCTCATGCCGTAGCACTTGTCGGCCCCGTACGGGTTGTACTCGATGTCGAGGGCGGGCGGCAGCGTCCGGCCGTCCCCCCGCCAGGTCCCGCCGTTGCGCACGAAGAACGCCGCCTGGGCCGCGCCTGAGGACTTGCTGGGGATCGCGAAGTGGTAGGCGCCCCGCAGCAGACCGGCGTCGGCGGCCCCGCCGTACTGCTGCGCGAAATAGGGGTTGGTGTAGGTCGTGGACTCGGTCGCCTTCACGTAAGTGAACTGTGCCCCGGCGCTCTTCGTCTTCGGCCAGTCGACGTTCCGCTGGTGCGACGACACGTCGTGCCCCTTCGGCCTCTCCACCGCCCGGGCCGGCAGTGCCGCCAGGAGCGAGGCCCCCAGGGCCAGCGCGGCGACGGAGGCCGCCGCCCGCAGCCGCGCCCGACGGCCGGACGACGGCGTGGTGCCACGAACCATGTCTTTCCCCGCATTCCGATGACGCTCGGTGATCGATCGTGCGCCCAGGGTAGGGGTTGCGGACCATCCCCTTCCGCATCCCGCCGGGGGTCCGCGCGGCTGGCAGGATGCCGCCATGACGGATCACGGACAGATCTGGGAAGAGCTGGTGGCGACGGCCGCCAGGACGGTCCGCGACGGACTGGTCGTCGGCACCTCCGGCAACGTCTCGGTCCGCGTCGGGGACGGCGACGACGCGGACATCCTCGTCACCCCCAGCGGCGTCCCCTACGACCGGCTCGGCCCGGACGACCTCGTCGCCGTCGGCCTCGACGGCACCCGCCGCGCCGGGACCCTCACCCCCACCAGCGAGCTGCCCCTGCACCTCGCGCTCTACCGGAACACCCCCGCGCGGGCCGTCGTCCACACCCACGCGGTGCACGCCACGGCCGTCTCCACGCTCGTCCCCGAACTCCCGCCCGTCCACTACATGACCGCCGCCCTCGGCGGCACCGTCCGCGTCGCCCCCTACGCGACCTACGGCACCGAGGAACTCGCCGCGAACATGCTCACCGCGCTGGCCGGGCGCACCGCGTGCCTGCTCCAGAACCACGGCACCGTCACCTACGGCGACTCCCTCGCCCAGGCCTACGACCGCACCGCCCAGCTGGAATGGATGTGCCGCCTCTGGCTCACCGCCCACTCCGTCCCCGGCCTGCGCCCCTCCCTGCTGAGCGACGCCCAGCTCGCCGACGCGGCCGACCGGCTCGCCGGATACGGGCAGCAGGCCCCGCCGCGCTGACCGCGCCGGGCACCCCCGCGCCGTCCGGGATGCGTACGACGCGCGCCGCTGAGCACTCGTAGGGAACCCCAGCGAAGCGAGGAGGCCCGGTGAGAAGAACCCGAACGCTCTTTCCGCCCCGCCCGGCACGCCCGTCACCCGCATCGGCCGTCCCGCTGGCCCGGGCGCGCCCGGGCCCCGACACTGGACGGGTGCGCACCGCCAAAGCGACGGCCGCTGCCGTCACCGCCGTCCTCGGGGCCTCGGCCGCCGCCATCGCCGCCGGCCGCCTGGCCAGCAACGCCGCGCTCAAAGCGCCCGCGGGACGCCCCCTGCCCACCGAGCCACGGCTCACCGTCCACGCCATCGCGGCCGGACACATCACCCTGTCCCGGGACCTGGTCTCCCAGTACCCCGGCACCTACGGACTCGCGGGCGACGGCTTCCACGCCGTCGTCGGGCCGGTCGTCACCGCGGCGCCGCACGCCGCGGACACCGTCGTGCGCCGCCTGGAGCGGGTCACCCACGGCACCCTCGAACCCGGCGCCAAGGCCTGGCTCACCCCCCAGGTGCACATCGGCGACCCCAAGTCCGCGCTCGGCCTCGACCACGCCGACGTCGACATCCCGGGCGAACTCGGCCCGCTGCCCGCCTGGTTCGTCCCCGGCGCCCGCGACACCTGGATCGTCACGGCGCACGGCCTCGGCACCACCCGCGAACACCCCATGAACCTCATGGAGTTCCTGCACCACCACCGCTTCCCGGTCCTCGACGTCGCCTACCGCGGCGACCTCGGCGCGCCCCGCTCCCCGGACGGCCTCGGCCACCTCGGCGAGTCCGAGTGGCGCGACCTGGACGCGGCCCTGCGCTACGCCGTGCGCTACGGCGCCCGCCGCATCGTCGTCATGGGCTTCTCCACCGGCGCCGCGATGGCCCTGCACGCCGCCGCCCACTCCGCGCTGCGCGACCGCATCGCCGGACTGGTCCTGGACAGCCCGGTGCTGTCCTGGGAGACCACCCTGCGGGCCCTGGCCGCCGCCCGCCGCACCCCCGGCGTCCTGCTGCCGCTCGCGGTGCGCGCCGCCCAGGGGCGCACCGGCCTGGCCGGTGACCGGCTCGCGGAGGCCGCCGACCCGCGGCTGCTCAAGGTCCCCACACTGGTCCTGCACGGCCCCGACGACGAGGTCGCCCCCTGGGACCTCTCCCGGCGGCTGGCCGCCGCCCGCCCCGACCTGGTCTCCCTGCACACGGTGGACGAGGCCCCGCACAACGCCATGTGGAACGCGGACCCGGCGGCGTACGAGGAGACCCTGCGGCGCTTCCTGACCCCGCTGATGTGAGCGCCGGTGCGGGGCCCCCCGCCGGGGCCCCGCGCCGGTTCCGCACCCCGCAGCGAGCGCCGAACACAGGGCCGCGTTTGGGAATTCACGGGGTCACCCGGGAGACTGCTCCAGTGACGTCCCGTACCCCGCGCGACTCCAGGCTCCGACTAGTCCGCCCTCGCCGCCAGCCGCTGGCCCCCGCTGCCCCGCGCCGAGCGGCCCGCCCCGCTCCGCGCCCCCCGGAGGGCACCCCGCCCCCCGCCGAACTCGCCCGCACCGCGCGCGAGGGACTGGCCGCCGCCGTCCGCGTCGCGCGCTGGGCGGACGCCACGCTCAGCCCCGGCAACCACACCGCCGCCGGGGACGGCAAGGGCACCCTCGCCGACGCCACCGCGCGCCGCGCCGCCGACGACCTCGGCCTGAGCGTGGAACAGGTCCGCGCCGACTGGGACACCGCCCGCCTCGCCGGCCTCGTCGAGGTGCACGGCGACAGCGCCCGCCCCGGCTGGCGGCTGCGCGCCTGGGACCGCGACGACACCGCCGTGCTGCGCGGCTGGGTCGCCCTGTTCGACGCCTGGTCGCTGGTCCACCCGGCGCCGGACGCCCTGGAGCCCGCCGCCGTCGCCGAAGTCGTCGAGGCCGTTCCCCAGTTGCTGTCCTTCCTCCAGCTGATGGCCGGACCCGTCGCCGCGGCCCAGCTCCTCGACCTCCTCGACCAGCGGGTCGTCGAACTGCGCACGGAGCGCTGCGAGATCCCCTTCGGACCGCAGCCCGAGCCGACCCCGCCCGAGGACACCCCGCTCAGACCCCTGCTCGACTGGTCCCTGCACGGCCTCGCCTCCGTCGGCGCGCTCACCTACACCGACGGACAGGCCACCCTCACCCCGCTCGGCAGCTGGGCGGTCTGGGTCAAACTGGAGCAGATCTGCGTCGCCGCCCAGTCCCCGGCGGGCAACATCGAGGTCAGCGCCGAGGACATGCTGCGCGGCTGCGCCCGCCTGCGGCCCAACGCGGCGCGCGCCGAGTACCGCGCCTGGCTCGCCGCCCGCGACGTCGGCACCGCCGTCATCGAGCTGATCGAGGCGGCCCGCGGCGAGGACGCCCTGCTGCGCGGCCTCGCCTTCGAGGCGCTGCGCGTCGTCGGCGGCCCCGCGGAGCCCGAGGTGCGGCGCGCCGCCGACGAGCCGGGCCTGCGCCCCTACGCCCTGCTGTGGCTCGCCGAGGCGGAGGGCGCCGACCCCGAGGACGTGCACACGGTCCTCACCCGCGAGGAGGCGACCTGGCTGTGGGTCGACACCGCCGCGGCCGTCGCCGACCACGGTGAAGCCCCGCTCCTCGTGCGCCACTTGGAGTCGGCCGTGCAGCCGACCGTGCCCGCGCTGATCGCGGAGGTCCGCGCCGTCGGCCACCCCCGCACCGTGCAGGTCCTGGTCGCCCTCGCCGCCGCCCACCCCGACCCGGCGCTCGCCAAGGCCGTGCGCCGCGCGGCCTTCCAGGTCCACACCGGCGGGGCCTGACGGCCCCGGGTCCGGTCCGGCGGATCCCGTCGCGGGCGCGGGGTCCGGCACAGAAGGGCGCGGGCCGCCCGGCCGCGACCTGGTCCGCCCGAGGCTCTAGCCGAAGGTGTTGCACCGGCCCATGTCGCCGGTCGTGTAGCCCTGGTAGAACCACTGCTGGCGCTGCTGGGCCGACCCGTGCGTCCAGGACTCGGGGGTCACCCGGCCCTGGTAGCGCTCCTGGATCCGGTCGTCGCCGACCGCGGCGGCCGCGTCCAGGCCGTCCCGGATGTCGGCGTCGGTCAGGCGGGTGATCAGCGGGCGCCCGGTCGACTCGTCGGGCGTGCGCGTCGCGTTGCGGGCCCACACGCCCGCGTAGCAGTCGGCCTGGAGCTCCACCTTGACGGCGTTGCTGTTCTGGCCGGTGCGACCGTCCTGCGAGCGCGACAGGGTGCCCATCAGGTTCTGCACGTGGTGCCCGTACTCGTGCGCCACGACGTACGCCTGCGCGAACGGCCCGCCGCTCGAACCGAACTTCGTGCGCAGCTCGTCGAAGAAGCCCAGGTCGAGATAGACCTTGCGGTCGCCGGGGCAGTAGAAGGGCCCCACCGCCGACGTCGCCGCCCCGCACGCGGTGCTCACCCGGTTGGTGAAGAAGACCGTGGCGGCGCCGCTGTAGCGGGCGTCGCGGCGCGCGAACTCCTGCCGCCAGAAATCCTGCACGCTGTTCACCACCGCCACGATCCGGCAGTCGTCCTTGCTGTTCGCGTCCGACCCCGTGCGGCACTGCTGCTGCACCTGCGCCGCGCTCGACACGGACGTGGCGGGCGTGCCGCCGCCGTCCGAGGACAGACCGAACTGGTCCGTGCCGAAGAACAGCCCGAGCACCAGGGCCAGCAGACCGGCCAGACCGCCGCCGATCGTCGCCCGCCCGCCCGGCACCCTGCTGCTGCGCTGGTCCTGGACCTCGGACGTGTCCAGGTTGGCGTCGTCGTCGAACTGCATGCTCGTACCGCCCTCTCGCCGGATCCCACCCTGTTCATCCTGTTGCCTGGCGTCATGCCGGGCCCTGATCCGGCGGCCGAACGGGGGACGCGCCCGCCCGCGCCCGCCGTGTCGGCGCCGTCCCCCGGCCCCGCCGCCCGCCGCCCCGGCTACGCTCTGCGCCTGATCCGTGGCCCGTGGTGAGGGCTGCCGTGGTGCGGAACGAGGGGGGTGCGCGATGGCGGTGCTGCCGCTCGACGTGACGGCGGGGCAGGACACCGCGCGGCCGGCCCCCGCCCACCCCGCCGGCCGACCGAGGCGGCCGTTCCGCAGGCCCCGCGCCGCCCTCCTGCTCCCCGTGCTCGCCACCCTCCTCGCGCTCCCGCTGATCGGCGCCGCCCAGGGCGTCCGCCCGCACCCCTTCGGCGACCACCTCACGCGCGCGGCGGCCCGCTCCGGCGCGCCCGCCCTGCGCACCAGCGGCGGCGCCGTCGAGGCGTACGACGCCGACGGCACCCGCTGGCGCCACGCGCGCGCGGGACGCCGGGCGCTCGCCGTGCTGCCCGCCGCCGGGCACGCCTTCGCCCTGTGGAGCGACGGCCTGGTCACCGACACCGAGCGCCGCAGCGCGGCCGCCGTGCGCTGGCACCGCGCGACCCCGGACGCGGCGCCCTGGCTGCGCACCCCGGGCGCGCACGGCGGCGCCGGGGTCCTGCGGGCGCTCGACCCGGCGGGCCGGATGCTCGCCGTCGTCACCCCCCGGCGCATCGCCGGCTACCGCACCGCGGACGGCGACCTGCGCTGGGTGCTGCCCGCGCGCGCGGGCTGCGCGTTCGCCCCGGCCACCGCCGCCCGGCGCGGGCCCGCGCTGCTGATCGCCCAGCCCTGCGCCGGGTCCGACCCGGACTGGACCGAACAGCTCGTCGCCGTCGACGGCCTGGGCCGGATCGCCCCGCACCGCACCCCCCTGGGCAACGAGCTGCCGGGGGAGCGGCCGGGGCGCCGCCCGGGGCAGGTGGGTAAAGCCCTTGCATCCCACCGGTAAGCTGGGTCGTATGACGTTTCTTCTCTGGGTGCATTAGCGGTACAGACCGGCCCCCGCCCCGTCAATCAGCCGTTCTTCCCGCCCTGGAGACCCACCCGTGATCACCGCATCCGGTATCGAACTGCGCGCCGGCGCCCGCATCCTCATCGAGAACGCCAACTTCCGTGTCGCCAAGGGCGACCGCATCGGCCTCGTCGGGCGCAACGGCGCGGGCAAGACCACCCTCACCAAGTGCCTGGCCGGTGAGGGCGTCCCGGCCGGCGGCACCATCACCCGCTCCGGTGAGGTCGGCTACCTGCCGCAGGACCCGCGCACCGGCGACCTCGACGTGCTCGCGCGGGACCGCATCCTGTCCGCGCGCGGGCTCGACACCCTGATGCGCAAGATGCGAGAGAACGAGCAGCGCATCGCCAACGGCACGGGCGCCACCCAGACCAAGGCCCTCAAGCAGTACGAGCGCCAGGAGACCGAGTTCCTCACCAAGGGCGGGTACGCCGCCGAGGCCGAGGCCGCCACCATCGCCGCCGCGCTCAACCTCCCGGACCGGGTGCTCGGCCAGCCGCTGCACACCCTCTCCGGCGGTCAGCGGCGCCGCATCGAGCTGGCCCGCATCCTCTTCTCCGACGCGGACACCCTCCTTCTCGACGAGCCCACGAACCACCTGGACGCGGACTCGATCGTCTGGCTGCGCGACTACCTGAAGACGTACAGCGGCGGATTCATCGTGATCTCCCACGACGTCGACCTGGTCGAGACGGTCGTCAACAAGGTCTTCTACCTGGACGCCAACCGCTCCCAGATCGACGTCTACAACATGGGCTGGAAGCTCTACCAGCAGCAGCGCGAGGCCGACGAGAAGCGTCGCAAGCGCGAGCGCCAGAACGCCGAGAAGAAGGCCGCGTCCCTGAACGCGCAGGCGGACAAGATGCGCGCCAAGGCCACCAAGACGGTCGCCGCGCAGAACATGGCCCGCCGCGCCGACAAGCTGCTCGCCGGTCTCGAGGCGGTGCGCCAGAGCGACAAGGTCGCCAAGCTGCGCTTCCCCGACCCCGCGTCCTGCGGCAAGACGCCGCTGATGGCCGAGGGCCTGTCGAAGTCGTACGGCTCGCTGGAGATCTTCACCGACGTCGACCTGGCCATCGACAAGGGCTCGCGCGTCGTCATCCTCGGACTGAACGGCGCGGGCAAGACCACGTTGCTGCGGCTCCTCGCGGGCACCGAGAAGCCCGACACCGGCGAGGTCGTCGAGGGCCACGGCCTCAAGCTCGGCTACTACGCCCAGGAGCACGAGACGCTCGACCCCGAGCGCACCGTCCTGGAGAACATGCGCTCGTCGGCGCCCGACCTCGACCTGGTCGAGGTCCGCAAGGTGCTCGGCTCGTTCCTGTTCTCCGGCGACGACGTCGACAAGCCGGCCGGCGTGCTCTCCGGCGGCGAGAAGACCCGCCTCGCCCTCGCGACCCTGGTGGTCTCCTCGGCGAACGTGCTGCTCCTCGACGAGCCCACGAACAACCTAGACCCCGCCAGCCGCGAGGAGATCCTCGGGGCGCTGCGCACGTACAAGGGCGCGGTCGTTCTGGTCACCCACGACGAGGGCGCCGTCGAGGCACTCCAGCCGGAGCGGATCATCCTGCTCCCGGACGGGGTCGAGGACCTGTGGGGCCAGACCTACGCGGATCTCGTCGCCCTCGCCTGACCGGTGGCGGGCCGCTCGGCAGGGGGGCGTGACGGCGTCAGCACTGCTTGATCGAATAACTGATCCACTCGGTATGGATCATTCGGCCGAGTGGTGATCCTTCATCTGGGTGAGACCGCCTCGTACCGTGGTGTGTCCTACACGCATTTCGCCCGCTCATCGGGGCTGAAGCCCTTGGGGCGCCTGGGCAGTCGCTGACCTGCCGGTTTTTTGGGGCGGGGGGTTCCGGAGGGTGGGAAAAGCCTCCGGAACCAGGAATTCCACTCGTGTGGATCGCCTTCCTCAGCGGAATTCCTGGTCTACGGACCTTGCCGAATGGGTGGCCAGGAAGCCCACTAGGGGTGATCATGGGAAATCCAGAGCGCACTTCCCATGAGGAGGCACGGGTGGCCGAGACTCTGAAGAAGGGCAGCCGGGTGACCGGCGCCGCGCGCGACAAGCTCGCGGCAGACCTGAAGAAGAAGTACGACTCCGGTGCGAGCATTCGGGCGCTGGCCGAAGAGACCGGCCGCTCGTATGGCTTCGTCCACCGGATGCTCAGCGAGTCCGGGGTCACGCTGCGGGGTCGCGGCGGGGCTACGCGAGGCAAGAAGGCCGCTGCAAGCTGACGCGGCCGGCCCGTCCGTCCCCTGGCGGCGGGCCGCACGGCTCCCGTGGTGACCACCCGGTCGGTTCCCCGATCGGCCGAGTGGTTACTGTGCAGTCACTTAGGTCGTCCACGTCGTCCTGTGGACACGACTGCGCAGACTCGGAGGCCCAGATGGCAACGCTCGCACCCCTGCTCGACAAGGACGGGGTCCGGCTCACCGTCGACGATGCCATCGCCACGGTGACCCTGACCAACCCGGACAAGCGCAACGCTCAGTCTCCCGCTCTGTGGCGGGCGTTGACCGAGGCCGGGCGGTCACTGCCGGGCTCCGTGCGCGTCGTCGTGGTGCGCGGCGAGGGCAAGTCCTTCTCCGCCGGTCTCGACCGTCAGGCGTTCACGCCCGAGGGTTTCGACGGCGAGCCGTCCTTCATCGACCTGGCGCGCGGTGGCGACGATCTGCTCGACTCGACGATCGCCGAATACCAGAGCGCCTTCACCTGGCTGCGGCGCAGCGACATCCTGTCCGTCGCCGCGGTCCAGGGGCACGCGATCGGCGCGGGTTTCCAGCTCGCCCTCTCCTGTGACCTGCGCGTCGTCGCCGACGACGTGCAGTTCTCCATGCGCGAGACCAGCCTCGGCCTCGTCCCGGACCTGACCGGCACGCACCCGCTCGTCTCGCTCGTCGGATACGCGCGCGCCCTGGAGATCTGCGTCACCGGGCGCTACGTGCACGCCGACGAGGCCGTCGCCAGCGGTCTGGCCAATGTCGCCGTCCCCGCCGAACAGCTGGACGCGGCCGCCTCCGACCTGGTCGGCGCGCTGCTGGCCGCGCCGCGCGACGCCGTGATCGAGACCAAGGCCCTCCTCCAGGGCGCGTCCCGCCGCACCCTCGACGACCAGCGCACCGCCGAACGGGAGGCCCAGGGCCGCCGCCTGCGCGACCTGGCGGGCCTCGGCGACTGACCCCCCTCCGGCCGGCCCCCCTCTACCCGTCCGGCCGGTTCCCCTCCATCCGCCGGGCGGCCCGGCGGGCCCTGTGCGGCCGGCCCATCCGGTCGGCCGGACCGCCCACCTGACCGGCGAGACTCGTTGGCCCGTCGATCCGTCCGTCCGGCCGGGTCCGCTCCATCTGCTGGGCGGTCCGGCGGGCTCTGCGTGGGCGGTCGGGGCAGTCCGATGCGGCCTATGCGACCGATCGGGCTGGCCGATCCGGTCGGCGAGACTCGTTGGTCCGTCGATCCGTCCGTCCGGCCGGGTCCGCTCCATCTGCTGGGCGGTCCGGCGGGCTCTGCGTGGGCGGTCGGGGCAGTCCGATACGGCCGATCCGGCTGGCCGACCTGGTAGGCGAGACTCGTCGGCCCGTCGATCCGTCCGTCCGACCGGTTCCGCTTCACCCGCCGGGCAGCCCCGCTGTTCGGCGGACCGGGGCAGCCCGATCCGGCCGCCCCGGTCGGCCGACCCGCTGGCCCACCCGGTCGGCGGGTCGGACCGCTCAACCGCTCGGCGAGGCTTATCGGCCCGTCGATCCACCCGTCCGGCCGATGCACCTGGCCGGGCCGATCGGCGGAGCCGGAAACCCGGTCCGCGCGCGCCGTGAGCCTGTTCGCCCGTTCTCCCTGGCCGACCCCCGACCCGGCCGGGGTCCGGCGGACCCGGAAGGCGATCCGCCCGCGCCGGCGCGGCCCCGACCGGTTCGCCGAGCCGATCCACCCGCGGGCCGGACGAACGACGCGCCGGGTCTGCCCACCTCACCCTCGCACCGGCCCGCACCGCTCAGGCCGTCACCTCGGTGATCAGGACCGCCACGGTCGGCCCGTCCTGGAGGGCGGCGGAGACCGCCGTCCGGACCCCGCGGGCCACGTCCAGGGCGCGGTGCGACGACGCCACCGCCAGTTCCACCCGGACGTGCCGGTGCGGCAGCGTCGCCGGTGCCTGCGTCTCCTCGATGTGGACCGCCCGGCCCAGGCCGCCCAGGGCGCCCGTCAGCCGGACCACCCCGGCGACCCCCTGCGCCGCCCGCGCCGCGCGCCCCTCGTCGTCGTCGGGGACGGACCTCTCGGCCGGGGCGCCCGCGGGGCCCGGCTCGTCGGCCGCCGCCGGATCGGTGTCCAGGAGCGCCGTCACCTGGAGGTCCACCTCGGCCACCACCAGCCCGAGCCCGTCCCGCGCCGACTGCGCGAGCGCCTCCCGCAGCCGCGCCGCGGCCCGGGGCAACGGCTCCTCCGCCGTCGCCGAGCACTCCGCGACGATCCGCAGCGGCCCCGGCGGGAGCGCGCTCGGCGGAGCGGGCACCACCGACGCGGCGGAGTCGTCCGGATCGGCCAGGGCGAGCCGCACCGACCCAAGGCGCACCCCGCGCACCCCGGCCACGGCCCGGCGCAGCGCCTGCGCCGCCGCCCCCTCGGTGATCCACGCGCCGTCACCCGGTCCGCCCAACGGCAGCAATCTGCCGAATCCGAGCTGTTGCCTTACTGCCTGTGCCCATCGGTCTGCCGTCATCCACCCAGGCTGCCTCATCCCGGGCGCGGGCTCGGGTAACCGCACTTAGTGTGGGCAAAAGAAAGCAGGTTCCCGCAGGGAGACCGCACCTCACAAGAGGGGACACCCCCGATGAGCGACACCTCACAGAAGCCCGGCGACACGCCGACGGGCGCGCCCACAGGCCGGACCAACGTGACCAAGAAGGGCGGTGGCGACCCCGCGGGCCGGGGCCGCACCACCATCGCCGACGGCGTCGTCGAGAAGATCGCCGGACTCGCCGCGCGTGACGTCCTCGGCGTCCACGCGATGGGCAGCGGCCTCTCGCGCACCTTCGGCGCCGTCCGCGACCGGGTGCCCGGCGGCGGTGACAAGTCCGTCTCGCGCGGGGTCAAGGCCGAGGTCGGCGAGGTGCAGACCGCGCTCGACCTGGAGATCGTCGTCGAGTACGGCGTGTCGATCGCCGACACCGCCCGCGCGGTGCGGGAGAACGTGATCACGGCCGTCGAGCGGATGACAGGCCTTGAGGTCGTCGAGGTGAACATCGCCGTCAGCGACGTGAAGCTGCCGGACGAGGAAGACGAAGAGCCGGAGTCACGACTCCAGTGACGAGATCACGTAGCGGGCTGGGCAGCAGGCCCGAAAGAAGGAGCACACGATGAATCTGGCCGTGATCGGCATGATCGCCGGCATGGCTCTCGGGTTCGCCGGATACTTCGGTGGCTTCGGGGCCTTCCTGCTGGTGGCGGCGCTCGGCGCCATCGGCTTCGTCGCGGGCCGGTTCCTCGAAGGGGACCTGGAACCCGGCGAGTTCTTCCGCTCGCGCGGCGACCGGCGGCGGTGACCGGTGGCGACACAGGTCGCGCCGGCCGAGCGCGGCGCGACCCGGATCGCCGACCGGGTCGTCGCGAAGATCGCCGCGCACGCGGCGCGTGAGGCCCTGGACACGATCCCCGAGGACGGCGCGCCCCCGCACGCCGCGGTCGCGGTGCACCAGGGCGCCGCGCGCGTACGCATCAGTCTGGAGCTCGGCTTCCCGGCCGACATCGGCGCCCAGTGCGGCGCCGTGCGTCGCCAAGTGGCCGAGCGGGTAAGGACGTTGGCGGGCATGGAAGTGCCGGAGGTGGCCGTCCTCGTGGAGCGGCTGCACGCGGCGGACAGCGAGCGGGGGAGGATCCGATGAGCGAGCCCACCCAGCGCGTGCCGGTGGTCGAGCAGGGCCCCGGGACCCCCGACGGCCTCGACCAGTCGGCCTCCGCGTCCGCCTACGAGCCGCGCCCCACCCTGGAGGGCGAGGCGAAGGCGGGCCGCTTCTGGTCGGCCCGCCGCATCCCGGCCGCGCTCGCCGCCCTGGTGCTGCTCGGCGGCGTCGGCCTGCTGCTCTACGACATCGCCGCGGTCCGGGCCGGGCGCGACGCCATGCAGTGGCGCCGCACGCTCGCCGACGACCTCGCCACCCGTCCGCTCGACGACACCGCCGTGCTGATCGGCGCCGGTGTCGCCGCCGCCCTCGGCCTGTGGCTGATCGTCCTCGCGGTGACGCCCGGGCTGCGCGCGGTCCTGCCGATGCGCCGCACCCACCCCGACGTCCGCGCGGGCCTGCACCGGGACGCCGCCGCCATGGTGCTGCGCGACCGGGCCATGGAGGTGCCGGGCGTGCAGTCCGTACGCGTACGGATGAAGCGGTCCAAGGCGGATGTGCGGGCGGTCTCGCACTTCCGCGAACTCGACGACGTACGGGCCGACCTGGACACCGCGCTGGGCGACGGCATCACCGGCCTCGGGCTCGGTTCCGCGCCCCGCCTCTCGGTGCACGTGGCCCGGCCCGGACGGAAGGGATGACCGGCGTGCTCAGGACCGTGAACCGGATCGTGCTCGGCCTGCTCGGCCTGCTCCTCGTCCTCGGCGGCGGCTCGGTGCTCGCCGTGGGGCTCGGGGTGAAGCCGCCGTCCTGGTGGATCCACGACGGCAAGGACGACGTGCTGCTGAGCGTCGCCGACCGTCAGCGCTGGCGCGCCGACGGCTGGTGGTGGCCGGTGGTGATCGCCGCGCTCGCCGTGGTCGTGCTGCTCGCGCTGTGGTGGCTGGTCGCCCAGCTCCGGCGCCGCAGGCTCTCCGAGGTCCTGGTCGACACGGGCGACGGCGAGGGCGCGCTGCTGCGCGGCCGCGCCCTGGAGAGCGTGCTGGTGAGCGGCGCCGAGGCGCTGGACGGCGTGGAGCGGGCCGGCGCCGTGCTGACCGGCCGGCGCTCCGCCCCGCAGGCCAGGGTGGGTCTCACCCTCGCCCCGCACGCGTCGCCCGGCGCGACCCTGGACCGCCTCGGCGACGACGCCCTGGCCCGGGCCAGGGACTCGGCGGGCCTGGCGTCCCTCCCGGCGGAGGTCCGCCTGCGCGCGGTCAAGCACCGCGCGGAGCGGGTGAACTGACCCGGCCGCACAGCACGCCCGACCCGCACGGCACCGGCACCGGATCGACCCAGATCCGGTGCCGGTGCCGCATCGGCTTCGAGGACCCGTACCAGTACCGGCACGGGTCCTCGACTCAGAACCCGTGCCGGTGCCGGATCGGCTCCCCGGCTCAGAACCCGTGCCGGAACCCGCCGTCGACCGGCAGCATGACCCCGGTCAGGTACGACGCGGCCGGCGACAGGAAGAACGCGGCGGCCCGGCCGAACTCCTCCGGCGTGCCGTACCGGCGCAGCGGGATCCGCGACTCGTTGGCGGTGCGGGTCGCCACCGGGTCCGCCGAGTTCCCGTCCAGCTCCCGCACCCGGTCGGTGTCGATACGGGACGGCAGCAGCCCCACCACCCGGATGCCGCGCGGCCCCAGCTCGTCGGCGAGCGACTTGGCGAACCCGGCGAGGCCCGGCCGCAGCCCGTTGGAGATGGTCAGCCCCGGGATCGGCTCGTGCACCGAACCGGAGAGCACGAACCCGATGACGCCGCCGTCACTCAGCTCGGCCGCCGCCGCCCGGGCGAGCCGCACCGCGCCCATGAACACCGACGCGAACGCCGACTCCCACTGCTCGTCCGTGTTGTCGGCGACGAACCCCGGCGCGGGCCCGCCCACGCTGACGAGAATGCCGTCGAACGCGCCGAACCGCTCGCGGGCGGCGCCGATCACCTGTTCGGCGACGGCCGGGTCTGCGTTGTCGACGGCGACCCCGTGCGCGTTCGGACCCAGCTCGGCGGCGGCGTCCTCGACCTTCTGCGCGTCGCGCCCGGTGATGACCACCTTCGCGCCGTCGCCGACGAGCTGGCGCGCGGCGGCGTTGCCGAGGCCGCGGGTCGCGCCGGTGACTACGTAGACACGGTCCTTCAGTCCAAGATCCATGGAACTATCCTGCCTCGCCGTCCGGCTCCGGCGCGAACAGGGTGAGCGCGGTGCCCACGAGTCCGATGTGGCTGAACGCCTGCGGGAAGTTGCCCAGCTGGCAGCCGGCCACGGGGTCGTACTCCTCGGCGAGCAGCCCCACGTCGTTGCGCAGCTCCATCAGCCGTTCGAACAGCTCCCGGGCCTCCTCCGTCCGGCCCGTCAGGTGCAGCGCGTCGGCCAGCCAGAACGAGCAGACGAGGAAGGCGCCCTCGTCGCCGGGCAGGCCGTCGACCTCCGCCCCGTCCGTGTTGTACCGGCGCAGCAGGCCGTCCCGCGTCAGCTCGGCCCGTACCGCGTCAACCGTGCCGACGATCCGCGGGTCGTCGGCCGGCAGGAACCCGACGCGGGGCAGGAGCAGCAGCGCCGCGTCGAGCTCCCGCGAGCCGTAGGACTGGGTGAACGTGCCCCGCTCGGTGTCGTAGCCGCGCTCGCACACATCGCGGTGGATGGTGTCGCGCAGTTTGCGCAGCCGGTCGAGGTCGCCCGGCAGCTGCGGGTCCTCCTCCATGGACCGTACGGTGCGGTCCACGGCGACCCACGTCATCACCTTCGAGTGGACGAAGTGGCGGCGCCGCCCGCGCACCTCCCACAGTCCCTCGTCGGGCTCGGACCACGCGTCCTGGAGGAAGTCGAGCAGCGCCAGTTGCAGCTGCCAGGCGTGCGGCCCGGCCTCCAGGCCCGACCGGCGGGCCAGCGCCAGCGAGTCGACCACCTCGCCGTACACGTCGAGCTGCAACTGCTGCACGGCCTCGTTCCCGGTCCGTACGGGACGGGAGGCGCGGAAGCCGTCCAGCCAGTGCAGCTCCTGCTCGGGCAGCCGCCGCTCGCCGGAGAGCCCGTACATGATCTGGAGGTCGGCGGGGTTGCCCGCGGCGGCCCGCAGCAGCCAGTCGCGCCAGGCCAGGGCCTCCTCCTGGTAGCCCGCGGACAGCAGCGCGCCGAGGGCGAGGGTGGAGTCGCGCAGCCAGCAGTAGCGGTAGTCCCAGTTCCGTACGCCGCCGATCTCCTCCGGCAGCGAGGTGGTGGGCGCGGCCACGATGCCGCCGGTCGGCGCGTACGTCAGGGCCTTGAGCGTCAGCAGGGAGCGCAGCACGGCGTCCCGGTGCGGCCCGTCGTAGCTGCACCGGTCGGCCCAGGCCCGCCAGTCCTCCAGGCTGTGCCGCAGCGACTCGTACGGGTCGACGAGCGCGGGCCGCTCCTCGTGCGAGGGGTGCCAGGTCAGGACGAAGGCGACCCGCTCGCCCTCCGCCACCGTGAACTCGGCGTGCGTGGCGAAGTCCTCGCCCCAGCTGTGCACCTCGGGCTCGCTGCGCAGCCACGCGGAGTCGGGCCCGGCCACGGCCACCCGGTGTCCGTCGACGCGGCGCATCCACGGCACGATGGAGCCGTAGTCGAAGCGCAGGCGCAGCGCGCTGTGCACGGTGACCCGGCCGCTGAGCCCCTCGACGATGCGGATCAGGTCGGGCGCCTGGTCGCGCTGCGGCATGAAGTCGGTGACCCGGATGCTGCCCTCTTCGGTGTCCCACTCGGTGTCGAGCACGAGGGAGTCGGACCGGTAGGAGCGGCGCGTGCAGTCCCCGTCGGCGTCCTTCGGGGCGATCCGCCAGTGGCCGTTCTCCTCGTCGCCGAGCAGTGCGGAGAAACAGGCGGGCGAGTCGAAGCGCGGCAGACACAGCCAGTCGACGGAACCGCCCCGGGAGATCAGGGCGGCGGTCTGTTCGTCGCCGACGAGCGCGTAGTCCTCGATGGATCGATGCATGGGTTGCGCCTGCCCCGTCCGGGGCCGGGGGAACTGCCCGGAGGGTCACACACGACCGGGACGCGCGAGCGGCCTCGGCCGGGCGGCCGAGTGCGCGGCCCGGCTAGGGCCTGTCCGGCGGATCTTGTCGCGGGCGCGGGCTCCGGCACGCCGACCTGCGGCGTTGTCGTCGGTTGCCGACGCTCCGCGTCGACGCCCTCCTCCGCCTTGCATCCCGACGCACCGGGCCCCGCTCACTAGCACAGAAATACGCGGGCACCCGACTACGACCTGATCGGCCGGACACGCCCTAGACGGCGGCCGGGGCCACCTCGTCGACGGCCTCGTCGTCCTCCTTGCGGCGCCGGTCACGCAGCTCCCGGCGCAGCAGCACCACCCAGCCCACGGGCACCGCGGCGGCGAACAGCCACCACTGGTACGCGTAGGCGAGGTTCAGAGCGGCGTCCTCCTTGCCCGGCTGGCCGAGCTGCTCCGGGACGTCGCCCCCGGGGTCGGGTGCGGTCTGCGCGATGTATCCGCCGAGGACCCGGGTGCCGCCGCCGAGGCGCTTCGCCTCCTGCGCGCTGTTGATCAGCATGACCTGCCGGTCGGGCAGGCCCCGCAGGTTCTTGATGCCGCTGGCCGCGGTCGTCTCGTCGGGCATCAGCCGGCCCTGGAGGGTGGTCTCGCCGGCCGGCGGGGCGGGAATCTTCGGGAAGGTGGTCTGGCTGCCGCTGTCGGGGACCCAGCCCCGGTTCACCAGCAGGATCTTGCCGTCCTTCAGGACGAACGGGGTCAGGACGTGGTAGCCGACCTCGTCGTTGGAGTTGACCCGGCGGCGCACGACGACCTCGTCGTCGGTGTCGAAGCGGCCGGTGGCCGTGACCGTGCGGTAGCGCTCCTTGCTGGTGACGGTGTGCCCGACGGACGCCAGGTCCTCGACGGGGACCGGCTTCGCCTTCAGCGCGTCGGTGACCAGCTGGTTGCGGGCGGCGCGCTCGTCGTGGCGGTGCATCTGCCAGATGCCCAGCCGGATCATCGTGGGGATGAGGACGAGGGCGACCAGCGTGAGGATCACCCACTGCCGAGTCAACAGGAAGCGGTACACCCCATGACGGTACCGCTCGGCCATGGGGTGTTCTCAGGGGGGTGCGCCCCGCCCGGGCGGCGGGGTGCGGCGGGGGTCAGACCTTGTCGACGATGCCCACCCGCCCCTCGGAGCGGGCGCAGTGCGCCCCGCAGTACCAGTGGCCCTCGACCTCGACGCCCTGCCCGATGATCCGCGAGCGGCAGTGCTCGCAGATCGGCGCCATGCGGTGGATGGCGCAGGAGAAACAGTCGAAGACGTGCACCGCGCCCTGCGCGTGCACCTCGAAGGACATGCCGTAGTCGTTTCCGCAGACCTCGCAACGTGCCATGCGCCACAGGGTGCGGGTGCGGGCCCCGGTGGGCGAGCGGACGCGGGGCGAGTCGCTCCGCAAATCACCCGTCTGTCCGTCATCTCCCCTTATTTACGGACGATTGCTTCCCGGGCGGGCGCCTGCTTCGGGCGGGACGGGTCGGGCGCCGCGGTCGCTGCGCCGCGGTCGCTACGCCCCGTCCGCGTCGGCCACGTCCTGGAGGAGCTGGCCGAACGCTGCCTCGTCCACGACCGGCGTCCCGAACTGCTTCGCCTTCACGGACTTCGACGTGTACGAGTCCGGGTCGTTCGTCACCAGCAGGCTGGTCAGCCGCGACAGGCTCGTCGCCACGTGCAGCCCCGCCTCGACCGCGCGGTCCTCCAGGAGCTCCCGGTCGACCGAGGTGTCCCCGGAGAACGCGACCCGCATGCCCTGCTTGAGCGGTCTGCCCGACTCGTAGCGACCCGGGTTCGGGTACGGGCACGCCGGCCGCTTGCGCGAGGGGCGCCAGCCGGCCCCGGCGCCGCTCCCGCGGTACGCGGACTGCTGCCGCGGCACGGACTGCTCGGCCCACTCGGTGAGGGGCCGGCACTCCAGGAGCGGCAGCCGCATGTTCCGCGTGGCGGCCGCCGTCAGGCTCGGGCGGAACGCCTCGGCGAGCACCCGCGCGTCGTCCAGCGCGTGGTGCGCGCGCTCCTGGACGACCCCGAAGTGCGCGGCCAGCGACTCCAGCTTGTGGTTGGGCAGCGGCAGCCCGAGCTCCTTGGACAGCGCGATGGTGCACAGCCGCTGCCGCACCGGCGCCGCGCTCCGCGCCCGCGCGTACTCGCGCGAGATCATCGACCAGTCGAACACCGCGTTGTGCGCGACCAGGACGCGGCCCTCCAGCCGCGCGGCGAACTCCTCGGCGATGTCCGGGAAGAGCGGCGCCCCCGCCAGCACGTCGTTCGTGAGGCCGTGGATCCAGACCGGGCCCGGGTCCCGCTCCGGGTTGACCAGGGTGTACCAGTGGTCCTCGACCTCGCCGCGGGCGTCCAGGCGGTAGACGGCGGCCGAGATTATCCGGTCGTCCCTGGAGAGGCCGGTGGTCTCCACGTCGACGACCGCGTATCCCTGCGGATACGCGGCCGGCCAGGGGGCTGCGGACGCTGCGGTCGGGCGGTCTTCGAGCATGGTCCCTGAGGATACGGGCCCTCACTGACACTCCGGTCGCCGCCGTCCCCCTCGCGCGCCTCCCGGGAACCCGCCGCTCCCGGACCCGGCTCAAGTGGCCGGACCGAGCAGCGACTTCACCAGGGCGCGGACCGACGTGTCGAACAGCCGCTCGGTGTCCACGGGGGCGGCGAGGGCCCGGGCGAGCGCCCGGTCGTCCTCGGCGGCGGGCGCCTGCGCCCCCGCCCACAGCTCCTCCTCGCCGGGCCGCTGCACCGGCGCACGCTCCCTGTTGCGCTCCACCAGGACGTGCCCGACGACCTGGAAGAGCACCGCCCGCACGGCCTCGGCCGCGGCCGCCCCGCGCAGCCCCGCCGCGTGCACCTCGTGCACGAGGGCCCGCTGCACCGGCAGGAACATGTGCTCGGTCAGCCCGCGCTCGTGCACCATCGCCACCAGGTGGGGACGGGCGCGCAGCTGGCGGCGCAAGGTGCGCGCGATGGACACGACCCGCTCCCGCGGATCCCGCCCGCGCGGCCGGATGTCGCCGAGGTCGGCGACGGTCCGCCGCACCAGGGCGTCGAGCAGCGACTCGCGATTGCCGACGTGCCAGTAGATCGACGTGACGGCCGTGCCGAGCTCGGCGGCCAGCTTGCGCATGGACAGCGCCTCGGGTCCGTGCTGCTTCACGAGGTCGCCCGCGACGGACAGGACCTCGTCCCGGGTGAGCGGCGCGCGTGCCATCCCTGGCCCCCTCGACTTCCGTCCGTGCACGTGTCTTTACCCTTCATCGCCGCCGGTGTAACTGTGTTACAGGCGCCGAGCGCACGACCCCCGACACGTCACGGACGAAGGGCGGTACGACATGGCACGCGTACGGTACGGAGCGCGCACCGAGGCGGAGATCGCCGCCGCGCGCACCGCGAGCAGCAAGCTCCCCGACATCTGGTCCACCGGCGTGGTCGCCGTGTGGGAGTCCGATCCGGACGCCGTGGCCGCGGTCCTGCCGCCGCCGCTCAAGCCCACCGAGCGGCCCCTGGTGCGGGCCACCGTCAGCAAGGTCGATCTGCCGGGCTACCCGCTGGGCGCCGGCTCGGTCGCCGTCGCCGCCGAGCACGGGGGAGTGCGCGGCTGGTATCCGCTCGTCATGCCGATGACCCATGAGCGGGCCCTCATCGGCGGCCGCGAGGTCTTCGGCGAACCCAAGAAGCTCGGCGAGGTCACCGTGGAGCGCGAGGGCCTGGTGGTACGGGCCGCGCTCGCCCGGCACGGCATCGCGTTCGTCGAGGTGCGCGGCGCGGTCAGCGGCCCCCTGCCGGTGCCGGAGCCCACCCGCAAGACGGACTTCTACTTCAAGTTCCTGCCGGCCGTGGACGGCGAGGGCTTCGACGCCGACCCGGTGCTCGTGCACTGCCGGCGCAACGAGAAGGTCAGGAAGCTGGAGCGGATCACCGGCGACGTCGTCCTGCGCGAGTCCATGTACGACCCCGTGGCCGACCTCCCCGTGCGCGCCCTGGTCGAGATCACCATCGGCGAGAAGACCACCGACCAGCGGGGCAGGGTCGTCGAACGGGTCAGCGCCCAGGCCCTGCTCCCGTACATCCACCAGCGCTACGACGACCCCGGGCAGATCCTCGACGGCCCGCCCGAGGGGAGCGTGTGACATGGAGCTGCGCGAAGGACAGGTCGCCGTCGTCACGGGCGCGGCGAGCGGCATCGGCCTCGCCATGGCGCGGCGGTTCGCGGCGGACGGCCTGAAGGTGGTGCTCGCCGACGTCGAGAAGGGGGCCCTGGAGGCGGCGGCCGACGCACTCCGGGCCGACGGCGCACGCGTCCACGCGCGCGTGGTCGACGTCGGCGAGCGCGAGCAGGTCGTCGCCCTGGCCGAGGACACGTACGCCACCTTCGGCGCCTGCCACGTGCTCTGCAACAACGCGGGCGTCGGCTCCGGCGCCGAGGGCCGCATGTGGGAGCACGAACCCAACGACTGGAAGTGGGCGTTCGACGTCAACGTGTGGGGGGTCTTCCACGGCATCCAGGCGTTCCTGCCCCGGATGCTCGCGGGCGGCGGACCCGGCCACGTCGTCAACACCTCCTCCGGCGACGGCGGCATCGCCCCGCTGCCGACGGCCTCGGTCTACGCGGTCACGAAGGCCGCCGTCGTCACCCTCACCGAGTCGCTGTACGCGCATCTGAGGGCCGAGCACGCGCGCGTGGGCGCCTCCGTGCTCTTCCCCGGCCCCCACATGCTGCGCACCGGCCTGTGGGAGTCGCACCGCAACCGGCCCGACCGCTTCGCCAAGGAGCGCCCGCGCAGAACGCCGTACCGCAGCCTCGACCAGTGGGAGGCCGCGATGCGGGCGGCGGGCAAGGAGATCGCGTTCACGCCCGTCGAGGAGGTGGCCGACCTCGTCGCCGAGGGCATCGCGGCGGACCGGTTCTGGCTGCTGCCCGCGAGCGAGCACAGCGACCGGCAGATCCGGGCGCGCTCGCGTTCGATGCTGGACCGGGCGAACCCGGCGTACCTGGAGAGCTTCATTCTCGACTGAGAACGTGAGGGACGTGTGATGTCGGCTCAGCGGAACGACCCGTATCTGATCATCTCCTCCGACTGCCACGCCGGACTGCCCACCGAGGAGTACCGGCCCTACCTCGACAGCCGTTTCCACCGCGCCTTCGACGACTTCCTCGGCCAGCGGGACGCCCGCCGCGCGGAGGCGACGCGGCTGGGCATCCGCAACGACGCGTTCGCCGCGAAGTGGTTCGCCGACAACGCCGCGGGGCTGCGCGGCGGCTGGGACGCCGCCCAGCGCCTCAAGGAACTCGACGGCGACGGGGTGGCCGCCGAGGTCGTCTTCCCCGACGCGGACGCCGTCGACAGCGGGACGGCGGCGCCCTTCGGGGTCGGGCTCGGCCTCTCCGGCGACCAGGACCCCGAGCTCGGCATGGCCGGCGCCCAGGCGCACAACCGGTGGCTCGCCGAGTTCGTCGGACAGCACCCCGAACGCCACTGCGGCGTCGCCCTGCTGCCCATCACGGCCGACCCCGGGAAGGTCGTCGCCGAGGTGCACCGGGCCAAGGAGTCCGGGCTCGGCGCCCTGATGATCCCGTCCATGTGGGTCGACCACGACCCGTACCACGCGAGCCGCTACGACCCCGTGTGGGCGGCGGCGGCCGAGTGCGGGATGCCCGTCGTCACGCACTCGGGGGCCGCGCCCCGGCACGAGTACGGCGACCACCTCGGCATCTATGTGAGCGAGGTGACGTGGTGGCCCGCCCGCCCGCTCTGGTTCCTGCTGTGGTCGGGCGTCTTCGAGCGGCACCCCGGCCTGAGGTTCGGCATCGCGGAGTCGGGCTGCTGGTGGCTGCCCAACCTGCTCTGGTTCATGGACCGCCTCTACCTGGGCGCCCACGGCGGCAAGAAGCTCTCACCGTTCGCCGAGCTGAAGCGCCCGCCGCACGAGTACCTGGACCGGCAGGTCTTCATCTGCGCCACCAACACCAAGCGCCGCGAACTCGCCCAGCGCTACGAGATCGGCGTCGACAACATCCTGTGGGGCAGCGACTTCCCGCACCCCGAGGGGACCTGGCCCGACACGCGCGCGTGGCTGCGCAAGACCTTCCACGACATCCCCGTCGCCGAGACCCGGCGCATGCTCGGCCTGGCCGCCGCCGAGGTCTTCGGCTTCGACACCGAGAAGCTGGCGCCGCTCGCCCGCCGCATCGGCCCGACCCCGGCCGACTTCGGCCAGGACGCCGACCAGAGCGCCGTGGAGGCGTCCTGGGCACGCTCGCGCGAGGTGGGCCGGCACTGGCTGACCGACCACGACTTCCCCACGATCGGGGTGCGGCCGTGACCACGCCCCCGGACCACTACACCGTGATCTCGGCGGACTGCCACGCGGGCGCCGACCTCCTCGACTACCGCCCCTACCTGGAGTCCCGGCACCACGACGCCTTCGACGCCTGGGCCGCCGGCTACGTCAACCCCTACGCGGACCTGCTCGCCGACACCGCCGACCGCAACTGGAACTCCGGGCGCCGGATCGAGGAGCTGGAGCGGGACGGCATCGTCGCCGAGGTCGTCTTCCCCAACACCATCCCGCCGTTCTTCCCGTCCGCCTCCCTCATGGCGCCCGCCCCCACCCGCGAGGAGTTCGAACAGCGCTGGGCGGGCCTGCGCGCCCACAACCGCTGGCTCGCGGACTTCTGCGCCGCCGCGCCCGGCCGCCGGGCGGGCGTCTTCCAGATCCTCCTCAACGACGTGGAGGAGGCCGTGAAGGAGGTCCGCTGGGCGGCGGACGCGGGCCTCAGGGGCGGCCTGCTGCTGCCCGGCACACCGCCGGGCTCCGGGCTTCCCGAGCTGTACTCGGCGGCGTACGACCCCCTGTGGCGGGTCTGCGCCGAACTCGGCGTGCCGGTCAACCACCACGCCGGCTCGGCCTCCCCGCCGCTCGGCGACGAACCCGCCGCCCGCGCGGTGTTCATGGTCGAGACCACCTGGTTCTCGCACCGCGCCCTGTGGCACCTCGTCTTCGGCGGCGCCTTCCGCCGGCACCCCGACCTCAGGCTCGTCCTCACCGAGCAGGGCTCCGGGTGGATCCCCGGCGTCCTCGACATGCTGGACTACTACCACGCGCGTCTCGTGCGGGCCGCCACGAAGGCGGACACCGCGGAGTCCAAGTTCGGCGCGGGGCTCGCCGATTCGATGGGCAAGGGCCCCTCCACCGTGTGGCGCGAGAACTGCTTCGTGGGCGCCAGTTTCATGCGCCCCCACGAAGTACCGCTGCGCGACCGCATCGGCCTCGACAAGATCATGTGGGGCAGCGACTACCCGCACGACGAGGGCACGTACCCGTACACGCGCGAAGGGCTGCGCATCGCGTACGCGGGACTGCCGCGCGACGAGATCGCCGCCATGGTCGGCGGCAACGCCGCCCGCGTCTACGGCTTCGACCTCGCCCTCCTCGACCCGATCGCCGCGCGCGTGGGCCCCACCGTCGCCGAGATCGACGAACCGCTGAAGGCGCCACCGGCCGACGCCACCAGTCCGGTCTTCGCGCCCGGAGCGTCGGTCCGGGTCTGGTGAGAGCCGGGAGTGCCATGCTCACCCGGTGACCGAATCAGCCCCGCGGGGATCCACGCACGACGAAGCACACGGCGGCGCGCTCGGCTCGCGGCTCAACTGGCTGCGCGCCGCCGTCCTCGGCGCCAACGACGGCGTGGTCTCCACCGCGGGCCTCGTCGTCGGCGTCGCGGGCGCCACCGACGACCGCTCCACCCTGCTCACGGCCGGGCTCGCCGGCCTGCTCGCCGGCTCGATGTCCATGGCGGCCGGCGAGTACGTCTCCGTGTCCACCCAGCGCGACTCCGAGAAAGCCGCGCTGGACCTGGAGAAACGCGAACTGCGGGAGCAGCCGGAGGCCGAACTCCAGGAGCTGACGGACCTGTTGGCCGAGCGCGGACTCAGCCGTGACGTCGCCCGCGAGGCCGCCGAACAGCTGACCGAACGCGACGCGCTGCGCGCCCACGCGCGCGTGGAGCTCGGCATCGACCCCGACGACCTCACCAACCCGTGGCACGCCGCCTGGGCCAGCTTCCTCGCGTTCACCGTGGGCGCCCTGCTGCCCCTCCTCGCGATCGTCCTCCCACCCGCCGCCTGGCGGCTGCCCGTCACCGTCCTCTCCGTCCTCGGCGCGCTCGCCCTCACCGGCTACAGCAGCGCCCGCACGGGCAACGCGGCCCCGGGCCGGGCGATCCTGCGGAACATGGGCGGGGGCGCGCTGGCGATGGCGGTGACCTACGGGGCGGGGGCGCTGCTCGGCGCGGCGGGGGTGTGAGCGGCCCGGCGATTGGCGGAGATCACCAACAAAACCGCCGTACCCGGGGTGATACTTGTGGGTAACAACCCCTAGCGGCAGCCTCCTCCGGGCTTCTACGGTGCACGCATGTCGACGCCCAACCTGCCCGATGTCGTGCTGTGGTCGATCCCCGCCTTCGTGCTGCTCACGATCGTGGAGATCGTGAGCGTGCGGATCCATCCCGACGAGGACGAGGCCGGATACGACACCAGGGACGCCACCACCAGCGTCACCATGGGGCTCGGCAGCCTCGTGTTCGACTTCCTGTGGAAGATCCCGATCGTCGCGATCTACACGGCGGTGTACGAACTGACGCCGCTGCGCGTGCCCGTGCTCTGGTGGACGGTCCCGCTGATGCTGCTCGCCCAGGACTTCTTCTACTACTGGTCGCACCGCGGCCACCACGTCGTCCGCGTCCTGTGGGCGTGCCACGTCGTGCACCACTCCAGCCGCAGGTTCAACCTCACGACCGCGCTGCGCCAGCCCTGGACCAGCGTCACCTCGTGGCCCTTCTACCTGCCGCTCGTCCTCTGCGGCGTCCATCCGGCGGCGCTCGCGTTCTGCTCGTCGGTCAACCTCGTCTACCAGTTCTGGATCCACACCGAACGCATCGACAAGATGGGGCGCCCCTTCGAGTTCCTCTTCAACACCCCCTCGCACCACCGCGTCCACCACGCCTCCCAGGGCGGCTACCTGGACCGCAACTTCGGCGGCATCCTCATCGTCTGGGACCGGCTCTTCGGCTCCTGGACGGCGGAGGTCGAGCGGCCCGTGTTCGGCCTCACCAAGAACATCAGCACCCACAACCCGCTGCGCGTGGCCACCCACGAATACGCCGCGATCGCCCGGGACCTGAAGGCGGCGACCGGCTGGCGCGAACGGGCGGGACGGGTGTTCCGCGGCCCCGGCTGGCAGCCCGCGCCGGGCAACCGGCCCGCCGCGCAGCCGCAGCCGCAGGCACCGACGCAGCCCGAGCCCGTCCCCGCCCCGCAGGCCGCCGAGGGCGCCGCGTGACCCTGTCCGGGCCCCTGCGCACCGCGTTCCTCACGGTGTGCGCCGCCGACCTCGTCGCCCTGCTCGCCGGGGCGCACACCGCGCACGTCGTCCTCAAGCCGCTGCTCGTCCCCGCCCTCCTCGCCCACGTCGTCGCCCGCGGCGGGCCCCGGCTGCTGTGCGCCGCGCTGCTGTTCGGGTGGGGCGGCGACGTCCTGCTGCTGGTCGACCGGGACGCCGCCTTCCTCGCCGGGATGGGCTGCTTCGCCGCCGGACACGTCTGCTACCTGCTGCTCTTCAAGCGGTACGGAACGCCCCGCGCGCGTGGCGGAGCGCTCGCGGCCGGCTACGGCGTCGTCCTGGCCGTCACCGTCGCCGCGCTCTGGCCCGACCTGCCGGCCGGGCTGCGCGGACCCGTCGCCGCCTACAGCCTGCTGCTGACCGCCATGGCCTGCGGCGCCTCGCGGCTCGGCCCGGCGGCGGGCGTCGGCGGCGCCCTGTTCCTGCTCTCGGACTCGCTCATCGCCATGGGGCTGGCCGAGTGGCCGACCCTGCCGCGCCCCGACTTCTGGATCATGCTCACCTACGTCGTCGCGCAGTTCCTGCTGGCCCGAGGGGTGCTCGATGCGCGGCCCGCACCCCGTGCGGCGTACCGTGAAGAGAGCGTCGAAACCCGGCGCACCCCTCACTGACCTGCACAAAGGAACACCCCCCTATGCGCGCCACCACCATTCACGCCCCGTACGACATGCGTGTGGAGGACGTCCCCGACCCCGTCGTCGTGCTGCCCACCGACGCCGTCGTCCGCGTCCTGCGCGCCTGCATCTGCGGCAGCGACCTGTGGGCCTACCGAGGCGAGGCCGCACGGCAGCCGGGGCAGCGCATCGGGCACGAGTTCCTCGGCCTCGTCGAGGAGACCGGCAGCGAGGTGTCGGGCCTCCGGCGCGGCGACCTCGTCGTCGCGCCCTTCATGTGGTCCGACGGCGTGTGCGACTACTGCCGCGAGGGCCTCACCACCTCGTGCGAGCACGGCGGCTTCTGGGGGTCGGTCGGCTACGACGGCGGACAGGGCGAGGCCGTCCGCGTCCCCTTCGCCGACGGCACCCTGGTGCGGCTGCCCGCCGACGCCGCCTCCGACGACCACCTGCTGTCCGCCCTGCTGACGCTCTCCGACGTCATGGGCACCGGCCACCACGCCGCGCTCGGCGCGGGCGTCCGCGAGGGCGCCACGGTCGCCGTCGTCGGCGACGGCGCCGTCGGCCTGTGCGGCGTCCTCGCGGCCAAGCGGCTCGGCGCCGAGCGGATCATCGCGCTCGGCCGGCACCGGGCCCGTACCGACATCGCCCGCACCTTCGGCGCCACCGACGTCGTCGCCGAGCGCGGCGACGCGGCCGTCGAGGCGATCCGCGAGCTGACCGGCGGCCAGGGCGCGCACGCCGTGATCGAGGCCGTCGGCACCGAGCAGTCCATGAGGACGGCCGTGAACATCACCCGCGACGGCGGCGCCATCGGCTTCGTCGGCGTCCCGCACGGCAGCGGCACCGGCCTCGACCTCAGCGTCATGTTCAACCGGAACATCGCGCTGCGCGGCGGCGTCGCACCCGTCCGCAGCTACCTCCCCGACCTGCTGCCCGACGTCCTGGACGGCACCATCGACCCCTCGCCCGTCTTCGACATGACCGTCGACATGGAGGGCGTCCCCGGCGGCTACAAGGCGATGGACGAGCGCACCGCCCTGAAGGTGCTCGTCACCAACTGACCCCGCCGCACCCGGGTCAGGACCAGCGGATCGGCAGCGGCACCGCCGTCAGGACCGCCGACACCGCGACCACGACCCCCAGCACCACCACCTCCGCGCGCGCGGGGACGTACGCCCGCGTACGGTCCCGCGCGCGGGACAGCCGCAGCCGCGCCACCAGCGCCAGCACCGCGACCACCGCCACGAGGAGCACCTTCGCGAGGAGCGTGCGCCCGTACGCCGTCGAGGTCAGCTGATCGAGGACGGTGCCCGCCGGCATCCGGCGCAGCGTGCTGCACACCCCGGTCGCGGTGATCGCCGCGAGCAGCCCCGCCGCCACGCGCGCGTAGCGGCCCAGCAGCGCCGCGCCCGCCTCCGGGGCGAGACCCCGCCACGCGTGCGTGGTGCGCAGGACGTACAGCAGGCCGCCCACCCACAGCGCCGCGCTCGTGACGTGCACCAGGGTCAGCCCGGAGCCGATGAGCGCGGTGTCCTCGGACGGCGGGTGGGCGCGCAGCGCCTCCGCGACCGCCACGGCCGCCAGCGGCAGCAGCGCCGTGCCGGGACGCCGGGTGCGCGCGCACAGGGCTGCCACCACGAAGGCGTTCACCTCGACGAGCGCCAGCGTCCCGTCCCGCGTCCCGTACAGGCCGCCGACGTCCAGCGCCGCGAGACCGTCCGGGACCAGGTTCCCCGAGGCCACCACCGAGGCGAGCCCCAGGGCCGCCGCGCAGCCCGCCCACGGCGCGTACGCCGACCAGCGGCGCGGCCGGGGCGCGGCGGGCGCCACCCGGCGCGCGAGACGCCCGGCGAAGACCTCCCCGGCCTGGACGCACAGCGCGGCGAACAGCACGGTCCGCAGCAGCGCGATCCCGCCGGTCCCGGGCGCGGCGGCCTCACCCGTGCCGTCGAGCGCGGCCTGCGGCCCGAACATCGGGATCAGGGCCGCGGCGGCGACGAGCACGACGACGGCGGCGGCGCGCCCGGTGCCGGCTCTGCGGACGGGCGCGTCCGCCGGAGCGGACAGTTCGGTGGTCGGCGGCATGGAACTCACGAGTGGATCTTGACCAGCGGTTCCGGGTGCGGGCAAGTCCAGGGTCGTCCGGCGGGCACGGTCATCCATGGCCGGGAAGACGCGGGCGAGGCCGCCGCGGTTCGCCCGGAGCGCGCCGGCGTCACGGCGCGGACCACCGCGGCGCGTCCGCGCCCCAGCACCCGGGTGGCCGCCGCCAGTCGGCGGGCCCGCCCTCGAACGACACCGGCGGCAGCGCGTACCGGAGGCGGCCCAGCGGACTGTCCGTCTCCGCGAGCCGCCCCGCCGGGCCGGGCTCCGCGCCCGGGGCCGCGGGCTCCGGCCGCACCCCGTGCACCAGCCAGTGCGCCGTCTGCGCCAGCGCCAGTCGCACCACCCGCGAACCGCCCCCGGCGCTCTGCTCGGTGAGCGCGCGCAGCACCGCCGCCGCCAGCAGGTACCCGGTGCCGTGGTCGAGCGCCTGCGCGGGCAGCGCCCCGGGACGGACCCCGCCGGTCTCGTCCCCGGCGCCGTCGCTCTCGACGGCCGCGATGCCCGAGGCGGCCTGCACGAGGCTGTCGAAGCCGCGCCGAGCGCCCCACGGCCCGTACGCGCCCCAGGCCGACAGCGACGCGACCACCAGCCCGGGCCGCCGCCCCGCCAGCGCCGCGGGCGCGAGCCCGAACCGGTCCAGCGCCCCCGGCCGGTACCCGGTGACCACCACGTCCGCCCCGGACAGCAGCTCCTCGAACGTCCGCCGGTCGGCGCCGCGGGCCAGGTCGAGCCGCGTCGAGCGCTTGCCGAAACCGGTGTCGGCGTGCGCGTCCGCGGCCTCCGGCAGGTGGGGCGCGTCCACCCGCAGCACGTCCGCGCCGAGCAGCGCCAGCGTGCGGGTGGCGACCGGGCCGGCGATGACCCGGGTGAGGTCGAGCACCCTGAGGGGCCGCCGCGGGTCGCGGGCCGGCGCCGCGTCGAGCCGTTCCCGGGTCAGCAGCGGGCGGGCGGCCACCCGGGCGCCCTGCGGATGCGCGGCCCACGCCTGCGGGGTGCGCAGGGCGACGGCCAGCCCGCCGGCCGCGGCCACGCGCTGTTCGACCTCGTCCGCCGACCGCTCGGCGAGCAGCGCCGCCACGTCCGCGACGGCCGCGTCCGCCCCCACGCCGAGCGCCGCGCACAACCGCGCCCGGTGGTGCGGGTAGTTCGCGTGGGTGCGCAGCCAGCCGTCCCGCGTGCGCCAGAACCGCGACAGCGGGGCGAAGGAGACCGCGGCCCGCCCGTCGACCCGCAGGTGCCGCTCGCTGACGAAGGCCGTCGCCACCGCGCCGTCGTCGACGCGGACGGGGCCCACGTCCCGCCCCGCGCGCGTGGCGGCCAGTTCCGCGGCGGCGAGGGAACACACGCCGACGCAGGCCGCGGCCAGTTCGCGCACGGGAAGGCGGGCGGGCAGCGCACCCGCGCGGGTGTGGTGCGTGATGCGGGACAGCAGCGCGGCGTCCCCGCCGAGCGCGTCCCAGGCGGCTGCGGTGGCCGGCGACGGCCCGGCGGTGTGGGTCATGCGGGCAGTGTGCCGGACCGGAGCGGGGCGGGACCCGGCCGGGTCCCGCCCCTGGTTCGCGCCGCCCGCGGGGCGCTACCTGGTCACGGCGTCGAGCGCGTCCGCCGTGCCGGCGCCGTAGAAACTGTTCTTGTTCTTGCCGCCCACGCACACCGCGTCGACCGCGCCGTCCCCGTCGATGTCGTACGGGTCGGTGCACCGGGTCGCGTCGGCCTCCTTGTACAGCAGCGCCTTCACCTGCGCCGCCGAGGCGTGCGGATGCGTCGACTTGATGAGCGCGGCGACGCCCGCGACGTGCGGGGACGCCATCGACGTACCGGCCATGTACTGCCACGAGCCGCCCGGCACCGTGGACAGGATCAGTCCGCTGGTCGCCGGGGGAGCGGGCGTCTGGTACGCGGTGCTGTCGCCGCCGGGGGCCGCGATGTCGATGACGCCCTCGCCGTAGTTCGAGAACGACGACTTGACGCCCTTGGCGCCGGTCGCCGAGACGGTGACCACACCGGGCAGCTGCGACGGGATGTCGAAGCAGTCCTTCGTCCTGATGACCCGGTGCGTCGGCGTCGAGTCGTCCGGCGAGGAGTCGTCGACGATCTCGTCCTGCGCGAGGTCCGTCGCCGCGTTGCCGGCCGCCGCGACGTTCACCGCGCCCTTGTGCTCGGCGTACTGCGTGGCCCGGGTGACGGCCGTGACGAGCGCCTTCTGGTCGGGGTCCGTCGTGCAGTTGAACAGCCAGGGGTCGGTGTAGTAGCTGGAGTTGGTGACGTCCACCCCGTGGTCGGCCGCCCACACGAAGCCGCAGACCACGGCCTCCGTGTAGTACATGCCGGTGTCGGGCTCGGCCACCTTCAGGCTCGCGACCTTCACGCCCGGCGCGACCCCGGTGACACCGACGCCGTTCTTGGCGGCGGCTATCTCACCGGCGACGTGCGTCCCGTGTCCGGACTCGCCCGGCACCGGCCGCCACGCGGCGTCCTTCTGCACGGGCACCCCGCCCAGGCAGTTGGCCGACGCCTTCCGGTCGAAGTTGGGGGCCAGGTCCGGGTGGGTGTCGTCGACGCCGGAGTCGAGCACGCCGACGGTCACCCTCGGGCTGCCCAGGGACACCCGGTGGGCCTTGTCCGCCTTCATCGCGGGCAGGTCCCACTGCAACGGCTCCAGCGGGTCCTGGTCCGGGCCGGCCGCGGCGGCCGCCTTCCTGGCCTCCGCCGCGGTCAGCACCTGCCGGGTGGCGAGGTCGTCGCTGGACTGCGCGGCCAGCGGCGTGGTGCGGGTGGCACCGGCCGACTGGACCCCGCGCACGGTGCGGACCTTCTTCGCGAAGTCCGGGTCCGTCGAGTGCGCGACGACGACGCCGATCCTGTCGTATGCGATGACGACGGTGCCGCCGGCTCTGCCGATGGCCTTCTTCACCGTCGAACCGCCCTTGCCCGGACGGACGTTGACGACGTAGCTCAGGTCGGGTCCGGCGGCGGCCGGGGCGGCGGCCGGGGCGCCGCCCGTGTCGGCCGCCGTCGCGGTGGCGTGCGGCAGGAAGGCCAGCGCGCCGGCCGCCGCGAGGCCGAGCGGCAGCGCCAGGGGCCGGCGGCGGGCGCCGCGCGGCCGCGGCCGGGAGTGGGGCGACGTCATGGAGTCTCCGTTCGGTCGGATGTCGGGTCGGGGGCGCGCGTCATCGGGGCGGGCTACTTGACGGCGTCGAGCGCGTCGACGATGCCGCGTCCGTAGAAGCTGTTGTCGCGCACGCTCCCGGTGCAGGTCGCCTTGTACGTGCCGGTGCCGTCGGGGTCGTACGAGGCCGGGCAGGCCTGCGGGTCGGCCTGGGCCTTGAGCAGGGCCTGCAACCGGGCCGGCGTCGCCCACGGGTGGCGGGACTTCAGCAGCGCGGCGACGGCGGCGGCGTGCGGGGACGCCATCGAGGTGCCCTGGAGGTAGCCGTACGCGCCGCCCGGCAGCGTCGACAGGATCCGCCCGTTGGCGTCCGGGGTGGCCGGGACCTGGAGCTTGTCGCCGCCCGGTGCCGCCACGTCGATGACACCCCTGCCGTAACTGGAGTAGTACGACTTGGCCTTGTTCACGCCGGTCGCGCTGACCGTGACGACACCCGGCAGCTGGGTGGGCACGTCGAAGCACTCGTGCGGGTCGATGGTGCGGCTGACCGGCGTCGAGTCGTCGGGGCTGGAGTCGTCGACGATCGCGTCGGAGTCGAGGTCGTGCGAGGAGTTGCCCGCCGACGCCAGGTTCAGGGTGCCCTTGCGGGTGGCGTACAGCTGGGCCCGGTTCACCGCGTCGACGATGGCCCGCTGGTCGGGGTCGTCGAGGCAGTTGTAGAGCCACGGGTCCACGTAGTAGCTGTTGTTGGTGACCTCGATGCCGTGGTCGGCGGCGAAGACGAAGGCGCAGACGACGCTCTCCGGGTAGAACAGCTCGGTCTGCGGGTCGGCCACGCGGATGCCCGCGACCTTCACGCCGGGCGCGACCCCCGCGACGCCGACTCCGTTGCGGGCGGCGGCTATCTCACCGGCGACGTGCGTGCCGTGGTAGTGGTCCGGGGTCGCCGGCCGCCAGGCGCCGTACGAGGTGTCCGCCTTGCCGCCGACGCAGCTGGCCGACTGCGAGGGCGAGAAGTTCGCGCTGAGATCGGGGTGGGTGTCGTCGACGCCCGTGTCGATGACCCCGACCGTGACGTTTCTGCTGCCCGGATCGATCTTCGCCGCCTTGTCGGCGCCGATCGCCCGCAGGTCCCACTGGTTGGCCTCCAGCGGCTCCTCGCCCGGAGCGGCCTTCGCCGACAGGGTCCTGACCTCGGCGGCCGTGAGCCGCTGGACCTTGCCCTCGTCGGTGGTGCCCGCGACGCTGAGCGGCGCGGTGCGGGTGGCGCCCGCCGAGGCGACGCCCTTCGTGGCGCGCAGCGTCCTGCCGAAGTCCGGGGCCGCGGAGTGGACGACGAAGACGCCGATCCGGGCATACGTCTCGACGACGGAACCGCCCGCCGCGGATATCGCCCTGCGCACCGAGGCGAGGGTGCGCGCGTCCGTGCTCCGGGTGTTCACGACGTACGCGAGCGAGGTGTCCGCGGCCGAACCGGCCGTCACCGCGGGGGAGTCGGCCGGTGCGGCCGCCGCGGCCGGCAGGAAGCCGAAGGACGCCGTGAGCACGATGCCGATCGGCAGGGCGAGGGCCATGCGTCGGCCGGCACGAAGATGAGCCATGGGGTCTCCACATCATCCGTCGTTCAAGGGCGAATGGGTGCACATATGAGGGCATATGCGGAAAGCCCGAACACATGTGGTGCCCGGGCAGGTACATGACGCGTGGTGCGAGGCGAACGTATCTCTAGTCGCCGCAGGTCATCAACGAGTTCCGAAAGAAAACAAGGGAGTTGAACCGCTCCGTACGCGCCGCCGTGCCGTTGTGCAGGGGGCAAGGAGCACGATCCAACCCCCTGTCGGATCACGTCGGCTCGCTCTAGCATCGCGACCCGGCCCACGTGATCCACGTCACCATGAGGTCCGAGAACAGCCATGCCCGTACAGCCAGAGTCGCCCGCGACTCCCGCAACTCCCCCTGACCGGTCCCCGAAAGCACCCGCACCACGAGGAGACTCCGTGGCCACCGACGCACCACCACCCCAGAAGGGCAGTCCGGACGAGCCCCGCGCACTGCCCTCCACCGAGGAGTTCACCGAGGTGCAGCAGAGCGCGGAGTTCGGTGAACTGCGCCACGCGCACCGCTCGTTCGCCTTCCCGCTCACCATCGCGTTCATCGCCTGGTACCTCGTGTACGTCCTGCTCTCGAACTACGCGGGCGACTTCATGGGCACCAAGGTCGTCGGCAACATCAACGTCGCCCTCGTCCTCGGCCTCGCCCAGTTCCTCACCACGTTCCTCATCGCCTGGTGGTACTCGCGGCACGCCGCCGCGAAGCTCGACCCCCGGGCCGAGGCCATCAAGTCCCGTATGGAGGGCGGCGCATGAGCCCCGTCACGTCACAGTTCACCCTGGCCGCGGCCGAGGCGAGCGACCACCGCCCGCTGATCATCACCCTGTTCTCGGTGTTCGTCGCCGCGACCCTCGTCATCACCGTATGGGCGGGCCGGCAGACCAAGAGCGCCGCCGACTTCTACGCGGGCGGGCGGCAGTTCACCGCCTTCCAGAACGGCCTGGCGGTCTCCGGCGACTACATGTCCGCCGCGTCCTTCCTCGGCATCGCCGGAGCCATCGCCCTCTTCGGGTACGACGGCTTCCTCTACTCCATCGGCTTCCTGGTCGCCTGGCTCGTCGCCCTGCTCCTGGTCGCCGAACCGCTGCGCAACTCGGGCCGCTACACGATGGGTGACGTCCTCGCCTACCGGATGCGCCAGCGCCCGGTCCGCACCGCCGCCGGCACCTCCACCATCGTCGTCTCCATCTTCTACCTGCTCGCGCAGATGGCGGGCGCGGGCGTCCTGGTCTCGCTGCTGCTCGGCATCCAGTCCGACGGCGGCAAGGTCGGCATCGTCGCCCTCGTCGGCGTCCTGATGATCGTGTATGTGACCATCGGCGGCATGAAGGGCACCACCTGGGTGCAGATGGTCAAGGCCGTGCTGCTCATCGCGGGCGCCCTCCTGCTGACCTTCCTGGTGCTGCTGAAGTTCGACTTCAACATCTCCGACCTGCTCGGCACGGCCGCCGAGAACAGCGGCAAGGGCACGCCGTTCCTGGAGCCCGGGCTCAAGTACGGCGCCACCGCCACCTCGAAGATCGACTTCATCTCGCTGGGCATCGCGCTCATCCTGGGCACCGCCGGACTGCCGCACATCCTGATCCGCTTCTACACGGTGCCGACCGCCAAGGCCGCCCGGAAGTCGGTCAACTGGGCCATCGGCATCATCGGCGTCTTCTACCTGATGACCCTCGCGCTCGGCTTCGGCGCCGCCGCCCTCATCAAGCCGGCCGAGATCATCGCCTCGAACAAGGCGGGCAACACCGCGGCGCCGCTGCTCGCCCTCCATCTGGGCGGCGTCGACTCCAGTTGGGGCGCGATCCTGCTGGCGTCCATCTCGGCCGTCGCCTTCGCCACGATCCTCGCGGTCGTCGCGGGCCTGACCCTGGCCTCGTCGTCGTCCTTCGCGCACGACATCTACGCCAACGTCATCAAGAAGGGCCAGGCCACCGAGAAGCAGGAGATGCGGGCCGCCCGCTGGGCGACGGTCTTCATCGGCATCGTCTCGATCGCCCTCGGCGCCCTCTCGCGCGACCTCAACGTCGCGGGCCTGGTCGCGCTGGCCTTCGCCGTCGCGGCCTCCGCGAACCTGCCGACCATCCTCTACAGCCTCTTCTGGAAGCGCTTCAACACCAGCGGCGCGCTGTGGTCGATCTACGGCGGCCTGTTCACCGCCGTCTTCCTCGTCCTCTTCTCGCCGGTCGTCTCCGGCAAGGAGACGTCGATGTTCAAGGGCGCCGACTTCGACTGGTTCCCGCTGGAGAACCCGGGCCTCATCTCGATCCCCGTGGGCTTCCTGCTCGGTGTCGTCGGCACCTACCTGGCCAAGGACAAGGCCGACGCGGGCAAGTACGCGGAGCTGGAGGTGCGCTCCCTCACGGGCACCGGCGCCCACTGACGCCACCGCCCCGGGCGCGCCCGCCCGTACGTCCCTCCCGCGCCCCCGTCGCAGCGAGCTGGTAGCTCTCTACGACGGGGGCGCCGCACACTCGTGGGATCACCGGACTGTCGGTGTCGGACCCGTCACGTAGGCTCGGTGAGGACAGGCCGTACACGCACGACAAGAGGGAGGGGGCCCACGTGCTCATCGACACCTTCGGCCGGGTGGCCACCGACCTGCGGGTCTCGCTGACCGACCGCTGCAATCTCCGGTGCACGTACTGCATGCCCGAAGAGGGCCTCCAGTGGCTCGGCAAGTCGGATCTGCTGACCGACGACGAGATCGTCCGGCTCGTCACCATCGCCGTCACGCACCTGGGCATCACCGAGGTCCGCTTCACCGGCGGCGAACCCCTGCTCAGGCCCGGCCTGGTCGGGATCGTCGAGCGGGTCGCCGCCCTGGAGCCCCGCCCCCAGATGTCCCTGACGACGAACGGCATCGGGCTGAAGCGCACCGCCGCCGCCCTGAAGCAGGCGGGCCTGGACCGGGTGAACGTGTCACTGGACACGCTCCGCCCCGACGTCTTCAAGACGCTGACCCGCCGCGACCGCCACCGGGACGTCATCGACGGCCTCGCCGCGGCCCACGAGGCGGGCCTGACCCCGGTGAAGATCAACTCGGTCCTGATGCCGGGGCTGAACGAGGAGGAGGCGCCCGACCTCCTCGCCTGGGCCGTCGAGCACGACTACGAGCTGCGCTTCATCGAGCAGATGCCGCTGGACGCGCAGCACGGCTGGAAGCGCGAGGGCATGGTCACCGCGGGTGACATCCTGGCTTCCCTGCGCACCCGCTTCACGCTCACCGCGGAGGAGTCCGCGGAGCGCGGCTCGGCCCCCGCCGAGCGCTGGCTCGTCGACGGCGGCCCGCACCGCGTCGGTGTCATCGCCTCGGTGACCCGCCCGTTCTGCGCGGCCTGCGACCGCACCCGCCTCACCGCCGACGGCCAGGTCCGCACCTGCCTGTTCGCCCGGGAGGAGACCGACCTGCGGGCGGCCCTCAGGTCGCAGGGCCCGGAGGGCGAGGACGAGAACATCGCCCGCATCTGGAAGCTCGCGATGTGGGGCAAGAAGGCGGGCTCGGGCCTCGACGACCCGACGTTCCTCCAGCCCGACCGCCCGATGTCGGCGATCGGCGGCTGACCGGCGCGACCGTCCGGCCCGTCCGGCGGGGTCAGTCCTGCTGAGCCGCCTGCTCGGCGGACTGCCACTCGGCCAGTGCCACGACGTCCTTGAGGAAGCCGCGCACGCCGAGGAACTGGGAGAGGTGCTCGCGGTGCTCGGCGCACGCGAGCCAGGTCTTGCGGCGCTCCGGCGTGTGCAGCTTCGGGTTGTTCCACGCCAGCACCCACACCGCGTCCGCACGGCAGCCCTTGGCGGAGCACTGCGGGGTCGTGGGGGACGGCGGGGTCGGCCCGGACAGGTTCGCGAGATTCACGCCTCAACCTTAAACGGCCCGGAAAACCCCCCGGGAAAAGGCGACGCCGAGCAGCCACGGGGGGAGCTGCCCGGCGTCGGTCAGTCGCTCCGACGGGGGATGCGGAGCGCGTACGCAGTATGTCACGCGCGACCCCGTACCCGGCACCGGAACCACATGATTGATCTGAGCTTTTCTTGAGCTTTATCGACCAGTAGTACCGCGCGCCGACGCGCCGCCGACTACGGGCGGTCCTCCGGGACGGGCTCCGCCGGTCCGGCCGTCGGTGTCGGCGCGATCATCGGCCGCGAGGGGGCCGGCACGAAGGTCGACGGCAGGTTCGGCGCGTTCTCCCGGCCCGCGTTGGCGATGACCACGGCCACGTAGGGCAGGAAGGCGCCGAGCACCAGGGTCACGATGGCGACGGGCCGCTCGATGTCCCACAGCACCGCCGTGGCGATCACCGCGAGCGTACGGACCACCATCGAGATGACGTACCGGCGCTGCCGCCCGCGCACGTCCTCGGCGAGTCCCGTCCGGGCCCCGGTGATCCGGAAAACCTGTGCCCCGCCGTTGTCGCTGCGCTTTCGCGTCACACTCCACCACCCGCCAGCTCGCCGGACTCTCCCCGGACCGGACCGCCACCACGTTACGCCGCGGCCGCGTCGGCCACGAGAGCGGGGGAGTCCGCGGTCGGGTGCGCCCACTGCGCCGTCCCCCGTACGGGGCGCCCCGACATGCGCCGTACGGAGTACGGCCGGAGACTGATCGCATGTGGGTGGCGCAGGCCGCGCACTCCGCGCCGCTGAGGAGGCGATGTCATGAGTTGGTTGTGGGCGATCATCGTGGGTCTGGTCCTGGGCCTGATCGCGAAGGCCATTCTGCCTGGTAAGCAGCAGATTCCGCTGTGGCTGACGACGGTCTTCGGCATCATCGGCAGCGTGCTCGGCAACTGGGCCGCCACGGGCCTCGGTGTCAACGACACCAAGGGCATCGACTGGATCCGCCACCTGCTCCAGCTGATCGGCGCCGTCGTGGTCGTCGCCGTGGGCGACATGGCCTGGACGGCGCTGCGAGGCAACAAGCAGCGGACCTAGACCGGGCCGCGAGCCGGGCTCGACCGGGCTCGACCGGAATCGACCGGAATCGACCGAGGGCGCCGCCCCTTCCGCCTGCGGAAGCGACGGCGCCCTCGGTCGTCGGGACGCGCTGCGGGACGCCCTAGGCGCCCTTCACCTCGACGGCCGCGAGGTTCTTCTTGCCGCGGCGCAGGACCAGCCAGCGCCCGTGCAGCAGGTCCCCGACGGCCGGCACGTGGTCCTCGGCGGCGACCTTGACGTTGTTCACGTAGGCCCCGCCCTCCTTCACCGTGCGGCGCGCGGCGGACTTGCTGGCCACGAGACCGACTTCGGCGAACAGGTCGACGACCGGACCCAGCTCGGTGACCTCGGCCTTCGGCAGCTCCGACAGGGCGGCCGCGAGGGTCGCCGGGTCGAGGTCCGCCAGATTTCCGTCGCCCTGGCCGAACAGCGCCTTCGACGCGGAGATCACGGCGGCCGTCTGGTCGGCGCCGTGCACCAGCGTCGTCAGCTCCTCCGCCAGCGCGCGCTGGGCGGCGCGGGCCTGCGGGCGCTCCTCGGTCTGCCGCTCCAGCTCCTCCAGCTCCGCACGGGAGCGGAAGGACAGAATCCGCATGTACGTCGAGACGTCACGGTCGTCCACGTTCAGCCAGAACTGGTAGAACGCGTACGGCGTCGTCATGTCCGCGTCGAGCCAGACGGCGCCGCCCTCGGTCTTGCCGAACTTGGTGCCGTCGGCCTTGACCATCAGCGGCGTCGCGATGCAGTGCGCCGTCGCCTCCGGCTCCAGGCGGTGGATCAGGTCGAGACCGGCCGTGAGGTTGCCCCACTGGTCGGAGCCGCCCTGCTGGAGCGTGCAGCCGTAGCGCCGGTACAGCTCCAGGAAGTCCATGCCCTGGAGCAGCTGGTAGCTGAACTCGGTGTAGCTGATGCCCTCCTGCGACTCCAGGCGGCGGGCCACGGAGTCCTTGGTCAGCATCTTGTTGACCCGGAAGTGCTTGCCGATGTCGCGCAGGAACTCGATCGCGGACATCCCGGCGGTCCAGTCCAGGTTGTTCACCATGACCGCCGCGTTCTCGCCCTCGAAGTCGAGGAAGGGCTCGATCTGCGAGCGCAGCCGGGTCACCCAGTTCGCGATCGTCGCCGGGTCGTTCAGCGTGCGCTCCGCCGTCGGCCGCGGGTCGCCGATCTGACCCGTGGCGCCGCCCACCAGCGCCAGCGGGCGCAGGCCCGCCTGCTGGAGGCGGCGCATGGTCAGCACCTGCACGAGGTGGCCGACGTGCAGGGAGGCCGCGGTCGGGTCGAAACCGCAATAGAACGTGACCGGACCGTCCGCGAGCGCCCTGCGCAGTGCGTCCTCGTCAGTGGACTGGGCCCACAGCCCGCGCCACTTCAGCTCGTCGACGATGTCCGTCACGGTTCCGGGTCTCCTTGCACAGTTCTGTTGGGGCCCGCCCAGTCTATGGGCGAACCGGCGCGCCTCAGACGCCCTGGCTGACCGAGCTCATGTTGAAGTCCGGCACCCGCAGCGCCGGCATCGCGGCCCGGGTGAACCAGTCGCCCCACTCGCGCGGCAGCGTCTGCTCCGTGCGCCCGGCCTCGGTGGCCCGCCCCAGCAGGTCCACCGGCGACTCGTTGAACCGGAAGTTGTTCACCTCGCCCACGACCTCGCCGTTCTCCACCAGGTACACACCGTCGCGGGTCAGCCCCGTCAGCAGCAGCGTCGCCGGGTCGACCTCGCGGATGTACCACAGGCAGGTCAGCAGCAGCCCCCGCTCGGTGGCGGCGACCATCTCCTCCAGCGACCGGCCCGAGCCGCCGTCGAGGATCAGGTTGTCCCCGGCGGGCGCGACCGGCAGCCCGGTCAGTCCGGCGCTGTGCCGCGTCGTCGTCAGGTGCTTCAGCTCGCCCTGGGAGATCCAGTCCGTGGCGCTCACCGGCAGCCCGTTGTCGAAGACGGACGCGTCGTCCCCCGACGAATGCGCCAGCACGAACGGCGCGCACTCCAGACCCGGCGCGTGCGGATCGCTGCGCAGCGTCAGCGGCAGCTCGCTGAGCCGCTCGCCGACCCGGGTGCCGCCCCCGGGCCTGCTGAACACGGTCCGCCCCTCGGCGGCGTCCCGCGCCCCCGCCGACCACAGCAGATAGATCAGCAGGTCGGCGACGGCGGTGGGCGGCAGCAGCGTCTCGTACCGGCCCGCGGGCAGGTCGATCCGGCGCTCGGCCCAGCCCAGCCGGGTGGCCAGCTCGGCGTCCATCGCGGCCGGGTCGACGTCCGTGAAGTCGCGCGTGGAGCGCCCGGCCCACGCCGAGCGCCGGCGATCCGGCGACTTCGCGTTCAGCTCCAGCGTCCCGTTCGGCTGGTCGTGCCGCAGCCGTACGCCCGTCGACGTACCGAGATAGCTGGAGGTCAGCTCGTGGTTGGCGAAGCCGTACAGCTCGCGCCCGCCGGCCCTGGCCCGCGCGAACGCCTCCCCGAGCGCGGGCGCGAACCGCGTGAACACGTCCGACGAGGTCTCGGCCGGGGCGTCCGTGAAAGCGGCGCCGGGCGCCGCGCCCTCGACCAGCGGCTGCGCGTCCTCGGCGGGCCCCGCCTTGGCGGCGGCCTCCTCGGCGGCGCGGACCAGCGGTTCGAGGTCGTCGGCGGTCACCGCGGCCCGGGACACGACACCGGTCGCCGTGCCCTCCTTGCCGTCGACCGTCGCGATCACGGTGAGCGTGCGCCCGCGCGTCACCCCGTTCGTGGTCAGCGCGTTTCCTGCCCAGCGCAGGTTCGCGGTGGACGTCTCGTCGGCGATGACGACGCAGCTGTCGGCCCGCGACAGCTCCAGGGCGCGCTCGACGGTCTCGTGGGGCCTGCTGGTACGAGGGCTCATCGACCCGCCTCCTGCGTCGTATTGAGGATGTTGACGCCCTTGAAGAGCGCGCTGGGGCAGCCGTGCGAGACGGCCGCGACCTGGCCGGGCTGGGCCTTGCCGCAGTTGAAGGCGCCGCCCAGGACGTAGGTCTGCGGGCCGCCGACCGCCGCCATGGAACCCCAGAAGTCGGTCGTCGTCGCCTGATAGGCGAAGTCCCGCACCTGGCCGGCGAGCCGCCCGCCCCGGATCGCGTACGCGCGCTGCGCGGTGAACTGGAAGTTGTAACGCTGCATGTCGATCGACCAGGACCGGTCGCCGACCAGGTACAGGCCGTTGTCGACGCCCGAGATCAGATCCTCCGTCGACAGGCCGCCGGGGTCGGGCTGCAACGACACGTTCGCCATCCGCTGCACCGGCACGTGCCCGGGGGAGTCGGCGTACGCGCACCCGTTGGACCGCTCGAAGCCGGTGAGCCGGGCGATCCTGCGGTCGAGCTGGTACCCGACGAGCGTCCCGTCCCGCACCAGGTCCCAGGACTGCCCGGCCACGCCCTCGTCGTCGTAGCCGATGGTGGCGAGCCCGTGCTCGGCGGTCCTGTCCCCCGTCACGTTCATGATCTCGGAGCCGTACTTGAGCTTCCCGAGCTGGTCGAAGGTGGCGAAGGAGGTGCCCGCGTACGCCGCCTCGTAGCCCAGCGCGCGGTCCAGCTCCGTGGCGTGCCCGATGGACTCGTGAATGGTCAGCCACAGATTGGACGGATCCACGACCAGGTCGTACGAGCCCGCCCGCACACTCGGCGCCCGCATCTTCTCGGCGAGGTGCTCGGGCAGCCGCGCCAGCTCGCCCTCCCAGTCCCAGCCGGTGCCCGTCAGGTACTCCCAGCCGCGGCCCACCGGCGGCGCGACCGTGCGCATCGAGTCGAACTCGCCGCTGGACTCGTCCACGGCGACCGCGGTCAGCTGCGGGTGCAGCCGGACCCGCTGCTGGGTCGTCACCGTCCCCGCCGTGTCCGCGTAGAACTTGTTCTCGTGCACGGCCAGCAGCGAGGCGTCGACGTGGCTGACCCCGTCGGCCGCCAGCAGCCGCGCGCTCCAGTCGGCGAGCAGCCCGGCCCGCTCCTCCTCCGGCACCGAGAAGGGGTCGATCGCGTAGGAGGAGATCCACGTCCGGTCCGCGTGCACCGGCTCGGCCGCCAGCTCCACCCGCTCGTCGGACCCGGCCGCCCTGAGCACCTGCGCGCTCAGCTTGGCCATCGCGACGGCCTGCGAGGCGACCTTCGCCGCAGCGTCCATGGTCAGGTCGACCCCGGAGGCGAAGCCCCAGGTGCCGCCGTGCACCACCCGCACCGCGTACCCGAGGTCGGTGGTGTCGGACGACCCGGCCGGCCGGGCGTCCCGCAGCCGGACCGCCGCGCTGCGCACCCGCTCGAAGCGGAAGTCGGCGTGCTCGGCGCCCAGGGCCCGGGCGCGGGCGAGGGCCGCGTCGGCCAGGGCGCGCAGCGGCAGGGCCGTGAAGGCTTCATCGATCGTATGGGGCACAGGGCCTCCCTGTTCGTCGCGGTTCGTGGCCACGGGCGGGCTCCGATCATGTCGCGGGACAGGGGTGCGCGGCCAGACCTTTCTGTAGGGACCCGACAGTGAGTCGTGGACGCCACTGTCGGTGGCCGATTCTCCGTACTCCGGGTCGTACCGATAGGTTTCGAGGACCACGACCGCTATCGAAAGGGTGATCCGTTGAGCCGCTCGGTTCTCGTCACCGGAGGAAACCGGGGCATCGGCCTCGCCATCGCCCGTGCCTTCGTCGAGGCAGGCGACAAGGTCGCGTTCACCTACCGCTCGGGCGAGCCGCCCAAGGAGCTCATCGACGCCGGGGCGCTCGCCGTCAAGTGCGACATCACCGACACCGAGCAGGTGGAGCAGGCCTACAAGGAGATCGAGGAGAAGCACGGCAACGTCGAGGTGCTCGTCGCCAACGCCGGCGTCACCAGGGACCAGCTCCTCATGCGCATGTCCGAGGAGGACTTCTCGTCCGTCCTCGACACCAACCTCACCGGCACCTTCCGGGTCGTGAAGCGCGCCAACCGCGGCATGCTGCGCGCCAAGAAGGGCCGCGTCGTGCTGATCTCCTCCGTCGTCGGCCTGCTGGGTTCCGCGGGGCAGGCGAACTACGCCGCCTCGAAGGCGGGTCTGGTCGGGTTCGCGCGGTCCCTGGCCCGTGAGCTGGGATCGCGCAACATCACGTTCAACGTCGTCGCCCCGGGTTTCGTCGACACCGACATGACCCAGGCCCTGACCGACGAGCAGCGCGCCGGCATCGTGTCGCAGGTGCCGCTCGGCCGGTACGCGCAGGTGGAGGAGATCGCCGGAGTGGTGAAGTTCCTGACCTCCGACGACGCCTCGTACATCACTGGAGCCGTCATCCCGGTTGACGGCGGATTGGGCATGGGTCACTGAGAACGATGACTAGTACTGGCGGAATCCTCGAGGGCAAGCGCATCCTCATCACCGGTGTGCTGATGGAGTCCTCCATCGCCTTCCACGCCGCGAAGCTGGCGCAGGAGCAGGGCGCGGAGATCATCCTCACCGCCTGGCCGCGGCCGACGCTGACCGAGCGCATCGCCAAGAAGCTCCCCCGGCCCGAGAAGGTCAAGGTCCTGGAGCTCGACGTCTCGAACGACGAGCACCTCGGCCGCCTGGAGGCCCAGGTCCGCGAGCACCTGGGCGACCGCCTCGACGGCGTCGTGCACTCCATCGGCTTCGCGCCGCAGGACGCGCTGGGCGGCAACTTCCTGAACACGCCGTTCGAGTCCGTGGCCACCGCCATGCACGTCTCCGCCTTCTCCCTGAAGTCGCTGACCATGGCCCTGCTGCCGCTGATGACCAACGGCGGCAGCGTCGTCGGCCTCACCTTCGACGCCCAGTTCGCCTGGCCGCAGTACGACTGGATGGGCCCGGCCAAGGCCGCCCTCGAGGCCACCAGCCGCTACATGGCGCGCGACCTCGGCAAGCACGACATCCGCAGCAACCTGGTCTCGGCCGGCCCGCTCGGCTCCATGGCCGCCAAGTCCATCCCGGGCTTCAGCGACCTCGCCGCCGTCTGGGACTCCCGCTCCCCGCTGGAGTGGAAGCTCGACGACCCGGAGCCGGCCGGCAAGGCCATCGTCGCCCTGCTGTCGGACTGGTTCCCGAAGACGACCGGGGAGATCGTCCACGTGGACGGCGGGCTGCACGCCATCGGCGCCTGAGCCCCGCTCGCCCGTTCGGCTCACAGATCGGGCACACACGAGGGACCTCCCCGCACCCTGGGTGTGAGGAGGTCCCTCTGTGCGCCTGCCCCGACGCATGGCCCCAGCCGTCGCCGCCGTACTCCTGATCGCCGTACTCCCGTACGAAGCCGCGTCCGCCGATCGGCCCGCCCGGCCGAAGCGCGCGCTGTTCGGCGCCCAGTGCCGGGTCGCCGTCGACGGCGCGCGGGTACGGGCGTTCTGCCACAACCCCTACCCGGGCGTCGACGCCGTCGCCCTGCACGTCGAGTGCGCGCCGTGGTGGGACATCGACACCGACTCGGCGCCGCGCGAGGTGGGCCCCGCCGAGACCGTGCGGATCGACGGGCGGTGCTGGAAGCAGGTGCGGGACGTGTGGGTCAGCCACCGAAGGGCGGGCCGGTGAGCCGCCCCGGCCGGCACAGGAACGGATAGCCCGCCGCCTCGATGCCCGCCGCCTCCGCGTTCCCGTCCCGGATCGCGTCGACCAGCCCGGCGTGGTCCATGTGGTTCTCGGCGGTGAGCCGCTCGCCCACGTCCTCGCGCAGCCAGTCCCGCAGCACCTCGCCGAGGTCCGCGTACATCGCCGTCATCACGTCGTTGTGGGAGGCCGCCACCACGGCCATGTGGAACGTCGCGTCCGCCGTCACGAACGCCTCCGTGTCACCCGACCCCCACGCCTCCTCACGGCGTACGAGGAGCGCGTCCAGCTGCTTCACGTCGCGCTCGGTGCGCCGCACCGCGGCCAGCTTCGCCGCGCTGGACTCCAGCGTGGAGCGCAGCTCGGCGATGTGCCGCGGGTCGGCCTCGGCGAACCGGCGCTGCATCACCCCGGCCAGCTCGCTCGTCGCCACGACGTACGTGCCCGAGCCCTGCCGGATGTCCAGCAGCCCGTTGTGCGCGAGGGCGCGCACCGCCTCGCGCACCGTGTTCCGCGCCACGCCCAGCTGTTCCACCAGCTCGGGCTCCGTCGGGATCCGCGAGCCCACCGGCCACTCGCCCGACGAGATCTGGGCGCGCAGGGCGGAGATGACCTGCTCGGACAGGGCCGAGCGCCGGGGAGAGGTCAGCGGCATGACGTTCCTTCGTGCGGACGGACTGCGAACAGTAGCGAACGGACCGGCCGGATCCGGGGCCGGATCCGCGAACCGGTCCGGCATCCGATCCAGTAACCGATCCGGCAACCGATCCGGCAACCGATCCGGCAACCGATCCGGCAACCGATTGGACAGTCAATCATCCCATGATTCTAAGATGGGTCTCATGGCTAGTGAGGACACCCCGACGATGGCGCCCCCGAGCACCGATTCCCCGATACCCCGCGACACGGTGACGGACAAGGACGAAGGCACCGCCCCGCGCGCGTGGGCGGTCCGCCTCATCCCCGTCGCCATCGTCCTCGCCGCCATGAACCTGCGGCCCGCCATCACCAGCCTCGGCGCCCTCCTCGAAGAGGTCCGCGACGGACTCGGCATGAGCGGCAGCGTCGCCGGACTGCTCACCTCCGTCCCGCCGCTCTGCTTCGCCGTCTTCGGCGTGATGGCACCCCGGTTCGCCAAGCGGTTCGGGCCGGGCGCCGTCGTCTGCTTCGGCATGGCCGCGATCACCGCGGGCCTGGTCGTCCGCCCGTACACCGGCGGCACCGCCGGCTTCCTGGTCGCCAGCGCCCTCGCCCTCATGGGCATCGCGGTGAGCAACGTCCTGATGCCGGTCATCGTCAAGCGCTGGTTCCCCGACCGCGTCGGCTCCATGACGGGCCTCTACTCGATGGCCCTCGCCGCCGGCACCTCACTGGCCGCCGCCGCGACCGTGCCCCTGACCGACGGCCTCGGCGGCAGCTGGCAGACCGGCCTCGCCGTGTGGGCCGCCCTCGGCGCCGTCGCCCTGCTGGCCTGGATCCCGCTGGCGCGCGAGCGGGGCCCGGTGGAGCCCGCCCCCGTCCGGTCCGGCGGCACGCCCGCCGACGGACTGCGCATCACCCGCAGCCGCACCGCCTGGGCGCTCGCCGTCTTCTTCGGGCTCCAGGCCACGGCCGCGTACATCACGATGGGCTGGATGGCACAGATCTTCCGCGACGCCGGGGTCTCCGCCTCCACGGCCGGTGTGCTCCTCGCCGTGACGATGGTGATGGGCGTGCCGCTCGGCTTCGTCATCCCGCGCGTCGCCGCCCGGCTGCCCAGCCAGGGCCCCATGGTGATCGCCCTCGGCGTGTGCGGCCTGGCCGGGTACGCGGGCCTCTACCTCGCCCCCGCCTCCGGCGCGTGGGCCTGGGCGGTCCTGCTCGGCATCTCCAACTGCGCCTTCCCGCTCGCCCTCACCATGGTCGGCATGCGCGCCCGCACCGGCGCCGGCGTCGCCAAGCTCTCCGCGTTCGCCCAGTCCACCGGCTACCTCATCTCGATCCCGGGACCGCTGCTCGTCGGCGTCCTCTACCAGCACAGCGGCGGCTGGGGCGTGCCGATCGCGCTGATGGCCGCCCTGATGGTGCCGCAGATCGTGATCGGCGTCCTCGCGGGCCGCAACCGCACGGTCGAGGACGAACTGGCCCCCGCGTCCTGACGACCGGGGCCGGGTGGGACACTTGCCGCATGTCGCCTGTGCTCGAACCCAATCCGCAGAACGGCCAGAAGAAGCTCCTCGCCGTCCTGGGCCTGATGCTCGCCGTCACCGTGATCGTCGCCGTCGTCGCGACCATCGCCTCCCCGTGACCGTCGCCTTCCCGTGACGGTCGCCTTCCCGTGACGGTCGCCTCCCCGTGACCGTCGCCTTCCCGTGACCCGGGGTGGGGTTACCTCCACCATCCCCTAGGGGGTCAGGCTCAGGGTCGACTGGGTGGATCACCGGATGGGCGCCGGCCCGTCCGGTCCGTACCGTCGAACTGTCGCCGGGAACGGCGGCGCGACCGTTCGACGAAGACGCACGTACGCGGCCTGCCCGCACGGCGTCACGGATCCCGGAGGCACCCATGTCGGCCCCCTCGCACCCCCGGTCCCACCCGGCAGCCACGGGCGGCGTCGACATCCGGCTGCCCTGGTGGGCCGTCGTGCTGCCCGCCATCGCCTTCGTGACGCTGCTCCTGCTCATCCTCAATCCGGCCGACGGACACGCCGCGGCGGGCGATCCCGCCCTCGCCCACGTCCTGGGCCGCGCCAAGGATCTCCTGCTCCCCTAGGGTCCGTTCACCCCTGTCGGGCGAGCACGTCAACTCCCTGCGCCCCGTGCCCGGTTTCGTGCGAAGCTGGGACTCATGAGCGTCGCAGAACCCCGCAGGATTGTCCTTTTCCGGCATGCCAAGGCGGACTGGCCCGAGGTCTCCGACCACGAGCGGCCGCTGGCCGAGCGGGGCCGCAGGGACGCCCCCGTCGCCGGCCGCCGGCTCGCCGACTCCGGAGTCACCTTCGACCTGGCCCTCTGCTCGACCGCCGCCCGCACCCGTGAGACCTGGAAGCTCGCCGTCGCCGAGCTGCCCGAGCGGCCCAGGACCGTGTACGAGGAGCGGATCTACGACGCGTCGCCGGGCGAGCTGATCGCCGTGCTCAACGAGACGCCGGACGACGTGCGCGACGTCGTCCTGATCGGCCACAACCCCGGGGTGCAGGCCCTCAGCGAGATCCTCACGGCGAAGGCCGAGGGCGACGCGCGCGAGCGGCTCGACCGGCGCGGCTTCCCCACCGCCGCCTTCTGCGTGCTGACCTACGCCGGCCCCTGGAAGAGCCTGGAGCCCGGCACCGCCACCCTCACCGACTACTGGGCGCCGAGCGAGTAGCGCCCGCGCGCACGGAAGGGGCCCGGCGCCGCGCCGGGCCCCTTCCGCTGCCGCGCCGGGGTGGTCGGTGGCCCGACGGAGCTACGCGCCCTGCTCGTCCGCCGCCTCGACCTCTTCGCGCGAGATGCCGAGCAGATAGAGCACGGTGTCGAGGAACGGCACGTTCACCGCGGTGTGCGCCGCCTCCCGCACCACCGGCTTGGCGTTGAAGGCGACGCCGAGGCCCGCCGCGTTCAGCATGTCCAGGTCGTTGGCGCCGTCGCCGATCGCCACGGTCTGCGCGAGCGGCACCCCGGCCGCCTCGGCGAACCGGCGCAGCAGGCGCGCCTTCCCCGCCCGGTCCACGATCTCGCCGGTGACCCGGCCGGTCAGCCGGCCGCCGACGATCTCCAGCGTGTTGGCCTGCGCGAAGTCGAGGCCGAGCCGCTCCCGCAGGTCGTCCGTCACCTGCGTGAACCCGCCGGACACCACGCCCACTTGATAGCCGAGGCGCTTGAGCGTACGGATCAGCGTGCGGGCGCCGGGCGTGAGCCGCACCTCGCTCCGCACCTTGTCGACGACCGACGCGTCCAGCCCTTCGAGGAGCGCCACGCGCGCGTGCAGCGACTGCTCGAAGTCCAGCTCGCCGCGCATCGCCGCCGCCGTCACCTCGGCGACCTCGTTCTCGCAGCCCGCGTGCGCCGCGAACAGCTCGATGACCTCGTCCTGGATCAGCGTCGAGTCGACGTCCATCACGACGAGCCGCTGCGCCCGCCGTTGCAGTCCGGACGCGACGACCGCGACGTCCACGCCCAGCTTCGCCGCCTCTATGGCGAGCGCCGTGCGCAGTTCCTCGGTCCCGGTGCCCGAGACCGCGAACTCGACGGCGGTGACCGGGTACTTGGCGAGGCGGAAGATGCGGTCGATGTTGCCGCCGGTGTCGGTGATCGACGCGGCGATCGCGGCGGTCGACTCGGCGGTGAGCGGGTGCCCGAGCACGGTGACCAGGGAACGGCCGAGCCCGCGCGGCCGGTTGTCGCCGATGCCGGAGATGATCTCGGCCTGCATCTTCATCGACTCCGCCCAGCTGTGGACGGTGGCCCGCAGGTCTCCCGCGAGACCGGCCGGCGGTTCGGTCACCAGGGCGCACAGGACGATGCGCCCGCGGGTGACGACCTGCTCGATGTCGACGACGTCCACGGAGTAGGCGGCGAGGGTGTCGAAGAGCCCGGCGGTCAGGCCGGGCCGGTCCTTGCCGAAGATCTTGACGAGGAGGGTCGGGACGTCGGCCGCCACGGTCGCGGTGTCGGTCGGGGCATCAGCGAGGTGCTGGGGCTGCGAAGCGCTCATGATGCCCTTACGGTATCGGGCCCGCGCGCGGGGGCGCGGGGCCGGTCCGCCTGCCGGACACGGCCCGCGCCGCGCGACCGCGGGACGGCCCGAGGCGGGCCCTCGCACCCCACGGACCACCACTCGGGACCGTGCCCCTGTCCGGGCGCGCGGGACCCGGACCAGGACCGGCGGCCATCTAGCGATCTGGCGATCTGGCGATCTGGCGAGCGGGGAGCTGGGCGCGGGACCGGGCCGGTCGCTCCGCGCCGCTCCGATCCTCGGGACCGGGGTCCGCCGACGGGGCCGTCGGCACCCCGGGGGCGGCACCGGGAGGGCGGCACGTGCCCACGCGCGTGCGGGGCCGCCCGGACGTGGGGCGGCCCTCTGCGCCGCCCCGCCCCTCACTCGCCCGTCGGCCCCCGAGGCCGTCGCCGGTTCCCGCCCGGGCCGGGGGCGGGCGGCGGCGGGGGAGGGGACGGCCAGTCGGTGCCCTGGCCGGGCGACCGTGGCCGGGGCCGCGGCCCGGGCCGGACGGGACCCGCCACCGTCGGCTCGGCGTCCACCCCGCCCGCGCCGCGCCCGTCGTAGGGGTTCTTCAGGTACGGGTTCGTGTCCGGGTCGGCCGGGCGGTACGGCTGCGTCGGCCGGTACGGTCCCGTCGGCCCGGCCGGCGGTTCCGGCACCGCCGCCACGGCGAGCGGCGACACCCGGCTGCCCGCGGCCCCGGCCGCGCACGAGAGCAGCGCACCGAGCGCCCCCGCGCCCGCACCCCACGCCGCCCCGAGCAGCACCGCCATGCCCAGCCGGCCGTGCAGGTCGAGGCCCGCGCCGAACGCGTCGAAGCCCAGTACCGACAGGGAGGCGTCGGCGGAGACGTCCGTCAGCCACACCAGGAGCGGCAGGGCGAGCGCCGTGCCGGCCGCGAGCCGCAGCGCGCACCGCCCGGCGAACCCCCACGGCGCCCGGACCACCGGCGACCGCACCGCCGTCAGCACCCCGGCGAACAGCATCATCAGCGCCACGGCGGCGGCCAGCAGCCAGACCCTGCTGTCGAGTTCGGCGAGCCGGCCCAGCGTCACGGGCCGGTCGGAGGAGTCCCGCAGCAGATCGTCCAGCGGGTGCGGCAGGACGCCGGTGAGCGCGCCGGTCGCCCTGCCGTCCCACGGCACGAACAGGCCCAGCGGGACACCGATCCACACGCCGTTGGGCGCCCCCAGCAGCGCGGCGCCCGCGATCCGCCTGGGATGGTCGTCGCCGACCATCGCGTACACCGCCGCCGCGAGGCCCGCGAGCACCGCCACCAGCAGCACCGTCACCAGCGCCGAGACGGCGGGCCGCACCACCCGGTGCACCGCGCCCAGCGCCCGCGGCAACGGCGTACGGCGCGACGCGAGCAGCGCGATCAGCAGCACCCCGAGCACGAACGCGGCGCCACCGAGCAGCGTCGCACCCGTCTCCACGGTGAAGCCGACCTTCGCCTCGGCCTTCACCAGATCGCCGATCCGGCCCGGCAGTTCGTCCCCGAGCCCGCCGGGGAGCCGGTCCGCGAGCCCGCCGGGCAGACCCCCCGCGCCCGGAATGTCCTTCAGGCCCAGCTTCGAACCGTCAATCGTGATGATGTCGTGACCCGCCCAGGCGAGCCCGCCCAGCATCGCCACGAACAACAGCACCACCGATCCCACGCGCGCGAGCAGTTCGCCCGGCGACACCTCGACTCCCGCCGACCGCAGGGACCGTAGGAAGAACCAGCTCAGCACCAGCGCCCCCACCAACCCCACGCCCAGCGGCGCGATGTCGATCGAGGTGTGGGCCTGCGCACCGTCCAGTCCGAACGCCGAGACGTCCCCCGACGGCGTCACCCGCCCCCCGACGCCGATCGCCACCACCGCGGCCGTCATGGGGCCCAGCGACCCCGTCGTGTCCGCGTCCAGCAGATGGAGCCCGAGCGCCGCGACCCCCGCCATCGTGATGAAGGCCCAGCTCACCGCGGCGATGGCGGACAGCAGCACATCGCCCCACCGCACGGCGGGCGCAGCTCCGCTTCGTGTCCCCTGCCGGCCGCTCTCCATCAGGACCCCCCGATCCTTAAGGCATCGCCCCCTGGGCTCCCACCACTCTCCGGGTGTCGGCGGCACCCCGTCAACGGGGCGGCGGGCGGCGCTCCCGGGGAGGCGCACAGGACACTTCACCACCCCACGGCCACCCCGCGCGCGAGGGCCAACTTTCGGCCGCGGGGGCGTTCCTGAAATAGTTCCTCACGATGTTCGACATCCCTAGACTTCGCATGTCGGGGGAAAAACTCGGGGGACAACTCAGTGGGGCATGGAGTGCCTGAACTCGTACTGGAACTGAATGGCAGGACCTGGACGCTCGACCCGTCCCGGTCGTACACCGTCGGGCGCGATCCGGGGGGTGACATCGTCCTGGACGACGCCCGGGTGTCGTGGCGGCACGCCACGATCAGCTGGGGCGGCCGCGGCTGGGTCATCGAGGACCACGGCTCGACCAACGGCACCTTCGTCCAGGCGCAGCGCATCCACCAGATGGAGATCGGGCCCGGCACGTCGGTGCACCTGGGCAACTCCACGGACGGCCCGCGGCTGACCGCGCGGGGCGGCGCCCGGGCCGGCGTCCCGGCGCAGGCCGCCGGACAGCCCGCGCAGGCCGCACCGCACCAGCCGCACCAAGCGCATCAGGCGCATCAGGCGCACCAGCAGGCCGCCGGCCTCGCTCAGCAGCCGTCGCCCCAGCCGTACCAGCAGCCCGCCTGGCAGCAGGCACCTCCGCAACAGCAGCAGCAACAGCAGCAGCCCCCGCCGCAGCAGTGGCCGACGCCGTCGGCGCAGGGGGTCCCGCAGCAGGCGCCCGGCGGCGTCGCGGGCGCCCCGCCGGTCTACGGCGACCGCAGCCCCACCACCTTCCACCAGCTCTCCCTCGGCCGCGTGATGCGCATCGGCCGCGCCCTGGAGAACGAGCTGGTCGTCTCCGACCTCCAGGTCTCGCGCCACCACGCCGAGTTCCACGCGATGCCCGACGGCCGCTTCGAGATCCACGACCTCGGCTCGCACAACGGCACGTACGTCAACGGCCAGCCGATCTCCAAGAGCGGCACCGCCCTGCTGGGCCCGAACGACATCGTCGGCGTCGGCCACTCCACGTTCCGTCTCGTCGGCGACCGCCTGGAGGAGTTCGTCGACACCGGCGACGTCTCCTTCTCGGCCCGCCATCTGACCGTCACCGTCGACGGCGGCAAGCAGATCCTCAAGGACGTCTCCTTCGGCGTCCCCGAGAAGTCCCTGATAGCCGTCATCGGCCCCTCGGGATCCGGCAAGTCGACCCTGCTGAAGGCGCTCACCGGCTACCGCCCGGCCGACCGCGGCGACGTCCTCTACGACAACCGCAACCTGTACAAGCAGTTCGCAGAGCTGCGCCAGCGCATCGGTCTGGTCCCGCAGGACGACATCCTGCACAAGGAGCTGACCGTCAAGAAGGCGCTCAAGTACGCCGCCAAGCTGCGCTTCCCCGCCGACACCAGCGAGCAGGAGCGCCAGCAGCGCATCGACGAGGTGCTGCGCGAGCTGAAGCTGGACATCCACAAGGAGAAGAAGGTCACCTCCCTCTCCGGTGGCCAGCGCAAGCGCGTCTCCGTCGCCCTGGAGCTGCTCACCAAGCCGTCGCTGATCTTCCTGGACGAGCCCACGTCGGGCCTCGACCCGGGCATGGACCGCGACGTCATGCAGCTGCTGCGCGGCCTGTCCGACGACGGCCGTACGGTCCTGGTCGTCACGCACTCGGTCGCCGAACTGGCGCTGTGCGACAAGCTGCTCGTGATGGCGCCGGGCGGCTCGGTCGCCTACTTCGGACCGCCGGAGGAAGCGCTCAACTTCTTCGGCTACGACACCTGGGCCGACGTCTTCTCCGCCTTCGAGAACTACCGCGACTACGACTGGGCGGGCCGCTGGAAGGGCTCGCAGCACTACCAGATGTACGCCGCCGACATCGACGCCGTCGCCCCGCAGTCCGTGCAGATGCCGCCGCCCGCGGCCGTGAAGCCGCCCAAGCCGCAGCCCTGGGGCGCCCAGCTGCTCACGCTGATCCGCCGCTACGTGTCGGTCATCGCCTCCGACAAGGGCTTCATGGGGCTGATGGTGATCCTGCCCGCGGTCCTCGGCATCGTCTCCGTCGTCATCCCGGCCGAATTCGGTCTCGGGCCGCCCAAGCCGCCGGACAAGTTCAACGCCGACGCGGGCACCATCATGCTGATCGTCGCGGTCGGCATGTGCTTCTCGGCCGCGGCCAACTCCGTCCGTGAGCTGATCAAGGAACGGGTCATCTACGAACGGGAGCGCGCGACGGGCCTGTCCCGCTCCGCGTACCTGATGTCGAAGGTCATCGTCCTCGGCGTCATCACGGCCGTCCAGGGCGTCATCATCTGCGCCATCGCCTTCACCCCGCGCGAGCTGCCCGCGCAGGGGCTGCTGATGCCGCCGGCGATCGAGCTGTGCGTCGCGATCATCGCGCTCGGCTTCACGTCGATGATGTTCGGCCTGGTCATCTCCTCGCTGGTGAAGACCTCCGAGAAGACGATGCCGCTGCTGGTCATGTTCGCCATCGTGCAGGTCGTCTTCACCGGCGTGCTGTTCCAGATCTACGGCTCCATCGGCCTGGAGCAGTTCGCCTGGCTGATGCCGTCCCGCTGGGCGGTCGGCGCCGCGGGCGCCACGCTCGACCTGTCGCACGTGATGCCGCCGTGGGACGAGAAGAAGCCGAACGACCTCGACCCGCTGTGGGACCACTCGGTCGCCCAGTGGGGCATCGACCTCGCGGTCCTGATCGTGCTCGGCATCATCTGCGGCGTCGTGGTGGCCCGCCTGCTGCGCCGCCACGAGCCCGAGGTCATGCGCAAGTAACCCCGCGCCACCGGCGACGGGAGAGACCCGGAGAAGACAGAGGAGGGCGGCACCCCGCGGGGTGCCGCCCTCCTCCGCCGTGGGGGTCAGCGTGTTCCGGACCCGGAGGTCCCGGCAACGGGTCTCAGTACGCGCTGTTCACGTTGTCGATGGAGCCGTACTTGTCGGCCGCGTAGTTCGCGGCGGCCGTGATGTTGGCGACCGGGTCGTAGATGTTCGCCGACGTGCCGGTCACGTGGTACGCGGAGAACGTCGGCTGGATGACCTGGAGCAGGCCGATCGACGGCGTGCCGTTCTGCGCGTTGACGTCGTAGCCGTTCACGGCGTTCGGGTTGCCCGTCGACTCCCGCATGATGTTGCGGTGCAGGCCGTCGTAGCTGCCCGGAATGCCCTTGGACTTCATGATGTCCAGCGACTGCCGGATCCAGCCGTCGAGGTTGTTGGCGTACGTCGGGGCGGCCGCCTGGGTCACCGTGGCGGTGCGCTGGGCGGACCGGCTCGCGGCGGCCTTCGCCTCGCGCTCCTGCTTGGCCTTCGCCTCGGCGTCGGCCCTGGCCTTCGCCTCGGCCCGCGCCTTCTCGTCGGCGGCCTTTTTCTGCTCGTCCGCGGCCTTCTTCGCGGCGGCGGCCCTGGCCTGCGCGTCGGCGGTGGCCTGCTGGTGGGCGACACCGGCCTGCACGGACTTGATCTGCTGGGCACCGGCGTTGGTGGTGAAGGCGACCGGGGCCGCGGCGACGGTCTCGCTCTGCGCCGTGGCCTGCGTGTCGTGACCCGGGACCAGGGTGGCCGCGAGGGCGGCGGCGCCGAGCGCGGCGACACCCGCCACCGAGAACTTGTGGGTGCGGGTCAGCGGACTATGGCCGAAGGTGCGGAGCCTGGACATGGAGACGGGGACCTCTCGAAGAACGGAAGCCGCCCGCCGGTCCGGGATCCCGGAGGCCGTGTTTGGGACACGAACGCCGCGGGTAGGACCCCGCGGCGCTGAGCGACGGTGGCCATTCTTAGCGGCCGCAAAAAACCGTGGCAACGATGTGACGTACGAAGCCGGGTAGTGGACCGGGGCACGGGAAAAGGGGGCCGGAAGCCCGCTCCCGACCCCCAGCCCCCGTGCAGCCTCGGGACTTAAGTCCCGAGACGATCCACTAAAGACGTTCGTACGTGACCTGTGCCCTATGTGCGGGGTCACATCCAGAGCGTTGCCGTCTCACTGAAAGTTGCTGTCGCAATCCCCAGAGTGAGACTTCTCCTCCGGAAGGATGAGGTGCACGTCCCCGAACTCGTGCCACAGGTAGAGCCCCCGCAGCGCCTCCTCGTACGTACGGCCCACGGCCGCCCGCCCCGCGATCGCCTCCAGCATCAGCAGATGCGACGCCTCCGGCTCGTGCAGCCCGGTCAGCAGCCCGTCCACCACCCGCACCCCGCGCTCCGGCGTCACCACGAGCTCCGTCCAGCCGCCCGCCGCCCGCACCACCCCGTCGGCGCCGGCCGCCGACTCGACGGCGCGCACCGCGGTCGTCCCCACCGCGACGACCCGCCCGCCCCCGGCCCGCGCGGCGTTGATGAGCCGGGCCGACGCCTCCGGCACCGCGAAACGCTCGCCGTAGGGCGGCTCGTGCGACTCCGCCGACGCCACCCCCGTATGCAGCGTGACCGGCGCGAACTGCACGCCCCGGCTCACCAGCCGCGCCACGACGCGATCCGTGAAAGGCCGCGCCGCACTCGGCATCTCGGCACTGCCCGACCCGTCCGCGTACGGCAGCGCGAACACCGTCTGGTAGGCCGACAGCGGCTGGTCCCGTGCCGTGTACGCGTAGCGGATCGGCCGCCCGTGCGCGCGCAGCAGCCCCGGCACGTCCCCGTTCGCCCGCACCCACCACAACCGCTCGTGCCCGGCCGCCACCGGCTCCTCGAACACCAGGCGCACGCCGTCGGGGAGCGCCACGACCGAGCCCGCGGGCCCGCCCGCGCGCGGGCGCGTCGTCCCCCGCCCGTCCGGCTCCCGCAGCTCGACCACCCACCGCCCGCCGTCGCCCCGCGTCGAGACGTGCACGACCACGCGCGCGCGGTCGAGCGTTCCGTCCACGGCGGCCGCCAGCGTCGGCGAGGTGTTGACGATCAGCAGATCCCCGGCCCGCAGCACGTCCGGCAGCTCCGGGAAGCGGTGATGGGCCACCGCCGTCCCGCGCGACACCAGCATCCGCACCGACGCCCTGTCCCGGCCGGGCCCCCGCTGCTCGGCCGGCACCCGCGCCAGCAGCTCCCGCGGAACCCGCAGCGCGAGCGTCATCGCACCTCCAGCAGCGACGCCGCCGCGTACCTGCCGCTGGCGGGCCGGTCGACGAGCAGCCGCACGACGGCGGGCGCCACGTCCCGCGGCGCCGGCACCCCGCTCAGGTCCTCGTCCGGCTCGGCCGCCGCCAGCATCCGCGTGCGCATCCCGCCCGGATCCACCGCCCACACCCGCAGCTCCGGCTCCTCCACGGCGAGGACCGCCGACCACCGGTCCAGCGCCGCCTTCGTCGCCCCGTACCCGCCCCAGGCGCGGTACGCCTCCGTGGCCGCGTCCGACGTCAGGTTCAGCACCGCACCGGCCGGCGCCCGCCGCAGCAGCGGCAGCGCCTCCTGGACCAGCGCCAGCGGCGCCACCACGTTCACCTCCAGAGCCCGGCGGAACGCGTCGGCCGGCAGCTCCTCCAGCGTCACCAGCGGCTCCACCCCCAGGACACCCGCGTTGTTCACCAGCAGATCGAGCCCGCCCAGCTCCCGGGCCGCCGCGACCAGCCCGGCCCGGTGGCCGCCGTCCGTCACGTCGCCCGGCACCGCCCGCACCGTCCCGCCGTGCTCCGCGAGCCGCGCCGCGGCCTCTTCCAGCGGCGCCGCGTGCCGCGCGTCCAGGACGAGGTCCCAGCCCCGCTCGGCCAGCACGGCCGCCAGCGCCCGGCCGAACCCCCGCGACGCCCCCGTGATGATCGCTACCGCCATGACAACCGTCCCCTCGCTCCGGCCCGTGTGCGTCCAGGGCCCAACCTAGGAACGCCGGGGGACCAGGCACCTCCGGCGCGGGTCGCGACGCCGCCGGGCCCTTCGCCCTACGCCCGCGGCCCTAGGCGGAAGCCGCCACAGGTCCGATACGCACGGTCACACCCCACCGGTACGGTGAGGCCATGAGTCACGGTCCACGGGCTGGCCTCGCGGCGGTGAGCGCCGCGCTCCTGGCCATGAGCAGGCACCTCGAAGTGCGCGACGTCCTCAAGACGATCGTCGCCTCGGCGCGCGACCTGCTCGACGCCGAGTACGCGGCCCTCGGCGTGCCCGACGACCACGGCGGCTTCGCCCAGTTCGTCGTCGACGGCGTCAGCGACGCGCAGTGGAAGGCCATCGGCCCGCTGCCCCGCCAGCACGGCATCCTCGCCGCGATGCTGCGCGAGGCCCGCACCGAGCGCCTCGCCGACGTCCGCGACGACCCCCGCTTCGAGGGCTGGCCTGCCGCCCACCCCGACATGTCCGACTTCCTGGGCCTGCCCGTCAAGGACGGCGACGAGACGATCGGCGCCCTGTTCCTCGCGAACAAGAAGAGCGACAAGCCCCGGGGCGGCTGCGGCTTCACCCAGGAGGACGAGGAACTGCTCGGCATCCTCGCCCAGCACGCCGCGATCGCCCTCACCAACGCCCGCCTGTACGAGCGCAGCCGCGAGCTGACCATCGCCGAGGAGCGCTCCCGCCTCGCCCACGAACTGCACGACGCGGTCAGCCAGAAACTCTTCTCGCTGCGTCTGACGGCCCAGGCCGCCGCCAAGCTCGTCGACCGCGACCCGGACCGCGCCAAGGACGAGCTGCGGCACGTCGTGGAGCTGGCGGCGGAGGCGACCGACGAACTGCGCGCGGCCGTCGTGGAGCTGCGCCCCGCCGGTCTCGACGAGGACGGCCTGGTGGCGACGCTCCGCACCCAGATCCAGGTCCTCGACCGGGCGCACGGCGCGCACGTCACCTTCGGGACCGGCGGCATCCGCGCGCTGCCCGCCGCCCAGGAGGAGGCCGTCCTGCGCGTCGCCCAGGAAGCGCTCCACAACGCCCTGCGCCACTCGCAGGCCGAGCTGGTCGAGGTGACGCTGCACAAGCACGGCGCGGGCGCGGTGCTCCGCGTCACCGACGACGGCTCCGGCTTCGACCCGCGCGCGGTCCGCCGCGCGGGACGCCATCTGGGCCTGGTCTCCATGCGGGACAGGGCGAGCGGAGCCGGCGGCCGGCTCACCGTGGAATCGGAGCCCGGCAAGGGCACCACCGTCGAGATGGAGGTCCCCGGTGGCTGACGCGATCAAGGTCCTGCTGGTGGACGACCACCAGGTCGTGCGCCGCGGGCTGCGCACGTTCCTGGAGATCCAGGACGACATCGAGGTCGTCGGGGAGGCGGCCGACGGCGCCGAGGGCGTCGCCCGCGCCGAGGAGCTGCGGCCCGACGTCGTGCTCATGGACGTCAAGATGCCCGGCATGGACGGCGTCGAGGCGCTGCGCAGGCTCCGCGAACTGGCCAACCCGGCCAGGGTGCTGATCGTCACCAGCTTCACCGAGCAGCGCACGGTCGTGCCCGCACTGCGCGCCGGAGCCGCCGGATACGTGTACAAGGACGTGGACCCCGACGCCCTGGCCGGCGCCATCCGCTCCGTCCACGCGGGGCACATCCTGCTCCAGCCGGAGGTGGCGGACGCCCTGCTCTCCCAGGAGGAGAGCCACGGCGGGCAGGGCAGGGGCGGCTCCCTCACCGAGCGGGAGCGCGAGGTGCTCGGCCTGATCGCGGACGGCCGGTCGAACCGGGAGATCGCCCGCGCCCTGGTCCTCTCCGAGAAGACCGTCAAGACGCACGTGTCGAACATCCTGATGAAGCTCGATCTGGCGGACCGCACCCAGGCCGCGCTGTGGGCCGTGCGCCACGGCGCGGCGGGCTGAGGGCGCGCGCTCCGGCGCAGTACCGGACGGCGGACCGCACCACAAGGCGCACGGTTCCCTTCCGGTGTGAGATTCATACCGTCGTGTAGATGTCATCCGAATGGCGCATCCTGTCGGACCCCGCCGCGTTCTCCAGTGCGTGCTGCGGCGGCTGGCCGCGGTGATCCCAAGGAGGACTAGAAGTGAAGAACCTGAAGAAGGCCGCGGCTGTCACCCTCGTCGCCGGTGGGCTCGTCGCCGCCGGTGCCGGTCTCGCCTCCGCCACTGACGGTGCGCACGCCGACGGCAAGGCCGTGAAGTCCCCGGGCGTCGGCTCGGGCAACCTGGTCCAGGTCCCGGTCCACGTCCCGGTCAACGCCGTGGGCAACACCGTGTCCGTCATCGGCGCCCTGAACCCGGCCTTCGGGAACCACGGCTTCAACGGCTGACGGCTGACACAGCCTCACGGTCCTCAGGACCCGCGGCCCCCCGGGATGCGTCCCGGGGGGCCGCTCCGTCGTGCCCGGACCCGCGCGCCCGCGTTGATCCCATCGTCAGCTTATTGACCGGATCGGGCGCATCGCGGTCCCACCCCGTGTCGTCCCCGGGGCCCGCGCGTTTCGCAGCGTGCGCCTCCGCGGTTCGGGGGCGAACCGTACTTCTGGAGGAATTCTTCTCATGAGCATCGCCAAGAAGGCCGTCCTGGCCGTCGCCGTCGCCGGTATCGCTTCGGGCGCGTCCGCCGGAGCGGCCTTCGCCGACGCGAACGCCGACGGCGCGGCCACCCTGTCCCCGGGTGTCGTCTCCGGCAACCACGCCGAGGTCCCGGTCCACGTCCCGGTGAACGTCTCCGGCCTCTCGGCCAACGTCATCGGCGTCCTGAACCCCGCCTTCGGCAACGTCGCGTCGAACGTCTGACGTACACGCCCAGCAGGCACGGCGAGGCCCCGCGGACCAGGTCCGCGGGGCCTCGCCCGCCGCGGGGGGCGGACGGGGCCGCTCAGCCCCGCTCCCGCTCCTCCACGAACGCGTTGTACGCGGCCACCTGGGCCCGCCGGGCCGTCCGCTCGACCGGCCGCAGCGCCACCGCCCGCGCCCCCATCTCGGAAGCGCTCACGGCCCCGCCGTGCCCGCTCCCGTACGCCACCGAGATCAGCAGCCCGACCCGCTGGGCCAGCTCCAGCACCCGCACCGCCCGCGGCGGATACCCCGGGGCCAGCACCTCGCGCCCCCGCTCGGCCCGCGCCCGGTACGCGTCCACGGCCGCCTCGGCCACCGGACCCGACCCGGCCACGTCCAGCCGCGTCAGCACCTCGGTCGCGTCCCGCAGCGCCTCCGCCAGCTCCCGCTCGGCCTCGCCGAGGGACGGCACGTCGGCCGGCGGCGCCTCCCGCACGGCCAGGCAGTGCCACACCACCTCGACATGCACATCGCCGTCGGGCCCGGCCTCGTACACCTCCGGTACGAGCCCCAGCGCGGCCCCCCGGCAGACGACGGCCTCCTCGGCCTCCAGCGCCCGCGCGTTGAACTCGGGCGGCCCGCTGAGCCCCAGCGGATGCCCCGGCGCGGGCAGCGCGACCCGCAGCCCGGTCGCCCCCAGCGCGCGCAGCCTTCCCAGGGCGAGCGTCAGCCCGACGGGACCGCTCTCCCCTGGCACCCCCTCGACCCGGTGCACGGCGTCCTCGCCGACGATGGCGAGCACCGCGTCATCAGGTGCGACAAATCCGCCCAACAGGGCATTTCCCCAGGACGCCAGGCGTCCGGACCGTGGTTCCGACAGCATGCGCACCACCTTAGAAGCCCCGAGGAGCCCTCCGGGACGCGAAAACCGCAGCCGCGGGAAAGGACGGCCGCACCAGTGGCGTAGGTTTGTCTGGGGGCTGCGTCCAGGGGCGAATCAGCCGATCCGTCCGCGGACGCACGAGACAGCCGAGACTGCAATGGGAGATCACGCGCTCATGAGCGATGTACTGGAGCTGGAGGACGTATCCGTGGTCCGCGAGGGCCGGGCTCTGGTGGACCAGGTCTCCTGGTCGGTGAAGGAGGGGGAGCGCTGGGTCATCCTCGGGCCGAACGGCGCGGGCAAGACCACGCTCCTGAACGTCGCGTCCAGCTACCTCTACCCGAGCAACGGCACCGCCACGATCCTCGGCGAGACCCTCGGCCGGCCCGGCACCGACGTCTTCGAACTGCGCCCGCGCATCGGCATCGCCGGCATGGGCCTCGCCGAGAAGCTCCCCAAGCGCCAGACGGTCCTCCAGACCGTCCTGACGGCCGCGTACGGCATGACCGCCGGCTGGCAGGAGGAGTACGAGGACATCGACGAGCAGCGCGCCCGCGCGTTCCTCGACCGCCTCGGCATGAGCGACTTCCTGGACCGCAGGTTCGGCACCCTCTCCGAGGGAGAGCGCAAGCGCACCCTGATCGCCCGCGCCCTGATGACCGACCCCGAACTGCTGCTCCTGGACGAGCCCGCCGCGGGCCTCGACCTCGGCGGCCGCGAGGACCTGGTCCGCCGCCTGGGCCGCCTCGCGCGCGACCCGATCGCCCCCTCGATGATCATGGTCACGCACCACGTCGAGGAGATCGCCCCCGGCTTCACCCACGTCCTGATGATCCGCCAGGGCAAGGTCCTCGCCGCGGGCCCGCTGGAGCTGGAACTCACCTCCCGCAACCTCTCCAAGTGCTTCGGCCTCCCGCTGCTCGTCGAGCAGAAGAACGACCGCTGGACCGCCACCGGCCTGCCCCTCGGCTGACCGCGCCGCTCCACCGTGCGGGCCGGACGTCCCCTGTCCGCACGGCCGTCGGCGGAACTACCATGACCATGTGGCAGACATCGACGCATGGGTGTGGTGGCTGATCGCGGCGGCCGCACTCGGTATCCCGCTCGTCCTCACCGCCATGCCCGAATTCGGCATGCTGTCCCTGGGCGCCGTGGCCGGCGCCGTGACGGCCGGCCTGGGCGGCGGTGTGGTGCTCCAGGTCGTGGTCTTCGCCGTCGTCTCGTGCGCGCTCATCGCCGTCGTACGCCCCGTCGCCGCACGCCACCGCTCCCAGCGGCCCGAACTCGCCAGCGGCGTGGACGCCTTGAAGGGCAGACAGGCCGTGGTGGTCGAGCGCGTCGACGGCAGCGGCGGCGGACGCATCAAGCTCGGCGGCGAGATCTGGTCCGCCCGCGCGCTCGACGGCGACGCCGCGTTCGAACCCGGCCGCCAGGTCGACGTCGTCGACATCGAAGGGGCCACGGCGATCGTCATGTGAACCTCTCAGCACACCGCGAAGTGGCTGGAAGCAGCCACGACACCAGGGCTGTTCTGACAGACTCGACCAGCAAGATCCCATGATCTTCCGGCGGGACGTCGCCGGTCGAAGCCGGCACGAAGGGCACAGGAGACGCGATGTCAGCGATCATCATCGTCCTGATCATTCTGGTGGTGTTGGTCTTCATCGCCCTGATCAAGACCATCCAAGTCATTCCGCAGGCCAGCGCGGCCATCGTGGAGCGCTTCGGCCGCTACACGCGCACGCTCAACGCGGGCCTGAACATCGTCGTCCCCTTCATCGACTCCATCCGCAACCGCATCGACCTGCGTGAGCAGGTCGTGCCGTTCCCGCCCCAGCCGGTGATCACCCAGGACAACCTGGTGGTCAACATCGACACCGTCATCTACTACCAGGTGACGGACGCCCGCGCCGCGACCTACGAGGTGGCCAGCTACATCCAGGCCATCGAGCAGCTCACGGTCACCACGCTCCGCAACATCATCGGCGGCATGGACCTGGAGCGGACCCTGACCTCCCGCGAGGAGATCAACGCGGCCCTGCGCGGCGTCCTCGACGAGGCCACCGGCAAGTGGGGCATCCGCGTCAACCGCGTCGAGCTCAAGGCGATCGAGCCGCCGACCTCCATCCAGGACTCGATGGAGAAGCAGATGCGCGCCGACCGTGACAAGCGCGCCGCGATCCTCACCGCGGAGGGCATCCGCCAGTCCCAGATCCTTACGGCCGAGGGCGAGAAGCAGTCGGCGATCCTGCGCGCCGAGGGTGAGGCGAAGGCGGCGGCCCTGCGCGCCGAGGGCGAGGCCCAGGCGGTCCGTACGGTCTTCGAGGCCATCCACGCCGGGGACCCGGACCAGAAGCTCCTCTCGTACCAGTACCTCCAGATGCTCCCGAAGATCGCCGAGGGCGATGCCAACAAGCTCTGGATCGTCCCCAGCGAGATCGGCGACGCCCTCAAGGGCCTGTCGGGCGCGATCGGCAACTTCGGCCCGATGGGCGGTCCGAGCCCGGCCCCGGCCGCCGGCAAGGAGCGCCGCGAGCAGCCCCCGATCGACTGACGGCCACGGCGTACGGCGAGGGGGGTCCCGCAGCCCGAGGCTGCGGGACCCCCCTCGCCGTACGCCTATGCGGCGGCCCGCTGACCGCGCTGGTTCAGCCAGTCCGGCAGCACGTCGCCGGAACCGAGCGACAGCAGCATCGCGTCGGCGGGCGTCGGCTCGAACGGCTCCCGCAGCAGCGGCATCCCGGCCTGCTCCGGCGTCCGGTCCGCCTTGCGGTGGTTGTCCTCGGCACAGGAGGCGACGGTATTGAGCCAGGAGTCGGCCCCACCCCGGGAGCGCGGCACGACGTGGTCCACGGTCGTCGCCCGCTTCCCGCAGTACGCGCACCGGTGCTGGTCCCTGATGAGCACGCCCCGCCTCGACCAGGGCGCGCGTCTTCGGAACGGCACCCGCACGTACCGGCACAGCCTGATCACCCGCGGTACGGGCATCTCGATCGCGGCACCGCGCATGCGCAGGTCGGGATGGGCCTGCTCGACGACGGCCTTGTCCGTCAGGACCAGCACCACCGCTCGGTTGAGCGTCACCGTCGAGAGCGGCTCGAAGCTCGCGTTCAGCACCAGTGTGTCCCGCATCCTGCCCACCTCCCGTGCGCACCGGATCACCCCTCGGCGTCCGTGCGTCAACTCTGGCCGTGCACGCCGAGATGGACAACGCAATAAAAAAATGCCCGCCCCTGATCAATTCCAAGACCAGGGGCGGGCAAACGTTCCGTGAACGCCTACTCGTCCCGACTTTCGGCGGGAGCGGCGTACTCGGCGATCACCTGGGCACGCGCGAGCGTGTGGAAGCGCAGGTTGAAGCCCACGAAGGCGGGCGAACCGTCGGAGTCGGGCCCCAGCTTCTCCTCGTCCACGGCGTACACCGTGAACACGTACCGGTGGGCCGGGTCGCCGGCGGGCGGCGCCGCGCCGCCGAACTCCTTGCTCCCGTAGTCGTTGCGCACCTGGACGGCGCCTTCGGGAAGCCCCTCGAACTTTCCGGTGCCGGCGCCCGTCGGCAGCTCGGTCACCGAGACCGGGATGTCGAAGACGGACCAGTGCCAGAACCCGCTGCCCGTCGGCGCGTCCGGGTCGAAGCAGGACACCGCGAAGCTCTTGGTGCCGGCCGGGAAACCCTCCCACCGCAGATGCGGCGAGGTGTTCCCCTCCGCGTAGACCTGCGCGTCGTCGAGCACCCCACCCGCCGAGAAGTCGTCGCTCACCACGGTGAAGGACGGCACCTGCGGATGGAAGTCGTGAGGCAGCGGAGCACGCCCGGGCTGCTCGCTCACAACGTCACCTCCTTGTTGGACGAGTCTTCAGAGACAGACAAACCCTAGAACCAGTTCCGCTTGCTGCCGACCTCGGACAGCCACTGGTGCAGGTACGCCGACCAGTCGGTGCCCTGGAAGTCGTGGTGGCCGACGACGAACGACCGGAACGTGTCGCTGCCCTCGCTGAACAGCCCCGGCTTCTTGTCCATCTCCAGGACGACGTCCATCTCCCGGTCGTCGGCGACGAAGCTCAGCTCGACCTGGTTGAGCCCCCGGTACTGCTGCGGCGGGTAGAACTCGATCTCCTGGTAGAACGGCAGCTTCTGCCGCGTGCCCCGGATGTGCCCGCGCTCCATGTCGGCGCTCTTGAAGCGGAACCCGAGCCCGATGAAGGCGTCGAGGATCGCCTGCTGCGCCGGCAGCGGGTGCACGCTGATCGGGTCGAGGTCGCCGGAGTCGACGGCCCGCGCGATCGCCAGCTCGGTGGTCACCCCGATGCTCATGCCGCGCAGCTGCTGTCCGTCGATGGTGGTGACGGGCGTCTCCCAGGGGATCTCCAGGCCGAACGGCACCGCGTGCACCGCGTTGGCCTGAAGGGTGAAGGCACCGCCGAGCCGCGTCTTGGTGAACTCGATGTTCTGCTTGGTCTCCTGGTCCCCGCTCTCGACCTCGACCCGCGCCTGCAATCCGACCGAGAGCCCCTCGATCTCCTGCTCGACGGAACCGCCCTGGATCCGCACCTCACCCTGGACGACACCGCCGGGTACGACATTGGGCTCGATGAGCTCGGTCTCCACAGAGGCCCCGCCCGCACCAAGACTCGCCAACAGCCGCTTGAACCCCATGTCCCGATTCCCTCCGTACGCGTACGCGCGCTAGACGACGACAACACTGCTTCGTACTGCTTCGTACTGGTCACTACGAACGCGATACACCCGCGCCCGGTTCCGCACGTGCCCACGCCGCCCGCTCCGTTACCCTCGGACGGCATGATCGCGGCCCCTGACCGTACGCCCCTGCCCCGTGACTTCTTCGCCCGACCTGTCCTGGACGTCGCACCCGACCTCCTCGGACGCGTCCTGGTCCGCCGTACCCCGGACGGCCCGGTGGAACTCCGCATCACGGAGGTCGAGGCGTACGACGGCGAGAACGACCCCGGCTCCCACGCCTTCCGAGGCCGCACGGCCCGCAACAGCGTGATGTTCGGCGAGCCCGGACACGTGTACGTCTACTTCACCTACGGCATGTGGCACTGCATGAACCTCGTCTGCGGCGAGGAGGGCCGGGCCAGTGCCGTCCTGCTCCGCGCCGGCGAGATCACGCGGGGCGCCGAGTCCGCCCGGAAGCGCCGACTCTCGGCCCGCAACGACAGGGAACTGGCCAAAGGTCCGGCCCGGTTGGCGACGGCCCTGGACGTGGACCGCTCCCTCGATGGCATCGACGCCTGCGCCGGCCCCGACGCGCCCCTGTCCCTGCTCCACGGCACCACCACCCCCGCCGACCAGGTACGGAGCGGCCCGCGCACCGGAGTCTCGGGCCCCGGGGGCGTCCACCCGTGGCGCTTCTGGATCTCCGACGACCCGACGGTCAGCCCTTATCGGCCGCATACTCCGCGCCGACGAGCTTGACGCGCCCTTGCGCGATCCGTAATGTGGCCCGAGCCGCTTGAACGGGTACGGCGTTCAGCAAGCATCCGAGAGCGGCCAAACCACTACCTACGACTTCCCCTGGCGGGGTCTCTTCGGCGTGCTTGCATGTCGAAATTCAGGCCCCTGGAACTCGATTATGAGTCGCCGAGGAAATCCGCTAACGTAGTGGACACGCCGAAAGGCAAAGGCCCTCCAACGGCCACCGGAAACAAACTCCGAACCGGAAACGGAACGGAAAAAGGATCTGGTAAGGTTGGAAACACGAAAGACCAAAGGGAAGCGCCCGGAGGAAAGCCCGAGAGGGTGAGTACAAAGGAAGCGTCCGTTCCTTGAGAACTCAACAGCGTGCCAAAAATCAACGCCAGAT